>CAZYMU010000006.1:0-94483 GCA_964648465.1 uncultured Eubacteriales bacterium | reverse complement strand
TGTAGGTCATTATGATGAATCTCAATGTGCTGCTGTTTGTCCGGTTGAAGCGTGTATCCCTGATCCTGAGCATAAAGAAACAAGGGAAGAGCTTGAAATAAAATCTGCGAAACTGAAAGAATAGGGATAACTTACTAAAGTTTTAAGATAGGAGTGATTTATGTCACTCCTATTTTTTTATCGAGATAAATGGAAGAGAAAGCTGTAAATTTTACCAACAATGGGTTCAAGCAGGAGCCCTTTTTTGTAAGAACCAAGATCTGGCTGAATGTTCTGCTCTTTGTTGTAACAATCATTTCTACTTTTTCTGTAGGAATAACGTGGAGTATTAGTTATAAGTATGCAGATGTTATCAGCCAGAATTCTGAACTTTCGATTGACTTGGTGGATTCTATTAAAGACCCTCAAATCATATCCATGAGTATGGTCTATGCTGTTGTGCTCCTCAGTATTTTGCTTTGCCATGAGTTCGGTCATTTCCTGACATGCCGCTATTATAGAATAAACGCTACTCTTCCTTATTTTATTCCGGCTCCAACATTAATCGGCACAATGGGGGCTTTTATCAAGATCAAATCACCTATTACTAGAAAGCGGCAGCTTTTTGATATAGGGGCAGCAGGACCGTTAGCGGGGTTTGTGCTTGCTGTTCCAACTCTGATTTACGGCCTTTCTCTTTCAAAAGTAGTTCCTTCTATTCCTCACGAGGGGAGTATTGTTTTTGGAGAGCCCCTTCTCTTGAAAATTATTGGAAATATAATTTTCAAGGGGATATCAGAGAATTTCGATCTGATCCTCCATCCTATTGCTTTTGCAGGGTGGGTAGGGATTCTTGTCACGGCCTTGAATCTCTTTCCGGTTGGACAGCTTGATGGCGGCCATATTTCCTATGCAATATTTGGGCAAAGGACCAGGCGTTTTGTCCCATTAATCCTTGTGGCTTTTATTGTCATGGGGATTTTCTTCTGGGTAGGGTGGCTTGTTTGGGCATTACTCATTTCTTTCCTGGGGCTAAAGCATCCTCGCATTGCAGATGAGAAAGTACCGTTGTCGTCCGGGAGAAAATTCGTTGGATTTTTAATACTCTTGATTTTTATTTTTTCTTTTATTCCTGATCCAATAAAAGGATATAATTTGTTCGATGTAATAAAACAATTTTCGTTTTAGAGAAGCAAATATTGGGGGCAAAAGTTTTTCACAGAAACTGTGGAAAAGTTGTGGAAAAACCTTGCAATTTAAAGCAAAACTTTATAAGTTTCTTCAAGAAACGACAGTTTGCACAAAAATCGGGCACTGCAGTTAAGTTGTTGATAATAAACAAATTATAAATGTGTTGAAAATAAAGGAATTACGCATGACTGCTAAAGTATCAATGAATTTGAGGGAAAGTAGAATATTTCTTGCATATGATGGATGTCTTGAATATAATGGGCAGAATAACTCAGGTAAAGAAATAAACTGAATTGATGGGTTGAAATGGAAAAAGAGTTTAAAGATATAGAGGATAAGTTCAGAAATCTGAAACTGAAATACAGACAGAGAAGGATTTCTGACAGGGAATTTAAAGACAGGCTAAAAAAGCTGCGGCTTACAGATAATTCGGGAAAACGCTGGACAATAGGTGCAAGAACAGGGAAATGGTATAGTTTTGATGGAAAAAATTGGGTTGAGTCCAATCCTCAATCACTTAGTCAGAAAAAGACGATTTGTATTTATTGTGGATTTGAGAATGACCTCGAAGCAGAGGAATGTGAATATTGCGGTAGGAAATTCAGAAATAAAGAGTTTTCTTATACCGATAGCGTGGAAATATCTGATGAATACAAAAACCAAAGCTTAGGCACTGCAAAAGAAGAACATTCTTACTACCTATTTTCTTCTATTAATCCCATATCGTTTCTCCTGTTTTTTGGTCTGACCGGGTTTTTCTTTGGGGTTGTTCTCGGGGCTTTTGTAGGTGCAGTCGATTATTTTTCCGGGATAGCAAGTATTTTCCCGCTCTTTCTCAGGGATCTGCAGGGGAAGCTGATCGCAACAATTATGTGCGGCCTTTTCGGTGGAGTATACGGTTTCATAATACTCGGAATAGTTGGATTTGTTGGAGCCTTATTTTTTAATTTGATTCTCTCATTTTTTGGAGGGATAAAGATAAGACTTAATAAAATATGAGGAGCGAATGAATTTGAGGGCATTTCTGCGATGAACCAAATCAGATCCCTCAATCCTTACGCATTGAATAGAGGCAGCCGCAGTAGTTTTGGCGGTAAAGTTTGTACTGTTTACTCAGTTCAACGCTCTTACGAAAACCGTCCTTTTTCTTGAAGTTTGACTCAAGAAAGTGAATCTTGTACCTGGAGGCGAACATCCTGCCTATTCTGTTCAGTACATCTGCCTTTTTCCAGGGGCTCAGGCTCATGACTGTGGTGAAGCTGTTAAAGCCCAGTTCTGCAGCTTTACGTGCCGTCCTTTCCAGTCGTATTGCATAGCAGATATCACACCTTATTCCTTTCTCAGGTTCTTGCTTGTATTTTTTGGTTATTTTGAACCACCTATTGTCGTCATATTCTTCTTCGATTAGGTCAAAGTCGATGATTCGAGCCACTTTTTTTGTTTCTTGAAGTCTTAGCTTATATTCTTTTTGCGGATGTATATTAGGATTGTAGAAGTACCCGCTTATGTCAAAGTCGTTTTTGAGAATGCCCATGACATAAAGAGCGTCAGGAGCACAACAGATGTGGACTAACATTCGCTCCTTCATCTTCCTGAATTATTCATAAAAATTGCTTCACACACTGTGCCTTGCATCTACAGCAAGCTTGGCTCGTGAATAACCCAGGTACTCCTGAATTATTCATAAAGAATGCCGACACCATTATTTATTATCCATTATATATGCAGATTACGTTACTATTTCCTTCAGCATAACATTTAATTCTTAATCAAAAAAGGGTAGAGCTAATGAATTTGAGTGGATGTCTGCGGTTATTCCAACTCTTTAATCTGTCTGCCTATATCATTAATACGTTTGTTCGTCCTGTCTATCCTGGAATAGAATATAACAAGTTCCTTATGTTCGATTCTTGATTTATCTGCCAGCTCCCCCAGTTTCATAAAAAGAGGCTCTTCTTTCTTATCCAAGTTTCTGATTTTCTCATAAACCTTTGCCTTGCTCTTTTCCCATTCCTTGATTTCTTTTTGGAATTCCTGAGTCTGCTTTTTTTTCTCTTCTGCGGCGTTTTTTATTTTTTCGTCATACCTATCGATTTTTTCTTGATATTTCTGGCTCTCTTTCTCTAGCATTAATTTTTGTCCAACGAGTATTGTAATTTTCTGGTCTGTTTTTTCCTTTATTGATTCTAAATTATTTATCTTTTTTTTGATTTCCTTTTTTTCTGTTTTTTCCACTTTTTTCGTAGGATTGTTGTTTTCTTCTTGTAACACAGCCTCTGTTTTTAAAGAACTTATTTCTTTTGCTGCTGCTTCCAGGTCATTTTGCATCTGAGCGATTTCTGTTTCTATCTGCTTTTCTTTATTTTTACTTTCGCGGAGGCTTTCGTAATGAGGCTTTTTTCTTAATTTTTGCCTGGCGATTTGTGTTTCGTACTTCTGGATATCTTCCTTAAGGCTTGAATTAAGCTTGTCTATATTGGATTCGATACCTTTGAATTCTTTATTGAGATTATTTTTATTTTCTTCCATTTTCCGAAGCTCATTATTGGAGTACTCGTTTTCTTCAAGTTCTATGCTTTTTTGAAAGGCCTTTTGTCCTAATTCTTTGAAGATTTCTTTCTTTTTTTGTTTCTGTTTTTTGAGCCTTGCCTGAAGTCTGAGTTTAATTATCTTTTTCTTAGCTCCGAAAAAGAATGAATCCACTTTCTTTCTTAAGTCCTTGTCTCGCAGGAAAATGAAAGTCAATAAAAGCAGGATGATGCAGAGAAGAAGCCAGAAAGTCCAGTAAGGAATTCCCTCACGAGAACCTGGTGGGGGGTTTTGTGCTGAGAAAATCTCTTCGAAAAATACTCTCATTCTTTTATCAAAATTATTCAAATATTTTTTATGTTTATACTTGCTTTGTCAAGCCCCACCTTTGTTCAAAAGATACCAGGTACCTTTTTTTGACTCGGTTCATCGCAATAATGCATATCTGGTTAGAAGGCAAGAAGAAGAGGAGCGAATGAATTTGAGGGCATGTCTGCGCTCCACTAAGATTTTTAACGCCATTTCCTCCCCGATCTTCTCGGCTCTGCTGGAACTCCGCATGTTTATCTTAAGCACCGCCACAATGTCCGCGAGCCACAATTAACACAGCTCCATTGATTCTACAGTGCTCACACATCCATCAGGCCCGACTTTGTCGGATTCCCTCGAAGATCGACTCAGAAAGGCTAAATCTTTCAATGTCGCTTCCTCCATCCCCTCAAATTCTTACTGGTTTTATACTGCTTATACTAGTACTTCACATTTAACTTTTTGCTCTCCGGTCTCTCATATTTTTTATTTAGCTTCGTATCGTCCTGATTTTTTTGTTTGATTGACCAGCCGATAAGATAGAGCATTGCTGGAAGATTTTCGCTGAAGATCGGATAAATGTCATTTTCGGCATTGAAAAATCCCCCTTGCATATGGTCAACCGGTGGAAGTTCTATAGTGAAGGAAGGAATGCCGTAGACTCCAAAAGCCCAGTCTGTTGTATCCCCGTTTGTTAGATATAATGATGAGCCTGCCGGGCCGTATTCATAAATACTGCCGTTTACGGATTGGATAAGAGAAGCCATTTCCCCAGCCATAGTGTTTAGAAGAGCCTCTTTTTCTGATGGCTGATTCGTGTATCCCCATGGGTACATGATTACTTTGGAAAAGCTGTGGTAACTGATTAATGCTTTGAATTCCTTTTGTGCAAAAAGGTTGCGAATTACCTGGGTTTCAGGCTCAGAAAAAGGCGCAGGCCCCCGGTATACTTCCGAAGAAGTATCAGGACTCGAACCATTATTGTCTAGGCCCCATTTATACCCATAGTTTCGATTGGGATCAACGCCGTAAGTTCCGTCTTCGTTTAAGCGCCTGTTCTTCCTCCAGTACCTGTAAAAGTGAATTGAATATTCAAGACCGTCCGGATTGACTAAAGGAATGATCCATATTTCGCTCCGATCAACCAGATTTTTGACCTCAGCGCTTGTCTCGTAATTCTCAACAAGATATTTTCCGAGCAAAAAAGGAACTTCCACAGAAATCCATTCCCTTGCATGGTGGCAGCCGAGAAAAATGACTTCTGCTTCATCCTCGTCGATCTGCACATTGTCGCTTATTTTAAGGGCGTATATATTCCTGTTCTCAAGGCTGTCGCCAATATCAAAGACTTTGGCGAGATAAGGATAAGATAATTCCATGGCTGTAAGTTCTTGTTCGATCTCATAATATGAATGGTACTCTCCATTGATGCTGCTTTGGGCCGCGGCATCCTGTGTGTTTGATGATGAGAGATCTGATCCTTCTAATTTGTAAGGGATATTTTCAATTTGAAGTTTAACTATATCTTCAAATCCGGCAAGAATATAGATTCTTCCTTCCCATTCCATCAGAAGGTCCAGACCCATATTCCTGATCTTCGCAATAATTCCCGGAGTCTTTTCTATGCTTACAATTTCAGCGGTGTTGTAATAATCCTCAGAGCGCAGTGGAGCAAGCAGGAAGAAAAACACCGCAAGCAGAATAAGAGCTTTCTTCATGCCAGTTCTGCCTTTGCGTGAGGCTGATTTATGCGTTTTGAAAAGGTCATAGGTACAATCCTAAAGTAATTGAGAATTTCTGACCTATAAGGTTATCTCCTGAGCCTTTCTCCTTTCCGACCATTCCGGCAGCATCTAAAAAGAATTTTCCGTATTTTGCTCCTATCCCGAATGTAAAATAGAAATATTGGGAATTGGGATTTTTCATCGGTTGAGGGTCATAAACAGCGCCTATCCTGAAAGGAACTTCGATGTTTCTGTTAAAATATCTCTGGTAAGTTATATACTCGATTCCGGCACCTATCTTAAGAATGTTCTTAAAATCTCTCTTGAGATCTTCTTCGAAATAATTGACTTTATATTCGGACCAGTTGAAAAATGCACAATCTGAAGCAATCCTGACGTTTTCGGATGGCTTATAGTTTATCCCAACACCAATCATGAGAGGCTGTCTGAAACTGCATTTGCTAGAAGCTTCGATTTTTATATCGGTGTCTCCCTGCGGCGCATTGTACTCGATGAGACTCTGGCTGTCGGCTTTTTTGCTGTAAGGAGTTCTGAACACGGCAGCCGCAGTAAAACTGTCCGATACATCCAAAAGGAGCCCTCCGTTAAAGTAGAAACCGCTAAAGTCGTGGGACATACTGTTCGTAATGGTTATGTTCGATTGTGTCCATTTTTCTTCGATATTTTTTTCAAAAAAACCTGAGACGAAGTTTACTCCGATCCCAAGAGAAACTTTGCGGAAAATTTTATGTGATGCAGAAATGTTTATGTTTTTAAGTTCTCCTCCCTGATTAAAATCAAGAGATTCGTAGGGGCTGCCAAGGTAGGTGTATTCTAATTTTACATGAGGGCGGTCATAATTTTCGATAAGCGCCGTGCTGAGAGCAAATGTCCATCCCTTAAGACGTAATGAAACTCCTGCGAAATCTGCCGCATAAAGGCCGAGTGTACTGTTTCCTTCTGTGGGAATCACTCCGGTATTAATGATGGAATACTTTGAAAGAGAAGCCCTGGTTGTGGACAGGCTTAGGGCAAAGGAGATTCTTGGCAGCCTGTCAAGAAGTGCTGGGTTTGTAAGCGCGCATGAACAGTCCTGGGTAAAAGCAAACTGCGTGCCTCCCATGGAAAGCGACTGTGCTGATGTGACCAAGGGTAGGTTCCATGTACGGACAGGTGCTTCATCTTCATATTGCCCGAGTGTCAATTGAGGCCATGCAGCAGCGGGAGAAAGTATGATAAGGCATAAAAGCAAGACAAAGGTTGAATAACTCTCTGGGGATTTCATCGCTTTTTCGATTTTACATTTCTTTATGTATATTTGCAAATTGAAAAGAGGTATGTTATAGAATATGGCTTCTGGGAAAAAGCATGAATAAAGAAAGTGAGCGACGGATTAAAATTGTAGGGTCAGGATACTATGTTCCGGAGAAAGTACTTACGAATTTTGACCTGGAGAAAATGGTTGACACCTCGGATGAGTGGATCGTTACACGGACAGGTATCAGGGAAAGGAGGATCTTATCCAAGGATAAAGCTACTTCTGATATGGGAATTGCAGCGGCTCGGAATGCTCTTAAGGATGCAGGAGTCGGGATAAAAGATATTGATCTCATTATTTTTGCAACTGTCACTCCGGATACGCTTTTCCCTTCTACGGCTTGCTGGGTGCAGAAAGCTCTCGGGGCCGACAAGATTCCGGCTTTTGATATTTCTGCTGCCTGTTCTGGATTTCTCTATGGAATGATGATCTCGGAATCCATCATTTTACATGGTGCATACAAGAGGATTCTTCTTATTGGGGGAGAGGCATTAACCAAGATAACGAATTGGGAAGACAGAGGTACCTGTGTTCTTTTTGGCGACGGGGCAGCAGCAGTAGTGCTTGAGGAGAGTGATGATGAGTCAGGGATGCTTTCTTCATACTGTAGGGCTGATGGGAATCTTGGAGAACTTCTTATTCTGCCTGCGGGAGGGTCACGAATGCCGGCTTCTGCAGAAACAATCGATAAGGGGCTTCATTTCATTCAGATGGCAGGGAATGAAGTCTTCAAATATGCTGTGAAGAGCATGCAAGAAGCGGCTCTGGAAGCACTCAAAAAAGCAGGATTGACTTGTGATGACGTAGATTATTTGGTGCCTCACCAGGCTAATATAAGAATCATCGACGCCACCGGCCGAAGGCTCAAGCTCCCTCCGGAGAAGGTGTTTAAGAACATTCACAAGTACGGAAATATGTCTGTGGCTACAATTCCAATCGGCCTTCACGAGCTTAAAATAGCGGGTAATCTGAAAAAGGACGACATAGTTGTTATGGCTGCTTTCGGCGGGGGATTTACCTGGGGAGCAGTCGTCTACCGCTGGTAAAAATAAAAAAGGGGACAGATTTATTTTCTCTGAAAGAAAATAAATCTGTCCCCTTTTTTACTTCTCTTTTTCTGTGCCAAATGAAATATAAGTGAGAATATTTTTTAGTCTGTTCGTCTATTGAATGAGGAAGAAAATATCCGAAGAGGAGGGAGAGTATGAGTGACTTTTATAATTTTACAAATTTGGGGTGCTGGCAGCAGGCAAAAGAACTCGCAGTGGAAATGTATGGAATTTCAACAGACGGAAATTTGAAAGATGACATTACAATGAGGAATCAATTAAGAGAATCAGCAATTTCCGTTGTTTCAAATATAGCAGAAGGCAAAGAAAGTGGCGTAGATTCTGAATTTATAAAGTTCCTTTTAATGGCAAAGACTTCTGCAGCGGGACTCAGAACAAGGTTGATAATATCTCGTGACCTCGGATATTTAGCTGAAGGAGATTTTATTGACCTGGAGGATAAGTTGATCAGGATTTTGGCCATGATAAGTGGTTTAATAAGATCCATTAAAAGAAAGGTTAATGTTAAGACCGATGCCAGAGAGACCCAGGCAGATCAAGATACTCCCTTATAAAGAAGAATAAAGGTACTAGGTACCGTTTTTATTCTCATTCTTTAGTAAGTTACGCTGAAAAGATTTTTTAGTAGGAGGGCATCCTTGTCCTGCTGCGGGCTCTCGCATATGACCGAACCCTCAACGTCCAGATCCTTCAGCACCTGCACCCATTCGTCATACTGAAAGTCAGACTCCTGCAGGTTTATGTGCTTTATTTCTCCTTTATCATTGTATATTGACCCACACACATGGATATGCATATTCTTCAGTGCTTCCTTACCAAGTTTCTTTTCTATCTTTTTTAAAATCCTGTGAAATTCTAAATAAGTGTTTGCTTTTCCACTTCTCGTATGGATATGCGAAAAATCAACACATGGTAGAATTCCGTCTATCTCCTGGCACAGAAAAAGGATTTCCTCAAGGGAGCCAAACTGCGACTTTTTACCCATGGTCTCGGGTCTCAGCACAACCCGATTCCTGTCCTGCCTCAGGATTGAAATAACTTCCTTGATTTCCTTTCTGACACACTCGTATGCTTCTTCAGCGCTTCCCTTTCCATAATATCCCGGATGAAACACGACATTTTTAGCACCGCACATCTCTGCCAGCCTTGCCGACTGCATGATTCTCTCCTGGCTCGCAATTCTCTTTCCCTTCTCCGGTGAATTTAGGTTTATATAGTACGGCGCATGCACACTCAGGCTCACTCCGTATTTTTGGCCCGCTTTCTTAATCTGTGCTGCCGTATCGCTCCCCATTTTCAAGCCCTTGACAAATTCTATCTCGAGGCAGTCAAGTCCTAGTTTATTGATTTGCTGGATTCCAAAGAGGGTTGATGTCCCTAAATTGAGAGTAGATTGAGGTACGCCTGCTGTTCCGAAGAGAAGCCCAGAAAAAATGGGGATAACATTAGAAGCCACACTCATCAAGTTTTCCCTCAGAATTAAGAAATTCGCTTACGATGCGCAAAGCACAAAAGTCACCGCACATGGAACAGGCATCTGATTTTGATTTTCTTTTTTTCCTTATATCTTTAAACTTGTGTGGGTCAAGCACAATCTCCAACTGAGCATCCCAATCGAGCTTTTTCCTTGCTTCTGAAAGCTTCAAATCTTTCTCCCTTGCGCCTTTTACACTCTTTACGATGTCGGCAGCATGGGCAGCTATCCTCGAGGCAATGAGCCCTTCCCTAACATCATCAACCGACGGAAGCCCTAAATGTTCTGCTGGAGTCACATAACAGAGAAAATCCGCCCCTTCCGAAGCGGCAATTGCACCACCCACAGCCGAGACAATATGGTCATATCCAGGTGCAATATCTGTCACAAGCGGTCCCAGCACATAGAATGGAGCTTCCTGACACACACGTTTCTGAATTTTAATGTTCATTGCAATCTCGTCAAGCGGTATATGACCTGGTCCTTCCACCATGACTTGTACATTTTGCTCCCTGGCGTGCTTCACGAGTTCGCCCAGGGTTAGCAGTTCCTCAATTTGAGGGCGGTCAGTGGAGTCCGCAATGGCTCCTGGCCTCAGCCCGTCCCCAAGACTCAGAGTCAAGTCATATTTGAGGGCGATTTCGAGCAGACGGTCAAATCCTGCGTATAAAGGATTTTCCTTCTGATTATGAAGCATCCATGCAAGGTGGAAAGCCCCACCCCGCGATACGATATCCGCCACACGTCCCTGATTCTTCAGCCTGTCGATTGCTTTTAATGTGAGTCCTGCGTGTACGGTAATGAAATCTACTCCCTCTTTGGCCTGATTCTCTATCATTCCAAAGATGTCATCCTCTCTTATGTCCACGATGGCGCCGCGCTGTTCGATGGCTTTGATGGCAGTTTCATAGATAGGTACTGTTCCCAGAGGAATGCGTGCTTTATCGAGTATTGAGTTGCGGATCTTTTTTATGTCGCCGCCTGTACTCAGGTCCATGATAGTATCTGCCTTGTATTTCACTGCAATTTCGGCTTTTTTTACTTCGTTTTCAAGCTTGGGAAAGTCCATTGAGGTTCCTATGTTAACATTAACTTTTGTCCTGAGTTTTTTACCGATGCCAACGTGATGGATAGGGAAGTGGTTAGGGTTTGAAGGAATGACAACTTTGCCTTCTGCTACCAACGCGAGCACTTCTCCGACAGGGAGGCATTCTTCTTCAGCCACCTTCTTCATGATTGCGGTGATGTTGCCTTTTCTTGCTTCTTTAATCTGAGTCATTTTTCTCTCTTTTTGGGAAATATAGTTTACATCCATTCCCGTAATAATACAACTTCCAAAAAAGGTACCAGGCACCTTTTTCGTAATTGCACCTAAAAAATGAAAATGGTACAAGGTACCTTTTGGTTTATCCGTGCAAATCTGCATCTAATATTTTAATCTTTTATCTGTCCCCTTTTTTATTTTGACAAATGGAGATTTTGGCTGTATAAATGAAAAAGCTTTAGTTAAAGCAAAGCCGTATTAAAATAGATAGTCACCAAAATGTAGAAGGGAGATTCTTTAATGTACAAATTTAGAAGTAATCCTTTTCCTGTTCTTATAATATTTACATTCATTATTACATTTATTACCACGTATACCAGCTCATCCGTTTCTGCCCAAGAGCAAATAGATCCTTTTTATACAAATCTCCTCCATAAAGGAGTGCAGTCGTTCGTTGCCGGAAATTACAAAGATGCTGTTAAAGAGCTGGAGCTGGCTAATTTTGGACTTTACGGTAGAGATAACCTTATGGCAAAGGCCTGTATCTATCTCGGCCTCAGCTATTATTATTTAAAGGATAACGTGAAAAGCGAGAAATATTTAAGAGATGCCGAAAATTTACTTGGGGACAAAGGATTTCAAAGCATCGACATGGATGACTCTGCCCGTGCTGTTCTTCAAAAACTGCTGCTTACTTTTAAAATGGCAGAGCCTCCGCCACCCCCACCAATAGCCCCTATGCTAAAAAAGAATACAAAAAAACCGGCTGCGAACCTAAACCTCATCAGAGAACTCGAGAGAAAAATAAAGGCAAAACCCAAGGATGTTCCACTCTATTATGACCTTTATGCACTTCACATGGAAAACAACAAGCAAAAAGATGCTTTAAAAACACTCCGGAATCTACTAAAGAAAAACCCGGATGAATTCATAGGATATCATCTTTCGGGCAAAATTCAGTACCACCTAAGAAAGTGTAAAGATGCAGAAAAAAGTTTCACAAAACTATTCGAGCTCTCAAGAAAATCTCCCATTGCCGAACGGATTCTGATAGAGTCAAGAGCCTATCTTATTCTCTGTGCACACATTCGACGGGACAAAAAAAGAGAATCAAAGATTGCGGTAGCATCGCTTGAGCTGTTTACAAAAGATGCGATAGACTCTCTTAATCTGGCCGAAAGGGACAAAGTTTTGCTCCACACCATCATAGAGAATTATAAGAATAAGCAAAACTAAAGAAAGGTACCAGGTACCGTTTTTGCAGGTACCGTTTTTGATGATGGCAACCTCAGAATAGTAACTTCGAAATGATTAATCATCGATAATCTGGAAAATGAAAGAAGCACGAATTCTCATCGTAGAAGATGAACTAATAATTGCTTCTGATCTGCGCAAGATTCTCACCAATTTTGGCTATGAAGTCACATCCATAGCAATTTCCGCTGAAGAAGCGATTAAGAAAGCAGAGTTTGAAAAACCCGACCTCGTCCTTATGGATATCGTTCTCAACACCAAAATGAGCGGAATCTTTGCCGCAGACCAAATTCGTAAATCCCTAGACATCCCTGTCATATACCTTACATCTTATTCAAATAAAAAAACTATGGAGCGTGCCAAACGAACCGAACCATATGGCTATCTCCTTAAACCTATTCAAGAGAAACCCCTATACATAACAATCGAAATGGCACTCTACCATCACAAAGTAGAAAAAAGGATCCGCCACAGCGAAGAAAAATACCGCCTGCTTGTAGAAAATATGAGCGAAGGCCTTATCAAAACAGACAAAAACGGGGTTGTAACCTTTCTGAACACCAGTTTCATAGAGAAACATGGATTTTCACCGGCCGAAATCTTAGGCCGAAATGCAGCCGACTTCATGGATGAAAAAAGCCAGAAAGAATTTAAAAATCAACTTTCTTTGCGTAAAAAAAGCATCCGTTCCGCTTACGAACTTACTCTGAACAAGAAAGACGGAAGCAAACTCATGGTTTTAGTTTCACCCTGGCCTATTTATGATTCAAAAGGTAAATACAAGGAAACCATAGCAGTGGTTACTGATATCACAGAACTCCGCCTCACCCAGAAGGAATTGAGAAAAGCACATGAAGATCTCCAGAATCTCTCCGCCCACCTCCAGTCTGTAAAAGAAGAAGAAAGCAAACGAATCGCACGCGAAATACACGATAAACTCTCCCAGGCGCTGACCGTACTGAAAATGGACCTTTCCTGGGTTGCACGCAAAGCACCCAAAGAGAAAAAGCCCCACAAAATGGTTGCTCATAAAATTAAATCCATGATGAGGCTTATAGATAATACAATCCTCGCCGTACAACGAATATCTTCGGAGCTAAGACCTGGACTTCTTGATGACCTTGGCCTAGTACCTGCTGTTGAATGGCAGGCACAGGAATTTGAAGAGCACACAAAAATCCCATGTAAGCTCAACATAAATTGTGAAGATGAATCTTTTGGTCCTGAGATTTCAACAGCACTATTCCGCATTTTTCAGGAAGTACTCACGAATGTTATCCGCCACGCACATGCAACAAGAGTCAATGTAAGCTTAAGTAAGCACGCCTCAAAATCCCCGAGTCTGGAGTTAATAGTTAAAGATAACGGCAGAGGGATAGCCGAAGACAAGGTCAAAAGCCCCATGTCATACGGCATCGTTGGGATACGTGAACGCCTGCGTCGATTCGATGGTACATTGGAGATTACAGGTGTTGCTGGCAAAGGAACCACATTAAAAGTGACACTACCGCTTCAGTAGTAAAAAAGGGGACAGATTTATTTTCTTTCAGAGAAAATAAATCTGTCCCCTTTTTTATCTGTTGAACATGTTTTGGTTTTAAAGTATTCTTATAAAAAATAGAGCAGCTTTAAAGACGGAAATGAAAAATAGAAGAATCAAAGTTTTAGTTGCAGACGACCATCCAATAGTCCGCCGTGGTGTAAAACAAATCATAGAGGAATCCTCCGATATGGTCGTATCTGGCGAAGCCTCATCCGGAAGCGAAGTGCTCGACAGAATTACAGCCAGCAATTACGATGTCCTCCTTCTTGATATTTCCCTGCCAGGCCGCAGCGGACTCGATATATTAAAGCAGGTAAAATCCATAAAACCCACAATTCCTGTGCTTGTGCTCAGCATTTATCCAGAAGATCAGTATGCCATCAGGGCTTTAAAGTCAGGTGCATCCGGATATCTGACAAAGGGACGTGCGCCAGACGAACTGAAGGAAGCAATCCGTAAAATCTCAAAAGGCCATAAGTACATAACATCTTCCCTTGCCGAAAAGTTGGCAGATAGACTTTTTGGTGGGATGGGAGAATTTCCTCACGAGACCCTCTCCGACCGTGAATACCAGGTGATGTGTATGATCGCCTCTGGGAAGATGGTCTCTCGAATCGCAGAAGAGCTTTCGCTCAGCGTAAAAACCATAAGCACACACCGTTCCAGGCTCCTTAAAAAAATGGCCCTCAAAAACAACACTGAACTTACCCGCTACGCAATCGAACACAATCTTTTGGATTAACCCTCTGCCGACTTCCCACTGAGAAACTTTACCTGGTACATTTTTCACTCCCTACTACAAACTGTTTTTATACTGCATCCTGATCACATAGCAGATTAGAGATTAAATGAAAATTTATCGCTAACAAATACCCACCGGCGGTAGCCTGCAATTATTACTTATTAGTCGGTACTTTTGATTTTTAATAAGATTTATTGTTTAATTATACAGAAATTAAAGGTTCAAAGATGAATAAAGAAAAGCTGATAACAGTTCTTAAAGAAAGCCTGGAGAAGGAGAAAGAAATTCTCTTTGCTTACCTTTATGGTTCTTATGCCCTCAATTTTATTCATTCCAAGAGCGATATTGATATTGCTGTCTATCTTATACCCTCGAATATAAATGACTACATTCAAAAGGAGAAAGAGCTAACTGCTGCTCTAATTACTCAACTTCACATAGATAATGTTGATCTTAGGATACTGAATACATTACCTTTTTTATTAAAGTATAAAGTAATAAAAGAAGGAATACCCATTATAATAAAAGATGAAGCAGAGAGAGTTGATTTTGAGACGATGATTATGAATAGGTTTTTTGAATTAAAACCTTATCTTGAAGAGTATAACCAGATGCTTTTGCTAAGAATAAAAACAGGTATTTAAATGAACAATAGAGATTTTGTCAGGAAAGATCGGATAATCGAATACCTTGATAATATTGAAAGACAGATAGAGGATATCAAATCCATTTCTGTTTCAAGTAAGGATTTTTTTCTCGATAAAAAAAACTCAATCCAAATAAAGGCCATAAAATATAGTTTAGCTTGTGCCATCCAGGATGTAACCCGGATCTGCATTCACATTGCTACTGCGCTTTCTCTCTGGAGAGTAAAGGAAAGTGAAGCAGAGGCTATTTTGTCTCTATCAGATAGAGGCATACTTCCAAAAACGTTTGCTGAGAAGATAAAAGGAATGCCCGCCTTCAGAAACAGAATAATTCATGATTATTTACCAAATGAGTTTGATGCAGCCAAACTCTTTGATAATCTCCAGGGCCTGGATGATTTTAAGAAATTTTCAAAATATATTGTCGAATGGCTCTCAAAGGAAAACAACTAAAAACCTGAACGATCCCGAATTAAAGGACATAGAGATCATCGGTCATGCCGAAGACTCACACGAAGCAGTAGAGGTCGTGGAAAGGCTGAAACCGAATGTGGTCATACTGGATATACGCATGCCAATTAGTATCACACAGCAGATTAGAGATTAAATGAAAATTTATAACTCACCAAAGCCCACCGGCGGTAGCCTGCAATCAGCAAATATTGACTGGCAAATAGCAATCATTAAACATCGTTTATCCTGGATTATTCACGAGCCAAGCTTGCCGCAGATGCAAGGCAAAAAAGAAAAATATTCTTAATCTTTTACGTGTCCTCAGTGTAAAATAAGCCTTCTACCTATAAAAGAAAAACCTTGATATTTTACAAAATATAGCGATAATAATCATGATAGACTCCATAAAAAAGAGTAGAATAGACAAAACAAGCAGATGAAATACATACAAAGGCAATTAGAATCAGAAATAAAAGAATATTTAGAGCATCCCTCTGCACGTGGTGTTATTCTTGCTGGAATTATTGGGGTTGGAAAAACTACACTGGTCAATAAAATCGTCAGTGATCTTGCCAACAATTTTCAATGCTTTACTTTTATAGGCGATGATCTGAGATTCCGGCAAGCCATTGCTGATGATACAAGATATTTGGTCAAGAGTATTCGCTCCCAGACTTCCGAAAGAGCTCTTGTATTCATTGATGAAATCCAAAAAACACCTGAGATATTAGATGCTATTAAGCTGGCCTTTGACGAGGAAAAAATGTCCTTTATTGTCACAGGCTCTGAACCACAATATTTATTAAATGAGGCCAGAAAAAGATTGCAACGCCGTGCACGAGCTTTTTGCCTTTATCCTTTTAGTCTAAATGAAATTTATGCACATAAGAATTTGTGTGAAAAAGTTGATAGATCATTATGGTGCCGGTTGATCAAGGGAGAAACACCTGAACCTCTTCTGGAAATTAAAGGAGATTGGAAGAAGATAACCAAAGATTTTAAACGCTATCGCTCATTCGGCACTACCCCGCTTGTATATCGAGAAAAAACCAATAAAGAAAAACTATATGCCATTACTAATGTCATAGATAGAGGCTACAAGCCAATTGCTGGTTTAAATCAGAGAGTTACTGAGATTATTATTACTGAAATCGCCAGGTTGAACAATCGAGAATTTACTTATCAAAATATCCTTAATAAAACCCGTATAAAAAGGCGAGAAAGAATCAATGCAGTAATTGATTTTTACAGCAATAATGGACTTTTATTAAGTCGGGTAAGGAAATTGTTTATAGACCATAAACAAAGTTATCACATTATTTATTCTTTCGTAGATCCTGGACTTGCATTTTACATTCACAGGGGGCAAATTTCAGGAGATACGGACAATGGCTTTGATCTCGAAAGTATTGTTCATGCACAGATCAGAAACTGGCAGAATTTCGATCCCTTTCCAATTTCCGTTTATTATTATACGCCATATTACCAAACCCCATCCGGGCAAATAAAATATAAAAGTGGGAGTATTGATTTCCTTATCGAAGAAGACTCAGTTATTATTCCAATTGAAGTAAAATCAACAAACAATATAAATAAAATCAATGTACCAGTGTTAAATGATTTCATTCAGTCAGGCAGGGCAAAATATGGGATAGTAATTTATCAAGGAGCACCGTGGTATGATAAGGACAGTAAAATCTATTATCTGCCTTTAGCACTTTTATAAAAACTCCCCCCGACAAACTGGAAAGTGCTTTACTCTTATCCGTGTCCCCCGCGTCCTCAGTGTAAAATACAGCTTTTAATCTTTTATCTGCGAAAATCCGGTGTGTCACGAAGCGTATAGATGCCAGCCGGTGAAAATCCGGTCCGGCTAATTTGCCATTCAGCCGGAAGAGGCAAAGACAGCAGTTGCTGGTGACAGCGATGCTGAAGCTCTTTGCGCTCGGTGAGTAAGCCGTAATGAAAATGAAGAGATTAGCTTCGTTAAGTTTTACAGCTGGTCAGTCTTTCGGAGTGGATGAAGCCTGTCACTGTGCAGGAAGAAATGGCAACAAGCACTGCATAGGGCTGTCGGAGTTGGAACTGGCGGCGTGCGAGCAAAAGGTATGTATATGAACGTGAGAGGTCTTAACCCTAAGGGATGGCAACCTGAAGCGACGATATATAAGCGAGAGCGAAGTTATTGTCTTTACTTATTGACATTATGATATCATGGTATTATTATTTATGTGGAGGTGATAACATGGGAGCGACAACATTGAGACTTCCCGATAAAAAATTGAGGCTTGTTAGAGCAATAGCTGGTTATGAAAATAGACCTTTAAGCAAAATCTTTGAAGAGCTCGTAGATGAATATGTTGACAGGCATAGGGAAACTCTTGAATTGATGGGTATACCAGGTTTTGCTGAAGAATGCAGGAGAGGATTAGAGGAAATTAAAAATAGCGGTGGAAAGGATATAAATGAGCTGGTCGATTAGAATATCTTCTGATGCAGAGAAATATTTCCAGAAATTAGATAAGAAACGAAGAAAAAGGATAAAAGAAAGACTTCTTACATTATCGCAACAAGAAAATCCTTTAGAGAATCCTCAAGTGAAAGCTTTGACAGGTGAATTAAAGGGATTTTATAGATTAAGGATTGGAAATTATAGAGTAATTTTTGCGTTATTGGCAAAAAAAGAAATTATTGCTGTCGTCAATATCTTCCCCCGAGGAAATGCCTATTAATTCCAAAAATAGGTAAAGTCCATTTTTTGTTTAATAAGTTTATTCCAATCTGGTATATATAGATTTTATATGCGTACCTCTTCCTCCCCACTGGTCTTGTAGGACAAACTCCTACATAAAAATCAGACATACTCCGATTTACAAGCCTTTTCCCACCGGAATAAAATAGGCCTTGCCAAATAGGTGAAGACTTTCCCCGGCCCTTGAGCATTAAAAACGGGGGATTGCAAAAAGATGCGTTTATTTATAGCAGATGACTCTGAAATTCTACGCACCCACCTCATCGAAATGCTGTCCGAATTAAAGGACATAGAGATCATCGGTCATGCCGAAGACTCATACGAAGCAGTAGAGGCAGTGGAAAGGTTAAAACCGAATGTGGTCATACTGGATATACGCATGCCAAAAGGAGACGGAATCCTGGCTCTCGAGACAATAAAAAGAAGCAAGCATGCGCCTGTAGTCATCATGTTTACAAACTACCCCTACCCTCAGTACCGCAAGAAATGCATGGAAGCAGGGGCAGACTACTTCTTCTCCAAATCCACAGAATTCGAAGCACTGACGGAAGTGCTCCGGCAAATGAGTCAAAACCCCCGGAAAGCAGAAAACAAGGATGGAAAAGCGAATAAATAAAAAAAATCAGCTGTGCCAAAAAATATATTTGAATACCTATTGATATAACGCACTGGTGAACACAGCGGATTAGAGATTAAATGAAAATTTATAAATCACCAAAGTCCACCGGCGGTAGCCTGCAATTATTAATTATTTGCTGTATTTATCCGCGCAGAGCCCTGTCAAATATAGCTTTTACTAATGAATCATATTTTGTATAAACTAGAAAAATAATATAAAATATCTATGCACCTTTCGGAGGATATAAAATGGAATTACAAATAAACAAAGATGAGTTATATCTCATGCTTAAAAAAGCTGTAAGAGAAGTATTAGAGGAAGAAGGATTTAATTTTGTTTTAAAAAATCTGGCTTCTGTTTCTCCAGAGGAGATGAAAGATATTGAGAAAGCATATGGTTCTCCATCTAAAAGAAGAGAAGTTTTTAAAAGTAAAGAAATAGAATTATGACGTGGAAAGTAGATTTTTCAAAAGAAGCTTTTAAATTTATTGAGAAACAGAAAATTACGGGTAAAGTTATAGGAGAAATAAAGAGCTTTATATTAAAAACAAAAGGCGAGGATATTAGTATAGATATAAAGAAACTCACAGGCAAGTGGAAGGATTTTTATCGGATAAGAAAAGGGAAAATAAGGATTATATTTACTGTCAATTATGAGTCAAAACGATTTTATATCGAAAAAGTTGATTTTAGGGGAAATATATATAAATAGAAATGTATTAGTTTTCAAGCTTTTCTGCACAAATCCCCGTTCACTGATTTTATTAATTGTATTTGCTTTTAAGTTTTTCTTGTCGGAAGAATTGCGACAAAGATATTATGAGTCTGTGTAAATCCTTGTCAAATGTTTTATAAACTAACTTTAATTAAACGATTTGAGTATTTTTGTGCTTTAATAGTTTTTTTTCTACTAAGCTTTGCACAATCAGGGAATGCACAGCAGCAATATAATGGCATACAGAAATTTTCACGTGAAGAAATACGCAGTATGATAGAAGAAGCACGTAAAGAATGTGGCGATCTCAATGTATGGTTCGAGAGGATGAGAGATGATATAGAAAAGCATCTTAAACTTGATCCTGATTTTTTGGATAAAGGCTATTGTACTAAAACAAATAAGCCTCCAAATCCTAGATATCGCCCAGTTGCTCTCATCGATTACGCTTATTGGGGCATAGTTAACTATGCTAAGCTAAGATGGATTTATGAAAATAATGCCGAATATATGATAGCCTGGGGAACTAACAAACGTTCTATTGAAATAAATAATGTGGGAATAACATTCCGTTCTGTTCAGTATATATACTACCCGCCTCAATTAATTACAGAAAATTGTGATAATATAATTATGCCTTGTTTAGAAAGATATGTAGCTGAAATAATGGGTATTCCTGTATGCATAACAAAAATATGGAGTGTCGAAGGGAAAAAGGCCCTAGAAGCAATGCAGAAAGCAGCCATAGAAGCCGAAGCGAAGAGAGTAAAAAATGCAGCAAAAGGCCCTACTAGAATGGATCTCGAAAGAGTTCATAGAAAATATGCGGATAGTTTTAAAGTTAGCGCAACCTTTCCTTCGAGCAGATTTGGCGGACAATTCTGGGCTTCTTACCGCGTAACTCAAGAGGAACCTGGCATTGGAGACTACACTGATAAGTTGTTTGCACCTGTAAAAAGTCTGCTTAACTACTGCCAGGCCAGTATTGATGAAGCAAAGAATTTCGCAAAGATTAAGCTCGGTATAAAGGGCAAACCAGACTCTGATAAAGAGCAGATTCCAGATTATATATCTATCATATCGCCTGATCCGGATCGTTCTACGGAGATAAAAACAGGAACTCCCGAGGAGATCCAAATAACTTGCGAATACGGTCTCTATTCTGCCGAATCTGGCATCATGAAAGTGGAAGCTGCAGCCGATAAACGGATGCTTTTTTCAAGAAATTACCCAGTCAAGGCAGATAAAAAGCAAATTAAGATCTCCTTCCCTGCGACTCTGAAAATTAATGAGCCAGTCATGTCCGTAACATTAGAATTATTACCAGAAGGATGCCAGTCCGGACCTAAGGAGTTTATCCGCTACGTGGGAGATATTGGAACATTTAAGGTTTCTCTAAATTATAAAAAGCCAATCGCAGCACATCAAAAAAACAAAGCGAATATTACAATCAGAGTTACAGATCAGCATGGGCTTCCGATTTCAGGAAGGGAATTTCTTGTAACTACCTTAGCTCTCCACATACCATATCTTGACGGTGGATGGCTCGAGCGCAGCGGAAACACCTCGGTATATATAAAAACAAATGAAAAAGGGGAAGGGACAGTCATCTATATCCCGCCTTCTATGCTTTTGGGAAAGATAAAAGTTTGGGCTGATCCATCGATCTATTTCCCGGTCAGCCAAAAAAGGGAGTCGAACTCCCATTTACGGCCGAGAATCTCGCGAAGGCTAAAGACAGCGCTTTCTCCGTGGTTAGTAAATTCGTTACACCTGATGGTACATTAGCCACAAAGGCTGTTGATATTGGGGATTATATCCTGAGTTCCCAGAAAAACGTTCAAGAAGGAATGGCCGCATATAGGAATCTTCCTAAAGATCAAAAAATCTCGACTAGGGAAGAATCAGGAAGAGAATCGCCCGATGCCATGCTTAACGGTCTGCACACCACCATCGGTCTCTTGGACACCTGCCAGTCGTTTTCAGACCTGGCGAAGGGAATGCCTGTAGATCCCTACACAGAAGCTCTCAAGATACTCTATGAAAATGCCAAGACTTTTTATCAGATACATCGTAAATTCCAGGATGCAGCCGAATCATGGGAAGACGTACTCTTCATGCCTATTATAGTCGAGTTAAAAGATAGTGAAGGACATTCAACCAGGAGAACAGCAAAATATGGAGTAAAGTTTAGCAGAAAGGCATATCAATGATGAGATTTAAATTAATATCGATAGCGAATTTGATTATGTTCCTTCTTACTTTACTACCAATACAAGTCCATGCCCAAAATGATGTAGATCTCATTAAAAATCTTATCCGTATTTACTATGAAAGTACTGTTAAAGAAAATCTCGATACTTTCCTGGACACCCTTTCCCTGGAAACAGAAGGGGAGCGGGAAAGGATAGGGGAATTGACACATAATGCATGGTCCGTAGTAGGAACAAAGGATCTTCAACTCGGGCCAATTGAAGTGGCGGTTTCTTCTGATGGGAACACGGCTGCAGCAAGTTATATCGCTTCAGGTGTTCTATTCAACAAGAAAACAGGCGAGAGTTTTAAAAAAAACATGCCATATACTGCTGTTTTAGTAAAAAATGCGATGCCTTCAAATGGAACAATGCTTGGAACAAGGGGGTTTTTTACAATTCCTTGTTCCTACCATGTACTGGTACTCCGACAGGGCGGAAAAGGATGGTTTGTCGTATGGGAATCGGCTGCTTTCATAATAGAAAAAGCCGGGCTTAAACAATTTGAGTTCAAAGTACCTGTATCAGTCAATAAAGGAGACATCATGGGTTATGTCTTTGAAAATTCTGTAGGTGTTCCTTATGACTTGGGAACAGGTAACATGATGTATACTTCAGAGAAGCTTTCTATGGGAAATTTCATTCTTCTTTCAAAACTCAAGGCTAAATCAGACAAAAGGGCCTATTCTCTTGGTGTCTTGGGAATATTTGAGTAAAAAGTCAAATGAAAGGAAAAAGAACAAAATGAAAGGAATAATATTAGCAGGTGGTACCGGCTCCCGCCTTTATCCCACCTCAAATATCTACAGTAAGCAGTTAATAATGGTTTATGATAAACCTATGATTTATTATCCCTTATCAATCCTGATGTTAGCAGGAATTAGGGAAATTCTAATAATATCGGATAAAGAAACAGTTCCACTTTATAAAAAATTATTTTCAGATGGCTCTCATCTAGGTTTAAAAATAGAATATGCCATCCAAGAAAAACCACGAGGCATTGCAGATGCATTTATTGTAGGTGAAGAATTTATTGACGGTGATTCAGTTACATTGATTCTGGGTGATAATATATTTTACGGGAAATTGGATTTTATTCGGGGGGCAGTAAAAGCCAATAATAATGCGACTGTTTTTGGGTATCACGTTAGAAATCCAGAACGTTATGGAGTCGTAGAATTCGACCATAATAGCAATGTAATTTCTATAGAAGAAAAGCCGGAGAAACCAAAATCAAATTATGCATTAGTTGGATTATATGTTTACGATAATGACGTAATAAATATTTCTAAAAATCTAAAACCATCCGCCAGAGGTGAATTGGAAATTACAGATGTTAATAAAGATTA
This sequence comes from uncultured Eubacteriales bacterium, assembly GCA_964648465.1. Classification (GTDB taxonomy): domain Bacteria; phylum Acidobacteriota; class Aminicenantia; order Aminicenantales; family Aminicenantaceae; genus Aminicenans. The sequence goes on along the minus strand of CAZYMU010000006.1, from coordinate 71,299 downwards.
TTTAAAAAGAGGCAAATTAAAAGTTGAATTATTCGGACGCGGGGTTGCTTGGTTGGATACTGGTACGCCTCAATCTTTAATGGAAGCCTCATCATTTATTGGAGCAATAGAAAATAGACAGGGACTAAAGGTCGCTTGTATAGAAGAAGTTGCTTATATGATGAATTTCATTAGTATTGAACAGTTAAAAGAGCTTATTAAAGATATTCCTGATTGCAGTTATAAAAAATATTTAATAAATGTTTATAAAAATCAGATATCACATAGAGAATACCAGAAGTGAATAAAGATAAATTAGATATTAAAAATCCAGAATTAAAAATACTAGTAACAGGTGGAGCTGGTTTTATAGGTTCAAATTTTATTCATTTCATTTTTAAATTAAATGATTTTAAGGGTAAGATAATTAACGTAGATAAATTAACATATTCAGGAAATCTAGAAAATCTAAAGGAAATTGATGATAAATATAGTCAAACAAGATATTTTTTTGAAAAAGTTGATATTTGTTATTATAGTGCTTTGAAAAGCATTTTTAATAAATACAGACCTGAAATAATAATTCATTTTGCTGCTGAGTCACATGTTGATAGATCTATTTTTGGACCCTCAGAATTTATTCAAACAAATATTATTGGGACTTTTAATTTATTGGATTTGGCAAGGAAGTACTGGACTAAAAGCAAAAAAGATGTCCTTTTCCATCATGTATCAACTGACGAAGTATATGGAGAATTGGGAGATACCGGCTATTTCTATGAAACAACTCCATATAATCCTAGAAGTCCTTATTCTGCTTCAAAAGCTTCTTCTGATCATTTAGTAAAAGCATATTATCACACCTATAATATTCCCATAACCATCTCGAATTGTTCTAATAATTATGGTCCATACCAATTCCCAGAGAAATTAATTCCTTTAATGATAAATAATATATTGGAAGAGAAAGAATTGCCGGTTTATGGGGATGGTCAAAATATTCGTGACTGGCTTTATGTTGAAGACCACTGCAAGGGAATTTGGGAAATAATAAAGTGCGGCACTAGAGGTGAAACATATAATATAGGTGGCGAAAACGAATGGAAGAACATTGATTTGGTAAATCTTCTTTGTGAAAAAGCAGCAAAGAAGCTGAATAAGACCAAAGATTATTATAAAAAGCTTATCACTTTTGTAAAAGACAGAGAAGGACATGACAAAAGATATGCTCTTAATTGCGATAAGATAAAAAATGAACTTAACTGGGAGAAAAAGGTCGATTTTGATAAAGGTTTAGAAAAAACTATTCAATGGTATTTGGATAATAAAGATTGGCTTCAAAGAATAGTTTCTGGTGATTATAGAGATTACTATAACAAAATGTACAAAAATCGATGAATGTTAAAAAAACAAAAATCAATGGATTGCTGATAATCGAACCTGATATATTTTATGATGACCGGGGATATTTTTTTGAATCATTTAATCAAAAAAAATATCAAGAAATTATCACATCAAAAAAATTTATTCAGGACAACCAATCTAAATCAAAAAAGAGCACAATAAGAGGATTACATTACCAGGTAGGCAAAAACGCACAAGGTAAGTTAGTCAGAGTAGTAATTGGAAAGATCAGAGATATTGCTGTAGATATAAGATTTGGCTCTCCTACTTTTGGGCAATATATAGCTGTAGAATTATCTTCTCGTAATTTTCTCCAATTATGGATTCCAGAAGGATTTGCTCATGGTTTTTCTACACTTGAAGACAATACGATTGTTCAATATAAATGCACTGCATTTTATTCATCAGAAGATGAAAGAGGAATTCTTTATAATGATACTGATTTATCAATAGATTGGGGCATTAATAATCCCATTGTATCAGAAAAAGATTTACAGAATAATTTATTTAAAAATATCGACAAAGATTTCATATATTTAAATGAATGATAAATTTATTGTTTTAGGCTCAAAAGGCCAATTAGGTACTGCACTATGTGAGTTATTTAAAAAAGAAGGTATTAGTTATTGTGGTTTAGATTTACCTGAATTTGATATTACAAAGCCTGTCACTTATAAGAAAAAAATTAAAGAATTTTCCTCAGATGTTATTATTAATTGCTCTGCATATACTGATGTTTATAAGGCTGAAATTGAGCAGTATGATGCTATAAATGTAAACGCCTTATCTTTACAAAGCCTTATTGATTTGTGCAATAAATACAATATACTTTTTTGTCATATTAGTACTGATTATGTGTTTTCCGGGAAAAAACAAAGCCCATATGTTGAAACTGATATTCCAAATCCAATTAATTATTACGGATTATCTAAATACATAGGTGAGAAATTAATCCAATTCTATTCAAATAATTACGTCATAATTAGAACTTCAGCTCTTTATGGAAAAAGTATAAATAAATCGCAGAATATAGTAGATAAACTAATAAAAATTGCCAGAAATAATAAGCTGGTAAAATTAGTTAAAGATGAGTATGTTTCTCCAACGTATGCAAAAGATTTAGCAAAACAGATAAAAAAAATAATTGAAAATAATATTAAAGGAGTAGTGCATGCAACCAGCGAAGGATACTGCAACTGGGTTGAGATGGGGAAATACCTTTATAGCAATTTAGTTTTAAAAGTTGAAATTGAAGAAGTGAAATCCTCATTTTTTAATAAGACACTAAAAAAACCAAAATTTTCAGTGCTAGAAAACAAAATATTAAAAGAAAAAGATATTAATGTAATGCCAGATTGGAAAACGGCACTTCAAGAATATTTAGAAAATAAGATAGTTAGCCTTGAAGCCATAGAATCGTAGCATCCTTAAAGGATATTCCCATGTGCAAAATAATTTGTTACAAGGAAAATTACACGAGCTGCCGTTCGGATAAAAGCTTCTCTGCAGGATAAGCTCTATCTCGGAAATCTAAATGCTAAACGTGACTGGGGATTTGCACCTGAATACTGCGAAGGAATGTGGGTGATACTTCAGAATGATAAACCTGATGATTATGTTCTGGCAACGGGAGAAACACATACAGTTAGATAATTTTGTGATCTTGCTTTTAAAGAACTGTATATGAACTTGGAATGGACAGGTGAATATGAGAATGAAAGGGGAATAGATAAAAAAACTGGTAAGGTTCTTGTAGAAGTTGATACTCGCTATTACAGCCCAACTGAAGTTGAGTTACTAATGGGTGATTACTAAGAAGTAAAAAGAGAACTTAGCTGGGAATCGAAAGTTAAGTTTGAAGAATTGGTAAAGATAATGGTCAAAGCTAATTGGGAAAAGGTGGAGATGAAAGCTAAAAATCTTTTTTCAGAAGATCCTAGATATTCTTAAAATTTAGGCTGTTCCAGGATAAAAATGAACTCTCAGAACACAATTAAGGTAGCAAGTATAGTTGGGGTGCGCCCAAATTTCATAAAGAATGAAAAAAGCCCTCATAACAGGCATCACAGGGCAAGATGGTCCCTATCTTGCTGAATTCCTTTTATACAAAGAATACGAGGTTCATGGTTTAATCCGTATGTCAAGCACATTTAGCACATTTAATACAGGTCAGATCGAACATATATATATAAGGACCCGCATCTCTCGGGAACAAAACTATTTTTACATTATGGGGATATTTATGATTCTGGGCAGCTTACAAATATTATCTGTAACATAAAACTTGGTAAATACAATCTGAACGGACAGGCCGCCCACTTTAAAATAGAAGTTTCGTAGAAAATTTGGAGAATATAGTTGGTTTCAGTTTAAAAACCAAAAAAGCTTGTAAAAGACAAAAGAGCAAGTAGAAAAAGGTATGATACCCTGAATTTCCCCCAAAAGAAGCATTTTTTCAAAGTTCTCAAAATTTACACTTATAATAGCAAGCGAAACTTGGGTTGCTTATTTACAAATGGACCTTCCCTTTTCCAAGTGATTGTGTATGTATAAAGCAGAGGTTAAGAAAACCATTAACGATCTGGCAAAACCGGGCAAGAACCTTTCCCAACGGACAGTCAGGGGCGGGTTCTGGGTATTTTCGCTTAGAATAGTTCAGCAGATATTCGGTCTGGCAAGGCTTATAATTCTTGCGCGTATTCTCGCCCCTCACGACTTCGGTTTGATGGGCATTGCGCTTCTGACGATGTCAACCCTTGAGACATTCTCGCAGACAGGTTTTCAGGCCGCCTTAATCCAGAAGAAGAAAGATATAGAATCCTATCTTGATGGCATATGGACTGTTTTAATATTAAGAGGTCTTGCCTTATTTGGGATTTTGTATTTTGCCGCGCCTCTTGCCGCATCTTTCTTTGATGCGCTGGAAGCAAAACCCATAATTCAGGTCATTGGCATCTCAGTGCTTCTTCAGGCTTTTACCAATATTGGCGTTATCTATTTCCAGAAGGAGCTGGAATTCAATAAAGAGTTTATATATCAATTTGCAGGAACATTGGCAGATTTCATTGTAGCAGTTTCTGCTGTTTTGATCTTGAGAAATGTCTGGGCGCTCGTATTAGGCTTGCTTGCGGGAAATGCAGCGAGATGTTTTGTGAGCTACATAATACATCCTTATAGACCTCATTTAAGTTTGGATTTAGGAAAGGCAAAAGAACTTTTTGGTTTTGGCAAGTGGATTTTGGGTTCAAGTATATTAATTTTCTTAATTACTCAAGGAGATGATATTTTTGTGGGAAAGTTGCTCGGAGCTACTATGTTAGGTTTTTATCAATTGGCATATAGGATTTCCAATATGCCTGCAACAGAGATAACTAATGTAATTTCAAAAGTGACTTTTCCGGCGTATTCTAAATTGCAGGATAATATACCAAAATTAAGGGAGGTATATTTAAAAGTTTTAAAGGTTACAGCATTTTTATCTTTTCCTATAGCAGGATTAATCTTTGTATTAGCTCCAGATTTTACAAAGATATTCTTAGGCGAGAAATGGATGCCTATGGTTCCAGCGATGCAAGTTTTAGTTCTTGCAGGATTATTCAGATCAATAGCAGCGACAACAGGTCCTATATTTCATGCCGTAGGAAAACCAAAAATAGATACAAGATGGCAAATAGCTCGCTTATTTGTAATAGCTGTTCTAATCTATCCTTGTACTATTAAATGGGGAATATTGGGAACATCAGTCGTAGTTTTTTTAAGCATTTTTGTATCTAATATTGGATTTTGTTTCATGGCTATTAAAATCACAAGGTGTGGAATTAAGAACTTCAGAAAGACAATAGCTCTTCCTTTGATAAACGGAATAATTATGATCATATCTATATTTGCTATAAAAATGAGCATTAATACAAGTGGATTTTTAGGTTTTTTTTCGCTTGTTGGCATAGGTATTTTAATTAGTCTTAGCATAACATACCTGTTTGACAGATATTTAAATTACAGAATGCAATTACTTCTAAAGGAAAATCTAAGTTCTTTTAGGGGACGTTGAACCGTAGAGAAAATTACTATGAGTGTTAATGACAAAATAAAAAAGGATGATGGCGGGGATGGATTTAAAGTGAAAATACCATGTGTAATTGTAGGGATGAAAAAATGAAACTCCAAGTAGAACCAGACCATTATTTCAATAAAACCTACGATTCAAAAGAACGTTTCATTAGTTATTGGCATCAGATTGATGAGATTATTAAATTAACACCGCAAAAGGTCCTTGAAATTGGGATTGGAAATGGATTTGTTTCTACATATCTTAAGAAAAGAGGAATAAATATTACTACATTAGACATTGATAAAAAACTAAATCCAGATGTAACAGGGAGTGTGTTAAGGATCCCTTTCACAGATAATTATTTTGATGTTGTGGATTGCTATGAACTTTTAGAACATTTACCTTTTGAAAACTTTCACAAAGCTCTTTCTGAGATATTTCGAGTTTCCGAATCTTATGCAGTTTTATCATTGCCAGATGCAAGCAGCGTTTATCGTGTATATATTCACTTTCCTAAAGTGGGTGTATTTAAGAAACTGATTCCACTGCCATGGCTAAAAAGACCTATTCATAACTTCGATGGTGAGCATTACTGGGAGATAGGGAAGGCAGGTTATCCGTTGAGTAGAATTATAAATAATATCCAAAAATCAGGATTCAAAATCGAGGAGAACTATAGAGTATTTGAGCATCCTTATCATAGGTTTTTTATATTGAAGAAGAAATATTGAAATCTTAGATGGCTGCGGCTGGATTGTAGAACCTGAGAAACCAGAGCAATTGGCAGATAAAATTCAATACGTTTTAAACAATCCCGAAGAAGCCAAAAAAATGGGCAATAAAGCAAGGCAAAAATGCGTAGAGAAATATAGCTGGGATGCTATGGAAGAAATATTATTAAAGGTATTTAGAATGTATAAATAAGAATGCATTCGAGAAGATGAAAAATATTTTAAAACAAATTCTGCCGCAACCTGTAAAAGCGCTTATCAAAAAAATATGGATTCTCCCTCTAAAAGCCCGAAGGGCAGAGTTCCACGGGCTTGCCCGTGGGTGAATGTATAGGCGGCGATATGCTATGATAGGGAAGTGGAGATTAGGTTATCAGGGCACAGTGCATATCGTACGGAGTATCATATTGTATGGATACCGAAATATCGCCGCCGTATCCTAAATCCTGGAGTGCATGGATATTTGAGAAGACTTTTTCCGAAAGTTACGGAGAGCATGGCTGGGTGTGAGATAGTAGAGTACAGCATGCAGAGGGATCATATTCATATGGTTATGATAATTCCGCCAAGATATGCAGTAAGTGATGTGATAGGCAGGCTAAAGGGGATGACTGCAAGACGATTAAGGAAAAAGTTTTCTTGGCTATCGAAAGTTTATTGGAAGGAAAACATAGTGTGGTCGCCTGGATATTTTGCATCGACAGTTGGGATTGATGAGAAGAAGATACTAAAATATGTAAAATGGCAAGAGAACCAGGATTTAGGTCAAGCGGAGCTTGAGTTATGATAAGTACCACGGCTTTAGCCGTGGGTATCTATTAGACAGCCGTTTTTACTGCCCTGTATGCGAAAGAGGTTTCCGAAAGTTTCTTGAATTCGGGTTAAATCCGCGTCCAAATGCCTGCTGTCCGGGCTGCGGCTCGCTTGCGCTGGGTTGCTTTTTGTGATTTGCAGGATAAGGACCTAATTCAGCGGGGGGGCAGATTATTGCATGTAGCCCCGGAGCACTGCCTTGCTGAAAAGTTCAGGCAGGAATATGATTACCTTTCAATCGATCTGGACGGCAAAAAGGCGATGATGGCAATGGATTTAACTGCAATGACCTTTGACGATGAGTCTTTTAATGAAATTGTCTGCAATCATGTTTTGGAGCATATCCCGGATGACAAAAAAGCATATCGTAATTAGTCTGCCGGATGCCAAAACCTTGTGGACCTATTTCATACATATCCCCAGGCTGGGGCAGAAAATCATTCAAATCCCAAGGCCCAGGGTGAAAAAGTAGGTTCATCGGTTCGACGGGGAGCATTACTGGAAGATGAACAAACAGGGGTCTCCGCTGGAGAAAGTAATCGCTGATTTTTCAGAAAGAAACGTAGCACTGATAAAGACGTACAGGGTAAAAGAATACCCTTATCACCGGTTTTTCATTTTTAGGAAGAAAAGCACTGCCTGACATAAGTTTTGTCTCGGGGCATGGGGTCAGATCAACGTAATATGTCTAATACGAAACGCTATCATGATGGCATTGGTTATGCAATCCCGGAGCAGAAACACACAGGCCAGGCTGAAGAGATCTTAAAAGAAAGATATAAAAGGAAGCTCCTGGCTCGTTTGCACCGGCTGAAAGTAAATCGTCAATCTGTAAGCCAGCTTGAGTGGAAAAAAGCAGCATGTAAACTTGCTAACACCTTTACCTGTTTTGGTGTTGACAATTCAGAAACGGGCCAATATTAAATTCCTGCGTAGATCAACTCCTGATAGGAGCAATGCTTGGTCCGGTTATCCTGGGGTTTTATAATGTTGCTTTCCGGCTCATTTATTTGCCGATTCAGCAAGTGAATCCGATACTGATTCAGGTTGCCTTTCCCCTATTTTCGAAAATGCAGGATGACACACCGCGACTCAAGAAAAATTACTTGAAATATATCAATCTCATCACATCTATAAATGCACCTGTGTTAGCTGGGATTACAGCAATTGCGCCAATCCTGCGGTTCCAATTATTCAAGCACTATCTGTATATGTTTTTCTTCGTTCCATTTTTAATGCAAGTGGCAGCTTAGTGCTTGCTAAGGGAAAAGCTAACTGGGATTTTTGGGGGAACATTATCATACTGCTTTTCGTGCCAGCTACAACATATTTTGCATTGAGATTAAGCAACTCTGTAGTTGTTGTATGCTTATGCGTGTTGTATTTTTTGTACTTTTTTTTACATTATATATTATTTATAAAGCGGTTACTTGGGGATATTTTTGTAGAATACCTAAAAGCAATACGCACACCTTTTATCCTGGCTGGAAGTATAGGTGTGTTCACCTATCTACTTTTCCTGATTCTACAAGAATGGCCTATCTTTATTTCTGCCCCGATTTTAATTTTGTTTGGAGTTGTATATTATTCCATGATGACAATACGTTTTAATCCGTTGTTTGTGGATGAGCTTGAAAACGTGCTACCGGGTAAGATGGGCAAGGCATTGGTTAAGATTTGCTTGCTCAGGGCCGGTACGGAAAAATAAAATGAAAATTAATTTACTTTATATTATTTTCCAAGGAGTTAATGATTCCAGTGGGATTAGTAAAAAAATAAAAGCTCAAGTAAAAGCTTTTAAAAATTTAGGAATTAAAACTGCTTTTTCATATTTAAGCACAGATCGTAATAATAAATACGATGGAAGATTAATAAATGGTGAAATGCTAGAAAGATATGAAACAAAATTTGGAATAGATAAACGATGGAAATGGAAATATAAGTTTAAGAAGCTTATTGAATATATTAGAGAACAAAAAATTAAGCTTATCTATATCAGATATAACTATTTCGCCAATCCATTTTTTATGCAATTTCTGAAAAAAGCAAAAAGAATGGATGTTTATATTGTTATGGAAATACCAACATACCCTTACGACGCTGAGCAGAAAAACCCTAAATTTCAACATAAGATTATTAAACGCATTGAAGAATTCTACAGGCAGTATTTTCATAAATATGTTGATCTAATTGTAACGTATTCAAATGAAAAAAAAATCTTTCATGTTAAAACTATAGAAATTAACAATGGGATTGATTTGGATACCATAAACTTGAAGAAATTTTCGAATAACAAAAATGGCATTTATTTAATTGCTATGGCGATGATAAGCTTTTGGCATGGATATGACCGCTTAATTGAAGGATTAAGAAATTATTATGCAAATAATCCACAACTGTTTGTTTATTTACAGCTAGTTGGCGACTCTGATGATAAAGAGTCCCAAAAATACAAAATGCTTGTAAAAAAATACAATCTTGGTAATTGCGTGAATTTTAACGGTATTAAAAATGGAAAAGAGTTGGATGAATTATTTGACAATTCTGATTTAGCAATTGGTTCTTTAGGAAGACACAGAACAGATATAACCTATATAAAATCGTTAAAAAACAGCGAATATTGTGCACGGGGTATTCCCTTTATTTATTCCGAAATTGATGATTCCTTTGAAGATAAACCATTTATTTTGAAAGTTCCTCCAGATGATAGTCCAATTGATATAAATAATTTAATTACCTTTATTAATTCAAAAAAATTCGAACCAAGAGAAATAAGGAAGTTTGCTGAAGAAAATTTAACATGGGATATTCAAATAGAAATAATTATTGATGCCATAGTCAAAAGTCACCCGGCGATTTTAAGTGTATAGCGGGGTTCATCCAGGAATACATCGGGACGGTTCTAATTATTGACAGGATGCCTGGTGTCGATATGAGAATGCCATACCGAGGAAAGCAAAATAGCACCGAAAGAGTGTGTTTATCATGTTTTGAACCCTGGGAATAATAAACAGGATATCTTCAAAGACGAGGAAGACTTTGAGAAATATATCTACGATTAATCTCTAACATCAATTTATTAAGGCCATTCATATATAATTTCAGTAATGTCCGGATGGGACTTTGCATAAGCGGTTAACAATTTTGGTTTATTGTTAACTTTAAAAAAATAAAATCGGTATTGAATTTATTGAAATGAAGAAAATAAGGAAATATTTGTACATTTTTGGCTTATTTTTTTTAATATTCCCTCCACATATACTGATTTATGGTTATACTGTCAAAACTGTTTATCTTTTTGTTTTTGTGCCAGGTCTTATAGGTGGATATAATTTTTTTACAAAGCAGAAAGGAAGTATTGTCGAAAAAGCCACACTTGCATTTATGCTTATAGCATTAGCTTATTTTAGCATTTTTTCTGGAATATATTTATTTAGAGATGTAAGCGTAGTAAATCAGATACTGAAGGGGTTTATTATATTATTCGCATGTTCTTTTTATGTAAATATTTACAACAAAATCTATGGCGATCATTTTGTAACTCGTCTTTTTGTGGATTTAAACAAAATAGGTATAATCCACTCAAGCATTGTCATTGCTACATTTCTTTCACCTGATTTTAGAGATTTCTTATATAGCTTTATTGGTTTAACAGAAAAGTCAACGCGTTATTTGTATGGGGAAGTATTACATGTAAGGTATCAGGGAATTGTTGTTTCTGGTTTCTCTATGCTATCAACGACACATGCCTTATTACTTGTCATTGGTGTATGGGGTTTTTATATGGATAAGGAGAAGCATCGATTGAGTGAAATAATATTATTTTCACTTGGTCAGATTATGATATTTATTTCAATTGTCTTGATAGGCAGGACTGGATTTGTAGTAATTATACTTTTTCTGGGCGCTTTATTATTTTATCGAATAGATTATTTCAAAAAATGCCACCATGTTTCAAAAAAATCGATTAAGCTTATGTTTGCTTTTATAGTTATTGCCATAACAATAATGCTTACGGTAGATCTTTCAGAATACAAGAAAAATATTGATTATGCTTTTGAGACAGTAATAAAATATTACGAATCGCAGGAATTAGATTCTAGCACTACAGAGGTATTGCAAAAACACTTTATCTTTCCTGATACTACTTATGAGATTCTATTTGGCACGGGTAATTTTGGGCGAAGTGATAATTTACCATATATTCATTCCGATGTTGGTTATGTATTGTTTATTTTTGGCGCAGGTGTATTTGGAATGTTGGTAGGATATAGTTTTTACTTCATAGGGCTTTTTTATTCCTATAAGTATCGTAGCTTAAATCCATATTTATCTGCGTTTATTGTAGTATTCTTATTTGTGCTAATTATTCTGAACCTTAAAGATTATTATTACATTGGTCATATAGGTTATAGCCAGATTTATTTCATTATGATATGTGCTTTAGGCACGTGCGTTGGATATCGCAATAACATCAAAATGAAAAAACGGTATTTCTAAAAAACAATGTGGTCACACCCTGTAATGTAATGATTTTTTGATTTGAGACATTGTCTCAGAAACGCGTCGAAATAGACAATTATTATGCGAAAAATTGCTATAGGCATTGTAATATACAATCCAACTCCAAGTCTAATATCAAGAATAGATTTGTCATTAGCCGCAGGCTTTACACTATATATTTTCGATAATTCACCTCAAAACGGCACTGTTGAAGATTTCTGTAGAAGTCACAACAATTGTAAATATATTACTTGTGGAAAAAACGTAGGTTTGGGGATTGGGATTTCTTCTGTTTGTGCTCAAGCATTCTATGACTCCTATCCTGCTTTGTTATTTTTTGATCAGGATACTGTATTTGATAAAAGCACTTTGGATTTCATTGAGGAATTTTATGCTTACAATGCCAATCTTACAAATAGTTATAGCGCTATAGTATTCAATGCAAAAAATATTGGTGATGTCGTTGCAGCTTCAGGTGCACCTAATGATAAATTTATATTCAGAGACGTGCCATTGGCAATTAATAGTGGCAGTCTTTATTTTCTGGAAAACTTAAAAAGAATAAACTGGCATAATGAAACGTATTTTGTTGATTGCGTAGATTATGAATTTTGCCTTAACTCAAATATCCATAACTTGAAAATTGGTGAGTGTTCTCTAACGCCAGGTTTTGATCATGTGTCAGAGCAAGGCGATTTTAAATATAAGATTTTCGGAAAAACTTATTCAATGCGTCAGTATCCAATGAGAAGAATAATAGATTATATATTAGCAAGTTTAAGGATAATAATTTCATCAGTTAGAACCAGGAATTTTGCATTTACTGTAGAAACATGCCGAGTTATGGCTGGCTATCTGGTCTATTTGTTTAGGGCCAGATTAATCAAAGGTGCCTCAATGATTTTTAAATGGAAAATCTGAATATGCAGTATTTACTGTAGTAATTTGGGGTACCTGCCCAAAGATTGATTGTTTATAAGTATGAAAATGTTATTTAGGTATAAATATATATGAATAATAGACAGCTGTCCCGCAAGCCTTTTTTGTCAATCTGTATAACGTCTTATAATAGAGTGAATGAATTGTATAGATGCCTTAAAAGTGTTGATACTGTAAATAAGGATTTGATTGAAATTATCGTGAGCGAGGATTGCTCACCGAAAAAAGATGAAATAGCGCAAATTGTTAATCGGTTTGTCTCAGAGAAGGATTATTACGTATTATACAATACAAACGTCTATAACTTGGGCTACGATCGTAATCTCGGAAAACTTATTGAACTTGCTAGGGGTGAGTATATATTATTTATAAGTGACGATGATGCTTTCTGTGAAAGAGCATTGGACAAGATAATAGATACGCTCCGGGAGATCGACTGCGCAGTAGCTTTTTCACCTTTTATTATCAATAGCACAGGCGAGTTTGACCGTAAATTCAAAAAAACAATGCTAATCCCCCAAGGGATTGAAAATGTGAAAAAATATTTGTATTGCTCAATTCTGTTTTCGGGATTGATTTTCAAAAAGAATAGAATAATTGGTTATTCAGCAGATAAATTCAAAAATTTAATATATTTTCAAGTGTATCTCTTTGCTTCTGTATTGTATAGAGATAGTGGCTGTTACATCGATGTGCCACTGGTGCAATGTATAAATGATGGTGAAAATGCATTTGGGTTAAGTGATTCGAGTGAGAAAAATTCGCTGCTGGGAGACAGAAAATCTATATATTCAAATTTGGAATATCATAAAGGTCTTATTAAGATTATTGAAATATTTGACAATGAAAACGAAACTGATTTAATAAATAGTTTTGCTAGAGAGTATTCCCTTAGGGCATATGCTGGGATGTCTAAAGCATGTAAAGCAGGTAAGCGTGAATTTGTTAATTATTTGAATAAGATGAATTCTCTTAATATCAAATTATCCTTGATATCTAAAATGTATTACTGGGCATTGAAAATAATGGGATATAAGGTCTGTGATTTTATATTTCAGATTCCTAGAAAAATATTACTTGGATTCAGAAAAAGACACATTACTAGATAAGGAGCAGGTGGGTGAATGTTTAAAAATAAGAAATTATTAATAACCGGCGGCACCGGTTCATTCGGTAACGCTGTTCTGCGTCGTTTTTTAAATTCCGATATTAAAGAAATTCGTATTTTCAGCCGTGATGAAAAAAAACAAGATGATATGCGGATATCCTATCATAATGAAAAGCTGAAATTTTTTATAGGCGATGTAAGAAATTATGAAAGTATCCGTTCCGCCATGGAGGGGGTAGATTATGTGTTTCATGCTGCAGCTTTAAAGCAAGTTCCATCTTGTGAGTTTTTTCCGATAGAGGCGGTACAAACAAATATTATAGGAACTGAAAATGTTTTAAATGCAGCTATTGCAGCTTGCGTAAAAAAAGTGGTAGTTTTAAGTACTGATAAAGCAGTTTACCCTATAAATGCAATGGGAATGTCAAAAGCCTTAATGGAAAAAGTTATGATTGCAAAATCAAGAACGGTTGAAAAAAGAAAAATTATTTTATGCGGGACACGTTATGGAAATGTTATTGCTTCAAGAGGTTCTGTGATTCCCCTATTTATTAAACAAATAGAAGAAGGAAAACCTCTAACCATAACAGATCCTAATATGACAAGATTTATTATGTCTTTGGAAGATTCTATAAAATTAGTTTTATATGCCTTTGAAAACGCAAACCCAGGAGATATATTCGTCCAGAAAGCACCTGGATGCACAATTGGAGATTTGGCAATTGCAATAAAAGAACTTTTTAAAGCAAAGAATGAAATAAAAATAATAGGGACCCGGCATGGTGAAAAATTGCATGAAACTCTATTAAATAGAGAGGAAATGGTTAGGTCTGAAGATTTAGGAGATTATTTTAGAATTTTTCCTGACTCTAGAGATTTAAATTATAACAAATATTTTATAGAGGGAGAAGAAAAAATATCAAGAGAAGATGATTATACCTCAAATAATACTTATAGATTAAATATAGAAGAAATAAAAAAAAATTTATTAAAAGTAGAATATATACAAACAGAACTTAAAAGATATTAGAAATAAAGGATTTTGATTATGAAAACAATTCTTGTAACAGGTTCAAGTGGATTTATAGGAAAAAATTTAATTGAAGGACTTCAAAGACTGAGAGAAGTCGAAATAAAAAAGTTTGATATAGAAGATAACATAAATACATTATCAGCTTATGTGAAAGAGGCTGATTTTATTTTTCATCTGGCTGGCGTAAATAGACCTAAAAAAACCATGGAATTTGAAATTGGGAATGTTAATTTAACTAAAACAATTGTAAGTTTGCTGGGAAAATTAAAAAAACCAATTCCTATTGTCTTTTCATCTTCTATTCAAGCAATTAAGAACAACCCATATGGTATTAGTAAAAAGAAAGCAGAAAAAATTATCTATAATTATAGTAAACACAATAGGGCAAAAATATATATATATCGGCTACCAAATATATTTGGAAAATGGTGCAGGCCTAATTATAATTCAGTGGTTGCAACATTTTGTTACAATATTTCTCATCGCCTTAACATTTCCATTTCAGATGAAAGTAAAAAGATAGAATTGGTTTATATTGATGACGTTATTGATGAATTTATCAAATTGGTTTCAAGGGAACAAGAAGATTATGAGAAATGCTATTATAGAATTAAGCGAACATTCAAAACAACTTTAGGAGAATTGGCGAAAAAAATCTATCAATTAAGAGATATTCGTAAGACATTAATTGTCCCTGATTTATCTAATGATTTTATGAAGTGCTTGCATGCAACCTATTTATCTTATCTAGATAAAGAGAATTTTTCCTATAAATTAGATTTGAAAACCGATCAAAGGGGAGATCTTGCAGAATTAATTAAGTCTGGGCATTTCGGCCAGATATTTGTGTCAACGTCTCGTAAGGGTATCATTAGAGGCAATCATTATCACAATACCAAGGTAGAAAAATTCTGTGTGCTGAAGGGAAAAGCGATTATCAAACTAAGGCATATTTTTGAAGATGAGGTTTTATCTTTCTATGTTTCTGAGGATAAACTTGAAGTTGTAGACATCCCACCAGGATATACCCATTCCATTGAAAATATAGGCGGTAAGGAAATGATCGTTTTGTTCTGGGCAAATGAGATTTTTAATCCAGAGAAACCAGACACTTATTATTGCAAGGTATAAGACATATGAATAAACTCAAAATTATGACTATTCTTGGGACGCGTCCTGAAATTATACGCCTTTCATGCGTGATGGCCCTTTTAGACAAATATGTTGACCACAAGATCGTCCACACTGGCCAGAATTATGACTATGAGCTTAATGAGATATTTTTTAAAGAGCTAAATGTCCGTAAACCCGATTATTTTCTAGGGGCCGGTCCGGGATCATTAGGTACTGTCATGGGAAACATACTTATCTCAATTGAGAAGGTGCTGGAAAAAGAAAAGCCTGACGCAGTTTTAATATTAGGCGATACCAATAGTTCTATTGCAGGAATCATGGCCAGACGTATGAAAATTCCTGTCTATCACATGGAGGCGGGAAACCGCTGTTTTGATCTCAATGTACCTGAGGAGATCAATCGACGGATTATCGACCATATTAGCGACTTCAATCTCGTATATACCGAACATGCCAGGCGCCATTTGCTATCTGAGGGACTACCACACCGCCGCATTTACCTTACCGGTTCTCCAATGAAGGAAGTCCTTTTAACCCACATGGATAAGATTCAATCTTCCAAAATCTTGGATAAACTCGGATTAAAAAAAGATGGCTATTTTATTGTCAGCATTCACAGAGAAGAAAATGTAGACAACAAGGAAAATCTTCTTCTACTCTTGCGTTCTTTGGAGTTGTTTTGCAAAGAGTATGATCTGCCAGTCATTGTATCAACTCATCCAAGAACAAGGAATCGTCTTGAGTCTTTATCTTTGGCTAAACTTCATGCCAATATCCAATTTTTAAAACCATTCGGATTTTTTGATTATAACTATCTCCAGATACATACCTTTTGTGCCATTTCAGACAGCGGTACGATCAGCGAAGAATCTTCCATCCTTTCGTTTCCTGCAATCACTGTTAGGAATGCCATGGAAAGACCAGAGGCTTTAGATACAGGAAACATTATCTTGACAGGGTTGAATCCAGATACAATCATTCAGGCAATTAAAATGGCGACAGCAGAAAAAGAATCCCTGAGTAAGCATTCTATCCCTAGAGAGTATGAAGTTGAGAATGTATCCCAGAGAGTGGTTAAATTGATAATAGGTACTGCAAAATTGAGTCATATCTGGGATAACATTAATGTTATTAGCTAAGGGTTCTGTTTGATGCGTATTTTGATTTTATCCCAATGGTTCTATCCGGAACCAAATTTTAAGGGCTTGCCATTTGCGAAGGAATTAAGAAAACTAGGACATGAAGTGGAAGTGTTAACCGGTTTTCCGAATTATCCTGGTGGGAAGTTATATGACGGTTACAAAATAAAATTCTTCCAGCAGGAAATAATAGATGGGGTTCTTATTTTGAGGGTTCCGCTATATCCGAATCATGATAACAGTGCAATAAAGCGCATAACGAATTACACGAGTTTCGCATTATCAGCATCCTTTATGGGAGTTTTTGGGGTGAGACGCCCTGATGTGATTTATGTATATCATCCGCCTGCAACGATAGGTCTGCCGGCTCTGTTTTTACATTTACTGCGACAAGCACCCTTTATTTATGATATCCAGGATCTCTGGCCGGATACACTTGTTGCAACTGGCACGGTAGATAATAGAGTAGCTCTCTGGATGCTTGATAAATGGTGCCGGTTTATATATTCACATGCGGCTAAAATTGTTGTTTTATCGCCTGGTTTTAGGGAGGTGTTAATCAAGCGCGGTGTGCCCAGGCATAAGATTGAGGTAATATACAACTGGTGTGAAGACAGTAAAATTCAAAGCAAAAGCCGTAATGATGCTTTGGCGCGTGAGCTTGGCATGACTGGCCGATTCAATGTTGTGTTTGCTGGCACAATGGGTAAAGCTCAAGCCCTTGATGCGGTTTTGGAGGCAGCGTGCTTATTGCGAGATAAGTTGCCGAAGATTCAATTTGTTTTTGTCGGGGGTGGTATTGATGTTGATAGGTTGAAAAAAAAAGCAATTGAAAAAGGTTTGAGAAATGTTCTTTTTCTGGCGCGGCGGCCTCAAAGCGAAATCGGCGATATTCTATGCCTAGCAGAGGTGCTCCTTGTCCATTTAAAAAATGATCCTCTTTTCAGGATTACGATACCTTCCAAGACACAAGCCTATATGGCAGTCGGACGCCCAATATTGATGGGGGTGAGAGGAGACGCTGCGGCATTGGTCGAGAAGGCCGGGGTCGGCCTGACATGCACGCCAGAAGATCCACAGGATATAGCTGGTGCTGTTGAAAGGTTTTATAACATGTCTCGGAAAAAGCTTGACCAAATAGGGCACAATGGAAAAATTTTTTATGAGCAGGAATTATCACTTCGTATCGGTGTGCAGGGGTTCGAAAAAATTTTTCAATCTGTTGTTGCAAAAGCTAAATAGAAAGGACATAGATTTCGTGAGAAAAATATCCAGTCATGAACAATATAAAAATTATTTCAAACGCCTGTTTGATCTGGCGATCGCTGTTCCTTTGATGATTGTTTTTTCACCTGCTCTTGTTTTAATCGGATTTATGGTGCGAAGGAGAATCGGGAAGCCTGTGTTTTTCCGGCAGGTGAGGCCGGGGCTGCGTGGTATGCCTTTTACCATTTATAAGTTTCGGACCATGACGGATGTGCGGGATGAGGACGGGAATCTGCTGACGGACGGCGAACGTCTTGCTGGCCTGGGACGTTTCTTGCGAAAACTCAGTCTTGATGAATTACCTGAATTATGGAATGTTCTAAAGGGTGATATGAGCTTAGTAGGTCCCAGGCCTTTGTTAGTTGAATATTTAGACAGGTACACTCCAGAACAGGCCCGAAGACATGAAGTTAAACCTGGAATGACTGGGTGGGCACAAGTAAATGGAAACACTCTACTTAGTTGGGATGAAAGATGCTTTTTGGATGTGTGGTATATTGATCATTGGTCATTGCTGTTAGATTTTAAAATAATTTTTAAAACTTTGAAGGTTCTTATTAAAGGCGAAGAGAAGAATAACAAGGCTTTAAAGGAGGCTATTAATTATGCGAATAATATTGATGGGGGCTGTTGAAAGTACTAAAGTAGCTTTGGAAACGATGATTTCTAATAATATAAAACCAATAGTCCTTGTAACCCTTCCTCTCTCGAAAGCTTATAGACATTCTGATTTTGTTGATCTTCGGCCTCTTGCCGATAATTATAATATTCCTGTCTGGGAAGCAGAAAATATAAATGATTTGAATATAATAAAAAAATTAAGAAAACTTGATATACATTATCTTCTTGTTATTGGATGGTCGCAAATTCTTAAGAAAGAAATATTAGAATTATCTAAGGAGGGAGCAATAGGTTATCATCCAGCCCTTTTACCAGAAAATCGAGGTCGTGCTGTTATTCCTTGGACTATAATTCAGAAGAAAGAAGTTACAGGTTCAACTTTATTTTTTTTAGATGAGGGAGTTGATTCGGGGGATATTATTATTCAGGAGGCTTTTCCTGTAGCTCTCAAAGACACAGCAACTACCCTTTATCAAAAACACTTGGACTATTTGAGAATAATTTTATCAAAAGTTTTAGAAATGATGAAAGAAGGAGAATTACCTCGCAAACCACAAAACCATAAAATGGCATCTTATTGTGCTAAAAGGAGACCATCCGATGGACTTATCGATTGGAATCTTCCAGCCGAAGTTATATGGACCTATATAAGGGCTCTTACTGATCCCTACCCAGGTGCATTTACATTTTACAAGGAAAGAAAGCTCATTATCTGGAAAGCAGATTACATAGAGGAAGGGAATTTTTGGGGTTTACCAGGGCAAATTCAATCTACCACAGAAGATGGAACTTTAGTTAAATGTGGAGATGATAAATTTGTTTTAATAAAAGAAGTTCAATTTAAGGGAGAAGAACGTACATTAGCATTAAAAGTAATCAAGTTACATGAAAAATTAGGAATTGATTGGCTAACTGTATACAAGGAATATAAGAGGCTTTTGGGAGAAAAAAAGTTTTGAGTAAAAGAATTCTTGTAATTGCACCTCATCCAGATGATGAAATTTTAGGTGTTGGGGGAAGCATTTCAAGATTTTCAGGAGAAGGAAGAGAAGTATTTGTCGTAATAGTTACAAAGGGTTATCCTCCGCTTTTTGATGAAGAATTTATTAAACTTTCTAGAAAAGAGGCTTTAGATGCCCATAAATTTCTAGGGGTGAAAGATACTATATTTTTGGATTTTCCTGCTGCAAATTTAGATACAATACCTAAGAGGGAAATTAATAAAAAATTACTAGAAGTTATCGAATATGTAAAACCTGAAATTATTTTTATACCTTTTAATGGAGACTTACATATGGATCATCAAGTTATTTTCAATTCTGCGTTAGTTTCTGCGAGAACTATAAATCATTTCTCTCCTAAGAAGATATGTGCTTATGAAACATTATCAGAAACAAATTGGAATGCTCCATATATTACGCCTAGCTTCACTCCAAATTTATTCATAGATATTTCAGACTATTTGTATAAAAAAATCGAAGCCATGAAAATATATAAAACTCAGCTAAAAACATTTCCACATGAGAGATCACTTAAGGCTATTAAAGCACTTGCTCATCTTAGGGGAAGCACAGTTAGATGTAAAGCTGCAGAGGCTTTTATTATAATTAGAGAAATTATGTTTTAGGGAAAACCTCTTTGAGGCCAGGTACAACTGGATGGGCACAGGTAAATGCAAGAAATGCTATAACATGGGAAGAGAAATTCAAATATGATGTATGGTATGTCAATAATTGGAGTTTGTGGCTGGATATGAAGATTATTTTTATTACTATTATTAAAGTAATAAGAGGCGAAGGAATTAATCAGCCTGGACAGGCAACTATGGAAGAATTTAAAGGAAACTATTAATATTATGAAAGACAGATTTAAGAATTGGAAATACCCAAAAATTGAAGAAAACAAGTTAACCAAATATAATTGGATGGTGCAGTATAAAGAAAATTTAAAATTGGGCTTTAAAACCGACATAGGAGCATTTACTTATATAAATGCCAAATACGGGGTGATTATAGAAGATTATGTTGAGATTGGCTCACATTGTTCTATATATTCAGCCTCCACTATTGATAAAAAGAAGGGGAAGGTAACACTGAAAAAAAACTGTAAAATTGGAAGCCATAGTGTAATAATGCCTGGTGTAACAATAGGTGAAAATTCCGTCATTGGAGCATTTAGTTTCATAAACAAAGATATTCCTCCAAATGTTGTTGCTATGGGGATTCCAGCGAGGATAAAAAATAAGGATAAATAATAATGAAAATACCTCTTTCCAATCCTGATATCACTGAATTAGAAAAGGAGAAAATATTAGAAGTTTTAAATACACCAAACTTGAGTTTGGGGCCAAAATTAGATGAATTTGAGAGGAAATTTGCCGCATACATTAGTTCTAAATATGCGATTGCAGTAAATAGTGGGACAAGTGGTCTCCATCTATGTATGAGAGCTCTGGGCATTAAAGATGGAGATTTGGTCTTAACAACCCCTTTTAGTTTTATCTCTTCGGCTAATTGCATTTTATTTGAGAGGGCAACGCCTGTTTTCGTGGATATAGACGAAAAGACTTTGAATATTGATATTGACAAATTGGAAGACAAAATAAAACAACTCAAAACTCAAAACTCAAGATTAAAAGCTATTTTGCCCGTCCATATTTTTGGCAGGCCTTGTGAAATAAATAGAATCATGGAATTAGCTGATTATTATAAATTAAGTTTTATTGAAGATGCAGCTGAAGCAACCGGCGCGGAATATTTGACGGGATCAGAAAAAAATACAAAAAAGTGGAAAAAAGTGGGGACTTTTGGCGACTGCGGCGTTTTCGCTTTTTATCCTAATAAACAAATGACAACAGGCGAAGGTGGCATGATTGTTACAGATGATGAAAATATATATAAATTATGCAGAAGCATGAGAAATCAGGGGCGCTCTGAAGATGGGGCCTGGCTCCAGCATGAAAGACTTGGTTATAATTATCGAATTAGTGATATCAACTGCGCATTGGGAATTGCTCAATTAGAAAGGATTGATGAAATATTAGCAAAAAGAGAAAAAGTTGCAAGATTATATAATGAAAGACTAAGAGTATTTGAAGAATTAATTATCCCTGAATTTGAAGAAGGTAAAAAAATAAGCTGGTTTGTATATGTGGTTAGGTTAATTGATAAATATTCACGACGAAATAGAGATTTAATTCTAGCGAAATTAAAAGAAGCAGGGATTGGTTGCAGTAACTACTTTACACCAATTCATCTCCAGCCATTCTATCGAAAGATGTTCGGATATAAAAAAGGAGATTTTCCTGTAACAGAAAAGGTTTCCGAAAGAACAATAGCTCTTCCTTTTTATAATAATTTAAAAGAAGAGCAAATTGATTATGTCTGTGAAAAGCTTATTAAAATAATTCAAAGTATTTAAATAGATATAATTATTTTTTTTATAACTTAGGTAGGGGCTTGATGGAAAAAGTGAAAAATATTTTAGAAAAAGCTCTAAAAAAGTCTGTATTTAAGCGGAGATGTTTTTTCTTAATCTCTGATATTTTATTAATTTCTGCATCCATGTATATCTCATTCTGGTGTAGATTTAATGGAGATATTCCTAGTTCATACAAAGTGATACTTCCCTTATATATACTCATATCTCTTGCATTTAAAATGACTTTCTTAGTTATATATAACCTTTATGATATATCCTGGCGCTTTGTAAGTCTTGAAACTCTTATAAAAGTATTTAAAGCGATTTCGGTTGGTTCTCTCTCTTTTGGATTGTTTTTATTTCTAACTAGAGTATTTTGGATTTTCCAGTATGTTGCAATGCCACGTTCGGTTTTATTAATTGATTATATATTTTCTCTTATCTTAATTGGCTCTCTTCGGATCTCTAAGAGAGTATTATTGGAGGGCTTAAAAAGCACTTTTAAAGAGGGAAGATTATCACTTAAAGTTCTCATAGTTGGAGCAGGGAGTGCAGGTGAAGAAATAGTCAGAGAGATGACAAGGGGTAACAATTCTTATTATTTGCCGGTTGGATTTGTGGATGATGAACCTGCAAAGAAAGGGATTAAAATTCATGGAATCAAGGTGCTTGGAAACAGGCACGATATCCCGGAGATAGTTAAAAACAATGCAATCGATGATGTTCTTATCGCAATTCCTTCTTCATCTTCCAAAGATATCAGGGAAATTGTCCAGATTGTAAGAGAAACGGGAATAGTGGAAAAAATAAAGATTCTACCAAACATGAACGATCTTATAGATGGAAAAGTCATGCTTTCAGATATTCACGATATAAAATTATCAGACCTTTTAGGGAGAGCTGCTGTGAATGTTGATGTTGATGTGATTAAAGATTTTGTTCAAGATAAAAGAGTGCTGGTTACGGGTGCCGGAGGTTCTATAGGCTCTGAGATTGCAGAATCAATTATTCAATTTTGTCCTGACAGTTTAATGATTTTCGATATCGATGAAACAGAGATATTTTACCTTGTAAGAAAGCTTGGAATTTTGAAAAGCAGAATTATTCCTATAATCGGTGATATTAAGGATGATACTAGATTGGAGGTTGTATTTAGAGAATTTTCGCCCCAGATTGTTCTCCATGCTGCGGCCTATAAACATGTTCCAATATTGGAATTTTATCCGGAAGAGGCATTAAAGACGAATTTAATGGGCACAAAAGTCCTTGCTGAAATGTCTATGAAATATAACGTTGAAAAATTCATATTCATATCAACCGATAAAGCAATAAATCCTACAAGTATCATGGGGGCTAGCAAAAGAGCTGGTGAAGAGCTCCTTAGAATTTTTAATCAAAAAGATAAAACCAGGTTCATTTCTGTAAGATTTGGGAATGTGCTGGGAAGCAGGGGGAGTGTTATATCCCTGTTTAAAGACCAGATAAAGAGAGGTGGGCCTGTTACAGTGACTCATCCTGAAATGAAGAGATATTTTATGATCACTTCCGAAGCTGTTCTACTTGTTCTCGAAGCAGCGGCTGTAGGGCAGGGAGGTGAGGTTTTTGTCCTGGATATGGGGGAGCAGATTAAAATCGTTGATTTGGCGAGAGAAATGATAACGCTCAGTGCCTATCAGCATGATAGGGACATACCGATAGTTTTTACTCAGATAAGACCTGGAGAGAAATTATACGAGGAGATACTGAGTGCCGAAGAAGGAGTAAAACCTACTGATTATGAAAAGCTGTTCAGAGTCAGGAATTCTAATAAAATAAACTCCGGATTTGTGATGGCTGAAATTGACCATCTTATAGAAATGAGCCATCAGTGCGGTAAGAGGGAGGAGATTATTAAATCCTTAAGGGTGATAGTGCCAACTTATCACCCTTGGGAGATGGGGGGCGGAATAGAGAATTGTAAATGGTGAAGAAAATTTATTTAATGCGGCATGGGCTGACAGAGTCCAATAAGAAGAAAATCTATGCTGGTGGGAGTATGGAAGGATTATGTGAGGAGGGCATGGAAGAGTTATTTGATGTGGCAGAAAAACTTGAAGGATTTAAGATAGAAAAGATTATTTCGAGTCCTGTGCGCAGGGCTGTTCAAAGTGCTGTAATAATAAACAGTTTTTTAAACTTGAATATTGAGATAGAGGATAAGTTTACAGAGATACAGATGGGACCGTGGGAAGGACTTTCTGAGGATGAAGTTATCAAAAAGTATCCGGAGGAGTGGAAAATCTGGAATACAAAGCCATCTGAGCTCAGGATGAATGGCAGGGAGACTCTGGAAGAACTTCAGGTCAGGGCTCTAGAAGGGATTAAGAGGCTCTCTAAGAAGGATGAAAGCTCTGTGCTTCTTG
The DNA here is from genome assembly GCA_964648465.1 of uncultured Eubacteriales bacterium. GTDB lineage: Bacteria > Acidobacteriota > Aminicenantia > Aminicenantales > Aminicenantaceae > Aminicenans. The sequence continues at coordinate 46,756 of CAZYMU010000006.1, read as the reverse complement.
TTGTGACTCATACTGCTGTAATACGGGTGCTTTATCTATATTATAATGAGATGCCTCTTGATGAGTACAGGAAAATTGATGTAGCTAATAATTCAATATTTCTTCTTGAAAATAAACATATATCGCAAGTTCATCTGGAGTGAATAAGTCACATTAATTTGAATCATTTATGAGGGCTAGCGATAAATTTATATACTGAAAAAATATGAAATAATTGATATAATGCCGAGAAACCGAATAATCATATGCTGAAAAAAGAGGTGTTGTTAGGATGAAAAAGACAATAATTGTTATTTCTATATTTTTCCTTATTGCAGTTTCAAGTGTGTTTGGGCAGTCGTACAGGACATTTTCTTCGGAGTTGAGGTGGATTACAGAGAATGCGCGCTGGAAGATTGGTCCATTCAGAATCTATCCGAGGATTCAATTCAGAGATATTGGCTATGATGATAATGTATACTATCAGATGGAGGAAAGAGAACCTGTTTCTGATTATACGGCCACATTTTCTCCTGAGATAAGGACTTATCTTCTTTTTCGTAATTATCTGATTCTATCTTTTTCAGAAAATCCGGAATATGTTTACTATGTAAAGCAGAGTAGGGAAAGGCGCTGGAATAACTCATTGAGTCCTTCGTTTAAACTGCTGCTGCTTAGCAGGTTTGTTGCTGGAGGAGGGTATTCTTACAGCAATAGAAGAAGACGGGCTACGAGTGAATTCGATGTAAGAGCAAATGAGCATAGAGAAGCTTATAATGGAAGCTTATTTTATGAGACAGCAAGGGGGACATCTTTTGGGCTTACTGTTTCATCAGGGAGAATTTCCTACGAAGATATTACAATGCCTGGGGAGGAGATTTATCTGTCAAGGCTTTTGAACAGGAAAGAGAAGAATGCTAATTTTGAGTTTTATTACAGGATTTTTTCTGAGACCTTCTTTTTTCTAAGAGAGGGTTATACAGAATATAATTTTGAAGATGTTGATTACCGCTGGAGGGATTCATATTCTTACCAGAGTTATGCAGGCATAAGGTTTCCGCTTTTGGGAAATGTAAGAGGGACCATTTCACTTGGATATAAGAAGCTTATTCCAAGGACTGAAGAGAGGCAGGGTTTTTCTGGACTTGTCGGCAATACAAGCGTTGAGTACAGAGTGTGGCGGTTTGGATTTCGAGGACAGTACAGTAGGGACTGCCCGTTTTCATACTGGACAAACAGCGTCTATTATATAAGCGATAGATATGTTGGGGGAATATCGTTTTATTTAACCAGGTTTTTACGTATTGATTACAATTATAATTATGGAGAAGGACGGTATCCCGAGCCAATGATGACATTAATGCCAGATGGGAGTTATGAGGAGAGAAAGAGAAAAGATATATACAAAACCCACACAGTGGGTTTTGTTTTCAGAGTCGTAAGGAATACTGGTATTGGGATTAATGTTAGCTGGTGGAGCAGGGATTCGAATTATTACTGGGCAAACAGGGATAGGATGTTTGTTGGGGGATATTTAACATACGATTTTTAAGTCAGCAAAAAAAATATATCAGGAGAAAGGTTATGGATTTTGTGGATGAGAGAGATACAGAAGAAAATGTTGATTTACTCGAATACTGGAGAGTCATTGTAAAAAGAAAAGGAGTGCTTTTACTGTTTGCAGCTATTGTGATTGTGTTGGTTGGCATCCGTACATTTACAGCAACTCCAAAGTATCAGGCAAAAGCAACCCTGCTCATCGAGGATGAGAGCGCAAAGATGATGAGTATAGAAGATGAATTCGGCTACCGAGTGGGTAGGACTGATTTAAGATTTTTCAACACACAGCTAAGGCTTCTTCAGAGTGAATCACTGACAGATAGAGTAGTAACTAAGATGAATCTTCTCTCGAGACCTGAGTTCAGTGAGGATGAGAAGAAAAATAGTTTTATCTCAGGATTTAAAAATTTCATTACATTGAAATGGATAACCCGTAAGAAAAAAGCTGAAGAAGGCGAAGAGTCTCTTGCCTCTCTCATGGATCCTAATTCTGAAATTATTGAAATGATCCAGGATGAAATAGATGTTTCTCCCATCAGGGAGACCAAGTTGGTAGAAGTAAGCTATAAATCAGAGTATCCGGTATTGGCCGCAGAGATAGTGAATACTCTGGCCGATGAATTCATAAGCTTTTCGATTGAGAAGAAATACGAGACAACACAGCAGGCTTCTGACTTTTTGAGCGAACAGATTGCAAACCTCAGGGAAGACCTGGCTGCAAAAGAACGTGAACTCCAGAAATACGGCAAAGAGAAGGAGCTTTTCTTTTTAAGTGACAAAGAGAGTACAGCAGTCAGTAAGTTTGCCGACTTAAACCAGGCTTTCACACAGTCGCAGATTGACAGGATAAACAAAGAATCGGCTTACAGGGAACTGCGAGATTTAAGCGTGGATTCTCTGCCGCAGTACATAAACAATAAACTGATTCAAGACCTTAAAACCGACTATGCAGGCATGAAAAACGAGTATGAAGAGAAAAGAAAGATCTTTAAAGCTGACTATCCCGAGATGATAAGCCTTAAAGCAAAGCTTGACAACATGAAGGGTGAACTCAGGAGCGAGATTAATAAGGCTGTGGATGCTGCTGAGTCTGAATATAATTCTGCTTTGAAAAGAGAATCATCACTGAAGCGGCTGCTTGAGCAGCAGAAAACGGATGTTATTCAAATGAATTCTAATGCGATTCTCTATAACAGCATAAGGATCGAGGTTGAAAACAAGCGAAAGCTTCTTGAATCCCTTGTTTCAAGGCAGAGCGAGACGCAGGTCTCTGCAAGGCTCGGAGGACTGAAGACAAGCTATGTAAGCATCATTGACAGGGCAAAGGTGCCGAAGGATCCGGTATCGCCTAAGAAGAAGATGAATCTCATACTTGCTCTTCTAGTTGGTATTATGGGCGGTGTGGGTCTCTGTTTTGTACTTGAGTATCTTGATAATACGGTAAAAGGGCCTGAGGATGTGGAAAAGCTCACAGGGCTTCCGTCGCTTGGTGTTATTCCTTATCTTCCACCTGAAGGCATGAAGTCGAAAAAGAGATACGGGTATTATTCAGGATATAATTCTTATGGCTCTTACGGAGAGGATAATCCTGGGAAAGATGCAGCAACTCTGCCTGAAATAAAAGAGATCGAGCTTGTGAATCATCTTCATCCAAGGTTTTATCTTTCTGAGGACTACAGGACTATAAGGACATCTATATTGTTATCTCATGCAGAGAGCCCTCCAAAGACGATTGTGTTTTTAAGCAGCCTTCCGAGTGAGGGAAAAACAGTTACTGCGGCAAATATGGCAGTAGCTTTTGCCCAGCTTAATCAGAGGGTGCTGGTTGTGGATTCGGATATGCGGAAGCCCAGGCTTCACCGGATATTCAATGTTAAGAATACAGGTGGATTGAGCGGGTATCTGACAGGAAAAGTCCCTATCGAGGATGCTGTGAAGAAGACTGAGATTGAAAATATCTGGATTATTCCCAGCGGTCCGATTCCGCCGAACCCATCGGAGCTTCTTAATTCGCAGAAGATGAAGCTGATGCTGGATGAGATGAAGAGGGGCTTTGATGTGATTATGCTTGATTCACCGCCTGTGCTGGCAGTAATAGATGGGGTTATTCTCGCATCGATTGTGGATAGTGCTGTATATGTTATTGAGGCAGGAAAGACCACAAATAAGACGTTTGTGAGTGGAGTCGAAGAGCTGAAGAAGGCAAAGGGAAATATTATAGGTGTTCTTTTTAATGAAGCAAAGGTAAGCAGGCGTGGTGATTATTCCGGATATTACAAGGGTTACAGTAAATATTATAGATACAGGCGTTATTACGGGAGTGATGATGAGGAGGGGAAAGGCTAAATCTTTTAATGTCGCTTAATCCATTGACTAATCTTTCTTGGGTTATTTCAAAATTTAGTCAGAAGGCAGAACGATGAAATATAGGATAAAAATCAAGAAGAAAACGGAAAAGGTAAAACCTAAAACAGGTAACCATGAGCCATTGATTGCAGACCATGATGCGGTGGTAACTAAAGATTCAAAAATCGAAACTCAAAGCTTAATGCCAAAATCAACAAGGAGTAAGAAGATAGGAATTAGGAGCAAATCGGAAAAAACTAAAAGTTTAGAGACAAAAGATCAAATACCAAAACTATCCTTGCGTGATAAGCGGTGCAGTAAAGTGATTGAGTGGGGGATACTGGCATTGATTGTATGGACTCCGCTTGCTGCAGGATCTGTGTATGAGTGGACAGTACTGATCATAGAGCTTGCTGTGTTTTCGATGATGGGAGCTTATATCCTGATGAAGAAAAAGCCCGGGATGAATGAGGAGCTTTCTCTTGCGCTTAAGTGGCCGAAATATCTTTTCATAGGGTTTTTTGTGCTGCTTTTCGTTCAGGTCTTTCCATGGCCTAAGTTTCTGGTTAAGATTTTAGCTCCCGGGACATATACTTTTCAGGAATCTTTTTCTGCCGGTTTTTCAAAAATAAAATTCATGAGCCTTTCATTGGTACCATCGCAAACTGTAAAGCAGGGGATAGAACTTCTTGCATATTTCCTTCTGGGTTTTCTCATTGTAAAGACTATAAGGACACGCAAACAGATAATGAGAATTGTCTACACGCTTGTTGGGATGGGTGTTTTTCAGGCTGTTTACGGGTTTATAGAACTTTCGAGGGAGGATGCTCATATATTATTTTATAAAAAATTATATAGTTTAGATTGTGTAACAGGAACTTTTGTCAACAGGAACCATCTTTCGGGCTATCTTGAGATGTTGATCCCGCTGACTATCGGGTTGATTATTGCGCAGGTCGATATCTTTTCATTGGCCGGATTAAAATGGAGGGATAAGCTGCTGCGGCTATCCGAGAAGGGATTCTACAGGAATATGCTTCTTACGATAGGCGTTATTGTTATGGCAATGGCAATTATCTTCTCACGTTCTCGCTCTGGAGTTTTTCTTGTGGTTTTTGCTTTTATTCTGTTTTTCGGCCTGGCAGGGCTTTATTCCGGGAGGATAATGTACAGGCAGAAATGGTCAGAGGGATTTTTAAAGCTAACGTTTCTGGCCATTATTTTTATTTCTCTGTATATGGGGATTAGCGCCACAGTTGAAAGGTTTGCACTGGATAAGGTGCTTGCCGAAGGGCGGCCGGTTGTCTGGGCGAATACAGTGGGGATAAGTGCGGATTATCCTTTGTTTGGAAGCGGGCTTGGGACTTTTGGAGCGGTTTATCCTGCTTATGAGGAAAACTGGAAAGGCACAAGACATTTTGCCCATGCACACAATGACTACCTGGAGTATCTTAGCGAAGTCGGGTGGCTTGGCATGGCGTTGCTTCTGGGCGGCATTTTGTTTGTGCTGGTAAAGACTTTTATTGTGTGGAAGGATAGGCAGCGTCCTGATGTGAAAGGGCTTGCGCTTGGAGGGATGATTGCGATTGTCCTGATACTGCTTCACAGCATCGGGGACTTTAACCTGCATATTCCAGCGAATATGCTTCTGTTCAGCGTGGTGCTTTCTCTGAGTGTAGTTATTGCATTTTACCGGAAAAGACCAGGAGGCAGTAGGCATTTGGCAGGGAAAAATCAATCTGCAGCAGGCAGTAAAAAACAAAAACCAGAATCGGGGGTCAGACCGACCTAGCTAACACATATTAAAGTGATTAACATTATATTTGATCAAAAAAAGGCCTTAATCATGCCTTAGAATCGGGGGTCAGACCGAGCTAACTCACACATATTAAAGTGATTAACCTAAATTTGAGCGAAAATAAGGCCTTAATCATGCCTTTTTGGTTCATCACGATAATCCGTACTTTAGGTTGACGAGAGAGGGGACATCGTATTAAATTCCTCAATAAGATTTTAGTTTAAAAAAGGAGGAAAAACCGATGTCCCAATCATTGTTTTATCATGCCTTAGGCCTTTATGGCTATCATCATTTACGGATGCGAATTAAAGGAGGAGCCATATACCTGTATATGGTTCGGGCCAAGAAGCGCTGTTTTTATTGTAAGTCCTATAAGGTAATCCAAAGAGGTTATTGCTGGAGGAGGCTGCGGACTTTACCCATCGGCCGCAAGCCGGTATATGCTGTTATCAAGATGAGGAGATTTTACTGCCGTAACTGCCGGCAGACACGATTTGAGAACCTGATGATTGCAGAGAGGAAAAAACATTATACTCACTCTATGGAAAATTATGTGATGGATCTTTGCTCTGTAATGACTGTCCGGGATGTATCCCAGTATACGGGTCTCCACTGGTCCACGATCAAAGAGATTGACAGCAAACGGTTGAAGAGGAACCTACCGAGGGCCAAAGACTTGAGGGAACTGAGATACCTTGGAATCGATGAAGTGAGCGTCCGGCGTGGCCATCGCTATCTGTCCGTCATAGTGAATCTTCAAAGCGGAAGAGTGGTCTATGTAGGACAGGGGCGCAGGGTCGAGAGTGTAGCACCGTTCTTTCGCCGCTTGAAGCGTATTGGAGTTCGGCCCCGGGCAATAGCTATGGATATGTGGCCGCCTTTTGCCCGAGCTGTAAGACTGTATTATCGGGGTATCCCACTGGTTTACGATGCTTTTCATATCCTGGCTGATTACTCCAGGAAATTAAATGAGATCCGGGTTGAGGAATATAAAAAACTGGAAGGTCAAGCACAGGGGAAAATCATTAAAGGTTCCCGCTACCTGCTGCTGAGAGGGCAGGAAAAGCTGTCTCTATCCGCTCAGGAGAAGCTATCGCAACTCCTGAACATAAACCGCCCCCTGTATATCGCCTATGTGCTTAAAGAGGATCTGCGTAGACTCTGGAAACTACCTACCAGAAGCCAGGCCGAGAGGTTCTTCAATGACTGGATCCGCAAAGCTCTCAGCTCAGGGATAATACAGCTGGTCCGTTTCGCCAGAAAGATGCGCAGGCATATAGCCGGTATACTTAACTATTTCTACTTCCCCATCTCCACTGCCAAGGTCGAGGGAATTAATAACCGCATCAAAGTTATCAAACGCATGGCCTATGGTTACCGTGACCTGGATTACTTTATGCTAAAAATATACAACCTGCATACTAAAAAGTACGGATTATCGTGATGAACCGCCTTTTTGGGGGCAAGAAGAGGCATTTAGACCAGGAGGCAGTTGGCGGGGGAAAACAAAAACGAATAAAAGAAGATAGGTAGTGAAAAATGTGCCAGGTGCGTACACCAGGTACAGTTTTTCAGTGGGCAATAGGTAGCCAAAAAACAGGAGACAATATGCAGGATGAAGAAAAAGACCATTCTGAAGTAGAAAAAATGGCAAAAAAGGTGCTAGGTGCATTTTTTGATGCTGCCTTTTTTAATAAAAACTGGAAGAGGGTGCTGGGGATTGTGATGCTGGCTGTTGCAGCAGTGTTGAGCATTTTGATTTACTGGAATTCCCATCTTTATTACAGGGCAAAGAAAAATGAAGATGAGGGCCGAAAAATCAGGCTTTTGGAAAGAGCAGGAAGAATCTATTCCTTAAATGAGCTTGTTTATTATGAATTGGGAAAGCTTTATTTTGAAAGGGGAGTGAAGAGCCTGAATGATGTTGTTGTGATGGCGGAGAATATTCAAAGAGCTGCACGGAGTTATGAGCGGTCAATACGGCTTGACCCTGCAAGTAAATATGCGCACTTTAATTATGCTCAGGCAGTTCAATATATGGGATATATCCCTGAAAGCAGCCGCACTGATGCTTCTGGAGGCAGTGGTAATGTCTCTGTGGACCGCAGCCTTTACAGCAAGGTCTTTGAAGAATACCGCAAGGCAGCACTTCTTGCAGGTCACAACAGCCAGATTTATTTTGAGGTTGGGAGAATATTTCTTTCTCAATGGTCGGTTCTTTCCGAAGAGGATAAGGAATTTGCCCTGGATTTTCTGCAGGAAGTCATGAAAAGTAAAGATAGGGCAAGGCTTCGAAGCCTGATGCACAACTGGGAAATGAATGTCAGAGACTATGATGTTATAGATGCAGTGCTCCCCGAAGACATACAGACGTACAGGATGTATGCAAAGTTTCTTGGTGAGAAATCGCTTTCTCGTGAAGAGAGGCAGAAATACATGGCGAAAGTTGACTTTTTAGAATTTGAGAGAGCAAAGAATGAGTATAGTTTGGGAGAAAATGCTTTCCTCTATTTGAAAGTGAAAGATGCTTTTAAGCATTATCAATCTTTTGTGAATGGAATTGGAAGGATCAGATTCTACCAGAACTTTAAAGGTGAGAAGCAGATAGATGGTGTGGGGCTTGATGAGATGCTGAAATCAGCATATCTGAAGCTTGCAAAATGCAGGATAGCCGAAGGTAGACCGTTGAGTGGTGAGGTCGAAAGTTATCTACGTAAGTATCTGGAGATGGAGAAAAGCACATCTGTGTGTGGTGAGCTTGAGTCTTATCTCAGGAAACGGGGTTTAATAAAGGAGAAATTGGGTGCGGAGTTTGATGACCTCGAACAGCTTGCATTTGAGGCTCTGCTTTACTTCAAGCAAAGCCGGTACAGGGAAATAATGAGAGTATGGGAGCTGATGGAGAAGAGTTTTGTTGTGGTGCCGGCTGAGAAGAAAAAAGACTATGTAGAATTTTTGAGGATTGTGGGTGACTCATATCAAAAGGTTGATTTTATCTACAATGCAGAGGAAGTTTATAAGAAAGCTCTTGAGATTGAGCCTGAAAACTTGAATGTGCTGTTGAGACTGCGTGTTAATTATGAGCGGTTGAATGAGGAAAAGAATTTGGGAGAGGTGAATAAGAAGATAGATGGGATTTTGAGTTTGAGGGAAGATTCGGTGAGGAGGCCGTTGATAAGGAAGGGGAGGACTTTTTTAAAGGATCTGGTTTTAGATGGAAGAGATATGGTTTTAGATCTGCATTTTAAGGGAGACTGGGAAGCAGAAACTACTCCACTGATCACTATTGTATTTAACGGGAGAGTTTTGTGGGAAGATTACCTTAAGGATGAAGGTGGCGTTGTGTCAGTGAAGTTGACAACGAAAGTTGGAAATAACAGGCTCAGCGTGACTCCTTTAAACAGGGATGTGGAATTAGTGAGTTTGAACTGGGATGCTGTGTCCAGTATGCAGTAGGCAGTGAAAAATAAAAGATGCCAGGTACAGTTTTCCGTAAAGGCAAAAAAAGAGTACCAGGTGCCATTTTCAGCCTAAAAGAGATAGACAGGCTGCTTTTTTAGTAGGCAGCAAATAGTATCAAGTAACAAACAGGGGACAGGCGGCTTTTTGGGTATCCGAGAAGCCATCTGTCCCCTTTTTTTTATTGACCATTTTATTTTTATGTATAAAAATAAAAAGGATTAATGGAATTAGCATGAATAATTCAAGCAAGAAGGAAAAATGACTGAGAATATAAATCATAAAGCTACAGACGACATGGAAGAAGTATTAAGAAATTTTATAGTTGAAAACTTTCTGCCGTCAGCAGGACTGGACGCATTTGATAATGATGATTCCTTCATGGAGAAAGGGATTATTGACTCGACCGGGATACTGGAGCTTCTGGAATTTATCGAAGAGACGTTTAGTATAAGGGTGGAAGATAAGGAAGTCATCCCTGACAATTTAGATTCACTGAATAAACTTAAATCTTTCATTAAGAGGAAAACAGGAAATGCTGGTTAATGAATTTCTGGAACAAAGCGCAGACAGATTTCCGGATAAAGCTGCATTAATATGTGAAGATGAAAGATTCACTTTCTCAGAGATTGAAAACCACGCTAACAAATTTTCCTGTGCTTTGATTGAGGGGGGAATACAGAGGCAGGATAGGGCAGGAGTGTTTCTTGAGCCTTCTGTGGAATCGGTGGTCTCGATTTTTGGGATACTGAAGGCAGGATTAGTGTTTTTTGTAATTAATCCTCAGGTCAAGGCCAGAAAACTCGAGTATATTTTAAAGGATAATGGGGCGAGAGTATTGATTACGGATATGGTTCATTTGAAGGAAGTTGAGGCAGTGCTGCCTGGGTGTAGAGATTTGAAGTCGATAATTATTACTGATTATGAATCTGCGGATAATGGTGCAGTTGAATATGATGGACTCGATGTGGTCTCTTACAGGGAGATTCTAAAGAACTGTCCTTCGAAGAAGCCTGAAGTAAGCTGCAATGATATTGACCTTGCGAGCCTTATTTATACGTCGGGGTCTACGGGAGTGCCTAAGGGAGTGATGTGTACCCATTTGAATATGGTTTCGGCAGCAAGCTCAATAATCGAGTATCTGGAAAATAGACCGGAAGATATCATCCTCAATGTTTTACCGCTGTCTTTCGACTACGGCCTCTACCAGGTCTTGATGTCCTTTAAATTCGGAGGAACGGTTGTCCTTGAGAAGTCATTTATTTATCCGTACAGGATAATAGATTTAATGATAAAGGAGGGAGTCACGGGATTTCCAATTGTGCCGGCAGTTGCTGCAATACTTTTCAGAATGAGGAACCTGGAGAAGTATGACTTTTCGAGTCTAAGATATATCACAAATACTGCCCAGGCTCTACCCGTTAAATATATCAAGCAGATGCAGAAGATATTCAGCGGGGTGAAGATTTATTCTATGTATGGTTTGACAGAATGCAAAAGGGTGTCGTATCTTCCGCCTGAAGAGTTAGGGGAGAGGCCGGCATCGGTCGGGAAGGCAATGCCGAACTGTGAGGTGTATATTGTTGGTGATGATGGAGAGGAAATAACAGCGGCAGGTGAGGTAGGTGAGCTTGCGGTTAGGGGTCCAAATGTGATGAAAGGCTACTGGAACCTTCCGGATGAGACGGCGAGAGTGTTCAGGTCAGGTGCGGTTGAGGGAGAAAGGATGCTTTATACCGGAGATCTTTTCAAGATGGATGAGGAAGGTTTCCTTTATTTTGTTGCGCGTAAGGATGACCTCATAAAGAGCGGAGGAGAGAGGGTAAGCCCGAAGGAAATAGAGAATGTGCTCTGTGAGATATATGGGATTGCTGAGGTGGCTGTTGTCGGCATGGAGGATGAGATATTGGGACAGGCAGTAAAAGCATTTGTGGTTTTGATAGAAGGTGCGGATTTGAGTGAGGATGATATTGTGAGATACTGCTCCAGGAATATGGAGAATTATATGGTCCCGAAATGTGTGGAGATAAGAGAAACTCTGCCGAAGACAGCACACGGTAAGATCGATAAGAGGAAATTGCTAGAAGAATGAAAAAAAAGGCCTAAGGTACTAGGTACCATTTTTTCAGTAGGCAGTGGCAGAAAAATTATGAAATTTAGTAAAGACATCCTTAAAATAGACTGCAAGAAAGAAGAGAAGCAAATCTGTGAATTTATCCGCAAGGAGCAGCTTTCCATGAAGCGAGAAGGTGCTGTTGTAGGACTGAGCGGTGGTATTGATTCTGCCGTATGTGCTGAGCTGTGCGTGAGAGCACTTGGAAAAGAGAATGTATTCGGTTTGATCCTCCCGGAGAGGGAATCCAGTCCCAAAAGCAGAAAATATGCAGTGAAACATGCCCTGAAAATGGGAATAAAAACAGAGATCATCGATATAACAACGGTGCTTGAGAGCATTGGAACCTATGAGAGACGGGATAAAGTTATAAGGGAAATTTTCCCTGAATATGACGAGCAGTGCAGATTGAAAATCACTCTGCCTCCTGATTTGTTATCCAGAGATGCATTCAATTTTTTCACTCTCACAGTGGACGATGGTAGAGGGGGCGTGAAGTCGGCGAGACTCAAAAAGGAAATGTTGAACGGAATTTTTGCAGCAACGAATACAAAGCAGCGAACAAGGATGGTACATCTTTATTATTATGCTGAAAAGATGAATTATTTTGTCTGCGGCACAACAAATAAAAGCGAACTCATGCAGGGATTTTTCGTGAAATATGGAGACGCAGGTGTGGATATTGAACCCATTGGCCATCTTTATAAGAGTCAAGTGTATGGGCTTGCTGAGTATCTAGGTGTCATCGAGGAAATTATACAAAGGATTCCCAGTCCTGACACATTTAGTTTTGATGTGAGCGACGAGGAGTTTTATTTTCGCATGCCTTATGATAAATTGGACATGCTTTTGTATGCCTGGGAGAGTGGAATTTCTCACGAAGATGTGTGCGAGGTAATGAGATTAGATGAAGAACAGGTGAAGAGGGCTTTCAGGGATTTTAGTGCCAAGCATAAAGCGACAGAGAATATGAGGAAGCTTCCACCGTTTCTTTAAGAAAATAAGAAGGGGTGCGGAGTGTATTTTTTATAAAGAGTGATTTTAATATGAAAAGATGCATAAATTGTGTGCTGCCTGAGACTTTTCCCGGGATTAGATTTGATGAAGAGGGTGTATGTAATTTCTGCCGGAATTTCAGGGGGGCGGAAAATCTGGAAGAGAAAAAACTCAGGTACAGGCAGCGTTTCGAAAAGCTGATAAAAGAACATAAAGGTAAAGCTGCCTATGACGCTATCATGTCTTACAGTGGGGGGAAGGACAGCACTTATGTTTTGACAATTCTTAAAGAAAGGTACGGGTTAAATGTATTTGCAGTTGCTTTTGATAACGGTTTTATTTCAACACAGGCGCTGGATAATATCCGGAATGTTACAGAGAAATTATGTTTAGACAGTATCATTTTCAAGCCGCGTTTTGATGTTATGAAGAAAATTTTTACTGCAAGTGCAAAGAAAAACCTGTTTTCTCCCAAGACATTGACAAGGGCGAGCACTATCTGTACGTCCTGCATTACAATAATAAAATTCTGCTCCCTTCGGATGGCAGTTGAAAAAGATATCCCTTTTAATGTGTTCGGATGGTCTCCGGGACAGATTCCACTTGCTTCGTCTGTCATGAAAAATAATCCTCAGATAATCAAGGTGATGCAGAAGGCGGTGTTTGAGCCGCTGTTCGATGTGGCAGGGGATGATGTAAGGCCATATTTTCTAGAAGAAAAACATTTTAAAGCGCCGTATAATTTTCCTTATAATATCAGTCCTCTTGTGTTTCTTGATTACGATGAAGAGAAGATATTCGGAAAGATTGCTGAACTGGGATGGAAGATACCAGAGGATGTGGATTCCAATTCTACAAATTGTCTGCTCAATTCATTTGCAAATATGGTGCATAAAGAGCAGCATGGTTTTCATCCGTATGCTTTTGAGCTGGCAGGACTGGTGCGGGAAGGTTATATGGACCGGAGCACTGCTCTGGAGAGGCTCGAGGAAGTAGAAAACCCTGCGACAGTTAGACTCGCGAAGAAAAAACTGGGCCTGTAAAATTGGTACCTGGTACCTTTTACTTTTGATCAGCTCGATCCCCAATTACTATCTTTTATTAGATCATTCAACTTGCCGTTCTGACCAGGTTTTGGGATCTTCCTTGGCTGCCTTGAATTTCTTCCATTTTGGAAACCGCAGTTCTGCATCCAGGCCGCGAGTCCCTGTATCATACTTTTCCGCTTTTCAAGAATATCGTTTGAGTCGATGATACCATCGCCGTTAAAGTCTCCGCATTCTTTCATCGGCTCCCAGCAGTCCTTGAGCCACTTGTCATACTCATCGAGAGCAACATCAGTTATATCAATCAAGTCGTGCTTGTCTATGGTACTATCGCTGTTGAAATCACAGTCTGCGGGATTCCATCCTGCCAGCCTGGCCATCATCCACCAGAATGCTCTCCCCTTGAGGTCGCAGTTTAGCGATTTTGAATGGGCACAGTTACATGAGGAACATTCTCCTGGATGGGCTGTGCACCACTCATCAGCCCAGTTCTTCTGGGCTCCGTTGTCCAGGTAATTGCACCCGTCGTCAGCGTATTTATCCAGAAAGTAATTGCCGTCAGGGTCATAACTTTCGATGTCGGCAAAGTCGAAAAGGATCTTATTGTTTTTTAGGCAGAATTGTCGTATCTGGTTGTTTCGAATGTTAAGATTTCCCTCTTCACCTGTGCCGTTCAGATGTCCGGTCATATATACGAATGTGACCTCAGGATAATCTTTTTCGAGTTTATTCATGAGATTGAGGTAGAGATTAATATTTGCTTCGGAAGTATTAGCCTGGCCACACCATGACCATATTATCATGTTCCTGTCACAACCCGGGGTATTTAGTAGGGCCCTTGTTCTCTGTGCCCATGTGGTTCTGTCCGGATTGCCGAGATCGCCTGAAGGTTGTGTGTCGTGGAGGGAAAGTGCTCCGTTACTCCCATCATGATTAAATGAATAAGTGTCTGATTGTTGCATGAGCTCTTTCATTCCACTTACTATCTGGCTTCCATGCGATGTGTGTCCGTAGGAAATCCTGAACTGGCTCTTTGCCTTTTCTACCCAGTATTTTGGAAGATGAGTGATGTCTGTACATGTATGACCGATAATAAGTGGTTCTTCCGCTGCGAGGGCTTTATTTGTATGACCGATGATAAGTGTCTCTTCACTGTAAGTTGGCAGAGCGAATTTATATGGAATGAGAACGACCAATAAAAGTGGCAAAGCCTTTAAAAATATATGTGATTTTTCCACCATTATTGCCTCCTACAGGGCAAATTTAAGGACAGGGAATTTTATAGCACAAGGAAAATCTGCCGTCAACAGGAAATGAAAAGGTAAAGAAAAAATCCATGGTACTTTTTTTAAAGGAATCTACATATGCCTTAACGCTGGCTTTTTGGGCCCAAAAAGCGGCTTTAAGGTATTATTTTAGGCATGAATATGACTTGATTTATTTAAAATGTGTTAGTTTAGTCGTTCCGACCCCAATTCAAACACTATTAAAATTGTATGAGCAAATATATGAGCAAATATTAATGATAGAATGCTATTTAAGGCAAAATAAGAGGTTTTTGTAAAGACGTTTTTGTTTCTATGCTTAATTAGGAAATCAATTATTGGGCTTAATGATGTATTCTCATCTTTTATGCCATATAATACACCTCTTCGTTTTTTCTTAATCATCCTAAATCCTTTTTCTTCAAAGTCGTTAATTACATATTTTATATTTAAAGCAAATTGGTAGAAATCAGATATGTCTTCATTATTAAATTCTTTGTATAACTTTAACTTAGACTTAATTTTTCTAATATATGACATATATGGAAACAACAAAAATAAATATCCTCCTGGTTTGATAATCCTAGACATCTCACTTGCTATGTCATCATATCCAGTCTGGAAATGTTCTATAATTCCAAGAGACCAATACCCAGCAAAATAGTTATCAGGGAAATCTAACTTTCTGACATCTCCAAATCGAATATCCAGCTCAGGTATATTATCTTGTAATGCTTGCACTGTCTTTTTTGCGTTATCTACTCCGATACATTTGTATCCGTTTAATCTTAAAGATTCTACATTACTGCCTAAGCCGCATCCCCCTTCCAAAATTGGGCCCTCTCCTGGGTTAAGATATTTCTTTGTAATCCTTGCAACAAAAGAATGTTTTCCTGAATTAAGAATCCTTTGTCTTATGTTTTCAGTGTTCCAATGTTTATCCCAGTATTTTGGGGTAGCTTTTTCTCTAATATATATCAGTTGTTTTTTTGAAGAATCATAATATTTCATTTTCTAATCATTAGACCGATTATTTTATCAGAATCAGTATATGCTCCCATGAATCTACATTTGGTATTCCTTGATAATGGAAAGATATTTTTCATTCAAAGATCTAGCCATTTTATTATAATTTCGGTTTTGAATTACCCAATTCTTACCATTAGCACCCATTTTTTTTAAAAAATGTTTATTATTTAACAAATATATAATACTTTTTGCAATTTCATTAGAATCATATTTTGGGGAAATTCCTCCACCGCTTTTTTCGATAACATATTTTTGGTCTTTTACTTCTTTATTTCCGACTATAGGAATACCTAAAGAAAGACACTCAACAGCTTTTGTTGGAGATGAAACTCGATATCCTAATATTGGAGGTAAAATGCTCAATCCGATATCTGCCTGTCTTACAAAAAGCGGGATATCATGAGTTGGTACTTCATCAATTATAAAGAATGAGTCAATAAGTGATAGTGCTTTGGCTTTTTTTTCTAAATATAGTTTATACTTTTTATTATAGATTCTACCAATAAAAAACAATTGGTTTTCTTTTCCTTGTATATTATCATTTATAATTCTAAAAACATTCAATAACAAATCTAATTTTCTTAAAGGGGTAATTTGACCAAAATAGATTAATTTATTAACATCATTTGACTTATTAAATTTTAAATTAAAATTAATGAAATATTGACTTGGGCAAAGAGGAAGAGGGAAAATTTTTAAATTATTTTTATAAGATGAGAAGTATTTACCCATCCAATGTGAAATTGGATGGAAAATATCGCATTTCTTTACTAAAAATATATATAATTTTTTTTCTATTTTTGATTTAATGTATTTAATTAAATTAATTAAATTTCTATCTTCTTTAAATATTGACTCATTAAAAGAAAAAAAGAGTGAAGATAAATAAAATGCAAAGGGTTTTTTAAATTCTTTAGATAATAAATATGCAATAAAGCCTTCAATAATTCCATCATTTGCAATAATTATGTCGATTTTATGGTTCATTAATATTTTCTTTGATATTTTGAATTTTTTTGCTGTTAAGAATCTATTAAGAAAGTTTTTTATTCTTGAATTTGTCCCTTTGGAATAAGTTATATAAAAAATATTATTGTTATTTTTCTTTATTAAAATATTATTTGATTTTTTTTCATTCATTAAAACCCATGTGATTTTATTGCCAATTTCAGCAAAATGTTTCACAAACAAATCAGTTAGACGTATGCGATTTAGTGGATAGGTTTCTCTTGCTAAGAATAGAATATTCAATGATTTATTGGACAAATAATATCACCTATAATTATTTTAAATTATGATTAATTATAATAATTTTATTTGCTCTTTACAATCTAGTCTTTCTCAAAAAGATAGACACCCTATTAAGCTTGAGTTGGTAATTGTAGTAATCTAAGGGAGTCTTATAGTTCAAGGCTGAAAATATCGATTGTCACAGCTATATAAAGTCATCCTTCTTACGTTTAAATATACGTGATGTCAGAAGTCCAAACTTTAGATCTGAACGAAAAGGTGCCAGGCACATTTTTGTCCAAGAAATAGTACCGTTAGGATATGTACCAGGTACCTTTTTTTGATTCTATTTTTGAAGAGTGAATGTTGTGTTTGCTGGCTCGGGAGACATGCCTGCGATGTCGTCGGTGTAGCTATTAATGCTGACCTGGCATTGCTGTCCGCTGCTGTAACTGCTGCCTGTTACTTTTAACTTGACTATGGCGATTGACCCATCGCTTCCAGTTGGAATCGATGTGCCTGCTCCTAAAAACCCTCCAATCTTCAAAGTGCCGGAAGTGGTTTCGTTTCCAGCCACTGCTGCCCAGCTTCCTGTTAAATTTCCTTTTTCTACGCTTTGAAATTCAAACATATTCGGGTCAAAAGTAAGTTCCAACCCAAAGACCTTTATCTCATTTTCATTTCCTTTGATAGATATTGGCACATTAACTATTGTATCTGCTGAAGCAGAACTTGGATTGCACTTAACTTCGATTTTATTGCCTGTAGCAGGTGGCTGTGAAGCGGATGTGGTTATTGTGGTTGAATCTGTAGCTTTGCTATTTGTACTGTCGGTTACTGTGAGGATTGCGGTGTAGGTGCCGGCAGAGGAGTAAGTGTGGGATGGATTTTGGGATGAGTAAGATTGACCGTCACCAAAGTTCCAGGAGTATGAGTAGGGTGCTATACCACCACTTGCACTTGCAGTAAAGCTTACGTCAAGCGGCACAACACCAGATACAGGCGAACCGGAACAGGAAGCTGAAAGTGCTGATGGATCATCTCCGGGAGGTGGGTCGTCCCCATCATCCGGGTCATCCTGCTGCGGCAGCACACTTTTACTGATGGTCAGACTCACATTCACCTTTTGAGGACTGTTGTAGCTTTCAGAAGATGTGATCGTTATTACTGATGTGTAACTATCATCCTGCGCTTCAAGTCCGCTTTTGTCTATTGATACCAGATGCTCGAGTATCTGGCCTGTGGAGCTTCCGTTCGGAGGCGAAACACTCAGCCAGTCAGCATCATCTGATATGGAATAAGTTAATGTGTTTATCCCGGAATTCTTAACTTTCAATATCTGAGATGAAGAGTTTGCACTTGCTTCCGATGCTGTAAACGACATCTCAAATGCATTTATCCAGATGACCGGACGTGTAAAATCTTCCATATCTGGAGCCATTGGATTCTTTTTGCACCCGGTTTGAAAGATCACTAGTAAAACGAGGAAAAACAATATAAATTGGGCAGTCTTTTTAGTAAACATTTCTATTTCTCTTTATTTTGTTTTTGATATTTTTTATAAAAACCACCCCGGATTTGGTAGTAGCATTTTTAATGTCGTCGACTGTATTTGTGATGGAAAGAGAGCTTGGTTCTTTTACTCTTCCCGATACTCTGAATTTTAATCTTACGAGTACACTTGGAGAGGATGTCAGGATAGGCTCACTCGAGAACCCGCCAATCCTCACAACTCCTTCTGATATCTCATTGGCATCGACCTTAGTGAAGTTGTTAAAAAGGCTTCCTGTTTCGATACCTGCAAATTCAAATGTGCCAGAATCGAAAGCAAGATCGAAGCCAAAGGATTTTACATTTAAGGGATTGTTTATGCGTACAGGTACAGTTATTTCTCTCTTAAATCTTGCATCGATGTCATCTATTGAGAGATTGATATTATGCATCCCGGGTTGATTCTCTGAAGGTGCTATCTGGGACTGGTTATTTTTTGAAAAAGCACTGCTGGAAGCATCTGCTCTTGACCTGCAGGAACAGTCGCCAGGGAGTTCACTTATACCCAGGAATTTCACGAAAATCGCCTGTGCATCCCCGGGTGTAATGTTCGGTTCGATGGCTGTCCCGTCGCAGTTGACATCGGCATTTTCTTTTTGTGTTTCCGTCGTACTCGAGATTATGCCGAGAAACATTTCGAAGGCATCCTGAGCATCTGCAGGAGTGATGTTCAGGTCTCCGTTGACATCGCCGCACTGTGTGCAGAAGAGTGCAGAGATTGATTTATCTTGATCCATATTGAATGTGATTTCGCTGTTATAGGAATCAGAGCCGGTTATATCACCGGTCCATTTTGAGAACCTGTAGTTTGTGGCAGGGAGTGCTGTAACCTGAGCCGTATTTCCTGCTGGATATGGATAGCTTCCTGTATCAGGATTTGTGGATCCACCCTGTCCCGGAGCAGGTGAGGCAGTTGCCGAGGAAATATAAAGCTGGAAATTAGGGGATTCTTCGAGTGAAACTGTTTTTGCTGCTGACCACATTGATGTAACGCCCGGATTTACAGAGCATCTTGCCTGGACTTTGACGGCATAAGTGCTGGCAGTGCTCCAGATATGAGATGCGCTAGTGGAAGATGACCAGGAGGAATATGCCCCATCGCCCCAGTCAAAATAATACTCCACGCTGTGGCCCTGGGAACAGGATGATCCTCCAGTTGTATAGGTATATAAAACACCCGGGGCTCCTGTTGAAGGTCCTTCAGGAGTGTCGGGTGCTGTCACCTCGTGTACTGGGGAGGATGCGGATACTTCGGTTGAGGCTATGGCCTGGCTTGCGATGCTGTCTGTTACGGTGAGAGTTGCGGTGTAACTGCCGGCCTGTGTGTAAGTATGGGACGGATTTTGGGCAGTTGAAGACGTGCCGTCACCGAAATTCCAGGAATATGAATATGGAGGTATGCCTCCTGCTGCTGATCCTATGAAATTTACCGTGAGTGGTATATCTCCCGAAGTAGGAGAAGCTGTACAGGAGGCTGCCAGGGCAGGAATCTGAGCTTGAGCACTTATTGTGGTTGAAGCTGATGCCTGGCTTGCAGTGCTGTCGGTTACGGTGAGAGTTACGATGTATGTGCCAGCCTGTGTGTAGGTATGAGATGGATTTTTGGCAGTTGAAGATGCACCGTCACCAAAGTTCCATGAGTATGAATAAGGTGCGGTGCCTCCGCTTGCGCTTCCTGTAAAGGTAACCTCGAATGGAATTTCGCCCTCAACCGGAGAGGCCGAACAAGAAGCTTCAAGCGGATCAGTTTCTTCACTTGCGTTTATTATGATGGAGTCAGTATCCTGCTGGCTGTTATCGTCTGTCACAGTGAATATGACAGTATAATCGCCTTCTTCTGAATATGTATGAGATGGATTCTGATCCGCAGAAGATCCTCCGTCTCCAAAATCCCAGTTGTAGGTGTAAGGTTCACTTCCTCCAGTTGCGCTGCCAGTGAAACTGACAGATAGAGGAACAAATCCTGATCCAGGGGATGCATCCATACTAGCAGTAAGGGATGTGCTGGTTTCGTAATATTCATATGCCCCTATATCAGGCGCATAACCATAGTACGGCATGCTTACTCCTTGACCTGAATACCATGATAAAGGATTATCCACAGTTATTACGTTGCTGTCGTAATCTACATTTGTTATTTTTGCTGTCTGGGTTTGTCCTTCTAGCTGGATTAAATCTCCATCAATAATTCCAAAACCGTCGCAGAAATAACCTGCGTCTTCTACAGGAATCTGATTGCCAGAGCCCGAAGAAGTAATGACAGTAAGCCAGTTTCCTGAGTTTATGCAGGGAGAATAAGCATTAAGATGATATGTGGCATCAAAAGAGGGATCTTGCTGTACATTATTAATAAAATTTGATGAATAATTATATTCCATCCAAGTTAAAGTTTTTGTGCCTTCATCATAACTCCTTACATTTACTACATCAGACCTGTAGATACAATTGTAACTATATACATTAGAATTAATAGATGATTTTCCATCAAATCGGAGCTGACTATTATGTTGAGAATCCTTATTATCATAAATTATATTGTTTTTAAATATATCATCTTCACAAATCCCACCCCAATTATTAATGGCTACTCCTCTCTTCTGACTATCAACAATAACATTATGAAAAAATTTATGGTTCTTGTTAGCTCGACTTGTAGAGTAAATTGAAAGACCGTCGCTAGCCGAAGCTCCTATCCAACCATTATGATAAAATATATTAAAAGAAATTATACAATCTCCTGAATCTGTTTGAAGGCCGCTAGAACCATTTCCATGAGATATGTTTCTTCTCCAAACTTCCTTATATGGATTTACATTAATATTTAATCCAGAATGATAAACTTCATAAACTTTGTTATGTTGAATAATATTGTATTCTGGAGAAATTCCATAAGATGTTATACCATTATGAGAAACTACTGAAATATCATTATTCTCTAAAAGGTTGTGGTTTGCAGTGCCCCCAATTCGGAAACCATCCCCTATGCCTGCATACCAAGGGCCTACGTTCCATATTTTATTGGATAAAAATTTGTTATAAGCAGAAGTTCCAACCACCTCAAATCCAGGATTAAATGCATACTCAATAACACAATTTTGAAAAATATTGTGATCACAATTAAGTAATTTTACTCCCTCATTTGTCCATCTAATTATAATACCATCCACTTTAATATAATCAGTATTAGAAAGGAAATTAACTCCTATACTTCTTCCTATTTTCATGTCGTGCCTATTCGGGTTATCTCCATCCTTTAACCATACATAGACTATCTTTGCTGTTGTATCAATATAAGATTCACTCGGTTCATCAACTTCAAGCAAAGAATCTTGAGGTGTTAATGTAACGTAATAACCAGATTTTGCATAATCATCTTCCCAGACCCCATAAAAATAGCTTTCATCAATATTTGTTTTATAAATTGAACCAGAATGATTTATCCATCCCGTTAATTGTACATACCGAGTTATAACAGGGGATTCTCCAATATAATTCTGATAAGTAATATAATTTCCCGGTGTGCCTGAATTTGTTGGTCTAATAGATTCATCATAAGCACCTGTTCTGATATGAACTGTATCTCCTGGCAACAATGTGGAATTTGCTTTACTTATGGTTTTCCAAGCAGCAGAAGTTGAAAGGCCATCATTATTGTCATTTCCATTTGTGCTGTCTATGTAATAGACGTTTCCGGCAAGAATATTAGGCACCATAATTATAAAAATTATGATAAATCCAAATACGCTTCTTATAATTGTTTTCTTAGATATCATGATTATTAAATCTCAAGAAAATATATAAAAGTAGCCAAAAGAGTGAATTAAAATAGATTTTTCTACACACGTATGTTAGTCGCCTATTTAAGGCCGATTAACAGGGGGATTTTTAGTGTTTCCCTCACCCTTTGAGGCTAATCATAATAATATAGAGTGCAGCTCACTGTTATTTTTATATGCAGAATGGTAAAATTAATATCATGTTTCCTTTTTTTAATGCTTTATTTAAATATTAGGGAAAGTGATGAAAAAGAATAAAATGCCATTTAGAATTGATTTAGAAAAGTTCTATTATCAAAAATACGGTACTCTTAAACCTAAATTTAAGTATAAATTAAATATGTGGATGTTTGATTTTGGATTTCATGCTGTTGCTGTTTACAGGTTTGGGCAGTTCACTGCACGGTTAAAAAAACGAAATAAATTCCTCAGTGTGCCTTTCAGGATTTTGCGTAATATTTTGAATTATCACTTACTATATTTCCATTTTATATTTATAAGTGGGAGAGCCAAAATTGGTCCAGGATTTTATATGCCACGTGGCAGGAATATTATTATTCCTGGCATAAATATAGGTGAGAACTTTACAATTCATCATAATGTAACTATTGGGACACGTTATATAAGAGATATAAAAAGCACGCCAACAATAGGTAATAATGTTTGGGTTGGAATAGGTTCAATAATAACAGGAAAAATCAGTATTGGGAATAATGTAACTATTTCGTCAGGCTGTGTTATTTCGAAAGATGTTCCAGACGGTTGTTTAGTGGCAGGCAATCCAGGCAGAATAATATTGAGGGATCATGATAACAGCAGTTGGATGAGATATGAAATACCAGAGTTCCAAAATAAGGTGGAATCGAAGAATGTTAAGCATTGATATAGTTTAATTCTGTAAGAAATTTATACTAGATATCCCTGTTTTTTCATAACTTTTAGAGTAATATAGGAAATCAGAAAGAGGCCAGTGGCAGTTACAACCAGTGTTGAATATGCTATTCCGATTAAGCCGTATTTTATAAAGAATAAGTAATTTAAAGGAATATTTAAGGCAGCCATAATTGACCATATGATAAGCATGTATTTCTCATTCTGAGTTGCCTGAGTTGCTGTAGTAAAAGGAAGTGTCGACCAAGAAAAAGCGAGGTAAAAGATTAAAACCCTCAAGATTTCTCCTGAATTATGGTATTCAGGACCGAATAAGATTGAGACTATATTTTCTACAAAGAAAGATACTGCCAGAGATAGTGCAAATATAATGACAAAGAAAAATAGTGAATATTTTACCAATTGTCGGGCTTTCATTTTATGTGTATGGAATTGTTTAATAAATACAGGGAAAAAAGCCATTGCAATAACATTCCTTAGCATCAATCCAAGTTGTGTTATTCTGAATGCTACTCCATAGACTCCAACATCTATTGATGTCCCAAGAAGAGAGATCATTACTAGGTCAATCTTAGTAGTGAGAAAAATAACGAATCCAAGTAATGAAAAAATAACTGCCTGCTTTAATAAGTCTTTATCAAATTGTATTTTGGAAAAGAAATTGAATTTAATATACTTGCGTGAATAAAAATAGTTTATAAATACTGTTAAGAAATTAGAAAAAAGTGATATCAGAAATAAAGCAAGAACTCCAAACCCGCAGTATAAAAAAGCAATTGATAGGGAAACAAATATAATTCTATTGGCGATTCCAAAAATTGAGATATAATGCATTTTTTCCGTAGCCTGATAAATTGTTCCTAAAAATCCTCTTAAACCGGTATATGCAAGTTGGAAGCTGAAAAGTGTAATATACAGCTTTGTTTGTAACTCATATGGGGTAAAAAAAGAGGAAATTATGCAGACAATAATAGCTGTTATGATAAAGAGATTTCTTATACCGATTGTTTTTTCTAAGAAGGTGTACATGGAGGAGATATCTTTACTGCCTTCTCTGATAATAGTTTTGTTTAGTCCGGTTAGAAGCAGTATTTCAAATAGTCCAACAAAGGCCCCAACTGTTACATAGATACCGTAATTGTCAGGTCCAAGCATCCTGGCAATATAAATAAATCCAACAAAAGAAATGATCTGGGTTATTAAATTTCCTATTGCTAAATAAGAAGCATTTTTAATGCCTCTAGATATACTGGACATTACTTTTTTCTTTCCTCCTTGGGTGAAAGATTTCTTTAGGAATTTTTATTTCCATTTATGGGAAAAACGCAAACTGGTTTTTGTAATTTATTGCGAGTGAAAAAGTAACACAGGGAATATTTGATGTCAAAGGCAAGAAAATAATTATCCTTTGTTCTTTCACTTTTGAAGATGAGAAAAAGAAGGAGAAATCCACCCATTGATTTATCCAGGTGAGTATTGTTTATTTGGAAAAGATCTCATATACACGTATAATATAACTAATATTAAGAATTTTATCATGCCGGACTTTCTATTTATTATGCATATTATAAAGTATAGCAGAGAGAATTAATCGAATAAGACATTTAATTGAGTAGGCTTATTAAATTACTAATGGTGGTAGCATATCTTTTTTTAAAAGATAATAAAGAATTTTGTGAAGAATAAATGCCAGGTATATTAATAGAAATTAATTCAAGAAAGAACAAAAACTTGGGAAAACTCACGCATAATCGTAGTTGTTTCGCAAGGAATGAAATAATATTTGATGATTTATATCTCGGATTAGTTGATTTTAAAAACAAAATTAAGGGTCGTACTTTATATCTTCCAAAAGAAAAGATTGCGATTGTGATCTATGGAGATCTTTATTTAGACAGGAAAAATGATAAGAATATAAAAATAAATGATAAGAGCTTAATATTTATAATTTTGGATCTATATAAGAAATTTGGGATTCAATTTGTTCAAAAAATATCTGGCAGTTTTTCCTTGGCTATTCATAATGGAAAATTGAAAAAAACATTTGTTATAACTGATCAGATAGGATCTAAACCTGTATATTACAGAAAGATAGAGAATGAAATTGTATTGAGTTCTGAAATTAAGGGTCTAATAAACAAAGAAAGTTTAGAATATAGAATAGAGGCTGTTTACGAATTTTTATCTTTTTCTTATATGTTATCCAATAAAACACTGTTTAAGAATATAGAGCTTCTTCCATTTTCTTCTGTATTTATTTACGATCATTTAAAAAAAGAAATTAATATAAAAAGATATGGAAGTTATAATACTTCGGATAATCCCGGAAAGGATTATAAGTTAGATTATTTATTAAAGATTTTTGATGATTTGTTTATAAATTCTGTTTGGCAACGAATAAAAAATTATGAATCCATTGGATTATTTCTGAGTGACGGAATAGATTCGCGAATCCTTGCAGGATATTGTAAAGAATTATGTGACTCAACAAAGAAGCATTTGGTTTTTTATACTTTTGGAACTCCGGGAGGAAGAGAAGATAAAATTTCAAGAAAAATTTCTGCTTTACTAGATGTTGAATATAAATTTTTTAAAATCCCGGATGACCAAATATCTTCTTACGCCAATGAAATTGCATTTAAAGGAGATGGCCATTTAAGAATAAGGGATGCTCATTTTATAGGCGGATTCGATAAGCTTGGATTAACCAATGACTTCTATTTAGCTGCTTATATGGCAGATACAGTATTTGGAAAACGTATTAGTAATAAGTTAAGAAATGTTAAAAATAGATACGAACTGAATAATTATATTTTGAAAAATCATTTGAGAATGAGTTTGTCAAAAGGAATAAACAAATTATATGATGGTGATAAAAGTTTTGAATTGATGAAGTTTGCAAAAAAAGAGTTCCATAAAATAGTATATAATTTTCCAAATATGCCTTTCTATAAGATGTATTATTATTGGAAGCTTGAACAGCGAGGAAGAAGATATATGGTGCCTGTTTTAGATTATGGAAATTGGTATCTTCCAATAAGTGATCCGTTTATTGACAAAGATATTATCAATTTTGCAATAGATCTTCCTTTTGAATTATTAATAAATAAGAATTTTTTAAGAAGAGTCCTTACAAATAAATTTGCAAAATTAAGCAAAATTAGACTGCCTGGCGGTTATTTAGTGTCTTCTCCGGTATACCCAGATATATTAATAAAAAGAATTTATAACAAATTGAGTTATAAACTTAAGGGAAGTATGCAGAGGTTGTCACATGGGAAAATCCTTTTTAAAAGTAAAGGATATAGGGCTTATGATTATTGGATAAGAACTGGATCAAAGGAATATATTAAAAACATCTTGTTAAATGTAGAAACACAAAATCACTTTGGCTTTAGCCAAGGTCAAATAGAAAAAATTCTAAAAGATCACTTAGCTTGCAAGAGTGACTACGACCAAATTTTATGTGATGTTTTAAATTTAACTTTATTAGATTCCTATATAAATAAATAATAATGAAAATAGTTTTTTTACTGCAGGCTGCGATTACTGTTCTTAAAGGAGGTTCTGAAATTCAGGCAGATTTGATTATTAATGAAGTATTAAAGAAAGGACATGATGTATATTACATATCTGATTTAATAAGGACTCCACAGGAAGGAAGGAAAAATGTAAAATATTTATATCTTAAAAGTTATGGAAGACATTACTCCTCTTTGAATTTGATTCCTTTGATTAGAATGTTAAAAAATATTAATCCCGATGTAATATATCAGCGCTGGCGAGTTCCGTATACTGGAATTGGAGTTTTTTATGCAAAGAAATATTCAAAAAAAATGATTTTTAATGCAGCAGCTAGGAAAGATGTAGTTAAAAACAAAGTTCCTTTTAATCATATGATTTTTCCAAATCTTATTAATGAGCGTATTGGCAGATATGGAGTAAGAAAAGCAGATTTAATTGTGGTACAGACTAAACATCAGCAGATGCTTCTTAAAGAAAATTTTGGCAGGGACAGTATTGTAATTCCAAATGGGCATCCAGTACCTTTGCCCCAATTTAGAAAAACAAGCCCTCCAATTGTTGTTTGGATTGCAAATATAAAGCATTGGAAGCAGCCAGAGGTTTTTATCAGGTTGGCAAGAGAATTTAAAAATACGAATGTTCAATTCATTTATGTTGGGCGTTCTGCAAAAGGAATATATCAAGAAATGCTTATGAAAAAATCAAGAAAACTGCCAAGTTTAAAATATCTTGGTGAAATTTCATTTGAGGAAACAGACGCACTATTATCAAAATCCTCAATATTGGTAAATACAAGTCTGGAACTTGAAGGGTTTCCCAATACTTATATTCAAGCGTGGATGAGAGAGACTCCTGTAATAGCATTAAATTTTGATCCAGATAATCTAATTACAAAGAATAAGATTGGATTTCATTCTGGAACTTTTCAGCAAATGGTAAAAGATGTACGATATTTAATAAAAAATGATAATATTAGGAATGAAATGGGGAAAAGAGCAAGACAATATGCTATTGAAAATCACAACATAAAAAGGATAGGAGAAAGATATATAGAAATATTTGAAAGATTAGTAAATTAAAGCACAAGTCATTATTATTTTTGTGCCATTCAATAGATTAAAATATGAACGTATACTGGATCTGATTTAAATTGCTTGATAGATCAAAAAGAAAGTTTAAGAATTTATTTGAAAAAGCTTTTATGCAAAATTTTCAGATTAAATCGAAATACTAAAGTGTGAATGATCTATGCTATCATTAATCAAGAATAATAATACTTCATTAAATACCTATTTTTTCTTATTCATCATATTTATGGCCTTTTTTATCGGAAGAGCTATTCTCTTCCTCAATTATACTCAATTATTGATATTATTAGGGCCGTTATTGATTTTTGTTATCTGGAAATCTCCACTCTGGATGTTAATGTTAATAAGTGGGATTGTTTTTTTCGGAGATTGGCTGATAGCTATTAATGTTGTCCCTCCACAATTTATGTGGATACAGGAATTACTTGCTGTTACTATTTTCATTAAGAGTATTAGTACGAGATATATAAATAAAAACAGAATCGAGTTTATTGGGGAAAAGATTATTGTTGTGTTTTTAGCTGTATGTTTGTTGTCGGCATATATCAATAAAACTGAATTAATTTCAATAGTATTATTTTTAAGGTTAATTTTGAGATATTATTTATTGTTTTTAGGGATTATCAATTTAGACTGGGAAGAAAAACGAATCAAAATATTTAACAATTTTGTGTTTGCATTGATTGCAATTCAAATACCAGTATCAATTATTAAATTTTTCATTTATGGCCAAAATGAGAGAGCGATAGGGACATATGCTTGGCATGGCGGTGTCCCGTCTACAGTATTACCTTTAGTTGTCATTGGATTTTGTCTTTCATATTTTCTGTTATATAAAAAGACATTTATTTTCATATTGCTCATATTAGGATTTATAACGTTCTCCATGGTGGGAGGAAAAAGAGCCTTTATTTTTTATTTACCTTTATTGATTATATTTCTAAGCTGGTATTTAAAAGAAAATATTAAAAATTTATTTAGATATGTCATAGTGGGTAGTTTTGTTTTTATGATAGCTTTATATTTCACTCTAAGCTTTGTGCCTTCCTTGAGCCCGGGAGAACATGAAAAGTCAGGATTTTCTCCCTCATATGCATTTAATTATGCAAAAGAATATACTACTTTGGAGAGTGAAGGAGTGTCCTACGGAAGGATTGCAACTTTTATTAAAGTTTTTAAAATTCTTGTTGATGAAGGGAAGATTAGTTTTTTGTTCGGGAAAGGCCCAGGAAATGTATTAAAAACCAGATTTGAAACTTTTGATACAAGAAATAGAGCTATAGAAGAATTTAATGTGGGGTATGGTATTAGTGGAATAACTTGGCTAGCTATGAATGTTGGATATCTAGGAGCACTTGTGTTTTTATTATTGTTATTGTTGATTATGAGAAAATGTATATTCCTTTTTAAGATAGAAAAAGATCCATATTGGCGTTCATTTGGATTAGGGATGATTGGTTTCTCTTTTGTTATTATAGTTATTTCTTTGTCTTATGCTAATATTGCAGTAACTGATTTATTTGCAGTGCATTACTTTTGTTTTAGTAGTTTTATTATTTTAAGAATAAACAATCTAGATATGCTCCATGAAAAAACTGATTCTTATAATAATAAGCAAGAAGAAGGAGAAGTTTGATTTCTAAACATATTGTTTTAATTTTAGGCAAAGATCTATCAGAGGCTGGTGGAATTAATAATTATTTCAGATTATTCTTAAATTATTTCAACCACAAAAGTATAGAAATAAAATATTTCACTTTTGGACTAAGGAGATCAATCAAGAAAAACAGGGTAATTAAATATGTCGGGAAATATTTGAAGGATATAATTTTATTCTCGTATTTCTTGATAAGGAATAAAAATATAAAACTTGTGCATTTAAATAGCTCTCTTGTATTTCTCCCTATTGTTCGAGATTCAGGATTATTCTTAATTTCAAAGTTTTTTAAAAAAAAAGTCATTTTTTTTATCCATGGTTGGAAACTATATTTTGTTCAATTCCTGGAAAGATGTTCTTTTTGTAAGTTTTTATTTGTAAGGATGTTTTCTGCTTCAGATAAAATAATTGTTTTAGCCGAGGATTTCAAAAAAACTTTGATAAATTGGGGTCTTGAAAAAGAAAAAATTCACGTCTCGAAAATGATGTTTGATGGATCTTTGTTCCATGAAGAAAACAATCAGGCAAGTAAAACAATGAAGTTTCTTTTTCTGGGGAGGTTACAAGATAATAAAGGGATTTTTGATATTTTGGAAGCTTTATTGCTTTTAAAGAAAAACGGGTATGATTTTCATTTTTCATTTGTTGGGAATCCTGTTGATGGGAAAACATTAGACAATTTAAAGAATAGAGTTAAATATAACAAACTCAACAAACATATTTCAATTAAAGGATACGTAAAGGGAAAGGAAAAAACAAGACAATTCAATAATGCTGATGTTTTTGTTTTTCCTTCCTATACAGAAGGTTGTCCAAATGCTGTACTAGAAGCGATGGCAGCAGGACTCTTCATAATTTCAACTGATGTTGGAGCATTGAAAGAAATTGTTATTGATGGGGAAAATGGTTTTATTGTTAGAATAGGAAATGTGAGGGAGTTAGCTGAGAAAATAAAAAAGGCTATTATGGACTGCAATTTTGTTAAAATGATTGGTGAACAAAATAGAATTGAAGCATTTGAAAAATACGAAGTCAATAAAATACTTTGGCAAATAAAAGAAATTTACATAGGACTTCTTAAGTGAAAAAGCAATCTATTAATACTGTATTTTTAATTACTCCATTTGAATCCAAGCTTACACAGAGAGGTACAAGACATCCAATTTTAGCACGGATTTTCGTTGAGAAAGGATATAGGGTTGAATATATAACTTCCAATTTTAATCATTCGAATAAAAGTCATTTTAAAAAGGAATACATTCGAAATATTTCTGATAAATTAACTTATAATTTGAAGGTGTTTAATGTATTGGGGTATAGAAAAAATATTTCAATTGCTAGAATTATTACACATATACAGTTTAGTCTTAAAGTTTATTTATGTTTAATAAAAATAGTGAAGTCAGGAAATATCATTTTGATACCATCCAGGCCACCAGAGCTCATATGGGTATGTTCAATTTTAAAGGAAAAAAGTAATGTAAGATTAATTTTGGATATAAGAGATATATTGCCGGATGCTTTCCCAATAAGGAAAGGAATGAAAAAAAGAATGTTTGAAATATACTGTAATATTTTCCAAAAAAAATCACTGTGTGCATTTGATAGAATCATATATACATCCACAAATTTTAAAAATTGGTTCAATAGATATTCACCCAATAGGGAAGTTCTTTTTATTCCTTTAGGTTTTGATACTGATCGTTGGAGAGAAATGAAAACAAAGAATTCAGATGATTTTAAGGATACATTTAATATTTTTTATATTGGGAATTTGACACCAAATATAGATTTATTTCCAATTATTGAAGCAATTAAAAAAAATCCTAAATTTCAATTTACCATTATTGGAGGAGGTAATGATCTCCCAAAGGTTCAAAAATATGTCCAAAGTCAAGGTGTCAAGAATGTTAGATTTACTGGAATTATTGATCCAAGCAATGTACCACAATACTTGAAAGATCAACATATTTCAGTGATACCAATGCATTTGAATACTCTGCCCAACAAGTTGTTTGATTCTATTGCAGCTTATTTACCTATTCTAGTTATTGGAGAAAATGATACATCAGAATTTGTAAGAGAAAATAATGTTGGATGGGTATTACCTTTTAATGAAAGAGAAATTAAAGAATTTTTTGATAAGATAAATGAATATAAAATTATAGAAAAATCAAATGAGATTGCAAAAATCAGATACAAATTTTCAAAAGAGAGTTTATATAATGAATTTGTTGAATATGCTACGAAATAAATTCTAAAACAAAGAATAATGACTACTTCGAGAGATGAGGCGGTGTATTTATGAAACAAATCACACAGAATTATAAAACAGGGAAATTAATAATTGAAGATGTCCCTTTGCCTTTAATAAAAAAAGGTGGTGTTCTAGTTCGAAATTATTATTCTGTTATAAGTGCTGGGACAGAGAGAGCTACGATTGAAGTATCCAAAAAAGGATATATTGGAAAGGCCAAAGAGAAACCAGAACAGCTAAAGCAGGTTATCCAAACAGCAAAGAAGATCGGATTAAAAAAAACCTATAATATAGTGGTGAATAAATTAAATACACCTGTTGCATTAGGCTACAGCTCTTCCGGTACAGTACTTGAAGTTGGAGATAATGCATATGGTTTTCAAGTGGGAGATCGGGTTGCTTGTGCAGGTGTGGGATATGCAAATCATGCCGAAGTCATTTTTGTTCCAAAGAATCTTTGTGTAAAGATTCCAGAAAGTGTTTCTTTCGAAGAAGCCGCCTACACAACTCTTGGAGCAATAGCTTTGCAGGGATTACGCCAAGCAGAAGTACGGCTTGGAGAAAGAGTTGTTGTTATCGGCTTGGGATTGATTGGGTTGTTAACTGTCCAATTATTAAAATCTGCAGGATGCGTAGTTATTGGCTTAGATATAAAAGATTATGTCATTGATCATGCTAAGAGAAATGGGGCTGATTTTGCGATAAACTCGGATAGAGAAAATGCAATATTATTAGTTGAATCTGCAACTCAAAATGTAGGAGCAGATGCAGTTATCATTACCGCAACATCTCACAGCAATAAAATTATTGAATTAGCCGGTGAACTCAGTCGAAAAAAAGGAACAGTTGTTGTGTTAGGAAGTGTGAAAATGGACATTCCCCGCAGTGTGTATTATGGGAAAGAGCTGAATTTAAAACTGTCGTGCTCTTATGGGCCAGGAAGATATGATCCTAGTTATGAGGAACATGGGATAGATTATCCTATTAGTTATGTGAGGTGGACTGAACGGAGAAATATGGAGACTTTTCTTGAGCTCTTGAATGAAAGGAGAATCAATACCGGAAAAATTACAACGCATCGGTTCCAATTCAAGGACGTAAAAGATGCTTATGATTTAATCACAGGCAAGAAAGAAGAAAAATTTATCGGCTTGGTGTTGAAATATGATTCTGAACAGGAATTTAAACCAATCGTCAAAGTGGGTGATAAAAAAACGAAGAAAACAAGCAGAATTAACATATGTTTGATTGGTGCCGGAAATTTTGCGCAATCTACGATATTACCTGCGGTAAAAAATAAACAAAATGTCAGCCTTGAAGGTATTTTAGCAGCAGAGGGTTTTTTATCCAAAGATGTTGCAAAAAAATTTGGAATCAGAAGGTGTTTTTCAGAGCCAGATTCCATTTTTAAGAATAAAAATATTAATGCTATCATTGTTGCGACAAGGCATAATTTACACGCTCATTATGTTATAGAGAGTCTAAAAAATCATAAACATGTCTATGTAGAGAAACCCTTAGCAATCAATGAGAGAGAGCTGAAAGAAGTTATTCTAGCCCATAAGGAGAGCGAAAAAGATATCATGCTCGGTTTTAACAGGAGATTTGCACCACTGATTGAAAGTTGCAGCAATCTTTTTTCTCATAGAAATTCGCCGATGTTTATAAGCTATCGTGTAAATGCAGGCTTTATCCCTTTTGACCATTGGACTCAGAGTGAGGAAGAAGGAGGAGGACGGATAATCGGAGAAGTCTGTCATTTTATGGACTTATGCATGTATATCTGTCGATCAGGTTTTAGATCTGTTTTCGCTCAAAATATCGGAGGGGATAAACTCAGGGATAATGTTTCAGTATTAGTCAAATTCCACGATGGCTCTGTTGCCAACATCAGTTATCTTGCAAACGGAGATAATAGCTATCCAAAGGAAAGGATTGAAATATTCTGCCAAAATTCGATTGCTGTGATTGATGACTTCAAAAGTCTTGAATTCATACGTGAAGGGAAGCGTGAAAAAGAGAAAAGGCATCAAGATAAAGGTCATCAAAAACAGATCTCTCTATGGCTTCGAAGTATTGCAGAAGGCACTAGTATTCCTGTGCCTTTTGTGGAAAGTGTAAACTCCTCGATTGCCACATTTATGATTCATGAGAGCTTAAATAAAGGAGAAATTGTCTATTTTGATCGATACAGCCAGAAATTCTTTGAGTAGATTGAATTCTTACTGCAAGAATCATAACTGGGTGGGTTTTGATCCTTTTGATGGTTTAAACAGTAGGGTATTTCAGGCGTGCCCCTTTTTTAAAAATCATAAATTATGTCGACTGGTTTTTTTACAATTGAATAAAAAATCGAGTGTAAACTTTCGACCATTTTTAAATATCAAAAAGGGGAGGAATCCAAAGGCTATCGGGCTATTTTTATCCGGGATGGTTAAATTATATAGAAAAGAGAAGAAAAAAGAATATATGGATTTGATAGAACAATTTGTTAAGTGGCTAAAAGAAGATTCGTCGCCCGGGTACAGTGGAAACTGCTGGGGATACAATTTCGATTGGCAGAGCAGGGCATTTTTCTTGCCTAAAGGAACTCCAACAGTTGTGAATACGAGTTTTATTGGGAGAGCTTTTTTAGATGCATATGAAGTTTTGGGGAATGAAGAGTACCTTGAAATTGCCCGCAGTGCATGTGATTTCATTTTAAATGATCTGAATCGAGTGGAAGAAAATGGCTCTATATGTTTTTCGTATTCTCCTTTAGATCAATATTTTGTACATAATGCTACTGTACTTGCTTCCTCTCTTCTCAGTCTATTGTATGCAAAGACTGGGGAGAAAGGGCTTCGAGAGACTGCAAGAAAATCTGTTCAGTATGTTATAAATCATCAGCAGGATAATGGGGGATGGTTTTATGGAGAGAGTAAAACTGCTATGGGAGTTGGAATAGATAATTTTCACACAGGTTTTGTACTTGAAAGCCTTAAAATTTTTACAGAAAGCACCGGCGATGAAAATTATGTTGATGGGCTTAGAAAAGGATTGATTTTTTATCAGGATAATTTCTTTTTAAAGCACGGAGAGCCAAAATATTATTTTAATAAGATTTATCCTTTGGATATTCATAGTGCTGCCCAGGCTGTTGTGACATTGAGTCAGCTAAAAAAATACGGAGCAGATATGGAATTATGTAAAAAAGTTCTTAACTGGATGATTACAAATATGCAGGATAAGAAAGGATATTTTTACTATCAAAAAAGAAGGTTTTGTAAAATCAAGATCCCATATATGAGATGGAGCCAGGCCTGGGCTTTTCTTGCCCTTTCAACTTATCTTTTGTCTCATGAAAAATAAAAGAAGAATTATACTCGACGTTCCGGTGGATACATATAAGCCGGACGAGTTTGTCTCAAAAATTGAGGGTGCACTTTCCAGTACAGGAGTTGAAACAATAATCGCAGTAAATCCAGAGAAGGTGATGTGTGCACGGAAAGACACAAGGCTTTTATCTGCTTTGAGAGAGACTGACTTCCTTATTCCGGATGGAATTGGTATAGTTGCTGCCTTAAAGCTGCTTTACGGAGTAACTATTTCCAGGATACCGGGTATAATGCTGATGGAACATCTCCTTAGTTTAGCTGACGGAAAGAAATATAGAATCTTTATTTTTGGATCGAGTCATGAAGTTAACAATAAAGCTTCATCTGATATTCTGAAAAGTTATCCGTCGCTGGAACTTGTCGGGACCCAGCATGGCTATGTTTCAAATGAGGAATATGGAGAAGTGGTTGAAAAAATAAACTCATCCGGAGCGGATATTCTGTTTGTAGGGTTGGGAAGCCCGAAGCAGGAAGAGTGGATTCATCGTTATAGAGATGTTTTAAAGGTGAAAATCTGTATGGGAATAGGAGGATCCCTGGATGTGATTGCAGGGAGAGTACCGAGGGCTTCAAGGTTTTTTCAGAGGCTCGGCCTTGAATGGCTTTACCGTTTAATGAGAGAGCCCTCGAGGTTCAAGAGACAGAGTGTGCTGCCTGGCTTTGCTCTGGAAGTATTGAAAGAAAAAATTTGTTCTTGAAAGAAACATGAAAAAGAAAAAAGTTTTTATAGTAACAGGAGCAAGGCCGAATTTCATGAAAGCCGCTCCTTTGATTAAAGAGTTTGAGAAGAATTCAAGTTTCGATCAGGTTTTAGTTCATACAGGACAGCATTATGACAAACAGATGTCAGAGTGCTTTTTTGATGATCTGGGACTGCCAGAGCCGGATATCTATCTTGGTGTTGGTTCCGGGACTCACGGAGTGCAGACCGGGAATATAATGATTGAATTTGAGAAAGTCTGTTTTTCGGAGAAACCCGATCTTATTCTTGTAGTGGGAGATGTCAATTCCACTATTGCCTGTGCGATTGTTGCATCCAAACTGTTTATCCCTGTTGGCCATGTAGAAGCAGGATTGAGAAGTTTTGATAGAACAATGCCTGAAGAGATAAACCGGATACTCACGGATCAGATATCCGATTATCTTTTCACTACATGCAGGGATGCTGACCGGAACTTGATAGAGGAAGGAATATGTGCTGAGAAGATACATTTTGTAGGAAATGTTATGATAGATACTCTGTTGAGTAATATTGAGAAGTCTAATAAATCAAATATTCTGGAGAAACTGAAACTTAAAGAAAAGAACAAAATAAGAAAATATGCATTATTGACTCTCCACCGGCCTTCGAATGTCGATAAAGAGAAAGTGCTGCTGGGTATTCTTAAAGCATTTAAGAGGATTTCAAGAGAACTTCCGGTGATTTTTCCTGCTCATCCCAGAACGATTAAACAAATCAGAAAATTTAAGCTTGAGGAAATGATGTCTTATTGTGAAAATATTTCTCATTGTGAGCTGAATTTTATAGGGCAGGACATACTGGCAGTCCCACCTCTTGCCTACCATGACTTTCAATGTTTGATGTCTCATGCTAAAATAGTATTAACAGATTCTGGCGGGATACAGGAGGAAACTACTATTTTGCAGGTTCCATGTTTAACTATCCGTGATAATACGGAGAGGCCTGTTACTATTACTGAAGGCACGAATATAATGGTTGGGAGCGATCCTGATAAGATTGTAGATACAGCGCTCAAAGTATTAAGAGATGGAATAATAAGAAAAAAAATACCGGAATACTGGGATGGAAAAGCAGCCGAGAGAATAGTGGAAATCCTAAAGAGCAAATGATTAAATACTTGATTTATTTTATTACGGCTGCCGTGATTTCTCTGCTTCTAACTCCGTTAATTCGAATACTGGCAACAAAAACAAATGTTCTCGATTACCCCTCGAAAAGAAAGATTCACAGCCAGCCAATACCTCTTCTGGGAGGAATACCCATTTTTGTTTCTTTGAATCTGACATTATTATTGGGTTTTGTCTTAAATAATGTTTATATTAAGGAATTCCTTCTGCCGAGATGGAAGACAATACTTGCCTGTCAAATTATTGTCCTTGCGCTGGGTGTGTTTGATGATATTAGGAAACTAAAGCCAGGAATCAAGTTTGGATTTCAGATCATTGCCGGAACACTCCTTGTTGTCTTTGGATTCAGTATTGATGCGGTAGCAAATCCTTTTAGTGGAAATATAATCCATTTAGGTGTTTTTGCTGTTCCTCTCACAATCCTGTGGGTGGTTGGAATTACGAATGCTTTAAATCTGGTTGACGGTCTGGATGGATTGGCCGCGGGCACGTCTTTTATTGTCTGTGCCACAGTGTTTGGAATTGCTTTTTTCAATCAGAATATTGGCATAGCTTTCATTTCTTTGATTTTAGGAGGAAGTATCCTGGGTTTTCTGAGATATAATTTTCACCCAGCGAAAATTTTCCTGGGTGATTCCGGCAGCCTTTTGCTGGGATTATTGCTGGCAGTTCTTTCTATAGAAGGCTCTTCTAAAGGGGCGACTATTATTGCTGTGCTTGCGCCTGTTCTGGCTCTTGGGTTTCCTATTATGGATACCATGCTTTCAATGGCCAGGAGACTTTTTAAATCCATTGTTCTTGTTAACCGCCCGACAGAAAATGGAACTTCCAAATCATTATTTTTTAAAAAATTATCCCTTTTTGATGCAGATGAGGACCATATCCATCATAGGATTTTAAAACTTGGTTTTTCTCACAAGAAGACTGTTATGATTCTGTACGCTATTTGTGCGGTTCTATGTATTTTTGCTTTTCTGAGTCAGGTTCTCTCCAGCTTGAGTGTTACTATATTTCTAATTGCCATTATTGTTGCTTTTTTTGCGGGAGTGAAAAGTTTGAATTATCCGGAATTCAGGATTCTTGAAAATGGACTGCTTATTCCTATTTTTACAGTTGATTTGCTCAATAAAAAGATATTTCTGACTTTCTTTGATCTGGCTGCTGTTTCTCTTTCTTATTATCTAAGTTTCGTCCTGGTTTTTGGCGGATTTAACACCCAAATGAGACTTTTATATATCCAGACACTTCCTATTCTTCTTGCCCTTAAAATTATTGTTTTTTACTTATCGGGTTTATATAAAGGGACATGGCAGTATTCCGGCATAGAAGATACAGTGAAAATACTCAAGGCTCTGGTTTTATCTTCGCTTGGAGTTTTATTTGTCGCTGTAATATTCTTTGGGATTCAACCTTTTGGCGGAATTATCTTTTTCGTGATGGATTTTTATTTATTGTTAAGTTTTGTTACTGGCGTTAGAGCTTCCCACATTGCTGTTAACTTTTTTTACAAGCGGAGTTCAGCAAGTGAGAAGAAAAAAGTAATTATCTATGGTGCCGGGGCAAGAGGTTCTATTCTTTTCAAAGAGATTAGAAGAAATGGTTCTTACTTAAGTGTCCCTGTTGGCTTTATTGACGATGATGAGAAAAAGAAGGGGAAGTTCCTGCACGACTGTCCGATATTAGGGAATATTAACAGTATGAGTAATATTGTAAGAAAACATGAAGTTTCTGAAATTATTATTTCTACAGATAAAATTGGTAGAGAAAAGATTGAAAAGTTGACAGAATTCTGCAAAAAAAGAGATGTTATATTAAGACAATTTGAATTTAGGTTTTATGAATTTCCTTAAATTATCAACAAATCTGAGTAATACAGGTTAGATAAAGAGATGAATATGAATAATAAAAAAGAACAAAGAGAGATTGACTTGATGACTTACTGGAGAATAATTGTTAAGAGAAAATGGGTGATATTCAGTTTTACAGGGGCTCTTATTTTTTTTACAGGGGTTTTTTCTTTTCTGGCTGCTCCCAAATATAAATCAACAGTAACACTGCATATAGAGGAAGGGTCTTCCAGGATCTTAAGTATAGAAGATACCTTCGGGTATCAGTCGCCTGTTGTACGGGATCTAAGGTTCTATAACACCCAGTTGAAGCTTATTAAGAGTAAATCCCTGGCAGAAAGAGTAGCAAGAAAAATGAATCTTTTGTCCCATCCGGAATTCGGAGCAGGCAAAAGGGCAAAGAAAAGTTTTTCTAAATCTGCCGTGGATTTCGTAACTCTTAAATGGCTTTTTTCGAGGAAAAAGTCGAGGAATGGAAGGTTAAGAACATCATTCTCTATAAATCCCTATTCTGAAATTGCTAGAGTTCTGCAGAATGGAATAGACGTGAAGCCTATCCGTGAAACAAAACTTGTAGAAGTCAGTTTCATTTCTACTTCGTCTGTACTGTCGGCTGATATAGTCAACACATTATCAGAAGAATTTATAAATTTTTCTATAGAGAAGCGTTATGAGACGACACAGCAAGCATCGGATTTTTTAAGCGAACAGATCGCGAATTTAAGAGATGAACTTGCTGTCAAAGAGAGAGAACTCCAAAGATACAGCCAGGAAAAGGGACTGGATTTTTTAAGCGAAAGAGAGAGTACTGCAGTAACCAAGCTTTCTGATTTAAACAACGCATATACCCAGGTACAGATAGAACGGATTAATGCTCAGGCAAAGTTTCAGGAGCTTAAAGATCTGGATGTAGATTCTCTTCCTCAATTCATTACCGATCCTGTGATTCAGAGGCTTAAGACAGACTACACAGCAATAAAGAACGAATATGAGGAGAAAAGCAAGAAATTCAAACCCAGCTACCCGGAAATGATTCAGCTTAAGGCAAGATTAGACAGTATGACTGATGAGCTTAATAAAGCTGTGGATGCTGCTGAGTCGGAATACAATTCTGCCTTAAAAAGAGAGCGTTCTCTCAAAAGTCTGCTTGATCAGCAGAAAAGAAATGTTGTGACAATGAATTCCAATGCAATCCTCTATAACAGTATAAATATTGAAGTCGAGAATAAGCGTAGACTCCTAAACTCTCTTGTGGAAAAACAAAACCAGACACTGGTTTCAGCTAAGTTAGGCGGGTTGAAAGCAAGCAATATCAGTATTATTGATAAAGCTGAAGTGCCAAGAAAGGCAGTTTCTCCAAAGAAGTTATATAATCTTACTATTGCTCTGCTTATAGGTCTTTTTGGAGGAGTTGGGCTCTGTTTTCTTCTTGACTATATGGATAATACTATTAAAGGCCCTGAAGATGTGGAAAGGCTGACAGGACTTTCTTCTCTTGGAATGATTCCGTATCTCGATCCGGAAGGGAGGAGCAAGAAAAAGAAATCTGGCTATTACTCTGGTTACAGACATCCTTATGGAGAGAAAGAAGATACCGAAAATAAGGATGATCTGCCCGAAATAAAGGAAATCGAACTAGCCAATTACCGCTATCCGAAGCTTTCAATATCCGAAGATTACAGGACAATAAGAAGTTCTATTTTACTTTCTTATGCTGAGAATCCGCCGAAAACCATTGTCTTTTCTAGTGCTCTTCCACAGGAAGGAAAGACATCCACGGTTGCCAATATGGCTGTTTCGTTTGCTCAGCTTGGGGAGAGGGTGCTTGTGATTGATGCGGATTTAAGAAAACCCCGTCTCCATACGATATTTAATGCTAAAAACGACAAGGGATTAAGTGCATATCTAACAGGGAAGATTTACCTTAAAGATGCCTTCAAAAAGACATCGATCCAGAATATCTGGCTTTTATCGAGCGGAATGATCCCTCCTAATCCTGTTGAACTTCTGAATTCAAAAAAGATGAAAGATATGATGGAAGGGGTAAAAAAGGGGTTTGATGTTATCTTAATTGATACGCCTCCGGTACTTGCTGTGGTTGATGCGGCTGTGGTTTCCGCACTTGCAGACAGCACAGTTATTGTTGTTAAAGTAGCCAAGACCAAGACTACTAATAGGGTTTTTTGTACTTCTGTTGAGAAACTAAGGCAGGCAAGGGCAAAGATTATGGGTGTTTTATATAATGAGATGAAAGTAAAAAGCGGAGATTATTATTATATGGATTATTATCGTTCTTATGGCAGCTATGAGACAGATACTTAAAAAACAATATTAAGTTTTTATGGGTGATAAAGGATAAATGAATAGAATGAAGAAGGATGAAAAACAGGCTTTATCGAAGTCTGATAGAGTATGCAGGAATATTATTGAGTATGGTATCTTAGGTTTGATTGTTTTCAGCCCCCTGCCTGCAGCATCTGTTAATGAATGGTCGATTATGGTGATTCAGATTGCGGTACTTGTGATGGTTGCAGCTTATATTAAGATGGGAAAAAAGCCCGAAACGAACGAACTTGTTTCTTATTCCCTGAGATGGCCGAAATATTTGTTCTTTTCCCTGTTTGTTTTTATTTTTATTCAAATTATACCTTTTCCCAAATTAATGATTAAAGTCTTGTCTCCCAACACTTATTCTTTCCAGGAGCTTTTTCATAGTGATTTCTCAAGATTCAAGTTCATGAGCCTGTCTCTTATCCCTTCATATACTTTACGGCAGGGACTTGAGATCCTTTCTTATTTTCTTCTTGGTTTTTTAATTGTTAAAACAGTTACAAACAGGCGGCAGATAATGAGGATTTTTTCAGTATTGATTGCGATGGGGGTTTTTGAGGCAGTCTACGGGTTGTTTGAACTTTACAACAAGAATCCAAGGATTTTGTTTTACAGAAAGAGTTATGGCCTGGATTCGGTGACAGGTACTTTTGTCAATCGCAACCATCTGTCGGGATACCTGGAAATGATTATTCCATTGGCTATTGGTTTGATAATAGCAAGAGTAGATGTTTTCTCTTTAGCAGGGTTAAAATGGAAGGAAAAATTACTGGCTTTATCTAAAAAAGGAGTTTCCACAAATCTATTTATAACTTTCGGCATAATAATTATGTCACTGGCAGTTATTTTTTCAAAATCCCGTTCAGGGATTTTTATCTTGATCTTTAGTTTTATCATCTTTTTCGGATTGACTTCTCTCTATCTTGGAACCGCAGTGTATCAGAAAAAGGGCATAAAAAGCTTTCTTCAAATTGTGTTCCTGGCCATAGTTTTTATTTCTTTGTATGTTGGTATTGAAGCTATGTTTGAAAGGTTTGCCCTGGATAATGCTATTGTCCGTTCGGGCAGGCCAACGTATTGGGCGGACACAAGCAGAATTATTGCTGACTTTCCTGTTTTTGGAACCGGGCTCGGGACTTTTTCTTCTGTTGCTTATGACTATGAGGGAGATAGAACTCCTCTGCGTCTTGAACATGCTCATAATGATTATCTGGAATATCTGTCAGAACTTGGAATGATAGGGATGATTATGCTGTTGGGCGGAATTCTTTTTATGGCTGTGAGTTCCTTTCTGATCTGGAGGACAAGGAAACATCCTGAGGTGAAGGGGCTAGTTCTTGGAAGCATTGTTGCATTAATTTGTATTCTGATCCACAGCATTACGGATTTCAATCTGCAGATTCCTGCAAATATGCTTTTGTTTTCTGTTGTGCTTTCCATGACAGTTGTAACCGCAGCCTATAAATTCCGCAAAGATGCAAAAAACAGCAGGCAGGAAAGAGGCGGGTGAGGTGAAGAGCTTAAAGAAGGTTTTACTGATATCTGTCCTAATCATCGTTGGAACAATAGACATATTGATCTACTGGAATAGTCACATTTATTACAAAGCAAAGGGTATCGAAGATAATGAGAAAAAGATAGAGATTCTTGACAAGGCTGTCAGATATTATCCTGTGAACGATAATGTGTTTTATGAGATTGGGAAAGCATATTTTGCTTTAGGGATAGAAAATCTGGATGATAAGGATAAAAATGTTGATTATTTCCGGAAGTCAATTGAAAGCTTCAAACACTCTATTAGGATCAATCCGGCCTCTCAGTTTTGCCATTTTAATCTTGCCCAGAGTCTCATTTATTTAAATACTCTTTCTCCATCATTGTATCTTGGCCCTTATGAGGAATATAAAAAGGCAGTGTTTCTTGTTGGAGAGAACAGCCAGATTTTCTTTGAGGCCGGAATAATATTTCTTTCACGCTGGGATGAACTTTCAGAAGGGGATAGAAATTTTGCCAAAGGTGTTTTGAGAAAAATCATGGAGGGAAAAGACAAAAAGAGACAGCAGACCATTATGCAAATTTGGGAGATGAATGTTAAAGATTACAGCATTATGGAAGAGATTCTTCCGGAAGATTCACGGATTTATAGGATGTATGCAAAATTCCTCGGAGAAAAATCACTTCTTCTGGAGGAGAGACAGAAATATCTGGCAGAAGCGGAACTTATAGAATTTGAGAGGGCAAAAAGTGAGTATCTTTCAGGGGAAAATGAACTTTTCTATTTCGAAATGGAAGAAGCTGTAAAACATTTTAACTTATGCCTTAATATACTGAAAAGGATAAAATTTTATCAAAATCTATCTTCAGAAGGGAATTTAATTGACTTATCGGAATTCAATGATCTGAAGAGGTCCACTCTTTTAAAGATGGTGGAATGCCGGCTCGAGGAAGGAGCTTCTTTAAAAGATGTTGAAAGCTACTTGCATGAATATCTTGATATGCAAGAGAAAGTTGCTGAGGTTAGAGAGTTTGAGTCTTTTCTTTTGGACAGAGGCTTTATAAGTAAAAAATTGGGAGACAGTTTTGATGATTTGGAGCTTCTTTCGCTCCAGCTTTTCATGTCCTTTAAGCAAAATCGATACAGGGATATTATGAGGATAGGGCGCCTTTTCCAGCAGAGTTTTGTTGTTGTCCCAGAGGGAAAGAAAGCTGACTATGTAAGAATCTTACAGATTGTTGGTGATGCTTATCAAAAGATTGACGATGTATATGAAGCAGGCGAATATTATCAGAAGGCACTTGAAATAAAACCAGATAACCTTGTGACTTTACTGAAAATGAGGAATAATTATGAGAGATTGAATGATAATAGGAAGATTAAAGAAATTGGTGGCAGGATAGATAAAGTTTTATCCCCACAGAAAATTGATATTAAAAATTATCCGATAAAAAAAGGAAAGAAATTTTATGGAACCCTTATTCTTGACGGACAGAAAATTATCCTGGATATAACTTTCGATGATGAATGGAAGATGGCGGATCCTTTGGTCACAGTCTTTTTTAATGGCAGAGTAGTGTGGGAAGGTTATTTAAAGGAAAAGACTATATCTAT
Organism: uncultured Eubacteriales bacterium; assembly: GCA_964648465.1. Taxonomy (GTDB): domain Bacteria; phylum Acidobacteriota; class Aminicenantia; order Aminicenantales; family Aminicenantaceae; genus Aminicenans. The sequence goes on along the minus strand of CAZYMU010000006.1, from coordinate 2,657 downwards.
TCCTGTGGAGACGAAAGTAGGGAAGAATTCATTGGAGATTGCTGCTGTTAATAGGGGAGTTGGTGTAAGGATGATAGGGTGGAGGGTGACCAATAGGCAGTAAACAGTTGGTAAAAATAGCAAAAAAAGCACTTGACATTGTGCAAAAAGAGGAATAAATTCCAGAATGAGTTATTCTAATGATTATTAATTAATGGAGGTTGATAATGTGTATTAAACCCAGGGAATCAAAGATTCTATCTATTTTACTCATTTTTTCTTTTATGCTTTTTTATTCACCTCATTTTTTAACTGCAAAGTCTCCAAGTAATGGTAATCTTATTGGATTTATCTATGCTGAAGACGGTACAACTCCGGTAGAAGGTGCAGTATTTAAAATAAAAAATGTTGCGAATGGGAAGACTTTAGAAAGCACTAAATCCGATAAGCTTGGCATTATTAAAGTTAAAGATATTGAGGAAGGATTCTACATTGCCGGAGTATCTACTGATTCAGGAGATTACAATTTAGGGAATATAATAGGAATAAAAGCTGACACTACTGCAAAAGTTTCAATGTCTCTGAAATCCTCTGCTAAAGAGGGGTATAACAAAAGTACATTAGGAGAATTTTTCAGTACACCTGCAGGAATAGCTCTTATTATAGCTGCAACAGCTGCGATTATATATACTATAGTTAAGCTTACAGAGGAGGAAGAAGAAGCATCTCCTTTTAAATAAGAAAATTGTTGGAGATTTTTTTAAGTTTAGAGGATAAGTAGTAAAGATTAAGCGTACCAGTAAAAAGGTACCGGGTATTAAGAGAAGTACTTGGTACCTTTTTTTTTACCTTTTTTTGGATGGACTGGATAGATTTATTATATTATAATATAATTGAATCTTAAAGAGGACAGATTATTACCCCAGATAGGAGAATAAAGTGAAGCATTCTACGATTATTTTTTCAATATTTTCAGTGCTGTTTTTGTCTTTGGCTGTATTCGGACAGGAAAAAGAAATTAGCACTGTTGACTATAGAGTCGGGCCAAAAGACCTTCTGGAAATAAGTGTTTTTGGCCTGGATGAATTGAACAAAACAGTACGCGTTTCAGAAGACGGGAAAATTACGCTTCCTCTTTTAGGAGAAATTGAAGTCAAGGGACTGACTAAATCAGAGCTTGAGAGAAAATTAGTCCAGCTTCTTGAGGAGAAATATTTACATAATCCCCAGGTAACAGTGTTTATCAGGGAGTATAAGAGTAAAACAGTATCAGTAATGGGGGCTGTTAGAGCGGCTGTCCAGGGCACATGCACTTATGAACTTCTTGGGCGTCAGACACTGTTACAGATTATATCCAAGGCAGGTGGTTTGACCTCTGAGGCCGGGGATGAAATTATTGTGATCCGGTTTCACGAGGATGGGACAAGCACATCTCTAAAGATCTCCATTGATGATTTGTTTATAAAAGGGGATACAGATTTGAATATCCCTTTACAGCCTGATGATATTATTAACATTCCCGTCGATAAGATAGTTCCTGTCTATGTTTTTGGGCAGGTAAGAAGCCCGGGAGCCCTCCAAGTAAGAAGGTCGCATCTCCCCACTCTTCTTCAGGCAATTGCTCAGGCGGGCGGCTTTGCTGAGCGGGCTTCAAAAGGAGGTGTGCTGATAAAGAGGAAAGATGAAAACGGGAAAGAGATTCAGATTAAGATGAATGTTAGGGATATAATAAAAGGGAAGAAAAAAGATATTCAATTAAGGGAAGATGATGTAGTCTATGTCCCCGAGACCATCTTCTAAATGATTGACATACACAGCCACATTCTCTACGGTCTAGACGATGGAGCCCAAACCATGGAGCAGTCCATAGAGATGGCAAAAATTGCTGAAAAAGATGGTATCGATAAGATTATAGCTACGCCTCATCTTTTCAGAGGGAATTTTCTTTTCGATAATTTTGAAAGGATAGAGCAAAAGCGAGATGAGCTCAGCAGGGCTTTAGAAAAGAATAAAATCAATGTCGAGATATTTGCAGGGGCAGAAGTCCATATTTCTCACAATTTAATCGATGAGATAAGAAGAAATAGAGAATGTCTAGTCCTGAACAATGGTTCATATATGCTTGTTGAATTCCCAACGGATCATATTTTTTCAGGTGTGAAGAATCTATTTTTTGATTTAATGAGTGAAGATATTACGCCTATCATTGCACACCCTGAGAGAAATTCTGTTTTCCGTAGTACTCCTGAACTTCTTTATGAGTTGATTCATATGGGAGGATTTACTCAGGCCAACCAGGGCAGTCTGTTTGGTCATTACGGAAACAGTGTGCAGGAAACAATGTATCAGTTTTTAGAATGGAATTTTATTCACTTTATCGGCAGCGATGCCCATGATACACACTTCATAACTCCCAGGCTTTCAGGTGCCTTAGATAAAATATCGGAAAAAATAGGCGCTGACAATGCAAAGGCCCTTGTTCTTGGTAATCCCCGAGCCGTATTGGATGATGAAAAGCTTCCTTATCTTCCTGAACCAGTTAATCCAAAGGAAAAGAAGAAATCATTTAAAGTAAAGATACCAAAAATATTTTGGAAATCGTAATTTTTTATCCTTTTTTTTGACAGCGATTCCGCAACTTAAATATTTTAACTAAGACATTTCCTCTATAGGCAGAG
>CAZYMU010000005.1:0-101696 GCA_964648465.1 uncultured Eubacteriales bacterium | reverse complement strand
AGTCGATCTTCGAGGGAACCCGCGAAGTCGGGCCTGATGGATGTGTGAGCACTGTTGAATCAAAGGGGCAGTGTTAATGATGGCTTGCGGACATTGGGGCGTTGCTTAATATAAACATGCGGAGTTCCAGCAGAGCCGAGAAGATCGGGGAGGAAATGGCGTTAAAAATCTTAGTGGAGCGCATACATGCCCTCAAATTCATCCACTCTTAATATGTTCCTAAGTTTCCATTTTTACGATGGGCCTCACTTTGCCTTGAGTAAAATTGCTGCAGAATATTGACAGGAAGTTATTACATTGCTATAAATTACATTTCTGCCTTGTTTGAGAAAAAGAAACAGAGCTCAATACCTGATTTCGTTTGAGAAGGAGAGAAATAACAAAATGGTTATGAAAAAATATAGTAACAGCGTTTTGGAATGCGTAGGTAATACACCGCTCGTTAAACTCCATAAAATTACAGAAGATATAAAGTCAGATGTTTTTGCCAAACTAGAATTCCTGAATCCCATGGGGAGCGTAAAAGATAGAATTGCTAAGTATATGATAGAAAAAGCAGAAAAGGATGGAAGGATAAAGCCCGGTGCAACAATTGTCGAAAATTCCTCCGGCAACACGGCATTGGGCCTTGCCATGGTTTGTGCTGTGAAGGGGTACAAACTAAAAATTGTGGTGCGGGACAACTTAAGCCCTGAAAAAATTAAATTACTCAGGACAATGAATGTAGATATTGTTATGGTCAACCATAATCTCCCTCCAGAATCTCTTGACAGCTATAACAATATTGCACCACGGATTGCTAGGGATACTCCTAATAGTTATTATCTAGACCAGCACAATAACCGGGAAAACAATGAATCTCATTATAAAACAACAGGTCCTGAGATCTGGGACCAAATGCAGGGCAGGATCGATTATTTTGTGGCTGGGATTGGAACAGGTGGAACAATTTGTGGAGCAGCAAAATTCCTTAAAGAAAAAGACCCTAGGATAAAAGTCATAGCTGTAGATCCTATGGGTTCAATATTTTTTGACTATTTTCATTCGAAAAAGCTGGTAACCTCTTCTCCTTATCTTATTGAGGGCCTGGGTGACGAATTTCTTATCGGTTGCGCTGATTTTACCTGTATTGATGATATTTATCAAATTACAGACAGAGATGCGTTTCTAATGACCAGGAAACTTGCTAACAAAGAGTCGATCATGGCTGGAGGGTCCAGTGGAGCTGCCATCTGGGCAGTGCTTAAACTTGCGCATGAAATTGACCGTCCGTGCAGAATCGTCACGATTTTCCCTGATTCAGCTAATAGATATCTGAGTACTATTTACAATGATGAATGGCTGAAGGGAAAAGGGTTTTTATAACTAGAGTATTTCTAAAGAATAGGTGATTTCTATTTTGGCAGGATGTGATTAGATTGTTTCCTTGTGCATTTTAGCCTGTGGTTTAGAGTTGTAAACTTTATAATTTGAGTTTTAGGATATGATGTGCTAAAATTTTTTTATATTTATATCTAGTGTAAGGAATTCAAATGTCAGGGCATTCAAAATGGGCTTCCATAAAACATAAGAAAGCTGCACAGGATGCCAAGAGGGGTAAAGCATTCACGAAAATCATCAGGGAACTATCTATAGCTGCGCGAATGGATGGAGGGGATCCGGACGTCAATCCAAGACTTAGGAAAGCTATAGCAGATGCGAAAGCTGTGAACATGCCTGCAGACAACATAAAGAGAGCAATCCTGAAGGGCACAGGGCAGCTTGAAGGTACAACGTACGAAGAAATTCACTATGAAGGATACGGTCCTGGCGGAGTAGCTATATATATCGATATCCTTACAGACAACAAAAACAGAACTGTTTCTGAAATCAGGCATGTTTTTTCGAGGAATAATGGAAATATCGGTGAATCTGGATGTGTTGGTTGGATGTTTAGCCGGAAAGGATATATCGTCGTAGAAAAATCAAAGGCCAAGGAAGATGAGTTATTAGAAATTGTACTTGAGGCTGGAGCAGAAGATTTGAGGGAAGATGGCAGCAATTACGAGATTTTTACTAAACCCGAGGATTACGAAGCAGTTATTAATGCCTTGAAAGAAAATAAGATAGATTTAGCTGCTTCAAACTTGGGATACATCCCCAACAATTATGTAAAGGTAGAAGGCAAACAGGCACAGCAGCTTCTTCGCCTGATGGAAGAGCTTGAAGATCATGATGATGTTCAGAATGTATGGGCCAATTTTGACATCGATGAGGAAGAGATCGCAAAATTTTCTATCTAGCCTGGATTATTCACTAGCCGACCAAATCTAGCATGAGATTGCCGCATATACAAAGCACAGTACATGAAATTGCGGGTTTTTTAGATTAGTGAAAATGAGAGTTCTTGGAATTGATCCCAGCCTTAAGTCTACAGGGTATGGCATTATTGAATATTCTCAAGGTCATTATAGAACTGTAACTTATGGTGCCATAAAGCCAAGTCAAAAATTACTGCTTCATCATAAGATAAACGAAATAAGGATCCGTGTGGAAGAGCTTATCAGAACCTTTAAGCCAGATGAAGTTGCAATAGAAAATCTTTTTTATGCACAGAACGTAAAAACAGCGATAACTCTGGGTCAGGTAAGGGGAGCTGTATTAGTAGCAGTGGCTTCCAGCAGTTGCGCTCTTTTTGAATATTCTCCATTAGAGATAAAGAAGGCAGTAACAAGCTATGGTCGGGCAGATAAAATGCAGGTCAAAATAATGGTCAAGACACTCCTTAATATCCAGGATGATAAGATTGATACAGATGCCTCAGACGCTTTGGCAGCAGCATTCTGTCATATGAATTCGAGAATCTTCCAGAAAAGAATTACAGAATAAAAAAGCAAGCCCTAGACTGCAATAGAAGGAAATTCGAGACCTGATCCCTTGGAAATGAAGCTATTTTTTAAACTTATTAAAATAATATTAAGCTGAGAAAAAGAGAAGTTAGAGAGTTTAATAAAGGATTAAATGAGCATATCTGTAAATGGATTATAGAATTAAGTTGTTTTAAAATTTGATATTTGGGTTTTGTTATATTATTCTTTTATCTTCACAAAGGAGAAAAAAGTTTAAATGATCGCTTATCTTAAAGGCATATTGATTAACAAGCTCCATAATCAGGTTGTCCTAGATATAAGTGGTGTCGGTTACAGTGCCGGAATTCCGCTCTCCACTTATTTAAAATTGGGAAACATTGGCGATCCTACTGAGCTTTTTATCTACACTCATTTAACAGACAATTCTCTTACTCTCTACGGATTTTTCACAAAAGAAGAAAAAGAAATTTTCCTGAAATTGATAAGCATCTCAGGAATAGGACCCAAGATAGCCCTGAATATCCTTTCTGGAATCGAGGTCTCAGACCTTAAGGATGCAATCAGGAGGAGTGATGTGACCCGTATTTCTTTCATTCCCGGCATTGGGAAAAAAACAGCCATGCGCATTGCTCTAGAGCTTCAGGAAAAATTAACAGAAAAAGAAAAAATCCTTAGAACTGAAGGTACGAAGGAAAGGGAAGATCTGATTTCAGCCCTGATAAACATGGGATTTAAAAGAAGAGAAGTCGAGAGAATTGTCGATGAAACAATAAGACTATTCTCAATTGATGTAGGGTTTGAAAAACTCCTCAGGGAGGGACTAAAACAGCTTGCTAGAATCTGACTTATATTTTCTTAATAATGAATGATAATAAATCCTAAACCGAATATACGGGAGTAAAATAGCAAATGAAAGACAGTCCGATTACTGCAGTACTCACCCCGATACGGACAAGAGAAGACCTTCTATTTGAAGACAACCTTCGACCGAGAAATTTTGATGAGTTTATCGGACAGGAAATTATAAAATCAAACTTAAAAATCTTTATAAAAGCTGCACAGAAACGAGATGAACAGCTTGATCATGTGCTTCTCTATGGTCCACCTGGTCTTGGAAAAACAAGCCTTGCTTTCCTTATTGCTAAGGAAATGGGAGTTGGCATTAAACCGACGGCAGGGCCTGTAATTGAAAGGACCGGTGACCTTTCAGCAATACTAACAAACCTGCAGCAAAAAGAAATCCTCTTTATAGATGAGATCCACCGCCTCCATCCTTCGGTAGAAGAAATCCTCTATTCGGCTATGGAAGATTTTAATCTGGACATTGTTATTGGACAAGGTCCGAGTGCTCGAAGCCACAAGCTAAGGCTTAAGAAATTCACTCTCATTGGTGCAACTACACGGGCAGGCCGAATAACAGCTCCATTAAGGGGACGTTTTGGAATCATTTATCGCCTTGATTACTACAGCGAAGAAGATTTGAAGAAAATAATTAAAAGGTCTGCCTCAATATTGAATATAGACATTGATGATAAAGGTGCTTATCAAATTGCACTTCGTTCCAGAGGAACTCCAAGAGTGGCAAATAGGTTATTAAGGAGAGTCAGGGATTATGCCGATGTTATCGGGGAAGGGAAAATCAATTCAAAAGAAGCAAATAAAGCATTGGATATGATGGAAGTCGATTCCCTCGGTTTGGATGAGGTTGACAGAAAGATCCTTATGACGATTATAGAGAATTTCAGTGGAGGTCCTGTAGGAATCAATACAATCGCAGCAGCTATTGATGAAGAAAAGGACACGATTGAATCTATATATGAACCTTTTCTTATGCGTATTGGATTCTTGGATCGAACAATTCGTGGGCGAAAAGCAACAATTAAAGCTTACGAACATCTCGGTCTTAAACCCAAATTTTCATCCTCTCAGCACAAACTGTTTAAAGAGTAAACAAGTTGTGCTCTCTTGCCTGTATTGCTTATCTGGCTTAAAATAAGGCAGGAAAAAATTAAGGTATAAAATAATGTTACTCTCCGATTTTGACTATTACCTCCCAGAAGAGCTTATTGCTCAAAAGCCACTTGAGAAAAGGGACCTGTCCAAAATGATGATTCTTAACCGCAGAACTGGCGAAGTAATCCACTCGCGGTTTCAAGAGCTTATCAATTTTCTTAACAAAGGTGACGTCCTTGTTTTGAATGATTCTAAGGTTATTCCTGCAAGAGTGTGGGGCAGAAAAATGGGAAGAGAAATAGAGTTTCTTTTCCTTAAAGGATTTGAAAACGAGACATGGGAGGTTCTCTGCCGGCCGGCAAAAAGAGTCAAATGTGGCGACGTAATCTCGTTTTCCCAAGGACTGGAAGGAATGGTGATTGAAGTAGGGCCTGAGGGCAAAAGAGTACTTCGGTTTCCTTCCGGAAATGTTCTGTCTGAGTTGAAGAAGATTGGCTATGCTCCGCTTCCTCCTTATATCAAGCGCAAGAAAATGCAATCTAATCTGAAACCCTTGGATTTAGAAAGGTATCAGACAGTTTTTGCTGAGACAGACGGCTCAATTGCTGCTCCTACTGCTGGTCTGCACTTTACGTCCAGTTTTCTTGAACAGATTAGGGCAAAAGGAGTCAAAATCTCTCGAATAACTTTAGATGTCGGTCTGGCAACTTTCCAGCCAGTAAGAGTAAAGAGAGTAGAAGATCACAAGATGCTTGAAGAAACATATCTTATAAGCCAGGCTTCTTGCCTTAATATATGCAAAGCAAAAAAAGAATCCCGTCCTATTGTAGCTGTAGGGACAACATCAGTTCGCACTTTGGAGAGTGCTTTTAAAGACGGGAAAATCCATTCTGGAATGCATTCTACAAATCTCTTCATCTACCCTGGTTTTGAGTTCAATGTAGTTGATAGACTGTTAACAAATTTCCATCTGCCGAAATCGACTCTGCTGATGCTTACATCAGCATTTGCAGGAGTCGACCTTATCAAAAGAGCTTATAAGGAAGCAGTGAACCATAAATACAGGTTTTTTAGTTATGGGGACTGTATGCTAATCATCTAACCTGGATTATTCACGGCTGATAAATTATTTAGATAAGATAAATTTGAGTGTATGTTTGCGCTCCACTAAGATTTTTAAGGCCATTTCCTCCCGATCTTCTCGGCTCTGCTGGAACTCCGGTGTGTCACGAAGCGTATAGATGCCAGCCGGTGAAAATCCGGTCCGGCTAATTTGCCATTCAGCCGGAAGAGGCAAAGACAGCAGTTGCTGGTGACAGCGATGCTGAAGCTCTTTGCGCTCGGTGAGTAAGCCGTAATGAAAATGAAGAGATTAGCTTCGTTAAGTTTTACAGCTGGTCAGTCTTTCGGAGTGGATGAAGCCTGTCACTGTGCAGGAAGAAATGGCAACAAGCACTGCATAGGGCTGTCGGAGTTGGAACTGACGTCGTGAAATAAACACATCACATGAAAAAAGGTGACGTAAAGGACTAGGAAAAGAAGCAAAACGACAAAGAAAGCAAAATAATCAGCTATAAGATAGACTCCTCCTCTCAAATCGGCAAAAGGCAGTCATGAATGGTCTCAGAAGTACTCGCCTATCTCTTCGGCTGCCATCGAGAGTTCCTGTTGGACAATTTGAGGTGGGGGAGGTCGTTCGGCAAAGAAAGTGCAGGTGCGGATGAAAATTCATTCGGGACCCAAACGACTGTATCACGGCAATAATGCCTGGTACAATCTTTTTGCCTGTTACGGCCTTGAGGTATTTCAGGATGGCCTCTTTCCCGCAGAGACAAAGAGCTGAGAGAAGCAAGCGGTTGTACTTAAAGAATATTCTCAGCATCTTGGGGATGGTGAAGACCACCTGGCGGTGAGGGACATCCAGAATAAGTGACTCCCGCATCCATTCGCCCCATTCTTCCCGGCGCTTGGCATGGCATGAGGGGCAGAATCCGCGAACTTTACATGAGAAAGTCAACAATCTTTCCGTTCCACACTCAGGACAGCGGATTCTCGCAAACCCACACTTCGGATTGCCACAGTCTAAGTATTTCTCTACCACTTCCTTAACAACAGTACGAAGATAGCCGTACTCTCGCTCAAAACGCTTCTCATACTCCAGGAGAAACTTCTCAAAATAGTGGAAGAACACCCGGTAGAACACCGTGCGCTCTGGATGACGTTGGTGATAAACCCTTGCCATGGCGGCCAGGAATGATTCAAGAAACGGGCCAGGATGGAGGCTTGCAGACAGATACCCCCTATAAAAGTCTATTTTTGGCCCAGGCGCTCTTTGGAAGAATGTCAACAGAAGCTGACGTTGGAAGGATTGTCGAGTCAACAAATGTTCACAACAAACTCAGAGTCTGCATGCTATTTCTTTCTATGTATATGATGCAAAGCCGAAAGAGATGACTATCTGGCTACGCAGAGAAAAAAAACTGAATCTAAATAAATAAAGCGCAATGATTTTGTGAATACATTAAAAATTTCGGGAATACTATTATATGATGTTGCTCCAGTGAGTTATAATATCAGAAGTGATAATCCCTGGCAGGCAAGAAACAATACCTAAACAGATAACCTATGAATAATTATTAAAGTTTCCTTACTCCTATGCCCGCTTCGTCATTGAGTGTTATTTTTCCGTCAATGATTTTCATTCCGGTAAAACAGTCATTTGCAATTAAAAGATTCCCGTCCAGGTCAGCGTAATTCATTTTAGGAGCAAGCTGTGCCGCTGCTGAAACAGCACATGAGGTCTCTGATGTGCATCCTATCATCAGCTTCATCCCTAATGATTCTGCCATCGAGATCATCCTGTTGGCCTCACGTAGGCCTGTGCATTTTATCAGTTTAATGTTAATACCCGAGAAAACATCTCTCAGCGCGGGAACATCGCTTAACCGCTGACATGATTCGTCTGCTATGGTCGGCAGAGGACTTTTAGCCGTAACCCAGGCCATGTCATCAAGATTGTGTTTTGGCATTGGCTGCTCAATGAAAAGAACATTACGCTCTTTCAGCCAGTGAATCATTTCCAGCGCATAATACTTATCTCTCCACCCCTGGTTTGCATCTATTGTTATCGGTTTATCTGTAACTGACCGTACCGTGTTAATAAGCATCTTATCCGTCGCTTCATCTACCCCAAGCTTTACCTTGATCCGTTTGAACGGTGAAGCCTCCTCTGTCTTCTCTCGTACAACTTCTTCAGTGTCTATCCCTATTGTGAAAGTTGTATCGGGGGTCTTTGATTTCGTGTATCCCCAGATCCTGTATAACGGCTGATCAATAAGCTTCCCGAACAAATCATGCAACGCTATATCAACGCCGGCTTTAGGACAGGAATTACCGGAATCTATTCCATCAACATAAATAAGTATGTCATCTATCTCGTATGGATTGTTGAATTGTGTTAAATCTACCTTTTTAAGAAATGCAAGGGCCGTATCCAATGACTGGCCCTCCATGTAAGGAGGAAGGGCTGCCTCGCCATACCCCGTTATGCCGTCATAGGTTATCTCAGTAAGGATAACTGTTGTCTTTGTACGTGAATAACCTGAGATTGTAAATGTATGTACCATCTCAAGTTCGTATGGATGGAATGTAAGCATTAACTGCTTATTGTATCCGGTCCGGGTATTGATATTCACATGTCCGCAAGCCATCTGCGAGCCTGCTATAGTACCCCCGACTGCTGTCAGAAAAAAGTTTCTGATAAAGTCTCTACGCTGAATTTTCATTATATGTTCCTTTTGTATTTATAGAATGGAATTCTTAGCAACTTCGGCTTCCATTAAACCTCCTTGTTGCAGGGAGCCGGAAACAGGAGCCTGACACAAAAGCATTATTCTTACACGCATGAACCCTTGGACTTTCGATCACTTAATTCAAATATTGTCTTATACTATTACTGCCCTTTACTAGCTTACCAGAATAACCTGGAGTAAAAATCACTACCAAAATATTGGCAGACAAAGGGGGCCTGACGATCTTAGGGTATCCTCACAAATAATAGATTGCAGGTCACAAACGCACATTATTCTTTGAATTAATCCCGTGGAACCAGTTCAAAAATCTCCTGGTTGCCAATAGCCGGATCATTAATTTTTTCTACTATTATCCGGTAAGTACCTTTATCATGCTTGCTCAGATCAGCTGTGATAATCTTTTGTGCAACCGGTATACCTGTTGCGAGTACTTCTTGCTGTCGGTACCCTGGATAACAATCTTCAGCTGTCGGGCATTTTTTCTCAAGTACAATCATAAGCTTCGCCTCCGGGTCAAGATCCCACTCTCCAGACATTTGCCATGTAATGTTCGCACTTAATTTCTCGTCAATATCAACATTAATATTTTCAATAAACTGAATTGCTCTTGATCGCAGGTAATGAGTCTCCTTGTCTCCTCCAATATCATAACCTGAAAAATCAAAGAGCTCAGGATTAGTATATGAAGCAAGCAGATTATATCGCACGGCGCCACAATTATTAATATTGTATTTATAAACATCCCGGAATGGTATATGCATCTTATCCCAGTATTCTGACTGCAGGTTTTGTATCACTCGTTTGGAAGCAACAGTGCTGCCTACCGCTCGCTGCATGAAAACCCACTGCGATAACTTCTGAGGTTTCTGGTAATATGCCTCTATGTTAACAGGCATCATGGGGGTCGCGTCAAAACGTTGCCATCCATAGAAATCACCAAGCCAGACATGATTATACCTATGACCATTTACTTGTACCGCCCCTTCGAAATCCTTCTCAAGAAATCCCTCTTTGAGATAAGATTCATTGCTGGTGCCAACCCATAGAGCCGGTATGCCGATATAACGTAACAAACCGGTAATCATACACCCGGCGCCAGAACAGGCTATAATGTCATTCTCATAATTGTCATCTGCTGTTAAGACTGCTTTCAGATTACCAGGATGAGAATTATAATGATGCTTCTCAAAATCATAGGTGGCCCAGTAACCGGCATTATCAATCGGATAATGATAATTCTCCATAACATATTCAATGATATTGCGTGATGCCCAATAGGGGTTATCCATATCAGCTTCTATACCATATTCGTTCTTAATGTAACTCCTGACACGACTGATAAAGTCTCCGTATACGCTGGGATCATCTCCTATATTATACAGTATGGTATCATCGTCAAGATATCGTGTCCCTGCCGGGCCAGTGTCCCTCGTCACCAGGTGTGGATAGACAAAATACGTTAAATCCCTCTTCCATAATTTGACGTTAAACTCCGTTACGTATTTCCTGACACCAGGATTCTGATCCGCCGGGTAGGTCACCAGCGTGTAATATTGCCTGATAGTGGAGTCGCCCGCCGGGTCAAAATACAATTGCTCAATGGTATAATCTGAGGGGCCGGTTAAATCTTTCACCCTGACAGAATTGGGTATGAGACCCTGATTACCCGTGACATCACTGTCGTACGGATGACAAAAGGTATGATATACATTACCACTGGGAGTATCAACGTTATCTGCTACTTTCGACGTAATACGCATCTGTAGCTCCCGGAAACGTTTCGGCCCTCCGTAAGGCAGGTTCGGATTATCCAGCACATTGACCCGGTAAACAAAATAGGTGTCATCAATTTTGTCTGCCACCCACAGATCCCCTGCTCCAAATGTAATCATATCATAAAAGGCTGGCACCGAACCCCCGGGCCTGTCAAAGAAGAAAAGACCCCGACCGGAGTGGGAATCAATAAGGTAAATGTAATCGTTACCTACAGTGCCCCAAAGGTATTCTGCACCATCTATTGTCATATCTGTCAACGCACGGGACGGCTCAACACGTAAATCAGGAAAACTGGCATAGGGATGAGAATCAGGGTTTTTAATTTCTTTACCCGGACCCGGCAGATGACCATTGATGACCGGCCTGCCAGATAGAGCTTCTTCCCATTCATATGGCCGTTTTATTGTCTCTCCTGATTTTTTAATTGTGACTGATTTGCCATCCTTGACCGATATATTCAACAGCCCGCGACGAACACGCATTGTATGGTTATCATATCCGCTAGGATCAAAACTTATATACAAGCTCTCTTCCTGCTTTGTCACACCGTAAACCTCATTGGTGCCTATTTCATAATCATCCGAACTCAGATCTACACAGGTCAAATCTTTATTCTTAACATCATACCGGTATAATATCCCCCTTTGGCTAAAGGACTGGTTGTCTTGAAACATCACATAATCCATGAAATAAAATACATCACCCGGCGCCTCCCTGGCATATTTCAACCCTCTCGGATTCTCTAATGTTGCTCCCTCAACCGAGATACTGCTCAGGTAAGCGAGATTCCCACTCTTTTTACCGACCGCGTACTTGTAAATCTTTCCGGATATACCTTCAAATACATACAAATACCGGCCCCGATTATCATCCTGAAAAGATATGCCAACGATATTATCTACTGACGGCTGAAGTGCTTGCATACTCTCAACCTGGCCAATGACTCCCTCAAAAGAAACATCATCGTCCTGACATGAATAGAATGAGAAAAGGATTCCACATGTCACAATTATTACTATTAGCTTCTTCATTATTTCATAATATATTTAATTATTCAAAAAGTAAATCATATGTGGGATTGAACATGATCGTTTACACACTGAGCCTTACTTTTTCTCTTAATCTTTCATAAAGAGTTTTTCCTCCTAAGGCTGCATGAGGTCTATTATAGTTATAGAAGTTTTCCCATTCCTGCAGTTTCTCATTAAACAGCTTAGCATCGTCAATGACTACTCCATTCAACATCCTATAAAACTCCTCCTTATCGATCCTATGACTGCGTTCCACTTTCCCATTGAGTCTTGGGCTCCTGGGCTTAATATACACATGATTTATTCCTTTGTCCAAAACATGCCAATGGAATTGTCCTTTTTAATATCCTCCAGACTCCTGAACTACAGATATGGATGTCATGATAGCGTTTTAGATACATCTGGATCTTCCAGGAACCAAAATGATAAGTCTGCCTAAGATAGATTATTTTGGCAATAATCTCTGGCCTTGTTGCATTAGGGCTATGAATAGGCCGGTGAGAACGATCTTTTAATCCTTCCTCCCCATACTTTCGGTATCTCTCATACCATCTGTAAAATACTGTTCTGCTAATACCAAAATACCGACAGGTCTTAGCAATATTGTGAGTTACTTCCTCAGCATGACGAATTATACCTAAACGCCACTTCTGGTTTCTAAGAATTTCGTTCTTTAACATGAAACATCTCCTTTCATTAAATAACATTTAGATTATTAAAGATCGCTCCATGTGTAAACCATCTCTGTCAGTTTTAGAGGACTAGGAAAAGAAGCAAAACGACAAAGAAAGCAAAATAATCAGCTATAAAATAGACTCCTCCTCTCAAATCGGCAAAAGGCAGTCATGAATGGTCTCAGAAGTACTCGCCTATCTCTTCGGCTGCCATCGAGAGTTCCTGTTGGACAATTTGAGGTGGGGGAGGTCGTTCGGCAAAGAATCTCTGTTTCGCTCAATCAGAATACCGAAATAGGAAGTTATAAATGCCGTATTTGCACAAGCAAAACGCCTGTATAACCCTCAACCCCCAAGAAGCAAAGGATTACGGCTTGGTCCACGAAATAAAGTCCGATTTGTTCCCTGCAGGTGCAGATTTATCAGTGGTCGGTGAACAGCCCCAGCAGATTCAGATACCGCTTCCTCACGGGTTAATTGCACCTGGTCCTGTTCAACACATGACGGTGTCAGAAGTCAAGGGATTCACCGTTTCGACTTCACTTCGACACGGAACTTATTTCGATAATGTTTCCTAAAAATACGCTCCACCTGGCCGGAATTCCACTGGCGCTCCATAGTGAAAAGTAAGATTGACTGTTAGGTGATGTACAATATTAAATTTTCAGTAGCACTAAGGAAAAAGGAAATAACAAAATATTTTCATATTATTTAACCTGTATTATTCACGAACCAAGATTGCCGGGGGTAGGATGGGTCGAGGCAAGGCGTCGGCGGGTGCAGCTGTGGTATCCCAAAGCAAATCCATCGTAACGAAGCAGATGCGGTGAGATTCGGTTCACCAGAATGGAAAAAAATGCTTATAATAGAAGTAATATTCCGATAAAATGGATGATGAAAAAATATCTGCGTAACATTTCATGAAATTAATGCTATCTTCCACCTATTCCTATTTTTATGTTTTCACACCAGCATTTTTTATGAATGGTGCAGGATAACAAATGGAGGGATATTGTGAGTAGAATTGGAAAAATTTTTATACTTCTTGCCTTTATTGCAGTATCACTCGTCATTTTTTATTTTCTTTCAGGAGAAAGGAATCCGCTGAATTCTCTCACGGCGGCGTAGTAGGAGTAACGGCATACTATGCAGGGGCAATACAAGGTCAGCTAGAATAGATGAAAGAATCTAATAGAGCCACAATATGTCCACTTATTATAGCTAAAAGACTATCGAAAGAAGGAGAAATAGGTGTCTTTGGGGGAGAAGAAGGATTTAATCGGATAGCCCATTTAGTAAATGTTGGCTCAGGACATGCTCATCGAGTTAATCTCAGGCTTTCTTCTCCAGCCGAAGCATACGCAATAGATGGGAATAATATACGCAAAGAAAAAACTATTTATGTAATACAGGGAGTAGAAATGCCAATAAACTCTAAGAGAATGTGGAATAACCTTGGTGCTTTCTGTAGTAAAAAAAATTGGCATTATATGTATGCTGAATATAAAGACGTGAAAGAAAATCAAAATTACACTATACAGTCAGGGTACAATGTCAAAACAGGAAGAATAAATAAACTTAAGCAAAATCACCTAACAAGTCAATGCGCCGACTTTTTCCAGCCGCTTCGCTCTGGGAAAAAGTGGGTGATTTCCAGCGTTAGATGAAAAAGGAGATAATAATTACAATAAATGGTAGAATTTATCCATGATTACGGAAAAAGACAAAAAAACAATTCGTAAAATATCGGAAAAATACCATATAAAACGTGTATTGTTGTTCGGTTCCAGTCTAGACACATCAAGAGAAAGCCATGACATCGATATCGGTGTTGAAGGAATATCTTCAAAAGATTTTTTCCGCTATTATGGTGAGCTTATTTTTGCGCTTTCCAAGCCAGTTGACGTTATTGATCTATCTGATACATCAAAATTTATCAAATTAGTCAAAGAAGAAGGGGTACCACTTTATGGCTAGCTATAAAAATCGCATTGAAGCTGAATATGAAGCCATAGAGAAAACACTCTCTTCCCTACCATATAAATCATTATCTGATTTATCAGAGTTAGAACTTGCAGGTGTAACTGCATTGATACATAACTTCTACAATGGTATTGAAAATGTATTAAAACAAGTTTTTCATGCAAAAACAATTGAAATACCAAAAGGACCATCTTGGCATAGAGATTTATTGCTTGAGGCAGTGAACAATAGTATTATCTTTAAGAAACTCTCGGGTAAGCTTAAAGAATACCTTGCTTTCAGACACTTCTTTAGTCATGCCTACGCTCTCGATCTTAAACCTCAAAAATTTGAAGCACTTGTTGCTGATATTTCAAAAATATTCGATAACTTTAAAATAGAAATAAATAAAATTACTGTCTAACATATATTAGGGGGTAAACAGGTCTTCACGAAATTCTAACTAATTCTATATCAACAACTTAGAGAGTGTCAATTTCCTATTTTCCTAACCTCTGATAAATTATGGATTATCAATAACTTACAAGGCTAGATTTTCTTGTTATAGCCCCTTTTTTGCTTGTTTTTGCACCTAAAAACAGCCGAGTTAGGAAAAATGATTTTCGTGAAGCCCCTATTTTTTATCAGATTAAACTCATTTAATATGAACAAGTTAATTATCCTAACTCTATCGATTTTGATATCCTTATTTCAGCGATTTTTTTATCATCTTCACGAAATTCGAGGATATCATGAAATATCTATTCAAACCCCAGGACTTACCCTTAAAAACACCCTATGAAAAAGTATTTTCTTTATTACCTTGTTTTTCTGATTCCATAAAAAAGAAAAGAGGTTGGCCATCTTTTTCCAAAGATGCTATTCTCCGGGCTCTCATTTATAAAAATCTGAGGGGACTATCCTCTTTGAGTGAATTAGCATTCGAATTGAAAAATAATCCCCTTATAGCAGAAGTCCTGGGTTTCCCTGCTTGGGAAGCACCTCCATCCGTCGAACGTTTCTCCCATTTCATGCGCAATCTCCCAAACCAAAAACTCCGGAAGCTGCGACTCCTTTTGGTTCAGCAACTGATTAGGGAAAAAGTCATAAACGGGAGGGTAATTGCCCTGGATTCTTGTGCTATTGATGCCAATGTCAGAGAAAATAATCTCAAGACTGCAGTGAGTTCACGCTTTGATAAAACCATCAAGCCTTCAGGAGACCCTGATGCAAGATTGGGAGTGAAAATCTATTATCCTAAACCGTTCCAAAGAAAAATCACCTTCTTCTGGGGCTATCGCAATCACATCCTCACAGATACCTACACAGAACTTCCTCTCTTGGAAATCACTCTTCCTGCAGACCAACACGAACAAAAACAGGCTTTAGTCTTGCTTAAAAGACTGAAATCATATTCTCCAATGAACATTCAGGCGGTTACAGCTGATGCCAATTATGATGTCGAAGAAATACTCTCTTATATTTTCCATGAAATCAAAGGCATGCCTGTGATCCCCAGGAATCCCCGCGGCCATCACCAAAGAGAAGATTTTACCGTTCATAAGGATACTATTATCTGTCCTGCCAATCTGAAAATGCATAGACGAGGGAAAATGACTACAAGGGGAAGAACATATCTCCAATACAGTTGTCCTCTTTATTATGGGAAAAAATATCAAGGCCAATTCCTAGCGTGCCCGGCTTCCCATCCAAAATACTTCTCCCAAAAAGGATGCAATTACCTTCTGCGACTAACTCCTACTGTAAGAAAATATATCGATTATGATAGCCGAGTCTTTAGAGAAATATATAATCAGAGGTCTTCAGTTGAAAGGGTCTTCTCAAGGCTCTTAACCATTACAATGTTAAATCCAACTGTTATTGGTCTTAAAGCAACACAAAACCACTGTACAATAGCGCATATCACGGTGGTATTGATCGCCCTGGATGCACATAAATCGGGTTTTAAGGATAAAATCCGTTTCGTTAAAACATTCTTGCCAAATCTTTCTTTATAAAGTATTTTTGTGAAGCCCTATTATTATAATCTATCGGCAATTTTTATGAATAATCCAGGATAATAGATTGACAAAAATGGGTGTATATCATATAAAAAAACCATCAATAATGAGATAAGGCGTTCATATGAATGATAGAAATGAGAGTTCTGTTGATCAGGCCGCAAAGGATAAACTAGACGAAATACTACATCCGGATACTCAGGCGAGAAAATTCAAAATAACACTGGAATTTGGGTACAAAACTTCTGTAAATTATGATAAGGCAGTTAAGCTTGCCAGGAAAAATTCTGCATATAAGGAAGAGGGAAGCGGCGAGTGGATCCGTCATTCAGCAACTTACACGCCAGAAAACGTTGAAGATCTTTTCAATCTGTTTAACCTTATCCATCAGTGGGAATCTATGGATGTCTTTGTAAATCATAAGAAGATTCCCTATGCACATCAACTATGGCTCCCTATGATGTGGTTCTATCGAATTAAATAGACTAGCACTCCTCCATCTTTACCGTGAAATGTCTCAGATGTGGGGCTTGATATACAATCCTTAGTCCTTTGATATTTTCTCTGTTTTTGAAGAGATCAATAAGAGCATCAGCAACATATTGAATGTGGGATATAGTATAAACACGTCTCGGAATAGCCAGGCGAACCAATTCCAATTTAGGGAAAATTTGCTTCCCGGTTTTTTCGTCTTTTTCTGCAAACATCACACCGCCTATTTCTATCGCTCTTATACCGGATTCTCGGTAGAGGGCTACTGAAAGAGACCATCCGGGATATTGATTGCGGGGAATATGAGGGAGGAATTTGTCTGCTAAAACATATATTGCGTGTCCGCCTACTGGTTTATATATCGGGACACCTGCCTCATCCAGAAGATCTCCAAGATAACGAGTTTGATCAATCCTATAACTTATGTAATCTTCTTCTACTACTTCCTCCAGCCCTTTGGCAATGGCTTCAAGATCCCGACCGGCTAGGCCACCGTAAGTAGGGAATCCCTCACCTAAGATGAGAAGATCCCTGACTTTCTCTGCTAGAGAATCATCGTTCAGGGCAATGAAGCCTCCGATATTGACTAAAGCATCTTTTTTAGCACTCATTGTCGCCCCATCGGTATGAGAAAAAATCTCCCTTGATATTTCAAGGATAGACTTGTCTTTATATCCTTTTTCTCTTTCTTTAATAAAATAAGCATTTTCAGCAAAACGGCATGCGTCTAAAAAAAAAGGAATTTTATGAGCCCTGCAGATCTGGCTTACCTGCCGGATATTTTCCATTGATACAGGCTGCCCCCCTCCGCTGTTGTTTGTTATTGTCATCATGATTATAGGTATTTTATCTGGCCCATGCTCTTCGATAAATTTTCTCAGCTTCACTATATCCATATCACCTTTAAAAGGGAGTTCAATAGAAGGATCATAGGCTTCATCTTTAACCATGTCTACTGCATGACCTCCTATGACTTCCACATTTGCTTTTGTTGTGTCAAAGTGGATATTATTTGGGATATAATCGCCATTTTTGACTGTTGATTGAAATAAAATACGCTCCGCAGCTCTTCCCTGATGGGTGGGAATAATATACTTGAATCCGAAAATGCGCCTCACAGATTCTTCAAATCGAAAGAAGCTCTTCGAGCCGGAGTAAGACTCATCTCCTATCATTAATCCGGACCACTGTCTGTCACTCATGGCCGAAGTACCACTGTCAGTGAGGAAATCTATATATACTTTTTCAGCCGGAATATTGAAGACATTCAGACCTGCTTTTTTAAGAAGTTCGTTACGTTCGCTCTTTGAAGTTTTTTGTACTGTTTCAACCACTTTTATTTTAAATGGTTCTACTGGCATTTTCTTTTTGTTCATTTTATGCTCCTGATAATTCTCGGTAACATTCTGCAAAAAAAAGCTAGAAGGAAACAAGCTTCTTAAAATAGGAAAAGCGTTTTTCTATCTCCTGAATAGACAGAGAGTTAAAGCGTTCAATGCCAAAATCCTCTATTGCAAAAGAAGCCATTACACTTCCGAATACGGCTGCTTTGCGTATATCTTTTTCGGTGAAAGATTGTACTTTATCCAGATATCCTAGAAACCCGCCGCCGAAACTATCTCCTGCGCCGGTCGGGTCTACAACTTCTTCACATGGATAGGCCAGGACTCCAAAAACATAATTCTTACCTATAAGCAGTGCTCCATGTTCACCTTTTTTTATGACTATGAGCGATGGCCCGTGTTCGAGAAGTTTTTTGCCTGCTCTTATCAAATTCAGATCCTGAGCAAGCATCTTGATCTCTTCATCGTTTGCAAAAAAAACATCTATTTTTCTCAGGGTTCTTAAGAGTGATTCTGGTTTGTTCTCTATCCACAAATTCATGGAATCCATGGCTGTGAGCCTGGGATTTTGGGCTTGAGTAAGAATATCCTCTTGAAGGTCTGGATCTATGTTCCCTAGAAAAATAATATCGGCTTTCCTGTACTCTGGGAGTAGTTGAGGCCTGAAATCTTTGAACACATTCAAATCGGTTCTGATAGTAGTCCTTATATTAGGGTCATCACCATAGCGGCCCTCCCAGTGGAAACTCTTCCCTGATTTGATTTCTAACCCTTGTGTGTCAACCCCTTTAGCCTTGAAAAATTCGATTACTTCTGATGGGAAGTCCTTTCCTACAACAGCAACGATTTTTGGATTTGTAAAAAAACTTGCAGCCAGTGAGGAATAAGAGCAGGAGCCTCCGACTATTCTCTCTCTTCTACTCTTGGGTGTCTCGATTGTATCAAAAGCCACAGAGCCGACAATTACTAAACTCATAATATTTCACTTCTTAAATATTTATATATTTTCCTATAATAAACTTCAGTTTTTCTTTTGTCTCCTGAGGAATAATATTTTCCCTGGTCACTATGCAGTTCTCGAGGGCATTAGCACATTCACATTGTATGCCTCTTTGAGACGGAATATCAGCAATGGCCTTTTTTATTATTTCTTTGGCATTGTGGATGTTATAAGATAAATTCTCGAGAATCATCTCCACTGAAACCGTTTCTTCGGATGCATGCCAGACATCATAGTCAGTGACAAGATTCATTGTTGCATAGCAAATTTCAGCTTCTCTGCACAATTTAGCCTCTGTGGCACTGGTCATGCCGATAACATCACATCCCCATGAACGGTAGATATTGGACTCGGCTATGGTTGAGAAACAAGCGCCTTCGATGCAAATGTAAGTGCCGCCTCTATGAGCTTTCAAGCCAAGCTCTTTAGCTGCACTGAAAAGAGCAGAGGACAGCTCAGGGCAAACAGGGTGGGCAAAGCTGATGTGGGCTGCAATTCCTTCACCAAAAAAAGAGTTTTTCCTCTTGTTTGTCCTGTCGAAAAACTGATCAGGCAATACGATGTCGCGAGGTTTAATTTCTTCTTTTAGAGAGCCAACTGAGTTGACAGAAATAATTCTTTCAACTCCAAGCATCTTAAATCCGTATATATTAGCTCTGTAATTAATTTCTGAAGGAAGGATATGATGCCCCATGCCGTGGCGGCTGAGAAATGCAACTTTTTTCCCTTCCAGGAGGCCTAGAATGTAAGGACCCGAGGTGTTTCCAAAAGGAGTTTTAAGTTTGACTTCTTCGATAGCCTTAATACCCTCAATTTCATAAAGGCCTGTCCCCCCCAGGATTCCTATCTCTGCTGAAGGAAGTTCCCTTTTTATTTGGGCCGTCATTTCTCCTCCTATTAACTATAGTCTTTCGAATGTAGCTTATATTGCAAACGGCTATTTTGTACTGGTTGAGTTAGATTATTGATATATAATTTATATTGAATCAAGTCAAGGTTCATCGTAATAATGCGCACCTAGCCTGGAAAACTGAAGACGCCATGAAGGGAGTTTAAACTTTGATATTTGAGTTTTGGCGCTAATTCCGTTATCCTATTGTCCAGAGAAATGCCAGATGAGCATAAGTCATCTGGAATAGAAAGGAGAATCCTCCAATGAAATTTATTTATTTTGATGCATCCTCTGGCATCAGCGGAGATATGATTTTGGGAGCACTTCTTGATCTAGGTGTGTCAGTAGACCTTTTCAAAGGGAAGATGGCGGAATTAGAACTTCCCGTAGAAATAAGAGTAGAAGATACAAAAAGAGCTTCTTTAAGGGGGCTAAAAGTAAATGTTCTTGTCGAAAGAAAAAAGCATATCCATAGGAAATGGGCTGATATTAAAACAATAATTGATAAGAGTACTTTTTCGCAGTCAGTTAAAAAAAATGCTGAGGACATTTTTAAGAACCTTTTTGATGCTGAATCACATGTCCACGGTAGCAACTTCAATGAGACCAGCCTCCATGAGGCAGGAGCAGATGATGCAATAATCGATATAATCGGCTGTTGTTTTATGGCAGAGGTTCTTAATGTAAGCGAGTTTTTTGCATCACCACTTAATTTAGGCCAAGGTTGGGTAAAGGCTGCACATGGTATTCTCCCTGTTCCTCCTCCTGCAGTTGGAGAACTTTTGAAAGGTATTCCGGTATATTCTGCCTGGGTTAAGGAAGAGCTCGTTACACCGACGGGTGCTGCAATTATTTCGACTCTGGCAAAGAAATTTATTGCTTTTCCTGAAATAACCTATGAGAAGATAGGATATGGAGCAGGCAGCCGTGATTTTCACGAATTCTCCAATATCCTGCGGGCTTTTTATGGAAAATGTGAGGAATTTAATGCAGATAAAAAAATTTATCTTATTGAATCAAATATAGACGATTCTAACCCACAAATTCTTGCGGATTTCTTAAGTAAAGCTTTCAATCTGGGAGCCCTGGATGTTTTTCTCACTCCTGTTATTATGAAAAAAAATAGGCTTGCAACGAAATTAACCGTTCTGACTGAGATTGATAAAATGGATAATTTGATAGATTCTGTTTTTAAAGAAACAAGTTCTATAGGGGTCCGATATTTTCCTGTGGAAAGGAGAGTTCTAGAGCGAAGAACTAGTAAAGTTAAAGTTTTGGGTGAGGAAATTGCCATAAAAATTGCAATCATAGATGGAAAAGAAGTCAATATTCAGCCTGAGTTTTCTGACTGCAGGATGTTGGCAGAAAAGAAACATATCCCGGTAAAAAATATTATAGAGCGTGTTTTAAAAGAGTATTCTGGAATGAAGGAAAATCAAAAAAAGATTAACAAGAGGAAAAAACTCAGTAAAAGAATATATTAAAATTATCACAAAAAACCAAGGAGAAAGAAATGAACTTCAAGAATATCGAAGAAGGAGTGAAACTTATATTAGAGGGGATTGGTGAAGACCCAAAACGGGCAGGTCTTCAAAAGACACCTGAAAGAGTCGCACAAATGTTTGAAGAGATACTTGGAGGCATATATGAGGATCCTGCTGAGCAGCTTAAAATTATTCAGGGCGAAAAACATGATGAGATGGTTTTAATAAAAAATATCCCTCTTTATTCAATGTGTGAACATCATCTTCTCCCTTTTGCAGGAGTGGCTCATGTGGCTTATATTCCTAAGGGAGGACGCATCGTAGGCCTCAGTAAGATTGCAAGGGTGGTAGAAATACTTTCCCGCAGGCTTCAGATTCAGGAGAGGCTTACGAAACAGATTGCTGACCTGATAAATGAGACCATGAACCCACTTGGAGTCATGGTCGTGATCGAAGCAGAACATATGTGCGTGTCAATGAGAGGGGCCAAAAAACCAAAATCAATAACGGTTACCTCAGCTGTTAGAGGATCATTTCGTAATAGAAGTGTAACTCGTGCAGAAGCAATGACTTTAATAAGAGGAGGGATGACTGGTGGAAGAGAACTCTAAAAAACGATTTTACATCACAACGCCTATATATTACGTGAATGATGTTCCCCATATCGGTCATGCGTACACAACAATTATTGCTGACAGTATAAGCCGTTTTAAGAAACTTGCGGGATATGAAGTTTTCTTCCTTACAGGTACGGATGAACATGGCCAGAAAGTCGAGAAATCGGCTGCAGAAAGGGGATTAAAACCCATAGAGCTTGCAGATATGGTAGTCAGGCGTTTTAAAAGCCTGTGGAAGGCCTTGAATATAAATAATGATTATTTTATTCGTACTACGCAGCCTATTCACGAAAAAGGAGTTCAAATAATCTTTCAGAAATTGAAAGATAAAGGGGATATCTATAAAGGAGTTTATAAAGGATACTATTGTGTGTCCTGTGAAAATTATCTGTCTGAAGATATTCCACTCGAAGAGGGAGGGGTTAAAATCTGCCCTGACTGCAAAGAAAAAGCCGGTATTGTCTCTGAAGAATGCTATTTTTTCAAGCTTTCTTCTTATCAGAAACCCCTGCTGGATTTTTATGAGAAGAATCCAGCTTTTGTAAGGCCTCCGAGCCGCATGAATGAGGTTGTGAGCTTCGTCCGTCATGGCCTTAAGGATTTGAGCATTACACGGACTACAGTCGAATGGGGGATTCCTGTCGCTGATGATCCCGGGCATTCTATTTATGTCTGGTTTGATGCTCTTAATAATTACGTGACCGGTATTGGATATGGCTGGAATCAAGAACTCTTTAAGAAGTTCTGGCCAGCGGATGTTCACCTCATTGGAAAAGACATCCTAAGGTTCCATGCTGTGTTCTGGCCAGCATTTCTTATGGCAGCAGAAATTCCTCTCCCGAGAACTGTTGTTGGCCATGGCTGGTGGCTCAAAGATGAGACGAAAATGTCAAAATCCAGGGGCAATGTCCTTGACCCGCATTCCATCCTAAACACATTTGGAGCCGATCCTTTACGCTATTTTCTTCTCCGTGAAATTCCTATTGGACTTGACGGTAATTTTTCGCATGAGGGATTCATCCACAGGGTTAATTCTGACCTTGCCAATGATCTGGGGAACCTAGTTCAGAGAATCTTGACAATGATAGGGAACTATTTTGGCGGCAGGATAGAAGAAATGGACAAAGAGAATGAAAGGGACAAAAGACTCCGTCTGGAGTTTAATTCGGTTAAGAAAATAGTTTTTAGACATTATGAAAATTATGCTTTAAATAAGGCCTTGGAAGAAATTTGGATTTATATAAATTCGGTAAATAAATACCTGGCTGAAAATGAGCCGTGGAAATTGGCAAAGGACACGAATAAAAAAATGAGGCTGGGAAGGATTCTCTATCAGGCTGCGGCAGCTTTGAGGGCTATAACCTATTTCATTTTTCCTGTGATGCCAGAATCGGCAGAAAAAATATGGAACTATCTCGGAGAAGAAAATCAGATAAGTAAAGAATATTTTTCAGATGTTCAATTTGAGAATTTTGCGCTTGGTCAGCATATTAAAGTGCCGGAACCCATTTTCCCAAGGGTCAAATTGAAAGATTTTATAAAAGAAGAAAATCAGAGTGTTCGCCATGGTAAGGAGGAAAAAATGGAAACAATCACTTTTGATGAATTTAAAAGAATGGACCTTAGAGTCGCTGAGATTCTCAAGGCAGAAAGAGTAGAAGGGACTGACAAGCTCTTGAAGCTGGAAGTGGATATTGGTACTGAAAGAAGACAGATGGTGGCAGGGATAGCCCAGGAATACTCTCCTGAGGAACTTGTTGGAAAAAAATTAACAGTTATTGCCAATCTGAAATCAGCAGTCATCAGGGGGATTGAATCTCAGGGGATGATACTTGCGGGCGAGCTGGAAGGCAAAGCTGTAATTCCTTTCTTTACCGAGGACATTCCTGCCGGGAGTAAAGTAAAGTAAATAAAATTTTATATTACGATTAAAATCCGTTTTTAATCCAAATATTTCCTAAGCCTTGAAATAGGAACAGCTCCTTCCCTGAGGATTTTGGGTTTTACTGTTGTTAAATCTAACACTGTGGAAGGCAGTATCCCTTTAGTTTTTCCGCCGTCAACAATAAGATCGACTTTTCCCTGAAATGTTTCTATAGCGTTCTCAGGATCATTAGTTTCCTCTCCTCCTGAGACATTAGCACTCGTTGCTGCTACTGGGAAGCTTGCCTTTTTAACAAGTTTCCTGAGCCAATAAAGGGCTGGCAGCCGTACTCCGATGGTTTTTGCCTTTCCCACTAAATCCTTGGGAAGCCGATTTGAAGCTTTTAAAATAAGAGTTAAAGGCCCCGGCCAGAATTCATCTGAAATGCGTTTAAAAATAGAAGGAATATCCGCGGCAATTTTTTCTACCATGCCAAAGTCTGAAATCACAACAGAAAGAGCTCTTATCGGCTCTCTTTTTTTGTGGCGGTAGATTCTCTGGACAGCTTTTTTTGAAAAACAGTTTGCTCCCAATCCGTAAAATGTATCCGTCGGATAAATAATAACACCATCCTGCTTAAGTATATCAGTAATTATTTTTATCTTGTCGGGCTCAATAATTTCAGTGTTGACTCTTATGATTTGTGTTTGGGCCTGCATAATACTATTTATATTAAAATAAATGAGCGGAACCGGCAATGCAAATAAATTAAAATTTAAAAGGATTAACTATGACTGATATTTATTCTATAAACATTGTTCTAATAATTGAAGTGGACAATTGACCTTTTTTATGCACAATACTATATTTGGCTACCCCTGATAAGGTGGATTGATTTTTTGGCATGGATTTTGCAGAGATTTAAACCAGAGGAGAGATAAAATGAAGAAACATTTAATTATTTTAACGGTATTGATTCTTTTCATCCCAGGTTTTATTTTCTCGGATGTTGTTACATTTAAAGTGGGATATTTTATTCCAAGGGCACAGAGTGATCTATGGGATATTGAATTTGAAAACATGAGTTTCAGTAAAGTTAATTTTCAGAATACGAATTTTTCTTTTGGTTATGAGTATTTTCTTTCCAGGGAGATGAGCCTTACTCTAAGTATCGGCGGATATACAAAACAAAAATCTGGAGTATATCTAGGATATGTTGGTCACCAGGACTATGATGGAGATTGGGCTTACCCTGATATTTATGAGGGAGACTTTAACCCGAGCCATGTCTATACTGTTTCCATAACTCCTATACAACTCTCGTTGAAATTAACCCCTATGGGTAGAAAAGGAAGATTTATTCCTTATATAGGAGGGGGAGTTGGGGTTTACCTGTGGAGTGTACGGATCCAAGGAGATATGATAGATTTCAACGATGAATGGTATGACACGGAAGAAGAAGTTTCGATTTTCCCGATTTACGCTGTTGATTCCAGGGAAGATGGTAAAATCTCGATAGGATACCATGTTCTTGGAGGAATCATGATGCCAATAGCGAACAGGATCAGTATTGAGGCAGAGTTCAAATACAACATATTAAAAGGAACTTTTTCTGAAGATGAGTATTCTGGTTTTGTTGGCTTTGAACCTTTTGATCTCAGCGGGTATCAGATATCACTCGGGATAAATTACTGGTTTTAATGTCGCTTCCTCCACCCCCTCAAATTCATCTGCTTTTTGGTATTATATTAATTCTATCAGCAATTTTTATGAATAGCCCACGTTATTTTTTCTTAAGCCTGTCTGCAATAATCTTTGCGGCTTTTTGGCCGGAAAGGAGCATCCCTCCAAAAATTGGCCCCATTCTTGGCCCTCCAAACACAGCATTTGCTGCCATGCCGCAGACATAAAGGCGCGGAAATATCTCTTTCGTGTTAGTAAGGAGGGTATTTTCTCCTTTTTCGGCCCACATTGGCCTTTCTCCTATGACCTTTCCTGTGGGAGTAAGAAGCTTTGCGCCTGATTTTTGACTGACTACGTTTGCAATTTCTGCGCTGTGGCCGGTTGCATCCAAAACATATTTGCTTCTCATGGTCAGCGGATCAACGTGCATTCCAGCAGTCTTGGCTGCAGTCCAGTTGATTACAACTCCGCGAACTTCCTTATTGTGGATAAGAACATCTTCTGCAGAGATGCAGTTAAAAATATGAGTGCCCTTTTTAATCGTTTGACTCAAAAGAGAACCTAATGTTTCTAAAGCAGAAGCTGTGTAGTAATTTTCATTATAATGAGTCGAAGTGATTCCCCATTCGTCTAGAAGAAATTTGGATTCCTTCTGGATGACGATTTTATTGAACATCATGGCGCCGCCTGGTAGTCCTCCTCCTGGCCTGAGGGTTTTTTCCAAAAGTACAACTTTATAACCTTTGTCGCTTAAAAAATAAGAAGCGCAGAGTCCAGAAGGCCCACCGCCGCAGATTATAATATCGGATTCCAGGCTGTCTAAAAGTTCATTGTTGTAGCTTTCGATAATAGCTTTTGAAATTGTCACTTCATCTAACATTGTTCACCTCTCAAGAAAGCTTATTATAGAAGGGCTTGAATCTTTGGTCAATGTGATATTTATCTGATTCGGGCTCTTCTTTCAGCAGATGAGATTACAGCTTCCAGAACCCGAAGAAGTAAATCCTCAGGAATAGAATCTCCTTTATAGTTTCTTATGCTGTTTCGTTTTTTGATGGCATCTGAAACACTCATTTTCCCTCCTGATAAAAAAGGTGCCTGGTACCTTTTATGATGTTTAAATATTTTTCAGCTTCTGTGTAGTTGCCCCTCTTTTGAAGTCCTTGAATCAGAATGCGGCATTTTTTTTCAATCTCCTGGACAACTAATTTTCTATGATTTTGGGTCAAGTTTAAGGACAAGGTTTTTTCAAGAGCCATAATTCGAAATTGGTCCATACCCCAGTATTTTCGTGAAAGCTGGTCAGGATGGCCTCCTCGCTTGATTATGAGTGGTTTTTTGATTAAATGAATGGGATATTTGTGTGCAACTCTGATTCCAAAATCGTAATCTTCGCACGCAGGCAATCTCTCGTCGAAAGTTCCTACTTCATCAAAGACTTTCCTTCTAAATAATGCTGAAGATAGACTTAACAGACATAATGGTAGTACTTTGTCGAAAATCCAGCCCGAATATTTCTTATGTTTCTTCTTAGGATTAACGAATACCCCTTGCCTGATCCATACTTCCTCAGTATAACATACCATTGCCTTGCTGAAAGTTTTTATAAAATTCATCTGGATGCTGATTTTATCTTTTTCCCAGAGATCGTCGGAATCCAGAAATGCAATATATTTCCCTTCGGATAGATTAAGTCCAGTATTCCTTGCCGCACTTACACCTTTTTTTTCCTGGAAATAATATTTCACTTTATTCCCAAAAGATTTGATAATTTTCCTTGTATTATCTGTAGATCCGTCATCAATGATTAATAACTCAAAGGAATTTATACGGGCACTGCATGTGAAATAATCCTGGCTGAGGACAGACTGTACAGCCTCTTTTAAAAATAATGCTCTGTTGTACGTTGGAATGATAATACTCAGCATGGGGGTCAGACCCCATTGGTAATGGGGATGGTTCCGCTTTTAACAAAAGGGATTTTGATTTTTCCCCATATGGTTCTTACTTCGATTTCTCCGGAAAAATTACAGAAAGTGGATGGCTGTTGCAAAACAGAATAGACGTCTTTTCCTACTTCGAAAAAGTTAAGAAGCAGCAAAATGGAAAAGATTTTTTCTCCATGGCTTTCAATGGTTTTATCTCCGGGAATGGTTCCTTCATTTATCGGGTGCCCCCCGAATTTTAGTGTGTAACTTATTCTGTCGAGAAGCATTTCAAACCCATTTCTATTCGTAAATTTCACCTCAAAATTTAGATCTGCTCCTCCGATAGTCAGGTCATTTGACTTCAAGGCAACGAATTCAATATCAGGTTCCTTAAGGATTGGGAACTCTCCTGAAAAAGCGAAGGGAACACCTCCTTTATCCTTCCGCCCGTCTGAAAATCTAAGCTCTCCCATTAAATAGCATAATGCTTTATCTTCTTGCATGAGTTCGTCTTCATTCTGGAATAAGAGTTCATAGTTTATTTTTACTGGCAGAGCAATGAGAGTTTTTCCTGGTGCGTTGATCTCAATGCCTTCTTCCGGCGAGGTTTGTAGTCGAAGATATTCTTTTTGATTAACCACAAAACGGTAATGGTATCTTGAGAGAAGATATGGTTTTGAAGATGAATTTTGTATATTGATATAAAAAACAAGTGTAACTCCAGAAGGGCTGAGGGCCTGGATTTGTTTTTCTTCCAGGGATATTTTAATATCCTTTAGACCT
The DNA here is from genome assembly GCA_964648465.1 of uncultured Eubacteriales bacterium. Lineage (GTDB taxonomy): Bacteria > Acidobacteriota > Aminicenantia > Aminicenantales > Aminicenantaceae > Aminicenans. The sequence goes on along the minus strand of CAZYMU010000005.1, from coordinate 73,532 downwards.
AGGGAAAGCGAAAAACTCGTTAAAAGTAAGAAAATAACTAAAAACAAATATGGTTTTCTTTTCATTATTGTCCTTTACCCTGCTTTCAGAGCCTTAAGGATACAATAATAGGACAAGAAATTCAAAAGTTAAGATAAAAGTTTGAACTTTTTGTTTTTCTATTATATATAATATCTTGTGGGTTTTTGTACTTAAAAAACGAGAAACTAGATGGGCCGTTTTTATGCATAATTCAAGTTAACTTGGATAATTCAAATTAATATATCTTAGGAGGTTATAATGAAAAAAGTTTTTACAGTTCTTTTATGTTTTCTTGTTTTTCTTTCTTTAAATTTGATATTCACTTCCTGCGTTCCTGAAGAAAAAGTTATAGAAAAACAGGCAATTCAAATAGGCGGGGAGGAAATTCAGCAAAAGGATCCCGCTGTTTACAAAACGAGGGAATTCAGAGGGAAAGAAAGAAAATATTTTACAACTGATTTATCAGGAATTGAAAAACCCTCTTCTCTGGAAGAGTTTACCCAGTATTTCCACAATCCGCCAATTCGGCAGTATATGACAGGAACCTGCTGGTGTTTTTGCACGACTTCTTTTCTGGAGTCGGAATTAAAGCGCTTGGGAAAAGGAGAGATAAAGCTATCTGAAATCTATACAGTCTACTGGGAATATGTCGAGAAAGCGAGGCGGTATATCAAAGAAAAAGGCAATTCATCAGTAAGCCAGGGTTCTGAACACAATGCAGTGACAAGAATGATGAGAAAGTACGGGGCTGTACGTGCATCAGATTACACTGGCCTTCTTCCCGAACAGACCGAACACAACCACAGCAAGCTTGCTCGTGAAATACAAAAGTACCTGGCTTTCTGTAAGGAAAACCAATACTGGGATGAAGAAAAAGCGCTATCTTATGTTAAGAGTATTCTGGATAAGTACTTAGGGAGACCCCCCGAAAAAATAGAGGTGGACGGTCAGGCAATGACACCAAAAGAATACCTGGATAATGTCCTTGAGCTTCCTCTGGATGACTATGTTGAAATCATGAGCTTTAAATCGCTTCCATTTTATACAAGAGGGGAGTTCAAGGTCCCTGATAACTGGTGGCATTGCAAAGAGTATTACAATGTTCCTCTAGATGATTTCTATAATGCCATTGTGAAGGCTTTAAACAATGGTTACACGGTTGCCTTTGGAGGAGACACGTCCGAGCCGGGGAAAAGCGGTGGCGACGATATTGCTATTATCCCGAGTTTTGACATTCTTCAAAAACTTATCGATCAGGACAGCCGGGAATTCAGATTTACTAACAGAACCTCTACCGATGACCACGCCATCCATGCTGTTGGAATTAAAGAAGCGAAGGATCACACCTGGTTTCTTATCAAGGATTCCGGTTCTAGCGCTCAAAGAGGTCAGTTTAAAGGCTATTATTTTTTCAGAGACGATTATGTGAAACTCAAGATGCTGACTATCATGGTTCATAAAGATGCTGTGCCTGATTTGATGGCAAAATTTTCTGATTCGACTAGTGAGTAAAAAGTAAGAGTAAAACAGTAAAGAAAACAAAGCAGGGAAAATTTAAAAAAAGGTTTGTCATATGAAGACAGAAATTTTACTTGGAGATGAAGCTGTAGCCTTGGGAGCCATTCATGCCGGTCTCACTTCGGGATTTTCATATCCAGGCACACCGGCTACAGAAGTAATGGAGTATTTGATTAGAGCTTCTAAGAAAGAAGCGAAATTTAATGCAAGTTGGTGTGTCAACGAAAAGGTAGCCTATGAAGAGGCTCTTGGAGTGTCCTATTCGGGGAAAAGAACGATGGTGTCTATGAAGCATGTAGGATTGAATGTTGCTGCTGACCCTTTTATGAATTCGGCGCTTACTAAGATAAACGGCGGTCTCGTAGTTGTAGTTGCTGACGACCCTGGTATGCACAGTTCTCAGAATGAACAGGACAGCCGTTATTATGCTAATTTTGCGAATATAATTTGTTTGGAACCTTCAGGGCAACAGGAAGCTTATGATATAACTCGGGCTGCTTTTGATGTTTCTGAGAAATTTAACATCCCTGTTTTGATCCGGGTTGTCACAAGGCTTTCTCACAGCCGTTCGAAAGTACAAACTAGGCCGCCTCAGAATGAAAATGAGATAAAATACGGGGAAGGAAAAGACTGGACTCTTCTTCCTGCAAATGCCCGCAAACGGTTTGAGATTCTCATGAGAAGGCAGTCTGAAGTTATCACATTTTCAAATAAGTCTGATTTTAACAAGCTTTACCTGAATGAAAAAAACAGTTCATTTGGCATAATTGCTTCCGGAATCGCTTATAATTATGTATGGGAAAATTTGAAAGACTTCCCCCAAAAACCATCTCTTTTGAAGATTTGCACTTACCCTCTACCTGAAGAATTGATATCCAGGCTTGTCCAGCAGGTGGATAGCATTCTGGTTGTTGAAGAAGGGTATCCTTTTATTGAGAAAAGTCTGAGGGGCCTTTTTGGAATAAGCGGAAAAACAGTTAATGGAAGATTAAACGGACGTCTTCCCATGACAGGAGAACTGTCTTCTGATAATGTTCGCAAGGCACTGGAAATGATTCCCAACACAACTCAGGTAATGCAAGATTTTACAATGCCTGCCAGGCCTCCCCAACTCTGTCCGGGATGTCCACATGGAGATACTTTGAATGCTCTAAATAAAGTTCTGAAACCTTTTTCTGGTGCTGTTGTTTTCAGCGATATCGGCTGTTATACTCTTGGGGCTTTGCCTCCATATAATGCGGTTGATACCTGTGTCTGTATGGGTGCGAGTATAGGTATGGCCAAAGGGGGAGCAGAAGCTGGAGTGTTCCCATCTGTAGCTGTTATAGGGGATTCGACATTTTCTCATTCTGGTATGACACCTCTTCTTGATGCAGTAGCAACTGATACAAACATGACTTTGATCATACTGGATAATAATGTTGTAGCCATGACAGGAGGTCAGCCGACATTCGCTCCAGGTGAGGGATTGATACGAATAGTAGAGGGATTGGGTGTCAGAAAAGATCATATCCAGGTCATTGTGCCTCTTCCAAAAAATTTAGAGAAAAACATTAAGATTATTAAGACAGAAATTAATCATAAAGGCCTTTCGGTAATCATAGCTCAAAGGGAATGTGTTGAGGAAGTTCTAAAGAGAAAGAAAAGAGGAGCAAAGTGAGATGAAACAAGATATTATTTTATCTGGCGTAGGAGGACAGGGAATTCTGTCGATTGCATTTGTGATAGATAATGCAGCTTTGAAAGAAGGCATGGAGTTTAAGCAGGCAGAGATTCACGGAATGGCCCAGAGAGGCGGAGCGGTTCAATCTCATCTAAGGTTATCTGATAAGCCAATATTCAGTGACCTTGTTCCAAGAGGGAAGGCAGACATGATATTAAGCGTGGAGCCTCTTGAGAGTCTTCGGTATATTGACTACCTCAGCCCGGATGGAATAATTGTAACGAGCAGTAACCCGTACATGAATATTGGAAATTATCCTAATTTGGATAAAGTTTTGGACGGGATTAGGGCTGTTGAAAATTCTGTTATTATTGACTCCGAAAAATTAGCAAGGGAAGCCGGTTCCAGAAAAGCTCAAAACATGGTAATCCTGGGAGCTGCTTCCAAACACTTGATTTTGAAAAAGGAAACTCTGGAAGAATTCATAAGAATTCTTTTTATGTCTCGAAGTGAAAGTCTTGCGGATATTAATGTAAAAGCATTCCGGCTCGGATACAATGCTACATCTTAAATAAACCTAACGATGAGGTTAATATCCGATGAAAATATCTTTTGATAAAATTGATAGTGTCTTTCATGATGCTGAAAAAGACAACCGTTCATTTCTTCTAGAGCATGAAGTCTATTGGATTCTTAAAGAGGCAGGCATCCAGACACCTGTGTTCCTTTTTATTAAAAAAGGAGCGGGTGTTTTAAAACAAGACTTGTCACGTTTTCAAACAGACAAACTTATCCTGAAGGTAGTTTCTCCTATTATTACGCATAAATCTGATGTTGGAGGTGTAATCTTTGTTAAAAAAGATGTTAAAACGGTAAATGAAACAATCAGGGAGATGCTGGTAAGTCTCCCGGAAAAATACAGGGATTGGGCGCACGATTTTAACTTATCAGAGAGAGAGCTTGGAATTTCCACAAAGGAGATCAATGAAAGTATAAGGGGATTTTTAGTATGCGAAGCTGTGGATTATGAAAAGATAGGTTTTGGCTCGGAACTCCTTCTTGGTTTAAGGTCTTCAAGGGAATTTGGACCTATTGTTACTATGGGTATTGGCGGTGCTGAGGTGGAATACTTGAACGAAAGATTGAAAGAGGGAAAAGCCTCATCAATAGCTTCAGCTCATCTGATTAAGAAAGAGGAAATTCTGCGGGTTCTTGAACCTCTTGCTTTTTACAATAAACTGGTCAATAAATTCCGCGGCCGGGAATCATTGATTTCTAAAGGAGAACTCATAGAAACTTATTCACGCTTTCTTGAATTAGGAAGATATTATTCCGAATACATGAAGAACAGTGATTTTGTCATTGAAGAAGCAGAGGTCAACCCTTTTGTTATCAGTAATAAAAGACTTACTGCATTAGATGGCATGTGCCGTTTTTCAAGAAATCATCAGGAAGTGAAGCAGCGGCCTGTTGAAAAGGTTAAATGTCTTCTCAAACCTCAAACTATAGGGATTATTGGTGTTTCCGAAAAGATGAATACAGGGCACATCATTTTAAATAATATTCTTAAACAAGGCTTCCCACGGGAGAATGTATTTGTTGTAAAGCCAGGTGTTAAAGAAATAGAAGGATGTGTATGTATTCCTGATGTTTCGCAGCTTCCAAGGGAAGTTGATATGTTTGTCCTGACAGTTTCAGCCGAGCAGAGTTATCAGCTCGTGAAAGAGATTGTGAAATATGAAAAAGCCCGCTCTATTATAATTATTTCAGGAGGGATTGGAGAAAAAGAAGGAACGCAGTCTTTAGAAAATAATATAAAAGGTCTTCTTTCGCAGGGAAGGATGGACAAGAAACTTACCCCTGTTATTAATGGCGGAAATTGTCTGGGTATATTCTCGAAGCCGGGAAAATACAATACTATTTTTATTCCTGATTACAAGCTCTATAAACTTCCCCGTACAGATATGCAAAAATCTAATCTTGTTTATATATGCCAGAGCGGAGCATTTATGATTTCAATGATGAGCAAAATCCCCCAGATTGAACCTCTTTATGCAGTTTCCATAGGAAATCAGATTGACCTTACAGTTTCAGATTACCTGAATTATTTAAAAGATGATGATGAGGCCAGGATCTTTGCAGTATACGTTGAGGGATTTGTTTCTGGAGATGGTCTTGCCTTTGCACGAGCTGCGAGAGAGATAACCAGGCAAAAAGGAAAAACTGTTTTTGTATACAAAGCAGGCAGGTCTCCAGAAGGCAGGGCTGCGACAGCGAGCCACACAGCTTCTGTGGCCGGGGATTATAATGCAAGCCGCTCGATTCTGGAGGAAGCGGGCGTAATCATTGCCGAGACAATATGCGAATTTGAAGATTTTATTAAAAATCTTTGTTTTTTATCTGCTAAAAAAGTCCGTGGAAACAGGGTTGCCTTGGTCAGCAATGCAGGTTTTGAATGTGTTATTATGTCTGACAATCTGAAATGTAATGATGAGTTAAAATTAGCAGAGTTTTCACCTGGGACCGTTCAGAAAATATCTGAAGTATTGAAACCGGCAGGAATTGACAGGATTCAGGATGCCCAAAATCCTCTTGACCTTACACCAATGGCGAACGATGAATCGTTTTGCCGGTGTGTTCAAATTGTTCTTGAAGATGAGAGTGTGGATTGTGCCGTGATATCCCCCGTTCCAATGACTTCGGCAATGGAAACCCTTGTTTCTTCAAAATTGCATAGAGAAAATATTTTCAACGAAGGAAGTACTCCTATGCGGTTGGCACGTATTTTCAACGAATCAGATAAGCCTTTCGTTATAAACATAGATTCTGGTGCGATTTATCAGCCTATGAGAGATCTACTGGGAGAAAAAGGAGTTCCCACTTTCAGACGTTGTGACGATGCAGTTAAGTTTTTAAGAAAATACATCAATCGTTTCTTAAAATGAGAAAAGGTACCTGGTACCTTTTTATTGATAATTGCGGGGGCCAAAGATTTTACTCCCGATCCTTACAAGATTTGCTCCCTCTTCAATAGCAACACGATAGGAATTTGTCATTCCCATGGATAAATATCTCATCTCGACACTAGGAATATCAAGAGCTCTTATTTTATCAAATATTTTTTTTGTTTCAACAAAGTAGGACCTTGCATCTTCAGGATTGCCAAACATTGGGCCCATAGTCATGAAACCCTGGATTTTTATATTCTTTAAGCCTGAGATTTTTTTTGTAAAGTCTTCCATGTCTTCAGGGAAGATACCGTACTTTTGTTGTTCTCTTCCGCTGTTTATCTCAATCAGGATTGGCATGATTTTGTCCAGTCTCCGGCACCGCTTGTCTATTTCAGAAGCAAGTGCGATGGAATCAACTGTTTCGATCATGTCGAATATTTCAACCGCAATTTTTACTTTGTTTCTCTGAAGATGGCCGATGAAATGCCATTTTGCCTGCTGCCCGATTATAGAATAAGCTTTCTGTGCTTCCTGCACATAATTTTGCCCGATGATTTTAATTCCTGCCTGAACAGCCTGAAGAATTTCTTCTGGGGTTCTTGTCTTAGAAGCCGCGACAAGCTCTACACTACTGGGGAGTTCATCCAGGATTTTTTTTACGTTTTCTTTTATCATTTCTGTTCCTCACGATATAAAGATTATTCAATCGCTAAACAAATTTCAAGAATATTGTTATTTATTTGTTTTTTTATTATGGTATAAACAATAATGAATAAAGTGTAATAAAATAAAGGATGAAAGTAAGTACTCACGGAAAAACATGAATATGTATTTTAATAAGGAAATTCCAAAAGCAAAAGTGGCCTCGAGACTTGAATGGTTTTCAGCCGGTTAGGGAGTATATTTGATGAGCGATAACGTATATGACAGTTTGAGAGAACGGGGTTTTATCGCACAGACATCCGATGAGGATGTGGTGCGTAAAATGCTAGGTGGAAGTCGTATCACTTTTTATGTCGGCTATGACAGTACTGCCTCAAGCCTCCATGCAGGAAGCCTTGTGCCGATTATGGCGATGATGCATCTACAGCGGGCAGGTCACAGACCGATCGCTATCGTTGGAGGGGGGACAACCATGGTTGGTGATCCCAGTGGTAAGAGCGAGATGCGGCAGATGCTAGATGAAGAAGCCATTCGTGCAAATGGCCGGGCTATTCATGCTCAACTTAACAACTACCTTCATTTTGATGGGGAAAGTTCCTTAGCAGTGGATAATGCCGATTGGCTCCTGCCTTTAAATTATGTAGGGTTCCTACGTGACATAGGGAAACATTTCAGTGTCAACCGCATGCTGTCTGCCGAAGCATATAAACAGCGCCTGGAACGCGGTCTTTCTTTCATCGAGTTCAACTATCAGCTCCTCCAGGCATATGACTATCTGACCGTATACCGAAAATACGGATGCACTCTCCAGATGGGAGGCGACGATCAGTGGGGCAATATTTTGGCGGGTGTGGATCTTATCCGCCGTGTTGAAGGAGCTAAGGTGGAAGCTATGACTTTTCCTTTGCTGACTACAGCCTCGAATGACAAAATGGGGAAAACAGCTTCCGGTGCTCTCTGGCTGGATCCAGAACTTGTCAATCCTTATGACTTCTATCAGTACTGGATTAACTGTGATGACAGAGACGTTGTGCCTTTCCTTAAACTTTTCACATTTCTTCCGATGAAAGAGATAGGACGTTTAGGAGCCCTAAAAGGAAGCGAAATCCGCCAGGCAAAACAAATACTAGCTTTAGAAGCTACCGGCATCACGCACGGTGAGAATGCAGCCCGGGAAGCACAAGCAGCTGCTTCGGCTGCTTTTGGAAAGGAATCCGGAGACCTGGATCAGACTCTAAGTGCTATGCCTTCTTCTGTTATTTCCCATGACCGCCTGTCATCTGGCATCAGCCTAGTAGAAATTTTTATGGAAGTAGGATTGACAGCTTCCAGAGGTGAAGCAAAGAGACTCATCAATCAGGGCGGAATGTACATTAATAACGAAAGAGTTGAGAGTATCGAACAGGTTTTGAATGAAGATGATTTAACTCCAAACGGGATCTTTCTTCGTACCGGCAAAAAGAATTACCACCGTATTATTGTAAAATAACCAAGGGGCTTAAAACTTCTCTACTTTTTCAGCAGTATTTCCTCAAAAAATTTCAGCGCCTCTTGGTCTCCTGTCTCTCCCAGCCAGAAGATTGCGTTTTTGCGAACCTTTGCACTTTTATTATTTCTGGCAATATCGATAAGCATAGGGACAGCTTTTTCTTTGGGAAGTTGGCTTATGGCAAAAACAGCGGACTTTTTAACTTCTATATTTTCTGAAGATTCTTTCACAATATCTCCGAGTGTCTCGATGCTTTCTTTAGAAGCTTTTTGTCCCAGCCAGAAGATTGCGTTTTTTCTGACTTGTGGATTGTCGCTTGTCTTTGCGATTTTGATCATTTCTGCAACAGATTCTTTCCGGTCGCTGAGACTGAGTGCAAAAATAACCTGTTTTCTCAGTTTTGTATCTTTTTCTTTTTTATAAATCTCTTTGAGATAATCCAGACTTTTCTTGTCCTTGTAATTTCCCAGCCAGAATATAGCGTTTTCTCTGATTTTTTTTGCATAGTTACCTAGAGCCACCCTGCGCATGAAATCATAAGTTTTTATGTTGTCATGTAAACTGATGATAAAAATCAGGGTCTTCTGCAGGTCATCATTTGCGAATTCGAAAGAACTTTCGAGAAATCTGAAGCTTTCCTCTGTATTTGCATCACCAAGCCAGTAAATGGATTCTTCCTGAAATTCATAATTTCTTTCTAAGTCGATAAGATGAGCGTCAACAATATCCACATCATTTTTTAAAATCTTATGGAGAAAAATGATTCCTGCTGGTTCAGCACCATTGTCGATACTTAAAGATTTGCTGCTCTTCTCACTCCATTTAAATTGCGAATTGAGTTTTATTCTGCTGTTTTTTGTTGACACAATAAAAGGTTCCGATGGCTCTCCGTTCCATCCCATACGGATATTATCTCTGCTTTGAAATGCATAGCCTGTAAAATATGTGTTTCCTTGCCTTGTTTTTTGGAATTCTTTGCGGGCTCGGTCAAATTTTTGTATTAATGAAATATTCTCTTCGTTCAGAAAATGTACCTTTCCTTTTAAAAATGGGACTGATTCATACCCGAATAGATGTAGGCCGCTCCAAACTAAAAAAGCAGCCAGAGGTATTATGACTAAAAATTTCGTTGCTTTTTTCATTTGATTTTCCCTTTTTTCCGTAATGTTTTAGTAGATACTACTTTTCAATAATTTCTTTTAGAAACTCGAGAGCTTCTTTATTTTTCGATTGGCCTAACCAGAAGACAATCTGTTTTTTAAGTTCATAGTCTTTCTCTTTTTTTGCCAATTCGATTAGCATTTTAATAGCTTTGTCACTCTTGTTTTGTGAGATTGAAAAAATCATTCTTTTCTTGAGATTGACATTGTCTGTTTTAGAATACATATCTGATAGTATATCTAAAACCTCTTCGTTTTTTTCTTCCCCTATCCAGAAGATAGCCTTTTCCCTTGCTTCCATATCCTTATCATTTTTTGCAATATCAAGGAGTTTTTCTCTTGCCTTTTTGCTTTTGTTTTGAGAAAACGCAAAAAGGAGCTTCTCTTTGATGCGGGTATCAGTTTCAGTGTCATAAATTTTCAAAAGTGTATCGAGACTTTCTTTGTCTTTTCTCTGCCCAAGCCAGAAAATCGCACATTCTTTAACCCTTAGATCGGAATCTTTTGCAGCCAACTCGGCCATCAAGGGAGTGACTCTTGAATCTTTGGATTGGCCGAGGATAAAAACAGCTCGCTCTCTAAGTTTGGCATCTTCACTCTTTCTGACTATTTTTTCTACTATGGGGAAAGCCTTTTCTTCATCCACGTTAAGCAGGGCATTCAACGCCACTAATTTAAGTTCTAATTCTGGATCGATGTTTTCTTCTGGGTGTAAATCCTCCAATCCTAATTCCTCAAGACCTTCTAATCCCTCGAGGCCTTCTAGTGATTCCAGACTTCCGTTTATGTATTTTCGAAATTCTGGAAGGCCATTCTTGACAAGCTCTTCAGCGATTTGGACTCTGAGGACCTTGGCATCATCTGCCCATGAACTTGTTGAATAACTTATAATCATAGAATCGAGATGCTTAAGGGCATCTTCTTTAATTTCGAGCTGCTTTTCCATGTTCGTAAGAGTGCTGCTGTATCTGTCCAAACTGTAACCTAACCAGTAAAGAGATTCGGCCAGATATTTGCTTTTTTTGAATTCTTCAGTGATTTTATCCAATTCTTTGACAGCTTCCATCCACTCTTTTTGGTAGATGAATTTTTTTGCTTTTTCGAAAAGTTCCTGGTCTTTTGCCTTTTCCTGCGAGATAAGAAATCCTCCGAAGATTAATGTTAAAGTTAGGATTAATGAGATAGTTTTGATGGTTTTCATTGTAGTAAACCTCCTTATATTTTTCGTAAGATTTCCATTTTAAAAAGGATATCTCTTTTATCGATAGCTTCTTTGATTAAAGCATGGATTTCTTTGCTTTCACTCTTTTGGTTTGCGATTTCTCTTAATACCATATCTACATCTTCAAGAAGCTGTACGGTGGAAGGATCGGTCTCAGCGGCTATCCTCTTCAGGAGAATATTCTGGATGATGAGATTTTGAGCTGTTTTTTTATCCATCATGATGCTGGTACTGGTTTTTTCCTGGAGAGAGTCGTTTGAATATTCAACAAGGATTGGTTTGAGTTCCTCGAAGTGTTCCTTCAATGTTTGCTGGATAAATTTCCTGGATGCGGTTTCCTGGTGGAAAGATTCATGTCCTGAAGAGATCCAGAATCTTCCGATAAAAATTCCAATGAATAGAACTAGAATAACCGCAGTAGATACGAGTGCCCATCCTGGAAAGAAAAAGCGATTTTTCGACTTGCCGGTGGTTTCAGATATGCCTGTATTGATGCCTTTCCAGCATTTTTCCCAGTTTGCTTCCGGAGTTTCTTCTATTTCGGCTTCATTCAACAGACGGAAGATTTTTTTTGTGTATTCTAGATCTTTGGAACATTTGGAACATTTCCCGAGGTGACTTTCTAACTCAGAGCTTTCTTTTTCGCTTAACTCTCCATAGAGATATAAAATGATTTGCTCATTAAATTTACTGCATTTCATAGTTTTTCTCCGAAAAAAAGCTTTTAAAATTCTTTTTAATAACTGATACTGCCCGAAAAAGCTGTTTTTTCACACTCCCCTGTGAACTATTCATGAATTCAGCGATTTCCTGAGTGCTGAAGTGTTGATAATGCCTCAGGATGAAAATCATTCTCTGCTTAAAGGATAATTGGTTTAGAATCAGATCTATTTTTTCACGTATTTCTTTTAATCTGTTTATGTATACAGGATTGAGATTTTCATTGTTTGAAGATATATTTTGGACATCTTGGCTCATGGAGTGTTTTTCTTTCATTTTTTTGTGTTTTCTAAGGTGATCGATACTGCAGTTAATACTGATGCGGAAGAGCCAGGAAGAAAATCTTGTTTGATCCTGAGTGTGAAATTTTTGTAAGGAATTGTATGCCTTGATAAATGTTTCTTGGACAATGTCTTCTGCATCTTCAGCATTCTTTGTATACCGGAAAGCCAGGGAAAAGATCCCATTTTTGTTTTCTTCAAACAATTGCCTGAAGGCTTCATTATTTCCTGCCTGTGCTGATTGAATTATTTCTCTTTCATCCATTTTTTTCTTTATATATTAAAACGGAAAATTATAGGCATTAGTTGACTATATTATACGTAAATTTTAATTGTAAGCTCTTTACTCTTTATTATATAGCCTGTAATATTGATTGTGTTATGAAAGTAATCAAAGATTCACTGAGCTTTTCAACAAAGGGGTTTAACGATATGTTGGACCTAACCAGCCATGTTTCAAAAAAGCTGACAGAGAGCGGATTGGAAAATGGAACGGTAACTCTATTTATTACAGGTTCTACTGCAGGTATAACAACAATAGAATATGAAGAAGGACTTGTTAAGGATTTCTCAGAACTAATGGAAAAACTTATACCGAGCACAGTAACTTATCATCATGATGCGAGATGGGGAGATGGAAACGGATTTTCACATGTGCGGGCTTCGCTGCTCGGGCCTTCTCTGACTGTTCCTTTTTACAATAGCAAACTGGCACTCGGCACATGGCAGCAGATAGTATTTGTAGATTTTGACAACCGTGAACGTTCAAGAAAGATTTTCCTCCAGTTTATGGGAAAGTAAGGATACAGCGATACCAGGATATTTATCGGATGCTTTATTTACTGTTTATATTATGCCTTATCTGAACTGACCTTTATTTCAATCATGAATGATGACAAATGACCGACATCAAAGAGAAATTAAAACAGCTAAAAAAAGAAAGAGAAGCCCGTTTGAAATCTCAGCGGATAAAAGACACATGGGAACAGATAGAAAGAAAAGAAAAACTCACAACCAAAGAAAAACTCCAGCAGTTAATCAATCTGACAGATAGGGAAAAACCTAAAAAGCCTGAAATTCAACGGGCTGAACCTGTTGAGCATGAACCGCTGATGTTTAAAGAAAATCAATATGACCTGAATTATAAATATGGAAAGATCACTCTTGCTCGAGGCCTGGATATTGAAGGCGATGTTCTTGCCTGTTTAAGTAAAGACCCGGCTTTCAAAAATCTTGACCTTTCCACATCTCTCTTCATCGACCTGGAAACTACAGGTCTCTCTGGAGGGGCCGGTGTTGTACCTTTCAATGTTGGAATGGGTTATTACAGTGATGACAGATTCTGGGTTGTACAGTATTTCCTTGGTGATTTAGCTGAGGAAGAAAAAATGATTCATGAACTGGGCAAGTTTTTTGCTGATAGAAATTTTCAATCTGTGGTCACTTATAACGGAAAAGCATTTGATATTCCTTTACTGGAGACAAGGTTTATCCTTTACAGGCAGCCTTTAATTCTAAGCGGGCTTCCTCATCTTGATTTTCTATTTCCAGCAAGGAATCTCTGGAAACACAAATATGAAAGCTGCCGTTTGTGTAATCTGGCGCACGAAGTCCTAAAAACCGGCCGTCTCGAAGATATACCATCATCTGAAATACCCTGGAGATATTTTCAATATCTGGATACAGGAAATTTTGAATTGATTGAGCCTGTCCTTTACCATAATGAAGAGGACATCCTGTCTCTTTTGGGTGTTGTTATTGCAGGGGCTCTTGTTTTTTCTGAAGAAAAGGGAAGCGACGCAATGGATTTGTACGGGGCAGGAAAGATTCTTGAAAAGGTCGGGGAAATAGAGAAGTCTGTCTATTTTTTCGAGCGTGCACTGGACGGAAAATTAACAGAGGAAATATCGATCCAGACCAAGAAGAGGCTTTCTTACAATTTCAAGAGAAATCAGGAATGGGAAAAGGCTGTTTCACTATGGAAAGAAGTGGCTTCCTTAGATGATGTGTCTTCTAACCAGCTTTTTTCGTTTAGAGAACTTGCAATGTATTTTGAACATAGAGAAAGAGCGTATGAAGAAGCAAGAAAAATTGCAGAAGAAGGATTCGTTCTTTCTCTTAATTGTTCTTCTTATTATAAGGAAGATTTCTCTCACAGACTTGAGCGTTTAAAAAGGAAAATTAAGCGTAGTAAGCAGTAATAGAATTAATTACGGGTAGAGCTATTCTTTAGGTATTCAGAAAAAAAAGAGAGCAATGCTATTTTTTACTGCTTGCGGCAAAGAATTGAAAATCGGTGTCCATTGCGATATAGTTAAGATAAGATTTATAAATTTGATTTTGTTGGTTAAATTTACTGAATTGGCTTGAATAGCCTAGCCGTACTTACGCCCGTAGCTCAGCTGGATAGAGCGTCTGACTACGAATCAGAAGGTCGCAGGTTCGAATCCTGTCGGGCGTACCAGTTTATTATTTAAATAGTGACACATCCTATTTTTCATGCTTCCGTGGACTTCCTTTTGACCTTGGAAAATGATAAAATAATTAACAGAGAAAAATAAGCTAAGCTAAGCCTAACAAATGAAGAGCATTAAACGTATTGTCCATAAAGCAAAAACATTCAAAAAAGCGGAGGAGTGGGATATTTTACAGCAGATCCGAATGTCCCCTGAAGAGAGGCAGGCCGTCTCCTTTACATTGCGTAAGCGTGTATATGGCTCAAAACCTCCTGATGTGAGAGAGGCATGTAAAATCAAGTGAAATCTTCCTATTTCTCGCCCGACATTAAAGACTTTATTTTTTTTCTTGATAAACATAATGTAAAATACCTTATTGTTGGCGGGGAAGCAGTAATTTATTATGGACATACAAGATTAACTGGAGATGTTGATTTCTTTTTTGAATCTTTCCCTGAAAATACTAAGAGACTGTATGATACTTTAACAGAATTTTGGCGGGGAGATATTCCAGGTGTTGATTCCATAGAAGATTTGAAAAAACCTGCTTTAATAATTCAATTTGGCGTGCCTCCTAACCGGATTGATTTGATGAATCTTATTGACAATGTTTCTTTCTCAGAAGCTTGGAAGAACAAAGTTACTGATAAGCTGAGAATATATAAAAAAACCATACCGATTTATTTTATTGGATTAGATGAGTTAATTAAGAATAAAGAGACGATAAATCGACCTAAAGATATAGAAGATTTAAAATATTTAAGGAAAATAAAGTAGCCTAGGTTAAAAGAAGTTGGTTTGTCCCAAAATCCTTAGTGCTTATACAACACTTTCCCTCCATATACTTCTCGATCAATCAATGATATAGCTTCATTTATTAGAGAGACGATTTTCATGCTAAATATTATCATCTAAATCCCGATTCAGGCTTGTGAATAAGTTAATTTTAATGATATCAACTATGTGCCAAAGCCAATCCGTAAATGCATAAATGTATAATTCCTATTATGCTGCTGTTTTTTACTTGTTTTCTGTTTTTAGGACGGAAATAAAGGCACTCTGAGGGATCATTACTGAACCAACCATTTTCATCCTTTTTTTTCCTTTTTTCTGTTTCTTCAGAAGTTTTTGTTTGCGTGTTACATCTCCACCGTAAAGTTTGGCAGTTACGTCTTTTCTATATGGAGAAACCGTGGATCTCGAGATTATCTTACCTCCAATCGCACCTTGAATAGCTATTTTAAATTGATGTCTTGGAATTTCATCTTTGAGCCGGCTGCATATTTTTACTCCCCATTCTCTGGATTTGTCACGATGTACAATTATGGATAAAGCATCAACCTTTTCGCCATTAACCAGAATATCAAGCCGTACAAGGTCACTTTCTCTATAGTCAATTAATTCATAGTCAAATGATCCATATCCCTGTGTAATTGTCTTGAGAGTATCGTAGAAGTCGTAAATAACTTCTGCAAGGGGCATATCAATAATAAGCTCGATACGCCCTGGAGTTGGATAGCTCGTGCGAGGATTGCTTCCTCTGCGTGATAAACATAATTTCATCACAACGCCCATATATTTATCAGGGAAAAGAAGAGACGCTTTAATATAAGGTTCTGATGTGCTTTTGATTAAAGATGGATCCGGATAATATTGTGGGTTATCTATTATAATGGTCTCATCATTTTTGACTGTGAATCTGTATTGAACGCTCGGTACTGTCATTATAATAGACAGGTTGTATTCCCGTTCTAATCTCTGTTGAAATATTTCAAGATGAAGAAGTCCTAAAAAACCGCATCTGAATCCTTGTCCTAAAGCTGCAGAAGAATCTTTTTGATAGGTAAGGGCTGCATCATTGAGTTCATACTTATCAAGAGTCTCTCGAAGAGATTGATATTCATCTGAAGATACAGGATAAATAGAAGAAAAGACTAGAGGCTTTGCTTCCTTAAATCCGGATAAGGGTTCAGCAGTTGGATTTGAATCTAAAGTAATAGTATCGCCGATCCTTGTATCTCCAAGTTTTTTTATCCCTGCAATAATGTATCCGACTTCACCTGCAGAAAGATTCTCTTTTGGTGTTGTTTCTATATGAAACAGTCCGACTTCTTCAACTTTATAGGTAGAACTATTTGATAGCAGACGGATAATATCACCGGCTTTAACAGACCCGTCAAAGATGCGGCAGTGAATTATCGTCCCACGAAAAGAATCATAATGAGCATCAAAAATAAGGGCTTTAAACTGCTTGTCAGGGCTGCCTTTTGGTGGTGGGACATATTTTACTATAGCTTCAAAAACATCGTTTATCCCTATTCCTTTTTTGGCAGAACACAGGATTGCCATATCAGAATCAAGGCCCAGTTCATTTTCAATTTGTTCTTTAGTTCTGTCTATATCTGCAGATATAAGGTCTATCTTATTTATAACAGGAATTATTGTAAGGTCATGTTCCATGGCCATGTAAAGATTTGCAACTGTTTGTGCTTCTACGCCTTGTGATGCATCAACAATAAGAATCACACCTTCACATGATGCGAGGGCACGGGATACTTCGTATGAAAAATCTACATGGCCAGGGGTGTCAATCAGGTTGAGTGAATAATCTTCACCGTTTTTATCTGTATAAGGCAGTGTTATAGTATGGCTTTTAATAGTAATCCCTCTTTCTCTCTCGAGGTCCATTGTATCGAGTATTTGGTCCCTGAATTCTCTTTGTGAAACCATGCCTGAAACTTGTATAAACCTGTCTGCAAGGGTAGATTTTCCATGGTCAATATGAGCGATAATGCTAAAGTTTCTGATGCTAGACATGTTTGATTCTCTTGATGCTGAATTTTCTCAAATGATTGTTTTCATGAATAATTCAGGTCAAACAAATATTCTAACATATACCCTTTGACGATGCACACTTTGGAGGGGCAAAAAATCTGGACACATAATGCGGGGATTGATATATTTATATCCTACAGCAATGCTGCTGTGGATTAAGAAAAATTGTACCTGGTACACTTTTACTGATAGGCAAGCATATTTTGAGAAGGTACCAGGTACTTTCTTTCTCAAGGTTGATACCATATTTAAATAATGATTAAACAAGAAACTCTAGATAACATCAAATCATGGTTCGAAAATTACCTTAAAAATTACCAATCATCAGACCCATATTACCAGCAGAATATAGATTTAAAAAAGGACCACACCTTCCGTGTCTGCCAAGAAATCCTTAATCTCGCACAAAGTCTCTCTTTAGGCAAAAAAGACCTTCGCCTGGCAGAAACAATAGCCTTGCTTCATGATATAGGCCGGTTTGAGCAATACAACCGTTATGCGACATTTTCTGATACAGAATCAGAAGATCATGCTCAACTTGGAATAAAAATCATTCGGCAAAACCATGTCCTAAAAAAAGTAGACAAACCCACCAGTGAACTAATCCTACGTACAATTGCCTATCACAACCGCGCAGTTCTTCCTAAGAAAGAAACTGAACGATGTCTATTCTTTGCAAAATTGCTGCGCGATGCAGATAAGCTGGATATCCTGTATGTTGTGACGAACTACTACCACAGAGAAAATAAGAGCCAGAATAAAAGCCTTGAACTCGATTTGCCCAATATCCCAAAAATATCCCATGAAGTCTATAATGATATAATGTCTGGAAGATCTGTCAGAACAAGTCACATCAACACACTCAATGATTTCAAGATCCTCCAGATGGCATGGATCTACGATATTAACTTTCCCCGCACCTTCCAGCTTATCCGGCAAAGAAGCTATTTAGAAAAAATCAAGGATGTGCTCCCTCAATCAGATAAAACCCAAAGAATCTATTCAACATTGAAATCTTATCTGGATAAAAAATGCAATAATTTCGAACTACTTGTCTAATTTTCAATAATCTAAGTAGGTCTGACCCCTGATTACATTTTTATCAGTTTCTAATCAGCTAGTTCAGTTCTGCTTCAACGGCTGTATTCAATAATGTTTCCTTTTCTACCTTTGTGATAAGTGCTGAGCCTTGCCAACCGGGCTGAAGTTTATATTTGGAAATAAATATGAGCATAAAATGTTAACCAGGTCTTTAAGCACCCGGGAGCTTGAAGATCGCTGCGGTTCAAGCTGGAAGCAAAAAGTCTATGTAGTCGCCATGTTACCTAGTTTCTTGACCACGGGAGGGTTTTGAGCGGCATGCCAGAGGTCAAGTTTAGCCTGCATATATAACCAGCTTTCGGGAGAAGTGTTGGTAGCCATACCTACCCTGAGCGCCATCTCTGGGCTCATCGATGCTTTACAGTTTATTAATAACGACATGGTTTTGCGCGTCACACCCAGAAATCTAGCTGCTTCGGTTACGGTAAGCCCAAGGGGTTTAATAATATCCTCGTTTAATACTTCTCCTGGATGAACAGGTTTTCTTTTTTTTGTCATTTAAAGTCCTCCCATTGCTAATGATAGTCTCGATAATCCACATCGATGGCATCAGACCTTTCGAATCGAAATGTAACCCGCCAATTACCAGAGACCCAGACGGACCAGGTTTCTGATTCTCTGCCAGTGAGTTTATGAAGTTTATAACCGGGTAACTTCATATCCTGTGGCCTTATGCATGCGTCCAGGCGATCTAATATCCGAGCAAGCTTAGCAGCATGTTCCGGGTTAACTCGCCTCCGGTCACCCTCGTAATAAAACTTTTCCAGCCCATTATGTTTGAAAGATTTGATCATTCATAATTCCTTCCGAGACAATATAATCTTAACTTGTTACCCGTTACGTGTCAAGTATCATCATAGACTTCCAGTAATATAAAAGACGTACCGGGATAGTGATCATTCTCAGGGAGAACCGGAACAGGAAGGGCAAAAAATCTGGACACATAATAAGGGGATTGATATATTTATATTCTACAGCAATGCTGCTGTAAATTATCCTGGGATATTTTATATAGGGAGAGATTATAAACAGAGGGTCAAAATGAAAAGGACAACTGCATCATACTGCCGGTTCTTATTGTAATAACAGTTTTTTTACTTTTAGAACTTATTGGCTGTTCATCCCCTGGGGCAGCCATCAAGGAAAGCAAAGAGGTTATCAAAACATATCCCTTCTCAGACCCTGATCCGGTTCCTATATTGACAAGGTCAAGCCTGTGGGGAAAGGGAGCAAGGCTTTATCCTTATTGTTTCTTTGACAAGTTCAGTAAGACTGCTGTAGATAAAGAATGGAATGTCGTCCGCATGGAAAATCCTTATATTGAAGTTTCTGTACTGCCCCAGGTAGGCGGGAAAATCTGGGGTGCCACAGAGAAATCGACAGGCAGAGAGTTCATTTACACAAACTATGTGTTGAAATTTCGGGAGATTGCTTTGAGAGGGCCATGGACCTCAGGTGGTATCGAGTTTAATTTTGGCATAGTCGGCCACACTCCTGCCGGAGCCGCTCCTGTCGATTATCTGATGCGCACAAATCCGGATGGAAGCGTAAGCTGTATTGTGGGCACGATGGACCTTCCTTCCCGCACCCGATGGAGCGTGACAATAAATTTGCCACGGGATAAAGCTTATTTTGAGACACGGGCTTTCTGGTATAACCCGTCGCCTCTTCATCAGTCCTATTATGCCTGGATGAATGGTGCGATCAAGACGGGAGAAGACTTGCAGTATATCTTCCCTGGCCGCTGCCACATTGCCCATAATTTCTCTGTTCCTCTTAAACCTTGGCCTGTGGATAGAACAGGTCGTGACCTTTCCTGGTATAAGAATAATAACTTCGGCTCTTATAAAAGTTATTTCACTGTGGGTGAATATGAAAATTTCTTTGGTTGTTACTGGCATGATTCAGAATTTGGTTGAGGCCAAAGAAAGCATGGGATGGGCAGTCCGGACTTTGCCCCATTGTATATTCAAGAGGCCATGTTTATAAAGAAGTTAATTCAAAGAAAGCTCTTTCAGACTTTAAGGATGCTTTGAGGATTGACAGGAAAAGCTGGAAGACATGGTATCACCTTATTACTTGTTATAATGAACTTCACATGTTTAACGAATCTCTGGAATTGGCGCGCGAGGGCTCCTCAACATTTCCTGATGAAGGAGTCCTGAGGATTGATTTGATTCGCTCTCTCATGAGCAACAATTTCTACATGGAGGCTCTGGGCCTACTGGAAAGCACCAAGACCCTTCCTTATGAGGGAGCAAGCGAGATTCACAGCCTTTTTGTTAACTGCCAGGTTGAACTTGGATTGAACAATATGAAGAAGAAAAAATTCGTTGATGCAATCAAATATTTTGAAGGGTCGAAGAGATATCCAGAAAGCCTGGGCACAGACCGACCTTATGATCCGGATTTTAGAATGCAGGATTATATCGAGGCTGTTTGTTACGATAAGATAGGAGAAAAGAAAAAAGCTGAAGAAACAAGAAAAGCAGTCTATGATTACACTGTCAAACACTGGCTTAAACAGGGAAAGTATCAATATTTTGGCGGCCTGATCCTTCAGCGTTTTGGTGAGCATGAAAAGGCAAGGCAGCTCTTGAATAAAGCAAAAACTTCCAAAAAAGTCATGGAAATAATAAAGGGTAAAGGTTGACATTGCAAAGGAAGTTCTGGCTGATATAATGGGAGAAATCCGGTGATGGATAAAGAAATTTTTTGAAGCGAGATTGAATAATGTCAAAGAAGATAACCCTGGCGATAATATCATTGATGGTATTCTCCTTAATCTGTCCTATCTTTGCTGAAGATGTACCTTACGGAATTGGCTCATGGGATGCGGATTCTTTAGGCAGTCACCGTGCAGTTGTCCGTGTTTCAATAAAAGCGGATGCAGTAAGAATTCATATTCCATGGCGGAGGAGAGATTTTAACCCTGAAAAGAAAAATATCATCATAATAGATGCTAAGACTGGTGTCCGGATTGAGAATATCTATCGGTTGGAAATAAACAGGGAATTTGGAGATTTGGTTTTCCAGCCGAAGAGTATGCCTGGCGATTATTACATATATTATTTGCCTTACAAGGTTTCGGGGAGCAGAAATTATCCAAAAGTGAATTATCCTGAGCCAAAGGATACGGCAAAATCCGCATGGATTCAGAGGAATGGCCTGGCAGAAGGAAATCTCGCGGATAAAAAAAAGAAACAATTTCCGGAAGCGCAGGTTTTAGAAATCCAGTCTGTAAATGAATTTAACAGCTTTTATCCGATGGAGCTTACTGCAGCTTTCAGGGAAATGAATAGTCTGCTTGAACGATATCCAAAATCATCTTATCTGCTGTTTCCTGAAGATCGTAAATTCCCAATCAGGATGACCGATGATATTCCTTTGAGGTGGATAAAGACAGGGCCTCTGGACACCTTTGAGGGTGATGCTTTTCGGGGTGAGTTCTATGCTTTTCAGATAGGAATATATGCCTGTCGAGAGGCAATTGAGGATATCGATGTTCGCTTCAGCTCTGTGGAATGCGCTGCTTCAAACACTTACATCCCAGCATCAGAGATGAGCTGTTTCAATACCGGAGGGATAGATTCTGCCGGAAGAGAATTTAAAAAGAAGTGTTCGGTTGGAAAGGGTAAGATTCAAGCATTATGGTGCGGAGTACAGATCCCGGCAGATGCAAAACCAGGAAAATACGAGGGGCAGGTGAATGTTATTCCCAAAGGGATGGAATCAGGTACGATAAAAATAGTATTGAATGTCGGAAAAGAAATACTGAAAGATGCCGGAGATAGTAAGCTATGGCGCCACTCGAGGCTGCGATGGCTGGATTCAATGATCGCATTTGATGACACCGTTGCTGCGCCATTTACTCCAATGTTTGTAAAGAATAATGTTGTAAGCTGCCTGGGGCGAAAGGTGGCAGTCGGAAGCAAAGGATTTCCTGTCAGTATAAAGAGTTTGTTTGCTCCTGAAATGACTTGCCTCACAGATATAGGCCGGGAAATTTTATCTTCTCCTATAAAACTTGTTGTAGAAAACGCGGAAGGAGGTATTTTGTCATGGAGTGGTGGATCTGTTGAAATAGTTAAGCGCAGCGAAGGAGCAATCGCCTGGCAGTCCCAGAGTAAGGCAGGTCCTTTGAAAATGGACTGCCGAGCGCAGATGGAATTTGATGGGTGTATTGAATTCTTAGTTACAATCTCTACTTTAAAGACGTTAAAGGTCAGGAATATCCGTTTGGAAGTACCTCTTGTCAAGGATGTTGCAAGATATATGATGGGAATGGGATTCAAAGGAGGTTATCGTCCGGCAGAATATAACTGGAAGTGGGACAGAAAGAATAATCAGGATTCCGTATGGATAGGAGATGTCCATGCAGGGCTTCAATGCAGTTTTAAAGATGAAAACTATATAAGACCTTTAAATACGAATTTTTATCTTTCAAAGCCGCTCAATATGCCGCCTTCCTGGTGGAATGATGGGAAGGGAGGATGTAATCTCAAAGAAACAGGGGAAAGTACGTTTTTAATAAGTGCATACAGCGGTGAAAGGACAATCAAAGAAGGAGAAAAACTCCATTTTAATTTCCGTTTGCTGTTGACCCCTTTTAAGATGATCGATACAAAAGCTCAGTGGAACACACGATTCTATCACAGCTTCAAACCTCCGGAGGAAGTTGCAGCTACTGGAGCAAATACGATTAATGTCCATCATGCAACCGAAATAAATCCTTATATTAACTATCCTTTTCTTCGGCCAGAAAAAATGAGAGCCTATATTCATGAAGCACACAAGCTAGGTTTAAAAGTAAAAATCTATTATACGGTGCGTGAGCTTTCCAACCATGCCCCGGAGATTTTTGCCCTGCGCAGTTTAGGAGATGAGATTCTCTCATATGGACATGGCGGAGGATTTTCGTGGCTTCAGGAACATCTTGGTTCTAACTATATAGCGGCTTGGTTTGTTCCAACGCTAGAGGATGCAGCAGTGATCAACAGCGGTGTATCACGCTGGCATAATTATTATGTGGAAGGCCTGAACTGGCTGGTTAAAAATGTAGGGATTGACGGCCTTTACATCGATGATGTGGCCTTTGACCGCACAACAATGAAGCGTGTGAGGAAGGTTCTTGACTGGGGAAGGAAAGGAGCGCTCATTGATTTACATTCGGCCAATCAATTCAATGTGAGAGACGGATTTGCAAACAGTGCAAATCTTTATCTTGAACATTTTCCTTATCTCAACCGGCTCTGGTTCGGGGAATATTTTGATTACGATTCCTCTCCGGATTTCTGGCTTGTGGAGATGTCCGGCATTCCTTTTGGTGTGATGGGAGAAATGCTTCAGGATGGGGGAAATGCGTGGCGCGGGATGCTCTACGGAATGACGTCCCGCCTACCATGGGCAGGAGATCCGACACACCTCTGGAAGGTCTGGGATGATTTTGGAATCCAGGATTCTCAAATGATCGGGTACTGGGTCAAATCCTGTCCGGTAAAGACGGACAATAAGGATGTTTTAGCAACAGCTTATGTTAAGAAACGTAAGGTGCTGGTTTCTTTAGCAAGTTGGGCAAAAGAAACAGTACACTGCCGGCTTAACATAGACTGGAATGCTTTAGGCTTGGATCCAAAAAAAGCAAAGCTTTATGCTCCCGGTATCGAGAATTTCCAAGGCTCAGTAACATTCAAACCTGAAGATAAAATTCCTGTTGAGCCTGGCAGAGGGTGGCTTTTGGTCCTGAGTGAATAATGGCGTTGTTGTTTTTTGTAGGAGCTTGGGTGCATAATGCAAAAGCTGGAATGTAAATCGAGGTTATTAAAAGATGATGAAGATATTATTTGTTGGTTATAAGGATAGTGTATTTATAAAAAATTTAGCTGAGCAATTACGCAGAAGAAATATATATGTAGATATTTTTGATCCGCATCAGTTACTGTTTTTTAATTGTACTGAAAATAAAACCATAAAATATTATCTTTTTCCTAAAGTCTTAAATAAAATTCCAGGAATTAAAGGAATATTTAAATTAATATTAATTAACAGGATTTTTAAAAGGTTTGAGAAGAAATATGATATTTGCAATATCCATTTCAATTTGAGGAGATATTCATTCATTGCAAATAGTATAAAGAATATTAGTGAAAAATTGGTTGTTACTATTTATGGCAGTGATTTTTATAGGAATAGTAATATATCCAGGAAGATTCAGTCAAAGATATACAAACTTGCAGACATCATTAGCTTTGCTAATATACAAACGAAGAAAGATTTTTTAGATTTTTATGGTCATTTTTATGAGAGAAAAATTGTTATGCTTCGTTATGGTTTAAAGCCATTAGAATACATTGATAAATTAAATGGAGAGAGCATAGGAGATTCGAAAAAGGTTCTGGGCATACCGAATAATTCATTGGTAACAGCATGTGGATACAATGCTAATCCGAAACAGAATCATAGAGGAATTATAAAATCTATTTTGAATGTTGAGAATAAGCTGCCTGATAGTCTTTTTTTTGTTTTTCCTATGACATATGAAAACAAAAAAAGAAAAATAGAAATAGAAAAAGTGCTGAGTAAAACAAAGTTCGAATTCAAAATATTTAATCGATTCATGTCAGATCTGGATGTAGCCAGATTAAGAAGAATCTCAGATATAATGATTAATGTCCAGCCAACGGATCAATTATCCGGTTCAATGTTGGAACATTTGTATGCCGGCAGTATTGTAATAGCTGGAAGCTGGCTTCCTTACGGAGTTTTATATGATAGAGGGGCATTTATATTAAAAGTTGACTCTTTTGGTGAAATTGGGAACAAAGTTATTGAAGCACTAAATAATTTCGAAGATTATAAGAAACAGGCCAGAAAGAATCAATCGATTGTGGATGGGATTGGAAGATGGGAAAGAAATATTGATGGGTGGATTAAAGTTTATGAAGAGTTATCAGGAGAATAAGAATAATGAAAAAAAATATCAGTATAATTTATGTTATCAACTTGGTTAAATTATTATTTAGCCAAGTTTAGGAGCCAAAGAAATGAATGAAATAGTGGTTATTGGCGGCGGCGGGCATGCCAGGGTATTGATTAGCATTTTAAAAAAACTTAATGCTTGGAAGATTGTAGGCTATACAGACATTGTTGATAAGGGGAGTATACTTGGCATTCAGTATTTAGGTGATGATGTTGTTTTAGAAAAAGATAGGAATAAATATAAAAAATGTTCCGCGGTTATCGGATTAGGAATATTATCTCTTTTAGATATAAATAAAAGAATAGAGATTATAGAAAGGCTGGAAAGGTTTGGATATAACCTGCCACCAATAATTTCTCCGAGTGCCGTCATAAATGAAAATATTATTTTGGGGAAAGCTACAGTCGTTTTTGATAATGTAGTGATTAATACTGGGACAAAAATAGGAGAAAATGTGATAGTGAATACAAACAGTTCTATTGATCATGACTGCCAGATAGAGAATAATGTGCATATTGCACCTGGAGTCACATTAAGCGGAGGAGTAATTGTAGGGAATAAATCTTTTATTGGTGCTGGAGCAAGTATTATTCATAATATAAATATATGTGATAATTGTATTATTGGAGCAGGGGCTGTTGTAACGCGGGACTGCTCAAAACCTGGAAAATATGTGGGAGTTCCTGCAAGATTATTAAAAAACTGCTGAATTAACGCTTAAGATTCCTAATGACTCGATCGATTGATTCTTTTTTCAAATTTACACTGCATGGGATATTTAGGGTTTTGTTTAACATGTCATATGCTTTTTCGATTTTATAGTTCTGACAGTCTTTATAGGGAAGTTGAAGATGGTTCAAATGCCAGATTGGTCTAGTTTGAATATTGTTTTTTTGCAAGAATAACATCAATTCTTCCCTGCTTTTACCGTAAACTTCTTTGTCTATCTGGAGAGCATACATCCAGTAATTGTTGTCTGCATAATCAGGCACTTCTGCCAGATGAAGACCGGGAATTTCATCGATCTCAGCTTTATAATAATCATAGTTGCATTTTTTTATTTTGAGGTATTTTTTCAGGTTCTCTAGCTGAGCCACGCCCATGGCTGCCTGAATATTTGTCAGTCTGAAATTGTACCCAACCTCATCATGAATGTAGTGCAGAGAGTCATCTTTTGCTTGAGTTGTCATATATCGTGCCTTTTCTGCATATTCTTGGTTGTTGGAGACGATCATCCCCCCGCCGCCTGTTGTAATAATTTTATTGCCGTTAAACGAATAACATCCTATGTCGGCTATAGTACCTGTGCAGCGTCCATTTAGAGTTTTTTCCCTGTAACAGGTTCCCATACTTTCTGCTGCATCCTCTACAATCTTGATGTTTCTTTCCTTACATACAGGCAGCAGTCTATCAAGATTTACAGCATTTCCAAAGATATGAACAGGTATTACAGCAGTAATTTTATTGTTAGTTGTTTTGTTTATCGTTTGCCCTTTTTTAAAAAAAGTTTCTTTTTTAATAAATTCAATAAGCTTTTCAACATCCATATTGTAATATTTATCGCAGTCCATAAACAAAGGCTCTGCTCCTAGATAGCGGACTACATTTACAGAAGAGATAAAGGTTACTGTGGGTACTATGACTTCGTCACCTGGAGTCACTCCAACTAATTTTAAAGCAATATGCAGAGCAGCTGTGCCGTTTACACAGGCAACAGCATATTTGGCACCTGACCAGCCGCAAATGGCGCTTTCAAATTTATCGACATATTTTCCAACTGAGGAAACCCATTCTGTATCAAGGCATTCTTTTATATATTTCCACTCATTTCCTGATATGTGTGGAACGGATAGGGGTATCATATTTTTATTTAGATCTTTATTTGGCATCTTTAAAATACTTCTCAAATGACATCTATTTTTAACGAAGTGTTCTTAATACAGCTTTTTCTTAATCTTGTTCGTGGTTTAAATCGTACAAAGGGATTTTATAATTGACATCAACACATTTCTTAATTATACATTATAAATATCAGCTTTATAAAAATTCTGATGGGATTTTAACCATTTTATTGTTTCAATAAGTCCCTGTTTGGAATTATACTTTGGTTTCCAATTTGTATTTGCTAATAGTTTTGAATTATCACAATATAATCTGTCCACCTCACTTTTTTTAGGCCTAGTCCTTTTATTATCCTCTATTATTTCGACTTTCTTATTCATCAATTTAGCAATGAGTTTTACTAAATTCCCAATTGAAATTTCTTCATTCATGCCAATATTAGTAATTTCTCCAAATAGTTTTTCAGAGTTAAAAATTTCTATAAAGGCATTTACAGTATCTTTAACGAATGTTAAGTCTCTCGTCGGATGTAAGTTTCCTAATTTAATACTTTTTTTGCCCGACAATATCTGGATTATAATTGTAGGGATGATTGCACGTGCAGATTGTCTTGGCCCATAAACATTGAAGGGCCGAATAACTTTCACTGGAAGATTAAATGACCGATAAAAGCTAAGAGCCAGATGATCAGCTGCTATTTTTGTAGCCGAATAAGGAGATTGTCCAACCATTGGATGCTTTTCGTCAATTGGAACATATTGTGCCGTTCCGTAAGTTTCACTAGTAGATGTAATAAGCACCTGTTCTGTTCTTAGTTCTTTAGCAGATTGTAAAACATTATATGTCCCTTCAATGTTTGTTCTAATATAATCTAGTGGTGTAATGTAAGAATAAGGTATGCCAACCAATGCAGCTAAGTGAAAAACTGCAGCACAGCCTTGCATTGTATTATAAACAGAGTCATAATCTCTAATGTCACCTGCAGTAACTTCAATTTCATTTTTGT
Source organism: uncultured Eubacteriales bacterium (assembly GCA_964648465.1). GTDB lineage: Bacteria > Acidobacteriota > Aminicenantia > Aminicenantales > Aminicenantaceae > Aminicenans. Next base: position 45,625 of record CAZYMU010000005.1, on the reverse strand, counting down.
ATTCAGAATTTTCTAACCAACCCCAATCATTTCTAGAATTGTATCTAACAAATGCTCTAACCTCATAACCCAAATCTCTACATCTTTCAGTTAAATGAGAGCCAATAAAACCACCAGCACCTGTTATTAAAATCTTCTTCATATCTATTCCTTAAAATGAGTGTTATAGATATCCTGGGCTTTTTCATAATCATCTAGTCGACCAATATCAAGCCAATATTCCTCTAATTCATATTTTGCCACTGAAATTTTCTTTTTCAGTAATGTTTTTATAAGAGAATCCATTCCGTAATATTTATCTTCTGGTATGAACTTAAATATTTTTGGCTTTATAACATAGATGCCTGCCAAAATATAAGTTGTTATATCAGGTTTTTCTTCAATATCTGTTACATAATCTTTTTCAAAATAAATATTTCCAAAAGTATAAGGAGTAATGATTTTTTTAATTGAAATTGTTAATAAAGTGTTTTTTCTAATAGAAAAAGAATAAAATTTTGAGAAATTAATTAAGCTTAATATATCCCCATTCATAACAATAAATGGTTCATCAAGTTTATCCTTAATTAATGTTAATGGACCCGCTGTGCCAAGGGATTTATCTTCCTTGCTAATGGTTAATTTTACACCATAACGAGAACCATCACCAAAAAATTTTTCTATATATTCAGATTTATAGTTTGTACATAAATATATTTCATCAAAACCGTATTTTTTTAGGCGTTCTATTTGGATTTCCAAAACTGCTTTTTCCCCAATTGGTAATAAAGGTTTTGGAACTATCTCTGTAAATGGTCTTAAACGGATTCCTAAACCTCCTGCTAATATTACGGCTTTCATTTTATATTTCTTTATGTACTTTAGTTTTTTCCATCTATGATAAAATATCAGAAAAAGCTATTGTGTTCAACTGTCATAAGGTGTAGGAAACCTTGACAATTTTCCCCTTAAAGAATAAAGTATCAGAAAAATTATTGATAATGAAAAGTAAAGTCGTATGTGAGACAGCACATATAAAATTTATCTTTTTCGAAATAAAGCAATTTTTTTTTAGGAAGATTCACAGGCCTGATTAACCATTAAATCAACTACTTTTTTATACTCTTGGAGAAATGGAGCATAGGGATAGGTTTAGATTAAGTGTTAATTTATATTATAATAGCAAATTAGAAAAAAAGTGGAAGGTAAGGATCTTAGGATAAGATCTGCTAGATATATTAGTGTGATCAGAATGAAAGTGAGATTTTCTAACGGCGGTAGCCTATCAATTTTACGAATAAAAAGAGAGGAGGAGAAATGAGAAAAAATATTGCTGTTGTCGGATGTGGCTACTGGGGTAAGAATTTAGTGAGAAACTTTTTTGAGTTAAAATCGCTTTATGCCATTTGTGATAAAGACCGGAATAGACTTAAGACATTTGGGGATAAATATCCCAGCCTGACTCTTTATAGAGATTTAGATGAGATGCTCAAAGATAAAAGGGTTGAAGCAGTGGTTATTTCTACTCCTGCAGATACACACTATTCTCTTGCGAAGAAGGTGCTTTTATCAGGTAGGGATGTATTTATAGAAAAACCTATAGCATTGGATTTTAAAGATGGCGAGGAGTTAGTTTCCCTCGCTGAAGAGAAGAACAGAATTTTGATGGTAGGTCATATATTAGAATATCACCCAGCAATCGTTAAGCTGAAGGAAATAATTAATAGTGGAGAGCTCGGGAAGATTAATTATATTTACTCTAACCGATTAAACCTTGGAAAGATACGAACCGAGGAAAATATTCTCTGGAGTTTTGCCCCACATGATATTTCTGTCATTCTCACTTTGTTGGGGGAAATGCCTCAAGAGGTCTTTGCCCACGGAGGAAATTATCTAAATCCTGAGATAACAGATGTTACAGTGACTAATATGAATTTTCCAAGCGGTGTGAAAGCTCATATTTTCGTGAGCTGGCTTCATCCATATAAAGAACAGAAACTCATTGTGATCGGAGACAAAAAAATGGCAGTCTTTGATGATGTAAATCCCTCTAATAAATTGTTTTCTTACGGTCACAAAATCGACTGGATTGATAGACTTCCTATTCCCAGGCCAGAAGAGGCTGAACCAATAAAAATTCCACAAAAAGAGCCCTTAAAATCAGAGTGCGAACATTTTATAGATTGTATTAGTACAAGAAAAACTCCAAGAACCGATGGGTACAATGGACTGCGGGTCCTGAAAATATTGGAAGCGTGCCAGAAATCCTTAAAAGAATCTGGAAGATTGTTCAGGCTGAATCAAAATGAGAATAAAAATTATTTTGTTCATGATAGTTCTATTATTGACCCGGGAGTCAAAATCGGAGAAGGGACTAAGATTTGGCATTTTTGTCATGTGTTAAAAAATTCAGAAATAGGAAAAAATTGTAGTCTCGGGCAAAATGTGGTTGTTGGGCCAAACGTATCTATCGGTAACAATGTCAAGATACAAAACAATGTTTCTGTTTATGACGGCGTGACTCTGGAGGATGATGTTTTTTGCGGCCCGTCTATGGTTTTTACGAATGTTATCATCCCTCGAAGCCACTGGCCTCGAAAAGATGAATACATAAAAACACTTGTTAAAAAAGGAGCTTCTTTAGGGGCTAATTCCACGATAGTATGCGGAGTTACAATAGGTCAATATGCTTTTGTGGGTGCAGGGTCTATGGTTAACAGAGATATCCCAGACTATGCGCTGGTTTACGGTATTCCTGCCAGAATTCAGGGCTGGATGTGTTACTGCGGTGTAAAACTGGGATTGTCAGGCTCTCTAGAATCCACTGAAACGGCAGAGTGTTTAAATTGCGGCAGGAAATATAAAAAAGAAGGCCTCAAAGTTTATGAATTTTAAGGAATAGAGATGAAAATAGTAAGTATTGTAGGTGCTAGACCCCAGTTCATTAAACTGTCTCCTTTAGTTATAGCTGTTCATGCAAAGAATCAATTGCGCCCTGATAAACACATTGAACATATAACAGTTCATACCGGGCAGCATTATGATTACAAGATGGACAAACTAATTTTTAATGAGCTTGGTATTCCAGAACCTGATTATAATCTTGAAGTCGGTTCAGCTTCTCATGGTATACAAACAGGAGAAATGGTAAAAAGAATAGAAGAAGCTTTAATAAATGAAAAGCCGGACTTCGTATTAGTCTATGGAGATACAAATTCAACTCTCGCCGGTGCCCTAGCATCTTCAAAACTCGGCATCCCTCTTGCTCATGTTGAATCCGGATTGAGAAGCCATAACAGAAGAATGCCTGAGGAAATTAACCGGATTTTAACTGATCATTGTTCGGATATCCTTTTTTGTCCAACAGAAAATGCCTGCAAAAATCTTATAAAAGAAGGATTCAAGAATGTTTTAAACGAGGGAAAGTTGACAGGTTGTGAAGCAAAGGAATTCTCCGGCTCTATATCTAATTTTCCCGTAGTGATGAATGTTGGCGATATAATGTATGATGCTGCTTTACTCGCATTGGAGATTTCTGGAAGAAAATCAAGTATTTTAAGGGAGCTTAAGTTAGAGCCAAAAAAATATTACCTTGCAACAGTTCACCGAGCCAGTAACACCGATAATATAGAGAGATTGAAAAGCATTTTAGACACATTTATGGAAGTCAGCAAGACATGGCCAGTAGTTTTTCCTGTTCATCCAAGAACAAAGAAAAAATTAGAACTGTTTAATATATTCCCTTCCTCTTCTCATTATGTGAAATTAATAGATCCTGTAGGATATGTTGACATGCTTATTCTGGAGAAAAATGCGAAAAAGATATTGACTGACTCTGGAGGAATGCAGAAAGAAGCTTATTTTTTTAAGGTGCCTTGTGTTACAATGCGTGAAGAAACAGAATGGGTAGAAACCTTGGAAAAGGGAATAAATATCCTAACGGGAGCTGTTAAGAATAAAATCATTAGGGCTGTGTCTCAATCATACAAAAGTGAGTATGATGCGGCTCACTTTGGTGATGGCCGTACTGCAGAGCGGATTTTCTATGCCATTTCTTCATTAGTGAAAAAATATAAAACACAATGAATTCTTTTCAATTTTAAATTGAAATTTTAAATAAATAAAGGAAGGTATCTTATGAAAAAGCTAGTCATTACTATTCCAGCCTTTAATGAAGAAAAAGGTATCGCCGGAATTCTTGATGGAATACCTAAGAGAATCAATGGTGTCGACAAAATTGATATTGTTGTAGTCGATGATGGCTCAACTGACAGGACCGGGGAGATAGCAAGAAACAAAGGAGCAGAAGTCATAACACATCCCTGCAATTTGGGATTAGGAGTGACTTTTAAGGATGGTCTTGAAAGGGCACTGGAAAAAGGTGCAGATGTCATTGCAAATATCGATGCGGATGGACAGTTTGATCCTGAAGATATTTCTAAATTAATTGCTCCTATTATGAAAGGAGATTCTGGAATGGTAACGGCTTCACGTTTTAAGTCGGATGATTTTTTTCCTGAGATGCCCAGAATCAAGGTAGCTGGAAACAAATTTATGTCATTTATCATAAGTAAGATTGTTAAAAAAAAGTTTTACGACGTCTCGTGTGGCTTCAGAGCTTATTCCAGAGATGCGGCTTTACGAATGAATCTATTCGGGAAATTTACATATACTCAAGAGATTTTTATAGATCTAGCCTCAAAAAATGTTGCAATCACTGAGGTCCCTGTCAAGGTAAAGGGCGAAAGGGAGTTTGGTAAGTCTAAAGTTGCATCAAATCTTTTTAAATACGGATTTAATACTTTAAGAATTATTATCAGTGCTTTCAGGGATTATAAGCCTTTAAGATTGATGGTTTTTGTAAGCATATTGTTTGTTATAATTGGGATTCTGTTTGGAGCCTTCTTTTTGGTTCACTATATTCGAACCGGAGCTTTTAAGCCGCATACATGGGCTGGGGTACTTTCGTTTTCTTCTTTTATCCTGGCAATGTTTATGATAATTGCAGGGGTATTTATGGAAACTTTCAGCCGGATGAGAATGAATCAGGAACAGTTGTTGTATTTTAAGAGAAAAGAGCATTATAAAAACCAACCAGAGGGAGAGGATATAAAAGTTTGACTGAAAGAAGTGTTCTATTCGACATTGGCCACCCGGCTCATGTCCATTTATTTAAGAATTTTATACGATATCTTAAGGAAAGAAGACATAACGTTATAGTTGTATCCCGGGACAAAGATGTCACAAATGACTTGTTAAAACATTATAAGATAGACTCGATTTCTCTGAGCACTGCAGGAACTGGGCCTCTTGGTCTCCTTGGGGAATTGACAAGAAGAGATTTTAAAATCTTTAAGCTCCATAAAAAATATCATTTTGAGTTTGCATTTGGAACTTCTTATTCTATTGCTCATCTTTCAGCCTTGTACAAAGTCAGATCATTTGTATTTGAAGAGGATGATGATGATATTGTTCCTGTTTTTACTGTTTTGACTTATCCATTTGCTACAGGAATTGTGGTTCCTTCCTGTCTCAGGTATAAGAAATGGAGCAAAAAAAGGATTGTCCATGATTCTTACCATGAACTGGCTTACCTTCATCCTGGGAATTTTTCTCCTGACGCTGCTGTTTTAAAATACTACGGATTGACGCCGCGAAATTATATTATTGTAAGAAATTCTGCTTTGAAAGCTCATCATGATTTCAAAATAAAAGGTTTAATAGGAGAAACTTGGGATAGAGTTCAGAATTTAATTAAAGACTATACTCTAGTCAGCAGCAGAGAAAATATCAAAGACCAAAAGATAAAGCCCTGGGATATGCATAATCTTCTAGCATTTTCCAAGATGTTAATTTCTGATTCCCAATCTATGACTATGGAGGCTGCAGCTCTGGGAGTGCCGTCGATTCGATATAATTCCTTTGTTGGTAGAATAGCTGTTCTAGAGGAGATGGAACATAAATATGGGCTTACTTATGGATATAGACCGGGCCAGGAAGATAAGATGCTCGCAAAGGTGAACGAATTACTAAAAGAAAGAAATTTTTTTGACGAGTGGCAGACAAAGAGAAATATAATGCTTAAAGAGAAAATAAATTTTCTGGAATGGTTGATTAATTTCTTTAATTCTCTTAATTAATATGAATATTCTAATTTTTTCTGGATTGTCAGATAAAAAATTATTAAGCAAAATTTCTCCTTTAGTTTCTCTTGAAAAAATAAAAGAAGTTTATCTCGTAAGGAATTCTCGACTCCAGCACGACAAAGTCAAATCATTAAGTCCACCGCTTTTATTAGATGTGCTTTTTTTACGGGAATTCATAAAGTTCATTTATGGATTCTATGTTTGTCTTTTTAAAGAGATAGATTATGTTATTGGTATATATCTTCGTCCTCATGGTATTTTTGCCTGCTGGATTGGGAGAATTTTTAAAAAGCCTGTTGTTCAACTTCTCATAGGAAATGACGTTGATTTTATTGAAAAACACCCGAGAATTTTTAAAAAACTTCTAAGTAAAGCAAAAAATATTGGGTTAAGAGGAATCCGTTCCAAAATAAGAATTGGTAATATAATAAAACAAGAAAATAAATTTTTTATTCCTAATAATATTTACTCTCCTCCTAAGGAATATAGAGAATTATATAATGGAAATAAGGAGATTAGTGTTATATGTATTGCTGATTTTACAAAGGTAAAGAGGATAGATGTTTTTCTTAAGGTTATTTTGAGGATCAAGAAGAAATATCCGAATATCAAAGCAGTGATGCTAGGAGGAGATAAAAGAAGGACATTCTATGAGAAAATGAAGCACAAGATGGGGCTGGATGCGAATGTCACTTTTTCCGGCATTGTAAAAGATGTCTATTCTTATTTAATTAAAAGTAAACTGTTTTTGATGACATCTGAAGCAGAAGGTTTGCCAGTAGCTGTTATTGAGGCCATGTCTATGGGACTGCCCTGTATTGTTCCTGATGTGGGGGACATCTTAGAAGTTGCAAATGATGAATATAATGCCTTTATTGTTAAACCTTTTGATATCGAAGGATTTGCTTTAAAGGTTATTAAACTGCTAGAAGATAATGAATTGTATAAAAAAATGTCCGGAAATGCTCTAAATACGATTAAGGAAAAAGAAGAAGAATTCTCTTTAGAATATAACAAAAGTATATGGGATAATATTCTTGGCTAATAAATCTGTGTCTTATAATAAAATAATTTTCCTGACATTTGCACGATTGCCATCCAGGGCAGCTCATACGGTTAACATAGTGAAAATGTGCCAGGCAATCCAAAAAATTGGGCTCGATGTATCTCTTGTTTCTGATGCGAGAGAAAACGCAGAGGAAATCTTTGATTATTACAATATCCAGTATCCTTTTAATATAAAGAAAATAAAATGTTTTAACATCAGGGTATTTGGAAGAATTTTCTTTTTAGTCAAAGCTTTTTTTTATATCCGGGAGGAGCAGACAGATTTGCTTTATACAAGAGATGTTTTCAATGCGTTCCTTGCAAAAATGTTAAAACGGTCTTTTATTTTTGAGCTTCATGAACTTCCAAATAACTGGTTTCGGGAATTTTTGATGGGGAAAGTACTGCGCAGTCCGAATTTGAAAAAGGTCGTATATATTTCAAAAAGCTTAAACGAATTACTGGAATCTCGTTTTGGAGATGTGTTGTACGGAAAGCCATGTATTACTGCTCATGATGGGGTTGATTTAAGGAATTTTAAGATTACTCTATCCAAGCATGAAGCAAGGATGGATTTAAACCTGCCTGAAACTGCTTTTATTGCCGGTTACACCGGGAGTTTATTTGAAGGGAGAGGGATTGAGATAATTCTTAATTTAGCTGTGGTTTTAAAAGATGTTTTCTTTGTTATTGTAGGGGGAGAAGGGAAATATTTGAATTTGTTAAGAAGAAAGGTTGCAAAACTAAATATTGACAATGTTATTGTTAAAGGATTTATGCCTCATAAAAAAATTCCTGTTTTTTCACAGGCTGCTGATGTCTTATTGATGCCTTATCAGAAAAAGGTTTTGCACCGCCAGAAAAAACATGATACTGCAGCCTTCATGTCTCCTCTTAAGATGTTTGAGTATATGGCATCGGGGAAGCCGATCATTGCTTCTCGAATTAAAGTTCTAGAAGAAGTCCTCTGTGATAGAGAAAATTCTCTTCTTGTCATGCCGGATAATATAAATGAATGGGCCGAGGCTGTTTTGTTATTAAGGAATGATAGAGATCTGGCGGAAAAATTGGGGAAAAAAGCAAAGGGTGATGTTATTAAATATACTTGGGATAATAGAGTAGAAAAAATTTTTGAAGGTGTTTTTTAAGGTTATTTAAAATGTGCGGAATAGCAGGGATAATAAGCAAGAACAGAAACAGGATAGAAAAGTCTTTGCTTTTCGCCATGGCTGAAAGTTTGTCTCATAGAGGACCTGATGAGGAAAAGTTAATAGTTTTTAATTCCCAGAGTTCTTCATTGGATTTGTTCAAACGAAATGACAATGTTCGAATCAAAGGCGATATTGGATTTTGTCACAGGAGACTCTCCATAATTGATTTATCTGACTCTGCTTCTCAGCCCATGACAAATGAGGAAAAAAACCTTTGGATAGTCCACAATGGAGAAATCTTTAATTATATTGAAATTAGAGAAGAATTAGAGAAATACGGATATAAATTCAATACTCGTTCAGATACCGAAGTTATCATAAAAGCCTATCACAAATGGGGAAAGGATTGTTTGCATAGATTCAACGGGATGTGGGCATTTGTCATCTATGATATTGAAAAAAAATGCATATTTGGGGCAAGAGATCGGTTCGGAATAAAGCCTTTCTATTATAATGATTCAAAGGAATATTTTTCTTTTGCATCAGAGATAAAAGCACTCCTTAAATTGCCGTGGATATCCAGAGAACTGTTTTTACCGGTTGCCAAGGATTATCTATTATTTTCAAGGGTAAATACTTCGAAATATACGTTTTTCAAGGGAATACATGAGCTTGAAGCCGGGCATTTCTTTGAAATAGATTTGAATCTAGGGTGCAATCTGAAAGTATATAAATGGTGGAACTTACCGGAGAATCTTTCAGAACCTCCTGAAAATGATAAAGATATATTTGAAAAATTCAGAGAACTTTTACTTTCTTCAGTGAAGTTGAGATTGAGAAGCGATGTGCCGGTAGGGAGCTGTCTTTCGGGTGGTCTTGATAGCACAGCGGTTGTTTCTTTGGTGAATCTTTATATGGAGAAAGAAAAGCAAAAAACTTTTTCAATCGTTCATCGGGGATTTGAGTATGATGAATCTAAGTATATAGATGAAGTAGTGAAAGAATTTTCTGTTACGTCCCATAAAATGTCACTTGACGGTAAAAGCCTTCTAGATGACCTGGAATCGGTTATCAACGTTCATGATGAACCATTTACATCCACCAGCATGTATGCACAGTGGAAAGTCTTTCAGCTTGCTAAACAATGCGGGATTACAGTTACTCTTGATGGACAAGGAGCTGATGAACAACTTGCAGGCTATCCTTATTTTAAGATTGTATATTGGGCTGAACTTATTAAGAGGTTGAAAATCTTAAGCTGTATTAAGGAAACATTTTATGATTCGAAGTCAGCGCTTGGATTTATATCTAACCTTATGATGGGATTTTCCGGTTTTTTCACTCATAGAGGAATGATTGCTCTAGCGAGAGTAAAAGATCCTCAATATAGTTTAAAATGGATAAATAAGAGTTGTTTTAAAAAGGTTTCGCTTTCTCATGTTCCTGTAAAAAAAATGTTTAATTCTCGTCTTAAGCAGCGGCTTTATGAAGTTTTTACTTATGATGGGCTGCCAGCCTTAATCAGATATGCTGATAGGAATTCTATGGCTCACAGTCTTGAATCAAGGATGCCTTTTTTGGATTACAGGTTTGTTTCGTTTGTGTTCTCACTCCCTGACAACTTAAAAGTAAGAAAAGGTTTGAGCAAATATGTTTTAAGGGAAGCATTAAAGGAAAATATCCCTCAATCTGTTTTGAACAGGACAGATAAAATAGGTTTTATAACTCCCGAGGCTGTCTGGTTCAGGGGCGAATTGAGTACATGGATTGCGGATATAATTCATTCCGATTCTATTGAGAAAAGAGGTTTTTATAACATAAAGAATTTAAAAGAGATGTTTGAGAAACATAAGAAAGGAACAATTAATGCCAGCCGACCTCTATGGAGAGCTGTTAACCTTGAATTATGGCAGAGGAAATATATAGACTGAAGTGTTAATGAATTTAAAACCAATAATAAATATAAATATCATAATGAAATAAAATAAGATGCCTGGCCTAATTTTATAATGTACTCAATCAAGGATAAAATTAAAGAATCAAAGAGGCCAACTTCTGCATTTTTAAATGGAATTAAAAATGCATCTTATATGGGTGTGGGAAATGTTGTTTCCCAGGCAGTAGGGCTTGTAGGTTTTATATTTATTGCCCGGCTGTTTGGGCCTGAAAAATATGGTGTTTATGCAACAGTTATAGCTTTTGTGCTTTTTTTCCATCTTTTTGTTCTTAACGGCCTATCAAGAGTCATCGTAAGAGAGGGAAGCAAAAAAATTGATTCATTCCGTGAAATTTTGGATGATGCTGTTGGGTTCAGGTTGATATTTATAATTATTACTCTTGGCTTATGCATCGGGGCTAGTTTTTTTACAAAATATCCTATTACTACAAAGGTCCTTATCATAATTTTTAGTACTGAAATTATCTATTTTGGACTGGATTCCTATTTGAGTACCATTTATCAAACAACGGAAAGAATGCAGTATCTTGCTTATTTTTCAGTGTTGACCAGAATTTTAGCAACAGGATTTTCGATATTATTTCTCTACATGAAAGCTGGAGTCTTAATAATTTTATTGGTCAATTTGACATCAAAGTTTTCTGTTTTGGTTATTAATTATTTTTGCTCAAGGAAATTGGTGAAATTTAAATTTAATTTTAAGTTTAACCTTAGGTCAGATATTCTAAAAGCAGTGCTTATTTTTTCCCTCATGGGATTTATTAATACTTTAGCCATAAAGATTGATCTGCTGATGATTTCTTTTTTGTCTACCTCAACTAACGTTGGGATATATGGTGTTGCACATGAAATCGGGAAAGAAGGCTTAATGTTAAGAAATATTATCGCTATAGCTTTTTTCCCAATTGCAGTAAAATTTTTAAAATCCAATACAATAAAAATACAGAAGTTATTCACTTACTCCTTGATATTGTTTCTGGTTGTGTTTGCCGGTTGTGTTCTCATCTCGTTTTTTATCCAAGATCTTGTAATCTTAGTATTTGGGATGAAATACATTTATTCGGGATATATACTGAAGTATCTTGTGTTTTACCTTGCATTTGCATTTTTTACTCTTCCCTTAACGACATATCTTCAGGCGGTCCATTATGAACACCTTCTTTTGATTGTATATACAATAACAGCTCTTATAAATATCCCTTTAAATATCATATTTTTCTATAAATTCGGATTAATCGGTATTGCATATTCGACTTTGATAGTATTTTTTGTTCAAAGTCTTCTGATAGCTTTTTTTGCGATTAATAAAATGAGGAAGCAAAGGATTTTGACTTAACTGGAGAAAATATGAAGTTTTGTTTTGTCATGCCTTCCTTTATTAAGGATGCAAAAGGAGGCTCGGAAATTCAAGCCTATTTAGCCGCACAGGAGCTCTTGAGAAGAGGGTGGGAAGTTTATTATATCAGAGAGAACAATCAATATTATGGAGAAGTAAAAAAAATTGACGGTATTTTTGTTTATTCATTGCGCAAGAGACATACAAAATTGAAATGGCTTAATAGCAGGTCTCTTTTAAGTGTAATGGATGACATTAGAGCCGATTATTGGTACTGCCGCGGAACTATTTCATATATTTATCCTGTATGGCGGAATGCGTCTAAAGTGGGGGGCAAAATCCTATGGGCCTGTTCCAGTGATAGATTCTTATCTAAGCAAGTTATTAAAGAATTAAACAAAGATAGCTTATTACGTAAAATTGCTTCAAGGATCGATAGATATCTCTTTCAGAAGTGTATTAGAAAAATTGACCTTATCATCTTACAGAATAATGAGCAGAAAAGACTGCTTAAGCTGAACTTTGGGCTCGATGGAAAAATTATTTATAACAGCTGCCCAACAATTTCTGTCATCGATAAAGATAGAGAACCGATTATTTTATGGGTAGGAAGTCTTAAATATAATAAGCATCCTGAAAAATTCATAGAAGTTGTGAAAGGATTAAAAGAAAAATCCTGCAAGTTCTTGGCGGTAGGAAGAGAGGCAGAAGAACTCGGATTTGCAGAAAAATATTTGGAAATTGAAAAGCATATTCCGGCCTTCAATTATGTGGGAGAATTAGAAAAAAAGGAAGTATTTCGCCTGTTTGAAAGTGCAAAATTGCTTATCAATACGAGCGATTATGAAGGATTTCCCAGCACTTTTATTGAAGCCTGGATGCATGGAGTGCCGGTTGTTTCTCTGAATGTAGATCCCGATAAAATGATTCAAAAAAATGGACTGGGTAAGGTTTCAGGAAACATGACTCAGCTCGTTAAGGATATTGAGCAGTTGATAGAAGATCAAGAATTGTGGGATGAAATTTCTCATAAGTGCAGAAGGTTTGCCGAAGAAAATTTTGATGTTAAAAAAAATGTTAATATGCTTGAAAAAATGATAAAAGAGCTAAAATGAAAGAAGAGAGCACACAGTCTGCCAGGAATATTAACCAGAAAAAATATTGGTGGATTATTCCGCTTTTAGCCATCAATGCTTTTAATGTTATATTTATTGTTGTCAGTCTCAAAGGATATGGATTTTTCAGAGAAACTCTGCGTCCAATCGGTGACTATTTTATAGGTTTCCACTTTTATGTATTTATTCTGACAGCTGTTGTTCTGCTTTCTTTTTTCTTTTTAAAGAAAATATCTTTTATCAAATTTAGAAGTAGTTTTTTCTTGGTATTTCTGCTTTTTTTAACTGCCATAAACCTTTCTTTGTTTCCTGAATTTAACAAAGCTCCTTATTCACATATTAATCAATATTTAATAAAAAAGGTAAATCCTTTTATAAAAGAAGCTGTGTTAAAATCTCCTGCGTCTACGGCAAGAAAGATTAAATCATATTTGAATATGAATGAATTCATTGCTGGGAAGATTCTAATTGTCCCTTCAGCTGTGCTTCTGGAAAAAGACGTTTATTTCAAAGTTTTTATCACACCTGAGAAAATTGAAGAAAAAGAATATGAATATGTACTTACTGATAAGGAATTTGAATTAATAAAGAAAAATCCTTTAGAGGCTTTTGATGCCCTCACAAGAGGTAAGGATATTAAAAAATATTTAATAGTCAACGGTTCTAAGGAATTTGATAAGTTGTTTTTATTTACTTATGACAAAGTATTTGTGTTTGTGCCATCAGGTTTGTTAAAAAGTTTCTCATTTAAGGTCCGTGATTAATCAGTTTATTTTCTTATTGTATATAGGAATCCTGGGGTCTATTTTTATATTTTTATTCAAAAAAAGATTTGATTTAATAAATCTGTATCTCTTATCCCTTCCTGTAGGACTTTCTCTGTGGGTTTTTATGTTGTTAGTTTTATTAGTAGCAGGACTGCCTTTTAATAGTTTTACAGTCTTGTTGTTAAGTCTTTCATTGCTTGTAATGTTTATTGTGCTGAACTTCAAATACAAAAATTTTCTAAAAAAAGATTTTGAATATTTTTTCATCTTTATGATTTGTTATTCCGCTGCAGCAGTTTTTTTCCTTTCTGTTAATTCATCTTTTTTCTCCAATGATTCATGGAGATTGTTGATGGGAGGGAAGCATATAGGTCTCTCGAGTAATCTAACAAACAGCATGATTTCTATAAGCGGAGTTTATTCTTATGTAATTCATGCTTCTTCCGGTTTTTTTGGGTTTGATTATCTGTATGCAGTTTATCCTCTGACTGCATTTTCTTTCTTTCTATTTTTTATTTTTAACCTTCGTGATCATTCTAGGAGTGGACAATTTGCTATTAACAGCCAACTGTATTTCTGTTTTATTTCTGTGCTCTTTCTTTTTAGTGCTTATTTTGTATTTTTTAATGCCTTTTATGTCCATTCTAATATGTTATTTGGCCTTTTTAGTTTTATAGCCTTGTTTGGTTTATGGAAAAGGGTAAAAGAAAAAGAAAAGTGCTGGCTGATTATATCTACAATTGCTTTGCTTTCATCTTGTTTTTTGCGCATAGAAGGGCCGTTATTTTCGCTGATTGTCATAGTCATCCTTATTTCCAGAAAGGATATTTCTTTTAGAGAAAAATTGCTTTTCTTTGGACCAATTTTTTTATTTGTCTCAATCTGGCATATAAAAATATTTTTTACTTTCGACAGCTTTTCGAATAATTTTTTAAACTCAGAAAGAATATTGTTAATACTATTTTTATATTTTATAGCACTTATGAGCCTGTTAATCGGGCAGATAAAACCTTTTAATAGAATGAAGGAAAATTATCCTTTAATCATGCTTTATATCTTAAGTATCATATGGAACTATTTGATATTAGTTAGAGGGATTAAACTTAAAGGTGGGGTCCCAGTGTTGAGAGGATACGGAGAACTCATTCTGAATATGGTAAAAAATGGAAGTTGGGGAGTCACATGGATAGTACTTGCTGTTTTGTTTCTTGCTGCACTGGCTTTAAAAAGGGTCAATCACGAGTCTGTATTTCTGTACTATATTTTTTCTTTCGGGCTGCTTTTCAATGCTGTAAATTTGTTAAGAGGAGGCTGGAGAGAAGGGTGGGGGGACAGTGGCAACAGAATGCTGATACATATTATATTTATACTTGCTTTTTATGTTTTCCTTAAATTTAAGAATGCGTTTTTCCCGGATATTGAAGAGAATGTACAAAAAACTTAGCCAGAAAAAAAAGAATTTAATAAGTATTATCTGCTTCATATTGCTTCTTATGCTTTTTTATTTTATGGCTCGTGAAGACAGGCTGTATAAAGGATGGCGGACTGACAACGAAGAGCTCTTTACATCATTTTTGTATATAGAAGGATATACAAAGAGACACATTCCTATTAATGCAAGAGTATTAATGAATATTTCAGATCTAAAAAATTGGGATTCTCTATTCAAAAATAAAATCTATGGTCAAGCACGCAGGTTATTGTATTGTTCAAAATTTCCAGAAATCAGGAAATATGTATCCAGGGCAAAAATAGAAGATTTCCCACTCCAAATTAAAAGGCGTGGGTATACTCGTAAACTAAAGCCTTTTAAACACATCTATAATTTCTCTTTGGAAAAGATCAATGAAACAAATTTAAAAGGCCGCATAAGATTCATGCTGGAGAATAACATTGAGTATTATTTCTGTTCTTTTAAAGACTGGAGGCATAAAAATAGAATATTATCCTACAAACAATTTCATCTTATTCAAAGCAGCAAACGTTTTGTGCTGTGTTCTGTGAAGGACGAGGATGCTGAAGAGTAGAAAAATGGCCGGCAAAGAGGACCACAAGCGAATTCTGTTATGCCTCTATACTTTCCTTCCCCTTAGCGGGCCTCGTTCGTTGAGATGGCTGAATTTCATAAAGGTTCTTGATCAGCTTGGCTGGACAGTAGATGTGCTTACAGTTCAGCCCTCTGTTAATGACGGATTTTATGATTCAAGCCTGCTTGCAGAGCTTCCAGTGCATATCAGGGTATTTCGAACTTACCCTGGTGTTCTTTATTCTCTTATTCACATGAAAAACAAGCCGGTCCAGGGATTCTCAAAAACTACAATGGAGTGGCTGCCTTTTGGTTTAATGAGAGGGTGGAAAATTCTGAAAGAACAAAACTATTCCTTGATCGTTTCTTCTGCCCTTCCTTTTGTGGGACACTGTATCGCTTATTATCTCAAACGAAGAGCTCAAATTCCCTGGATTGCTGACTATGGAGACTCTATCGGATTTAATCCTATTTCGAGTCCTGTCAAACGTCTCATTGGAACCCGAGTTGAGCGCTGCATTCTCAAAGCCGCCGATGGAATTATTGTTCCGTTTGAAGAAATGAAAAAAAAGTTTTTGGATTATTATCCATTTTTAAAGGAAGAAAATATTCGTGCAATCGGCCATGGAATTCCAAAGAAATTCGAGTCTATTAAGCCTGAAAATTTTAAAAATAAATTTGTTGTGTCTTACGTAGGAAGTTTTTATAAAGATGCTCATGAGCCTTATGAATTTTTTCAGGCTTTCCATGCTTTAAAAAGTGACAGGAAAACGATTGATGATATACAAGTGGTAATTGCCGGAAATGTAGAGCAAAGGTATGTGGAATATGCCCGCAAGTTAAAAATTGATACTTTCACGAAAATTTTAGGTCATGTTTCTTATGAAAGAGCCATTTCCATACTAAAAGGGTCGTCTGCAATTTTGTATATCGGGGGCAAGAGGAAGGATTACCACTTTCCGTTTAAAATTCTTGAATGTACGGCATCTGGGAAGCCGGTTATTGCTGTTAAACAGTCTGAAAATGATCTGGGAGCAGATTTTATAGAAAATAATAATTTTGGGAGGATTGTTTCAAACAAGAAAGAAGATATTAAAAGTGTCATCAGAGAACTTTATCGTTTATGGACGATGAAAAAGTTGGATGAGACTTTTAATCACATCGATATAGAAAAATACTACTGGGAAAAAAGAGGGGAAGAAGTAGAAGAATTTATATCACACATTCTCTGTAAGTAAGACTAAATATAGAAAATGTATACAGAAAGAGTAATAAAAGAAGAAAAAACTAGAAGACCTATTCTTTCTATCACGACATCCATAATGCAGGATCTGACATGGGCAATTCTCCTTATCCCGATTTGGTGGATTCTAGGCATAAGGTTTTTTATTTTTCATTTCTTATCTCTCTGGGTGTTTGTGAAACTGCTGATAATGAAACACAGGGATAAGGAGAAATTTATCTTTCCTTCAGAAAGCTATTTTCTTATGGCTTTTATTGTAATATATGTTGCCTCATTTTTTCTAAATCTCAAGAGTATTCCGCTTTTCAGAGCCTCTGCCTCTTTATATAACTTAAGTTTCTGGATAGCCGGCCTGTTGATAATACTGGCAATTTATAATTCCATTGATAAAGAAAGCATACTTTCATTTCTCAAGTCTTTCCAGGTTTTTGGGATTGTCTGCAGCTTATTTGTTTTGTCTGCTCATGCTTTCTGGATCTTTACCCATAAATATTTATCTGTAAAAAGTATTCTTTATTGGTTATTGCCTGAGGGTCTTATTGAAATCATAAAGAGCAAAGCTCTTCTTGTCTTGTCATCTCTTGAACTGGGCATTGTTGGGCGGGACAAACTTTTTCAAAAGCCATTCCCAAGATCTCCTGGCTTCAATGTTTACAGTGCAGCTTTGGGTATAACAATGGTTTTTATAATCGTGATGACATTAGCCTATTATAAAACCAGGAAAAAGCGTTCTTCCATGCCTTTTATCCTGTTATTAGAGTCGGTTGTTTTAATACTATCGCTTTCGAGAATGTCTATTCTGGCAGTGGGCGCAGCCTGGTTGATTGTTTTTAGTGTGGTCAATATAAATAAACCTTCTTTTCGTATTATTATTGCCTCATTTTCAGCCTGTATTGTCATCTTATTAATTCTTGTTCCGCCAAAGAAAATAGGTCGCACTTTTTTGGAATTCAGAAATGAAAGTACTACCTCAAGGGTAAAACTCTATAAAATATCTTTCAAACAGTCGTTGAAAAAACCGATTTTTGGATACGGATTTAAACCGAGAACAGAAGAAATGCCTATTCCCATAGGATCTCATTCTACGTATATCGGTGTAATCTACAAAACTGGATTCTTAGGTCTTTCTGCCATAATCTTTTTCTGGATAAGTATTCTTAGAAGGTGGTGGGGCCAGCGGAGGAGTCTGAGTGTTGATGGAATCCTAAGGCCAATTTGGTTTTATTCCGGAATCGCTTTAATTGGAGGCTATTTCTGGATGGCTGTTGAAGACCTTGATGCTCCTCCTATTGTGGCCTTTTTATATTTTATTATAATAGGAATTATCCTTTCATTGAATAAGATGAAAGAAGTGCGTAAGGAAACATGAAACTCTGTCTTGTCTGCTCTAGCGGTGGGCACCTTTTTCAACTGCATCTCCTGCAGCAGTGGTGGGAGAAGCATGAGAGATTTTGGGTGACATTTAAAAAAGCGGATTCGCTTTCTCTTCTTGATGAAGAGAAAGTTTACTGGAGTTTTTTTCCGACCACAAGAAGCATAAAGAATCTGATCCGAAATTCATTTTTAGCCTTAAAAATCCTTTTTAAAGAAAGGCCTGAAATTATTGTTTCAACCGGCGCAGCAGTTGCGGTTCCATTTTTCTATCTAGGAAAAATAATGGGATGTAAGCTTATCTTTATCGAAGTTTATGACAGAATCGATATGCCTACCTTAACAGGAAAAATAGTCTATCCGGTTGTTGATGCGTTTATCCTTCAGTGGCCTGAACAGAAAAAACATTTTCCAAAGGGAAAAGTTCTGGGACAAATATTATGATTTTTGTGACTGTCGGAACAGAAAAGTATCCTTTTGACAGGCTGGTAAAAAAGGTTGATCAACTTAAAGGAAAAGGATTGATCAGGGATAAGATATTTATTCAGACAGGATCTTCACGCTGTAAACCAGATTTTTGTGAGTGGGCGAATTTCATTCCCTTCGCCATCATGATGGAAATGATGAAGAAGGCAAGAATCATAATTACACATGGAGGGCCGGGTAGTATTATGCCGGTAGTTTACAATCAAAAGGTTCCAATCGTTGTCTCCAGGCTTAAAAAGTACGGAGAGGTTGTGGATGACCATCAAGTATCATTTACAGAGAAACTTGCTGAGAAGGCGTATATTCTTGCTGTCGTTGAAATAGAAGAGCTTGAACAAAAAATTAGAAATTATGGTAAACTTGTGAAACGGTTAAAATCCTTACAAAAAAAGGAGAAAAGTCCTGAGGAAAAAGCTACCTCATTTGCTCAAGCAATGGAAGAATTGTGCCAGAAATTAATAAAAGAGGAAAAATTGTGATTAATTTTGAGGTTTTACATTTAAAAACATAGAATTGGATAATGATAAAATCCGGTGTATAAAATGTCAAAAATAAGCAAGCCGATTTGTGTCCTGGTTTTGATCGTGACTGATATTTCTGCTCTGCTTACATCCTTTTTGCTTGCTTTTTTTATGAGAAGTTCTGTTCTCCTCTCTATTATTCCTCGTTTCGAGCGCCAGGAACCTTTACCTTTAATGACACATTTAAAACTTGGATTTCTATATGGGGCACTTGTTGTAATCTTTGTACTTGCATATGAAAAACTGTATACAAGCAGGTTCTCTTTTTGGGAGGAGACAAAACATCTTTTAAAAGGTGTAACCATCTCCTTTATATTAATTCTGGTTCTCGTTTTTGTGTCCAGGCGTTATATATTTTTTTCGAGAGCTGTAATTGTATTTTCCTGGCTAATAAGCCTTGTCGTTTTTCCGTTTTTTCGTCTTGCAGTAAAGAAGTCCTTGGCAAAGACCAGGCTCTGGAGAAGGAAAGTGCTTGTCCTTGGGACAGGCGAAGCTGCAAGACAGATAGCAAAGGGTATTAAGAGAAATGTCATTCTTGGCTATGAAGCTGTTGGATACTTGACAAGCAGAAAAGAAGAGAAGGATAAGACATTGGAAGGAGTCAAAATCCTTGGTGACCTTTCTGTACTTGAAAAAATAAGCAGAGAACTGGAAGTGAAAGATTTCATTGTTGCACTGCCTGATTTTTCCCAGAGTGAATTGATAAAAGTGATAGAAGATTGTGACAACTATGCAGAAACTATAAGGGTTGTCCCGAACATAGGAAGCCTTTTTGGCCTTGGAATTACTGTGGAAAATTTAGGAGATGTTCTCTCTCTCTCAGTTGCCCGCAATTTAGTTAAACCATTTAATATTTTCATTAAGAATGTGTTTGAATATCTAATTGTTGTTATTTTATCCCTACTGCTGCTCCCTGTTTTTTTAATAATAGCTCTTGCCTTAAAGCTTGATTCACGGGGTTCTGTGTTGTTTATTCAGGAACGGCTTGGAAAAAATGGAAAAGTATTTAATATTTTTAAGTTCCGCTCTATGTATGCGGATGGAGATTTAAAACTTGAGAAATATTTAAAAGAGAATATTGAAGCCAGAAAAGAATGGGAAAAGTTCCAGAAGATTAAGAAGAATGACCCGAGGGTAACAGGAATAGGGAAGATTATTCGGAAGTTAAGTATGGATGAACTCCCCCAGCTTGTTAATATCTTAATAGGCAATATGAGTCTTGTTGGGCCAAGGCCTTATTTGCCGCGGGAAATAAAAGAGATAGGGGAAAGCTATAATCTTATTTCCAGAGTTAAACCCGGCATGACCGGATTCTGGCAGGTCAGAGGGAGAAACCTCCTTCCTTTTAAAGAGCGCCTTCTCTTGGATGAATATTATATAAGGAATTGGTCATTATGGCTTGATATCGTGATTTTATTCAAAACAGCTAAAGCCCTGGTTAAGGGTGAAGGCGCATTTTGATGTGAATTGTATTGTCCATTATTTTTAGATTAATGCTGTTTTCCGTCTTATAATTTTATTCAATGTTGGGATTTCAGATGGAAAAGACTAAAATATATACATGGACTGACTTGCTGTATATTTTAGCTGTTCTAGTATTAGTCCCGTTCTTTTTATTTCCAAAATTGAGTTTGACATGGGTGTTTTTTGCTTTTCCATTAATCTGGATTCTCCGTTGGATTAGGAAAGAAACTGTTTTTAAAAGGACTGTTTTAGATTGGGCCCTGCTTGTTCTGACTTTTCAAGTAGTTATTAGCTGCTTTATTGTCCCTGACATTTCATTCAGCCTTCCCAAGATCACCGGGTTTTTTCTGGGAATCCTCATTTTTTACACGCTTGCGTATTACCTGGATTCTGAGGAATATCTTAAGATAGGCATTTATGTTTTTCTAGGAGGAGGGTTTCTGATTGCATTGATTGGTATCCTTGGGATGAGTAAGCATGAAGAGCCTAAATATATAGCCTTTTTATACGATTTGCTAAAGAAACTTCCGTCAGTTGATTTTAATCTGCCCGGTGCAGAAAAAGGCTTTCATCCGAATGCGGTTGCAGGCGGACTAATCCTGGTTCTCCCATTATGTTTTGTCTTGCTTTTAGCATATTTCAAGAAGAAAAATATTGAAAATATGATTTTTAAGGGTCAATTGTGGCTTCTTCCATTATGTCTGATTTTTCTAACAATCGGGTTTGTAATTCTATTGACACAGTCCAGGAGTAGCTTTGGTGGCCTGTTTATTGGTGTGTGGTTTCTGGTTTTTGCAGGCTGGAAATGGAAAAAGATTGGATTAATAGTAATCACTCTGGTAATGATATCATTATTACTCTCTTTCTTCCTGATGGTTGGGTCGAATAAGATTCCATATACGAATTTAGAAGCCAGTCATAAATTAGCCGGCCGCGTAAGCGTTTTTTGGGGTCCAGCCATAAACACAATAAGCCAGCATCCTTTTTTTGGGATTGGAATGAACCAGGTCAGAGTAATACCGATAGTAGGAGATGAACAAGCTCATTTTCACGATCAATTTCTTCATACTGCAGCTGAACTTGGGATCCCTGCCTTGGCAGCCTATCTGGCTCTTCTTGTAGGTGTGTTTTTTATGTGCTGGAAGGTCTGGAAAGGATCTGGGAAAGGGTGGATGAGAATTTCTGCTTTAGGATTGGGATGCGGACAACTTGCATTTTTAGTCTTTGGAGTAATGGACTGCATCCCGCTTGGAGCTAAAGTTGGCATTTTATTCTGGTTTTCAATTGGGTTAATAACAGCGCTCTATAATGTTGTGCGTCGGAGTCAAACCGGATAAAGAGATGATTCCTGAAAGCAGTAAAGGAAAACAGTCATCATCGTTACGGCTGGGAAAAAAGCTTAATTCCAGACTTGTTAAAATTTCCATTGGGCTTTTAATTACTGTACTAGCTTTGTGGCTGAGCTTCAAAAAACTCGACTGGCAGGTTTTAAAATCGACATTTCTTCAGGTAAATTTATTATGGGTTCTTTTAGCTGTTTCCAATACTATCTTTACTGTCTATGCTCTTGGGCTGCGGTGGCAGATTTTACTAAAAACACAAGATAGAATTTCTTTGAGTCGTTTATTCCGTCTCAATATTATTTCGCAGTATGCTAATATTGTGATGCCGGCAAGGTTTGGGGAAGTTTTAAGGGCTTATCTTATATCCAGGCAGAGCCGTGTTTCAGGGGCTTATGCAATGGGAACTGTACTCATAGAGAAAGTACTAGATTTTTTTATTTTTGTTGCTCTTTGGGTTATAGTCCCTGCTGTTTTTGCCTTAAATGAAGCTGTGAGAGGCTATAAGATTGCATTGGTTTTATGTTTGCTTAGCTTGGTTCTTGTTATTGTTATGGTTTTACGGCCAAAAATTTTAATTAAATGGGCAAGATTTTTCTCAATCATAATTCCAAAAAAAATCAGAGAACGTTTTATAAATTTTCTTGAAAGAGGAATTGAAGCTTTTAGTTTGCTCAAGAGTGCAAAAACATTATTGATTCTATTTTTTCTAACGATTGTGTTTGTAGTGAGTCAGGTGTTAACGAATTATTTCCTGTTTAGGGCTTTCGGTCTACATCTTTCTCTTTGGGCGGCATTATTTTTGCTTCTGGCTGTTCAGGTTGGAAATATCCCACCTTCTTCGCCGGGGAAGATAGGAATTTTTGAGTTTGCAGTAATTCTTGCGCTTTCTGTTTTTGCGATTCCTAAAAGCCAGGCTCTAAGTTATGCTTTAATGCTTCATGTCGTCGCGTATCTTCCAAAAATTATTCTCGGTCTTATCTTCATAACTACTATGGATATTTCCTTGAGAAAGAATTATATTGTTGGTGGCAATGAAAATTAAAGGACAAAACAGAAGCTCTATATTTGTTTTTGTGGGAGACGTGTTGATTATCCCAGCTTCTTACCTTGCAGGATATTATCTTCGTTTTGGGAATTTTGAAGAGCTTAATGCTAAAATTCCTCCATTAAACCTGGCTTTGATGATTCTGGGTTATTTGAGTGTTTTTTATTTTTTTGGCCTCTTTAAAGTCGAGAGAAAATATTTCACCCTCGACTCATTAATAAATTTAATTTTAGGAATTATTGTTTCTGCTGTTCTTGTCTCTTTTCTAAACTATGGAGTATTTTTGTATCCAATAGGAAGAGGAATTTTTATTTTTTCTAATCTAATTCTTTTTGTTTCAATCTTCATTTGGAGAATTTTGTTCTATCAGGTTTTTAAGTATTTTATTAGGTCAAAAAGGATCATTGTTATAGGAGCAGGGAAAGCTGGGCAGGAAACAGCCCGGATCATTGAATCCCTGAAACATGATTTTGAACTAGTTGGCTTTCTGGATGAGGATAAAAGCAAAACAGGAAAGCCTGTCCTCGGGTTTAATGCAGAGGTGTTAGGTTCGGACGACCAACTTGCTGATATATGTGAAGGAAATAAAATTGATCAGATTGTTATAACAGTCTCAGTGGAAGATAAACCTCTGTTGAGTAAAAACTTATTAATGGAGCGCTTAAAGGGAATTGATGTTATTGAAATGGTAGAATTATACCAATATTTAATGCAAAGAATACCAATAGAATATATCCCTGAGTCATGGTTTTTAAAAGCCAAAGGATTTGACTGGTCTGACAAAAGCATCATGGTGAAAATTAAAAGGCTGATAGATATTATTATTTCTGCCTTGATTCTTTTGGTAAGTTTACCGCTATGGTTGATTATTGCGTTTTTGGTTAAGATAAGCTCAAAGGGGCCTGTTTTTTATACTCAGAGTAGGATTGGAAAGAATGAATCTATTTTTTCTCTATATAAATTTAGATCCATGATTGATAAAGCAGAGAAAGATAAAGCCGTCATGGCAGAAGAAAATGATAAGAGAGTAACTTTTACAGGTAAGTTTTTGCGCAAATTGCATCTGGATGAACTTCCTCAGCTTTTAAATGTTCTTAGAGGAGAAATGAGCCTGGTAGGTCCCAGGCCAGAGAGGCCTGTATTTGTTGAGGAATTCAAGAAGAAAATTCCTTATTATTCGCTGCGCCATTTCCTGAAACCTGGTCTTACAGGGTGGGCTCAGGTAAATTATCCTTATGCTTCATCCCTAGAGGATTCTATGGATAAACTGGAGTATGATCTTTATTACATTTATCATATGACTCTGCTTCTGGATCTGAGAATTTTTTTAAGAACCGCACAGAACATCTTCCTGAGGAAGAGAAGCTACAAATAGTATAATTTCTTCCTCTGATCAATACCTTTCATATTTATAATCCTCCCAAATAGCCTTGTTCAGGCTTTGTGATTTTCCACAATAACTATCCCACCTAATCAATTTTTTCCCCACCCCTTAATCCACCAATAATAGTCTGCACAAAGCAGGGGAGCTCCGTTTGAATTTAGTAAGTGTCGCATTTTTTCTGGACTAATAAAATTTCAATTAATATGCTTGTGTGATTAGCGGTAATTATGGTTGGAGTTCATAACTGGTGAGACAAGAATGAAGAAAAAACTGGGTTTTTTACTGATAAGCGTTCTTCTTGCAGCACAAATATCTCAAGCAGATGTACTGGGCAAGATTTCAGGCTTGGTGTTCATGGATTACTATTATATAGCGAATCATCATAATGAAAATATAGAGGGGAGGAATGGTTTCTGGTTGAGAAGAGTTTATTTCACTTATGACCATGACCTTGGGTCATCCTTTAAAATAAGATTCAGGTTGGAAGGCAACAGTGCCGGTGATTTTAAAAGCAGCACAAAGATAGAACCATATATTAAGGACCTGTATCTGCAATATAATAGAAAAGAAATATCCATCCTGTTAGGGCTTTCGGTCACCCCTTCTTTGGGCAAGCTCGTACAATACTGGGGTTACCGCTCAGTTGAGAAGACTGCTCTTAACTTACAAAAAATGGCCCCTACAAGAGATTTTGGGCTTGCAATAAAAGGATATGCTGCCGGGAAAAAAATATATTATCACTTTATGCTGGCAAATGGGGAAGGTTTGAAAGAAGAAGTTAATAAAGAGAAAAAAGCATATGCTGCTGTAGGATTCAATCCGGTAAAGGAAGTATATTTCGAAATTTATGGGGATTATGCTCCTGGGTCAAAAGGACTTTATGATGTTTCGACTATTCAAGCTTTTTTGGCTTATAAGAGGGAAAAAGTTAGAGCAGGTTTACAGTATGCTTACCAGAGTCACTCAGGAGGGGAGAAGGATTTTAATCTTCAAGTAGCTTCCGGGTTTGCTGTTTTCCGTATAAAAAGGGAGGTCGATTTTTTTGCCCGGGTGGACAGGATGTTTCATCCGAATCCAAACGGAGAAAAGATAAGCTACATTCCGTTTGATTCCACTTCTCCGTCTACTCTATTGCTGGCAGGATTTGATTTTGAAGTTGCAAATGATTTTAATCTCATGCCTAACCTATCATATGTAACCTATGACGATATTTCCTCAAGCGATTTATATTTAAAACTAACAGCGTATTTCCGCTGGTAGAGTGAATAGGGGATGAATAGGGGACGGTTCTATTTTTTTTAGAGATTAATTTACAATGATAAAGGGAATTATTGACATAACTAATATTGCATGGCAGTTACTTCTAGAAATGTCCCCATACCTCCTTTTAGGTTTTTTTGTAGCAGGAATACTAAATGTCATTATTCCAAGAGAAAAGATTTATAAACACCTCTCTGGTAGTAATGTGAAATCAATTGTGAAAGCATCAGTTTTTGGAGTGCCGTTACCAATATGTTCCTGCGGTGTAATACCTGTTGCTTCGTATTTAAGGGAGAAGGGTGCGGGAAAAGGTTCAACTGTCTCATTTCTTTCATCCACTCCAACTTCAGGCATAGATTCTGTGTTGGCAACCTATTCATTGCTCGGGCCTTTATTTGCAGTTATAAGACCTGTAGCAGCATTATTTGCAGGCATATTTGGTGGAATTCTCACAAACATTTCTGAAGGTTCAAACAAAGAGGAGATATCTTTGCCTAAAAGTGAATCTTCATGTAATAATTGTGCAGACAAGGTGGAACATTCTTATAATTTTTTAGATAAAATAAAAAGAATTTTTCGTTATGCATTTCTTGATTTAGTCAGCGATGTCGGGAAATGGATCATAGTAGGTATTTTAATCGGTAGCGTAATCGGTTTTTTAATTCCCGGGAATGTTATTGAAAAATATTTAGGAACACCTCTACTTGCATATCCCTTGATGCTGTTGATCTCGATCCCAATGTACATATGTGCGACAGGTTCTATCCCGATTGCTGCATCTTTAATTTTAAAAGGAATGACTCCAGGGGCTGGCTTAGTTTTTCTTATCGCAGGACCTGCGACAAATGCTGCAACAATGTCCTTTACTTGGGGGAAACTTGGTAAAAAAACGCTGTTTATGTATCTCATTTCAATAGTGACAACTGCGCTTCTCTTTGGTTTGCTGCTGGATTATATATGGGCATTATCCGGAAAGAATTTCAATCTGCTTACCGGCAGCATGGAGATGCTTCCCAATTGGATGAAAACTATATCTGCAGTTTTTTTGTCAGGATTGATGATCAATGCATTTATTAAAAAGAATTGGAAACGGCATGTAAAAGATGACATTAAAGCAATGATGGAAGGGAAATAGAAAGAATAAGTACTTTTTTGCTTCATGTATGGGGAGGTTAACTTATGAGCAGCAAAAAGATTCAAATCCGGGTCAATGAATTAATAAGATCTGTACCTGATGGAATTTTCCTGGGAGAGCTCAGAGATCAGGTTAAGCCCAGTGCCGATGTGCTAGTGGTCAATGGCTTTCAAAGTGAGGCAAAAGTCAATCTTAAAGAAGGAGACCAGGTTGTCCTCATCTGTAAAGGAGAAACTTCTAAGGCCGATGAATTGGAAACTCTTATGGTTGCTCGCCATACGCCAGGAGTATACAAACGCATGAAAGAGTCCAAAGTTGGAATAGCTGGACTTGGAGGTTTGGGATCTGCTGTTTCCATTGCTTTAGCTCGCATGGGTATCGGAACATTGATCTTAGTGGATTTTGATATTGTGGAACCGAGCAACCTAAATCGCCAGCATTACTTTATTGAACATATCGGCATGGCAAAAACAGATGCCATGGCAGAGATTTTAGCAAGTGTCAATCCTTATATACAAGTCAACACCCATAGAGTGATACTAAGCGAGAAAAATATTCATCAACTTTTTAGGGAGGTAGATGTTATAGTAGAATGCTTTGATCGTGCCGAAACTAAGGTCATGATTATAGAGGCCGTTTCAAAATTTTTGCCAGGAACCTATTTTATTGGAGCATCAGGTCTAGCAGGATATGGTGACAGCAATAGTATTCGAACCTGGAAAATGGGAGATAAGATGTTTTTAGTGGGAGATTTAGTAAAAGCGGCAGAACCTGGACGTGGGTTAATGGCTCCGCGAGTGGGTATTGCTGCTCACCATCAGGCTAATCTGGTAGTTAGCCTTTTGATGGATCCTGAAAAAACGATGACTCAAACCCCAAATATTTGATAATTCTGCCTAAAAACTCCTCAATTGTTATTGGAATCTATTATTTTTTTAACCAGTCATCAATTTCTTCTGCCTCAAATTTTTCTTGTCTGACATTTAGGTCGAGATTGATAATAAGCCCGGCATGTTTTTGGCCTTCTTCGGATTTTTTGAGTTCTAGATGGCGCTCGCTAGATTCCCTGACGTCCTCAAGAGTACGTTTTAGCACACTACCCACAGCAGTACTGATGTTGATTTCTCCAGGTTTTAACCGTGGTTTAATTCCATTTTCGGCAACTTCTTCGGCAATGTGAGCAAGCTGTTTCATCTTTGTCATAGAAAAGTCCATCATCTGCCAGCCTAGGCTCTCTTCACTTTGAAAGATCCAGGCATTACGAATGTGCTGGAGTATTTCGGTATACTTTTTTTCAACAATTTCCTGAAGAATTTCCAGGAATTTTTCTGGCAATTTGTTCGTTTCTCCAGGAAGACCAGCTGCTTGTTCTGGGGATAATTTATCCAATATTCTTTGAAACTTGCTGGCATGAATAGCAGATTCCCAGGCTTCCCTCTGTAGCACTCTTTTTATATGCGGATCATCAACTTTGTTGGCTTCCTGATTGTAATGAGGGATCAGTTTGTTTTCATAATCAACATAGGACTTGAAAATACTTTTCCGATTAGTGGGATCGAAAGGATATGGCGCTGGTGTCATGTCAGGCTCCCCTTCCAAGCTGCCTATGATCATTCCCAGCCAGTGAAAATGCCACATCTCTTCTCTGGAGCGCGATAGCAAACTGGCTCCAATTGGAGAATCTTCTCCTTCTAGATAGCTGTGCACAAGGTAGCGGATAATGGCTGCGTGCTCGTCGCGCATGTCCTTTCTCAACATTTCTATAAGTTCGTTATTCTTCGTTTTCTCCTCCTTAATAGATTTATAATAAAATACAATACCTCAATAATAGATTTTGTGAGTTTAAACCGTCAATTTTTTTTCTCCCTCCTTTGTAATTACAAATTTATCTTCTTCTTCCTTGACTAGACCAGCATTTACCATCTCGCGCAAACTGCTTCTAATCTTAAAAAGAGGCTGTCCTAATTGTTTAGATATTTCCACAGGTGTTTTAGGATTTTCAATATCCCTTAATAAGGCTTTCGCAGTCTCGGTAATCGTTCCATCTGGATTAACACAGGCCATTATTTTCCTCCCAATTCTTTCTTACAGAAATACCAATCGTTACACTCGAATTTTGTATTTTTAACCCTTTCTTCAGCCATCTCTTGAGTATTCGGCGGAGGAACTATAACTTTATCTCCAGGATGCCAATTGGCAGGTGTTGCAACTCCATGTTCATCAGTAGTCTGCAAGGCTTGAATAAGACGAAGAATCTCGTCCATGTTGCGGCCGGTTGTCAGCGGATAATAAATCATAGCCCTGAGAATCTGTTTGTCGTCTATTACAAAAACACACCTTGAGGTCTCTGTTTTGCTCTCACCAGGCATGATCATCCCATACTTTGACGCTACTTCTTTGTTCAAATCCGCAATGATTGGGAAAGTAAGTTTTTGTCCAAGCTTTTCTTCGACATTTCTTGCCCAAGCAATATGAGAATACACGCTGTCAATGCTTAGCCCCATGAGTTCGCAATTCATTTCCCTGAGTCGAGGATGAATTTGCGCAAAACCAATGAATTCCGTTGTACAGACAGGTGTAAAGTCAGCCGGATGAGAAAACAATATCAACCAACTCCCTTTAAAATCTTCAAGCTTGATATTTCCTTGAGTTGTGACGGCTTCAAACTGCGGAGCCGGCTCACCAATCCTAGGCATTCTTTCAATCTTTTTCTCTTGGGTTTCATTGGTTTGTTCCATGATAAAACCTCCTTTGTTTTTAAATTTAACTTTTCCATAAACCGTGAATATTGCAGTATTCCCGTACTTTGAGAATATTGTCTTTAATCTCAAACTTTTCCTCCGGCTTATTTCCGGGTTTTAAAAACTTTCTAAATGTTCCTTTTTCAGTCTGAATTTCTATCCACTCTATATAGTGCTTCTCTTCCATAGGGTGGGGAACCGAACCCACCTTAACTTTTATACCACTGTCTATCTTTTCTATTACTGGCAAATGTTTCTCTTTCCCTTGCTCTTCTGTCTTCTCTTCCAGCAGCTTCATTGTTTGTCCACAGCATACGAGCTGCCCAATACCTTCATGTAGGACTTCAATAATATTTCCACAAATCTCACATTTATAAATCTGCAGTTTTTTTGTCATTTTAAATCTCCTTTTTAAATAATTCTTAATTCTTTATGTTTTACAAGAATTTCATCCGCCAGTTTTTCTAACGCTTTGAAATCTTCTTTTTTGGGGCAGCCCTTTATAATAATTGTCGAGAGAATTTCTACCTTAAGATTACCAGCAATTCCAGAAATTTGCTCCAGCATCTTTCCACCCCAGCCATAGGATCCAATAACCGATACAAACCTGGTTTTAGGCCTCAGGGCATTAGCAAGATAGGTTGCATACACTGCGGCTGGATGAGGTCCAATCAGCACGGTCGGAGAAGCAATGATAATAGTAGCGGCGTCAACAAGTGCTTTTGCCAGTTCTCCAATATCTGTTTTGGTTAAATTAAAAGGTTTCACGGTTATCTCCCTTTTCATGAGGGCGTCTACTAGATGATTTACCATCTTATCCGTGCTTCCGTGCATTGAAACGTATGGGATGACGACTTCGTTTTTAACCTGATCAGAGATCCAATCTCTGTAAGCATTGAGAATAAATTCAGGCCTGTTATATATAGGACCATGGCTTGGTGCAATCATTTCAATCTTGAATTGTTTGAGCTTTTCCATGTGTTTCTTTATGAGGTTCCTGAAAGGCATCATGATTTCCGCATAATACCTTTTTGCTGCATCATAGACTTTTGCTTCATCAGTTGCATATATATCACTGGTGGCAAGGTGAGACCCAAAAAGATCGCACGAGAATAGTAGTTTGTCTTCTTTAAGATAAGACAACATTGTTTCTGGCCAATGTACCCAAGGTGCAATTATGAATTGGAGGGTCTTGTTTCCCAAAGATAGAGTATCGGCATTGTTTATTTCTATGAATTTATCTTCGGGGATTAGCAGTAAATCTTTAAGCATACCTTTACATTTTTGATTGGTAACAACTTTGGCGTTAGGG
Organism: uncultured Eubacteriales bacterium; assembly: GCA_964648465.1. Classification (GTDB taxonomy): domain Bacteria; phylum Acidobacteriota; class Aminicenantia; order Aminicenantales; family Aminicenantaceae; genus Aminicenans. The sequence goes on along the minus strand of CAZYMU010000005.1, from coordinate 14,796 downwards.
AAGAGATCTAGAATTTTTGGGATTGTTCCAGAATGATCCTGCTCAGCATGGTTAGAGATGATATAATCAATATTATCAACTCTGAGTTTCTTTAGGTTGTCTATAAGTTCTTGTTCTTTGGTAGGGTCAACTGTATCTATGAGTGCTGTTTTTTCACTGCCTTGGATAAGATATGCGTTATAGCTTGTTCCGTCAGGAAGTGGAATGAGTTCGTCAAATAACCTTCTGTCCCAGTCGATTGCCCTAATAGAATGAACGAAGGATTTTAATCTTCTGATTGCCATTTTATTTCTCCTTTTCGGAGTTTTCTTGTGTATTTATTCATTTTTATTTTCTCCTTTTTTTAGACAATCTTTACAAATACCTTTAAAATAACCATGTAATTCTGTTATTTTATGACCTTGAGTGTTTCCTTTCTTGAAGTAATTACATTTAATATTGAGATCGATTATTCTCTTGCATTTTTCACAATAAAAATGCTGATGAGGGGATGTATTACTGTCAAATCTTGTTTCTAAGCCTGTAATAAAAATAGTAGTTACTAGATCTTTTTCATGAAAAAGATTTAAAGTATTGTAAACTGAGGTTCTGGATATCGTCGGAATTTCTTTTTCTAATGACTTATATATTACTTCTACTGTAAGATGTGATTTGTTCATCTCAAGGTAATTAAAATTTTTAGTCTGATATAAGTAGATTTGATTCCATTATTAATTTTATGCATTCTATATTATTTGTCAAGATAATCAAGAAAATTTTTACAATTCTTATACCTAAAACTCAGGACTTCCTATAGTCGAAATCAAAGAGCGTTCTACCACACCCAAGGCATCAACCTGAAGCGCACTTTATTCGCATAATCTTTGTACCCGGGGAGCTCTTTATGTAAGGTTTTGTCTTCTAGCGAGGTGCGCAGTATGAAAAGGATTACTATTATTGAGCCTGGGATGAATGCGAAGAGCGAGCCGAGAGCGAGCGGGAGACACAGGATAAAAAGGATTATCCCGACATACATGGGGTGGCGGACATATTTATAAGGGCCTGTTGTGCAGACTTTATGTCCACGGTCTTTCTGGATTCTTACCATGTCTGAAAGGTAAGAGTTTTCTTTCATTGCCCAAATGACTATAAAAAGTACAGGGACGAAACCTAAAAACCCGAGAGTTTTCAAAATAATTGGCACCTGTGACCAGTGGAATCGGACTGCATCAAGTCCCATGACTACAACCAATATCGTAAGGAGGAAAGTATAGATAAGGATAATTTTCTTATCCCATCCTTGGACATCTTTTTTGACTGACATTCGCTCTTTGAGCAGGCCAGGGTTATTTTTTTTCAACCATATTATTACTCCTCCTATACATGAAAGGTAGAGGATGAGAAAGAGCCAAGCTTCAGGCCAGTTAAGTGTACCTGCTGGCACAAAGACTAATGTTAGAAGGAAAAACACTGTTACTATGCTCTTGACTATTATTTTTATTTTGGAGGGATATTTACTTGGCATGATGAATCCTTTTTGTAGTGAAATGATTTATCAGCGAGTATCTCCTTGATTATAGCATGTTCTACAATAATTAATTTTGTAAGGATAGTCCAGAACTACAAATTTGCCTGCGGTGAACAATACTCATATAATATATGAGTTCATTATATTATTGATTTTTTGTGTCACAGTTGGTTAGTAAAACTAACGACTGCTGTGTGAGAATATCACATCGTCCTGCTGTCTGATGTGTGAAATTTTTAGTGGAGGTATCAAATGTTTAAAAAATCTTTTTTTCTCGGAGTGATTTTGGGCCTTTCGTTTTTATTATTGAATGTGACAGTTACATCGGCTCAGAAGAGAGACAAGTTGAATCAGTTCCGTCAATTGTATCAGGAACTTCCTACGCCGAATGAATATCGTACAGCATCCGGTGCACCTGGTCCAAAATACTGGCAGCAAAGAGCTGACTATGATATGTCGGTTGAATTGGACGATGAAAACCAGCGGATTTCCGGTACAGAGACCATAATCTATTTCAACAATTCCCCAAATCTTCTCACATATCTCTGGCTGCAGCTTGATCAAAACAGGCGTGCCAAAGATTCCATATCTGAAAAAACTAGTACCGGCCGAATATCAGATGCTATGAATTTTCGTTCTCTGGAAAGAATGCACAGTGATTTCGATGGAGGTTTTAAGATCGAATATGTGAAGGATCAGAATGGAAAGGACCTTCATTTCAAAGTGGTAAACACCATGATGAGGGTGGATCTTCCAATTGTTTTAAAGCCTCATACGAATTATTCTTTTAAAGTGAAGTGGTGGTATAACATTAATGACAGGTCAAAACAGGGAGGTAGATCTGGATTCGAGTATTATGAGAAAGACGGAAATTATGTTTACGCAATTGCCCAGTTCTTCCCACGGATGGCCGTATTCAATGAAGTAGAAGGCTGGCAGCACAAACAATTTCTGGGAGGGGGTGAGTTTAGTCTCCCGTTTGGAAATTATGAAGTCAGGATAACCGTTCCTTCGGATCATATCGTGGGTGCTACCGGAGTTTTGCAGAACAATGCTAAGGTGCTTACGAACCACCAGAGGGCACAGTTAAAAAAGGCACGGATAGATTCAGGCCATACGGTTCTTATTGTTAGTCAGGATGGAGCCGTTCAGAATGAAAAATCACGCTCTGAAGCAAAAAAGACCTGGATTTTCAAGGCAGAAAATATTCGTGATTTTGCATTTGCCAGCTCACGGAAATTCATATGGGATGCAATGGCTGTGAAATTTGGCGATAGAACTGTTCTGGCCATGTCTTTTTATTCCAAGGAAGGAAATCCTCTCTGGGAGATGTACTCTACTAAGGCTGTAGCGCATGCCATAAAGATTTATTCAAAACATACATTTGATTATCCATACCCCGTAGCTATATCCGTGTTATCTGGAAGAGGAGGCATGGAGTATCCAATGATCTCCTTTAACGGAGGAAAACCTGAACCCGATGGGACGTATTCCAAACGCACGAAATACAGTCTCATCGGTGTTATCATCCACGAAGTAGGTCACAATTTCTTCCCAATGATTGTGAATTCCGACGAGCGCCAGTGGGCATGGATGGACGAAGGCTTGAATACATTTATGGAATACCTATCGGAACAGGAATGGGAACGGGAATTCACAGAAAGAGAAGGACCTGCCTACCTAGTTATTGATTATATGAAAGGGGGCAGAGCCTACAACGGAGATTTTAATATTGGTATTCCCAGCAGGACCAAGATCTCTCCCATCATGACTGGTGCCGATTCGGTTTTCCATCTTGGGAGTAACGCTTACGGCAAAACGTCTGCTGGGCTGAACATCCTGCGGGAGACAATTCTGGGACGGGAGTTGTTTGATTTTGCATTTAAAGAATATGCCCATAGATGGATGTTCAAGCATCCTATGCCAGCCGATTTCTTCCGTACGATGGAGGATGCTTCCGGTGTGGATCTGGACTGGTTTTGGCGGGGATGGTTTTTCGGCACCGATCATGTAGATATGGCCATTAATGATGTGAAATGGTATAAGGTCAATACCGGGGAGCCGAAAATGGATAAGGTTATTAAATACGAAAAGAATAATCGAAACCGTCAACGCTATATCAGTAACATTCGAAATAAGGATGATATTGCGAAAACTGCCCTGGAAAAAGATAAATCTCTGGCTGATTTTTATAATAAATATGATCCAGTGGAAGTGACTCCTCAGGATCAAAAGAAATATAAAGAATATCTTGATTCACTTACAGAAGAGGAAAAAGCACTGCTCAAAGCAGGATATAACTATTATGAGGTGGGCTTTTCCAATATCGGCGGGATGGTAATGCCCTTGATTCTGAAGTTTGAATATACGGATGGTTCTGAAGAAGTGAAAAGAATTCCGGCGGAGATCTGGCGAAGGTACAACGATTATGTGACGAAAATATTTGTCATAAAAAAGGAGATACTACACATCACATTGGATCCTTTCCTTGAGACAGCTGATGTGGATACAAGAAATAATACTTGGGAGATAAAAGGGAAGCCGGATTATTTTACAGTTAAAAAAGCTAAAGAACGCACAGAAACGAATCCCATGCAGCACATCAATAAGAAATAAAATCAAAATTTTGGAGACAGCATTGGGACACTATACTTAATTCCCAATTAAATTTTCTTTTTCTACATTTATTATTGGTAATATTTGTCAATTAAATCTTCATTGACGCTCCAAATAACTGGTTTACCTAAAACCATACATTCAATTGAAACCATACCTGAGATACTTGATTGTTCTTAATATATCTGTTTTTTTGAACCTTGCGCTGCATTATTTGCTGACAAATGTCCTGTCATTCTTAGATGTTTCCCCTCAGCAAAATCTGTAGCAGACAAGATTTTTCAAAATTTGTTTGACATCACCAGAATCTATTGATATGATGCGGTGTTTAATATAAGAATGCAATAATAATAAATGATGAATCCACGGAAAATATTGAGATTAAATATCAAAAAAGGATTATAGTAGGAAAATTTATCGACAGAGAAATACACACTTTTATCGAATCACGTAATCCCTGGATTGAAGAGGCTAAGTTATGAGTATTGTGCGCATCCCGTATGATGTAAAAAAGGTAAAAGTTCCCAGGGGCGAAGTCCATATCATAAAAGATCGATGTAAGGGATGTGGTTTTTGTATAGAGTATTGTCCAAATGATGTTCTTGAACTATCGGATGAATTTAATTCAAAGGGATATCATCCCCCAGTGATTGTAAAGCCGGATAACTGTCTGAATTGCGGTTTATGTGAAAGGATTTGTCCCGAATTTGCAATATGGAGTACGCTGAAAGGAGAAGTGGATGCAAAAATTGAGCACTAAAATCTGTTCCAGAAAGATTTATAGACGCTGGCATGGAGGCATTTGATAAAGAATATGAATTAGGAGGATAGTTTAAATGGTATGTGCAATAAACTGGTTATACAAGAGTTTAAATTGGTTTAATTATAAGTGACTATCCACAAATGAAAAGAATAGGCGTATATGTTTGCCACTGTGGTGGTAATATATCAGAGGTTGTAGATGTTAAGAAAGTAGCTGCGTTTGCAGAGAAGCAACCTGACGTTGTACTTGTTAGAAATAATGAACATATGTGTTCTGAGGTAGGGCAAAAGCTTGTAATAGATGATATTAAAGAACATAAATTGGACAAGGTTGTTATAGCTGCTTGTTCTCCGCAATTTCAAGGTCCTACTTTTAAGGCTACTCTGGAGAAAGCAGGTCTGTCTCCATATGTTTTGGAGATGGCCAACATTCGTGAGCAGTGTGCTTGGCCGCATTTTGATTTTCCTGAAGAAGCGACCAATAAGGCTGAAAGTCTCACAGCTATAGCAATAGCAAAGGCAAGATTGGATGAGCCACTAACAAAAAAGACTTTCCCTATTGGCAAAAGAGTGCTGGTTATTGGAGCTGGGATAGCAGGAATCCAGGCTTCTTTAGATTTAGGTGATGCAGGGTTTTATGTTTATCTTGTTGAAAAAAATCCTTCTATCGGTGGTAAAATGCTCCAGCTTTCACGAACTTTTCCCACAGAAGATTGTGCTGCCTGTATACTTTCGCCTAAAATGGCAGATGTTCCTGCCAATCCTAATATACATTTACTTACCTATTCAGAGATAGAAGATATTAAGGGATATCTGGGTAACTACGAGGTTACTGTCAAGAAAAAACCGACTTATGTTGATCCGACTAAGTGTACTTGTTGTAATGACTGTGTTGATGTTTGTCCTGTTGCTGTTCCCAATGAATTAGATGAAGGACTTTCAACAAGGAAGGCGATTTATTTAGCTTCTCCGATCGCTGTACCTCACTCCTATGTTTTAGATGAAAAAGCATGCCTAGGCATATTTCCATTAGCATGTGGTAAATGTCAGGAAGTGTGTGATCCAGGCGCAATTGATTTTGATGTATATCCTGAAGAAATAAAGTTTACAGTAGATACTATTATTGTGACTACAGGATATGATATCTTTGATGCCACTAAGAAAAAGGTTTATGGTTTTGGAAAATATGAGAATGTTGTAACTGCATTGGATATGGAGAGAATGATAGTCCATGCTTCAGAGGGTGATCCTATGAGGCCCATGGGAAAAAGGATTGCCTTTATTCAATGCGTTGGATCAAGAGACGAGCAGGTAGGGAATGAGTACTGTTCGAGAATATGCTGTATGTATGCCACTAAGCTTTCTCAATTGATTAAGCGTTCTGATCCTACAAGAGACGTATATATTTTTTATACTGATCTAAGGGCTTATGGTAAAGGTTTTGAGGAGTATTATAAAAGGGCACAGGGTGATGGTGTTAAGTTTATAAGGGGGAGACCGGCAGAGCTTATTGAAGATTCCAAGACAAAAAAGATAACTCTAAAGGTAGAGGATACGCTAACTCGAAGTATAATAGAGTCAGAATTTGACCTTGTAGTTCTTTCGGTAGGGTTGGTTCCTAATGAAGGCACAGAGAAGATTGCAAACCTCTTAAGACTTGCCAAGAGTCCGGACGGTTTTCTTCAGGAAGCACATCCCAAGTTCAGGCCTGTTGATACTCTCATTGACGGTGTATTTTTGGCAGGAACCGTTCAGGGTCCTAAAGACATTCCTGATACAGTAGCTCAGGCAAGTGCAGCTTCTTCCAGGGCTATAAGGTTAATGAACAAAGGTGAGTACGATGTTGATCCTGTTATGGCATTTGTTCATGATGAAGCTTGTGATGGATGTGGGCTCTGTCTTGAGCAATGTCCTACTAATGCTATATCCCTTTGTTCTCGTGCTGGAAGTTTTGATAAATCTCTTTCTGCGGAGGTTGCAGAAATTAATGAGTCTCTGTGTAAGGGATGCGGGAGTTGTATTGCTTCATGTCCAAGAGATGCTTTGGACCTGCACTGTTATACAAACAACCAAATGCTTGCGCAGATCAAGGCTGCCCTTGCGGACAAAAAAGATGGTGAAGTCCGTACACTGATTTTTGCGGATGATATGGCATGTTACAGGTTAGCAGATAACGTCGGAACAGCAAATATGCCTTATTCACTTGATTCTAGGATAATAAGGGTCCCAAGCAGCAGCAGGATTCCGCCAAAGATGATATTGCAAGCTTTCCTTATTGGGGCAGATGGGATTCTCCTGGGTGAAAGCGAAGAAAAATCCAGTCCATATCCTCACAGTGTAGCAGCAATAAAATCAAACATTTCCAAGGTAAGAGATATATTAGAAAAAGAGAAGATAGACGGTGGTAGAATACATCTTGTTGAATTTGTTACTGTTATGTTGAAGGGGTTTGTCGACAATATAAACAGTTTGTCAAGGTTTGTTAGAAGGTTGGGCCCAATTAATGCTGAAGAATTAAAGCGGTTGGGCAAAGATATAGACAAAAAATTATTCGGGTAATATTATGATTAAAAAAATTTCAATTTCCTCTGAAAATGTTAAATTTTTAGACAAAATTAGCGAGCTCAGTGGTGAGGTAATAACAAGATGTGATCAATGCGGTATTTGTTCTGGAGGCTGTCCAATGGTTGGTGAGATGGATATTACTCCCTCCCAGATGATGAGAATGGTTCAGCTCGGCCAGCAGGATGTTATGAAGTCAAAGGCAATGTGGATTTGTGCTTCTTGTTTTGCATGCACAGTAAGATGTCCGCGCGGTTTAGATTTAGCAAAGGTCGCTGAAGCATTAAGGCAGGTAAGTCTGAGACAGGCTGTCGATCACATTGATATAAAGGATATATCAGATAGTGAAATCAAACGGCTTCCACAAATTGCTATGATTAGTGCCTGCCGCAAATTTACAGGATAGAAGATGAAAATACCATATTTCCCAGGCTGTACGCTTAAGACAACAGCAAAGAACTTTGAGATATCTGCCTTGGCGGTTGCTAAATCAATGGATATTGAGTTAGTTGAGCTTCCAAGGTGGAATTGCTGCGGGACTGTTACTTCTCTTACCAGCGATGATTTAATGCGCCACCTAGCCCCTATACGGAATCTTATTCGTGTAGAAGAGATGAACGATAATGGGGATATGAAAGATGAATACAGATTGGTAGCGTTGTGTTCTATGTGTTTTAATGTTTTGAAAAGATCAGATCTACGTGTGAAGGAAAATCCGGAAGAGTTAGAAAAAATTAATAACTTCATGTATCTGGAAAAAGGATACGATGGAAAAGTAGAAGTTATACATTTTTTAGAATTGCTACGGGACAGTGGATTTGATAAAATAAAAAATAAGGTAAAAGTAAATCTAAATGGATTAAAGGTTGCGCCTTATTATGGCTGTTTGATGTTACGGCCAAAAGAAATAGGCATAGATGATCCGGAAGATCCTACAATTCAATCGGATCTCCTAAAGGCTCTTGGTGCAGAATCTATTGATAGTCCATGTAAAACGAGATGTTGCGGCAGCTATCAAACAGTACGCGATAGGTATGCAGTTTCTGAGCTCACATACGACATTATTAATTGTGCGAGAAAAGAAGGAGCCGAACTTGTCACAACGAGTTGTCCACTTTGTTTATTTAACCTTGCAGACAGGCAGAAAGAAGTAATTGAAAAGCATCCTGAATTTAAGCCAATGCCGGTGTTGTATTTTACCCAACTTATGGCGCTTGCTTTTGGCTTAGATGAGAAATACTATGGTTTTGATCAAAATTATATAGATCCGCGAGCCTTATTAAGAGAAAAAGGTCTTTTAAAGTGAGGAAATATCATGGTTGAAAGAAAGATAAGCGTAATGGATAGTGTAAGGAAAGCAAGTCAGTCAGTGATTGCAGGCGTAGATGAAAAAGACATAAAACACTGGGTGGAAATCTATATTATGGGAAAAGCCTATAAAGTGCCTGCTGACTTAACTATTATGCAGGCTATGGAATATGCAGGCTATAGGCTGAAGCGAAGTTGCGGTTGCAGGGCTGGCTTTTGCGGCGCCTGTTCTACTGTTTATAGAAAAAAAGGAGAATACAAACTTCAGACTGCTATGGCTTGCCAGACAAGGGTTGAGGATGGCATGTTTCTTGTCCAGATACCGTTTTCTCCTGCGGAAAAACCCTTGTATGACATTAAAAAACTGGAATATGAACCTTCTGTATTCCTGAAATATTTTCCTGAGGTTGCAAGATGTCTTAGTTGTAATACTTGCACAAAGAGCTGTCCACAGGATCTGCAAGTTATGGATTACGTTCAGGCTGCTCTAAAGGGTGATTTTAAAGCTATTGCAGAGGATTCGTTCGAATGTATTCAGTGTGGGCTCTGTGCGCTTAGGTGCCCTGCAGAGATTGTACAATATCATTTAGCCCAGTTTGCAAGAAGAATGTATGGAAAGTATGGAACTATCAGAGATAAGAATACTGAAAAAAGAGTAAGAGAAATTGAAAAAGGTGAGTTTGATAAAGAGTTTGATAGAATTATGAATTTGAGGGCAGATAAGCTTAAAAGTATTTATACAAAGCAGCAAAATACGAGAGAGGTTTATTAAGGAGGCTAAAAATGGGCGAGCTTAAATTCGTTGGTGGATATCCAGTTTATATGCGCGAATCAATCAAAATTGTTGAAAATACACGTTCAAAAAGGATAGGAAAATTACTTCCCCAGATGAAACCACAGGAGAGAGTGGATATTTTAAATCTTTGCCATCCAGATTATGCTCCAGGTGGTAAAAGAGCTTTGAGAATAGGTCCAAATCTCGGGGATATTGTTTCTAATGAAATAGCTGATTTAATCGAGGCATATCCGATTATTGAACCAGACAAGATTGATTTTAGTAAAACAGATTTTGAAACAGATATTTTGATAATAGGCGGCGGCCTTGGTGGAAGCAGTGCTGCGCTGCTTGCAAATGATTATGGAATTCCAACAGACAGGATACTGCTTGTAAATAAATTGAGGCATGGTGATGCAAATTCCATGATGGCTCAAGGTGGGACTCAAGCTGCTGACAGGCCAAATGATTCTCCTGTAATTCATTATATAGATGCTATGGGTGGAGGCCATTTTGCAAATAAACCTGAGGTTCTTAAAGCACTTGTGGAAGATGCTCCTGGAGTAATAAAATGGCTTGAGGATCTTGGTGCTATGTTTGATAAGAATGATGACGGGACTTTTGTGGAATTAACAGGTGGTGGTACTTCGAGGAGAAGACTGCATGCCTGTGCTGACTATACAGGGCTGGAGGAATTAAGAGTGATAAGAGATGAGTTCAGGAATAGAGATATCCCAGTTATTGAATTTTGTCCTGCAATTGAACTCATCACCGATGAAGAAAACAAAGTAGTTGGAGCAATATTGTGGAATATGGAAACAGAGGAATATAAAATCGTTAAGTCAAAGGCCACTATTCTTGCTACAGGAGGTTTTGGAAGGCTTCATATTAGAGGATTTCCAACAACCAATCATTACGGCGCTACCTATGATGGGCCTGTCATGGCTTACAGAACAGGAGCAAGACTGAAAGATGCCGATACGGTTCAATACCATCCTACGGGCGCAGCATATCCACAGCAAATAATTGGGCTTCTGCTTACCGAAAAGCTAAGGACAAGCGGCGCTCAACCGCTCAATAAAAACGGAGAGGAGTTTGTCTTTCCTCTTGAGCCGCGCGACGTGGAAGCCGCTTCTTTCATACGAGAATGTTATATAAGAAATAATGGAATTACAACACCTACAGGAATGAGAGGAATATGGCTGGATACACCTCTCATAGACATTCTTAATGGTAAAGGGAGTACAGAGAGGGCTTTCCCTGCTATGGTAAGGATGTTTAAGCGATTTGGTATTGATATGATAAAGGATCCGGTGTTGGTTTTCCCGACTCTTCATTATCAGAACGGTGGTGTAGAGACTGATCCCAAAGGTTCTACAAATATAAAAGGTTTGTTTGTTGCTGGTGAGGTTTCAGGTGGTGTGCATGGTAAGAACAGACTAATGGGAAACTCGACTCTTGATTGCATGGTGTTTGGAAGAAGAGCAGGGAGGTATTCAGCAGAATATGTGAAAAAAGGTGTAAATGTAGGCAAGTTGGGTTTAAAACACGTGGAAAGATATATCGGAGAGCTAAAATCTGCCAGGATAAAAACAGATCGAAGATCACCAATGCTGCTACCTGACTATAGAGGAAAAGCTGCTCTTGCAAGAGCAATCGATATATTTTAATTATTTATCGGTATATTGATGTTATGGTAGCCTCAGCGTAAGCATGACCTAATTGTCGAGAGGGGAGGAAGAATTAAGGCTGATATTCACTCCAGGAATATCACTATAGACGGAGAAGTAGAAGAAAATATATTTGCTTCAGACAAAGTTTCTATTTCCAGCGAAGGCCGGATGAAAGGGGATATCCAAGCTCCTAAAGTTTCTATTATGGATGGAGCGTAGTTCAAAGGAAGTGTTAGGATGAAAGAAGCCGCTAATTGACAACAAGCGGGCAAAAGTAAGAGTCCTTGAATAAACCTCAAGAGAGCAATAGATCCTAATATTTCATCCGTAAGGCCTAATCCGTAAACTATAAACGCAGGGTCAGTTTACTTATTGTAACGGTAATATTCTCTTGGTGTTTGGCTGACAATATATTCGACGGCCTTCTGTATGCAAACTCTGATGGCTTTTTCAATCGGAGTCTTGTTAAATCCACTAAGGGAAACAGGAAGGCTGTTGCCAATTTCAGTGCTGCCTTCGAGTCCGATGCTGGAGGCATTGCCTTCTACTGAGGCTGAAGCTACAATTTGAGAAGTTTTAACATCGATAATTCTGATATCTATGGCAATATGGCCTTTGCCCAAGCCACCCCCAACTTTAACCCCCAGAATCTCAGTTTCACCTTTGACTCCCTTGGTGTTTCCTGAAAATTCTGTCACTGCTGCTGTTATTAGAAGGTCGGCACCATAGATTTCTCCGATAGGCGCTTCTGTGCCTTTTTTTATTCTGCCTGACTCCCCTAAATCCTGTTCTTTTAAAACCTCATCAAGCTGCTCTCTTTCCAGAACTATATATCTGTTGGTGTTGAACAAAGCTGTAGTCAGCATATCCCTCGTTCCCTCACCAATCTGCTTCCAGGTTACACCAAAATTTCCTAACCAATAAGCACTACCACCACCCTGAGCTGTTTTGTCCTGAAATTGGCCGACAGCTAGTCTTACTTTGGGACCGTTGTAAGGTTCTGCCTGGGCCTGACTGATAGAAGGACCGCCAGTGGAGGTGACAAATGCTGTCGGAGCACAGGAGCTGAGCCATATGACTATGGAAACAAAAGACATAAATACCATTATTTTTTTCATCTTTCCTCCTATTTACATCAGAATTATAAGAATCATGAATAGAATTGTCAATTAGCTGTACTCTTTCAGGGTTGACAATTTTAAGAATGTAGTATACATTTTTTGGGAGGAGGTGAAAATGAGAACGAAAAGGCAAAAAACAATTTTGTGGGAGAAAAAACTAATATTAGTTGGATTTATTTTATTAGTATCGGTCGGATTGCTTTATTCTCAGACTATTACTGTTACTAAACCTAGTTCCGGGAACAGTTGGTGTAAAGGTAAAGAATATACTATAACCTGGACAAGATCAGGCAGCATGAATGCCAATGTAAAATTGGGACTTTATTCATCTGATGGAAACGCACTAATTAGAACGATAACAAATAGTACAGCCAATGATGGTACTTACAAATGGACCATCCCTTCGGATATTCCGACTGGAACCTATGTGGTTAAGGTCAAAACTATTGATAACGCAGTCTCTGATAATAGTGATTCTTTTACAATTAAAACATGTGTTGCAACTAAGATTTTTAACCCCCAAGTTAAGCCAATTGTTAAGCCAATTGTTAAGCCAGTTCAAATACAGCGTCCATTTTGTACAATAAAAACAATCAATCCTACTTATAACACATCCAGTAAAGTTACATTTCGAGTTGATTATACTTTTCCCCGGCCGCTTCAGGTAGCTGGACATCCAGTAACGTATTGTCTTGCTGCCTATGTTCCCAACAAAGCAAGTCATGACAAAATTTATTTTCATTATCCAGGCTGTACATCGCAAGGTATTCCATTTGCTAAGGACCAATCCAGTACAATTGATGTTTTCTATGGAAGTTTAAATCATAATGAGCCGCTGACATATACAAGCAACACTGTTGAAATTCAGATCTGGGAAAGGCAGAGTGGTGAAATAGTATGTTCAAAAACTTTTAATTTTAATCATACTTGGTATCATCAAATTGATCATGGGGATGTAGTAACGAGTCCTGCGGTACTTACTATCAGATATGGTCAGAATGTTAAGACAATAAATCAGGGGGGAACAGCTGGTATAGAAATTCCAGAAAATTGCAATGAAGATTGGTTTGATAGGCAAGCTCAACAAATTATTGCCACTGCCGACTACACTCTTAGAAATACCACAACAAAAAATCTTAAATTTAACATCTTTCTGGGTTATGGAAATAGAGCTATTGGCTATCCAAATGAAATTGTTTTATTACACAATCAAAGCATAGCTATTCATCATAATGTGAGATTACAAGTGAGTGGTAATACTGCTTTGAATATATCTATTGAGGGTCCGGTTGGTATTTCAGATGATACGCGCATCGTTTTTTTCAGTGGCCGTTTAATGATTAGAGTTTATGCATTATAGCATTGCCTATTTTTAACGCTTGAAAAGAAATTCTCGTTGCAATTTCTCAAGCGAGGTTTTATTGCTGCTCCTTTGCAAACACTTGATCAACCAGGATTTTGTGCAAAAGATGTTGAGCTGGAGACATACTGGTTTCAATGTGCACAGTTGGACTACGGACTCCTCATCACAAATGAAATGGTTTGATTTCCATTTTCATTATCTATTAGCCTAACGTCGTTGATCAGAAGCGGCTATCCGCTGTCGCCTGAATCCGACTTGTTCTGATTGAAGGCCAATGAATCCCAATGAACGATCACATCCACAACCTTGAGGAACAGCGCCCCGAGACAGACGACCATCGTGGGAAAGGAGCCGGGGGGTAGTGGTATGTCGCGAGTTTCGATCCACGCGATCCAGTTCTTCGGAATCTTGCCCATCGATAGTAGGTGAAGCATGACCATAATCATGACCAGATAGGCAAGCTTCTGCAAGATCATCCATTCGCGCTCGCCCAACTTACGAATCCCATCGGGATAGGAATGCAGGGCTATTATCTGGAACAGAACGAAAGTCAGGAGACTTATCATAATGGTAAACCAGTGAGCTACAAACCAACTGAGGGGGTAGTCCATCGGGTATTTCTCCGGAAAATTTAAGGGTAGATAAATGAATACAAGGATAGAATGAGAAATCGATATGAATGCCGCCCCAAACGATACTATAAAAGCTTATTGCAATAATTCAAGAAATGTTGAGATTAAATAAAAAATCATACGTCTTTAAATTTTTGATTGACTAGATATATTTTATAACTGTAATATTATCATTAAAGTATCTCATAAAAAATTAACTGAACGGAGATTAGAGAAAAAATTAATATCATGAAAAAAGGGAGTTAACGTGTTAAAAGAGCATCCTAAAGGTTTGTTTGTTGCATTTTTTACCAACATGGGGGAACGGTTTGGTTTCTATACAATGTTGGCAATCTTTGTCTATTATATTCAAGCAAAATTTGGCTATACCGCTACTCAAGCTGGAGCTGTTTACGGAACTTTCCTGTTTGGAATATATTTCTTTTGTCAAGAGGCGTGTAGTTTTACGCAGTAAATCGGCGTATACTTTTACGCACC
>CAZYMU010000004.1:0-101844 GCA_964648465.1 uncultured Eubacteriales bacterium | reverse complement strand
TTATGACACAGCCTGATCTGCTTCGTTACAGCGCATTCGTGGTGAAGGACCACAAATTCATGTGCTGTGCCTTGCATCTGCGGCAAGCTTGACTCGTGAATAACCCACGTGGATTATTCATAAAGAATGCTGATAGAATTAATATAATACAAAAGAGCATATGAATTTGAAGGGATGAAATGGCGTTAAAAATCTTAGTGGAGCGCAAACATGCACTCAAATTAATCTGCTTTATGTTTTCTTGACAAAAATAAATATTGAAGTAATAATCATTCAAAAAAATATTCTGCGAAAACAAAATAAAGGAATAAAACCAAAACATTGAATATGCAAAAAAAAACAATTTTTTTTGTATTAATATGTTTTGGTATAGGGCTTATTTTCTCCCTCTTCTTTTCAATTATTGAACATGAACGATCCCAGTCACAGCAGACAATCACTAAGCTAGCACAACAGCGCAAAACGACTGAAAAAGCAAATCGAATAATATGCGTTTCCCCTGGAATTACTGAGATTGTTTTTGCACTTGGGTGTGGGGATAGAGTTGTAGGTGTAAGCCATTTCAGCACCTATCCTCCGGGAGTCAAGGAGAAAGCAAAAATTGGAGGGTTGATAAATCCAAACAGGGAGAGGATTATAAAAATCAAGCCAGATCTATTAATAACCCAGGGTAAACATGAATCTGTAGCCAAGCTCTGCCGTGAGTTGGGAATTCGCTTCATTTCAATAAGAATCGACAGGCTCAGGGACATCCCTGATGCTATTATTCTACTTGGCAAAGAACTAAATGTGGAAGAACTGGCGGTTCAACTGGTCAAAAAAATGAGAGACGATCTAGCATCCATACAGTCCAGGACTGCTGAACGTCCGGCTAGGAAGATATTTCTGTGCCTGGGCCATACGCCAGGAGATTTGACCGGCCTTATGACAACAGGCCCGGGGACTTTTCTTCATGAACTGATTGAAATTGCAGGCGGAAAAAACATTTTTTCAGATGCAGCAGGACTTTATCCCCAGATATCCAAAGAATCTCTCCTGAAACGCCAACCTGACGTAATAATCGAAGTTTGCCCCAAAGATTTATCCGAAGAAAAACTCAAGTTGCTCAAAAACGACTGGAAGCGACTCACATCTCTTCCTGCTGTTCGGACGAATCATATCTATTTCCTGTCAGACGATTTTATTCAAATTCCAGGCATTCGCATTGCTCAAACCGCACTGCGATTTGCTGCAATTATTCATCCAGAGGCATTGAATGAATAGTGCAATAATAGAACTCAAAAACATCCATCATTGCTTCCCTGGTTCTGCATGGGAACTTAATCTTGAGCGGCTCAACATCTCTCCAAGTGAAGTTTTGGGTATAATTGGACCTAACGGCTCTGGAAAGAGCACTCTGCTTCGCATTGCTGCAGGAGTGTTGCCACCTCTTCAGGGAACAGTTCTCTTGGGGCACAAAGAACTTCGTAAATTGGACCGTCGGTCTATAGCAAGGCAGATTGGCTACCTGCCCCAAGAGCTGACAAGTGAATATGACTATTCTGTAGAAGAAATCGTTCGCATGGGACGTTATCCTCACACAAAAGCATTCGGTTCCCTTGTTCAATCTGACCTTGATGCAGTCAAGCACAGTCTTGAGGTCACAGAAATGGATACGATGAACAAACGCCACCTATCGTGTTTATCAGGAGGGGAGCGGAAGCGTGCTTTTCTTGCTTCCGTACTCGCACAGCAGCCAAAAGTCCTGCTCCTGGATGAACCTACAAGCGCGCTTGATATTCACCGGCAGGTTCAATTTTTCAGGCTTCTTCAAAGCCTGGCAAATGATGGTATGGGTATTGCTGTAGTGACTCACGATCTTAACTTTGCATCTCTCTTCAGTGACCGCCTTGTGTTTTTGGAGCAAGGCCGCTGTATTGCAATGGGCACTCCGGGCCAGGTTCTAACTGAAGAAACCATGCGTCTCGTATACGGGGAAGTAATACTGACAGGGCGTCATCCTGAAACCAATCGCCCAATGATATTACCCCGTGTTTTAGCCGAGGAAATAAAGTGAAAGGGAAAAGAATAACCCTCTATGTTTTGCTATTCATTTCTGTGGCAATTATTACGCCGTGGATAGGGCCCGAATCGATTCATCTTTCTAATGTGCTGGGGTTTATAGAGGGCAATCACAATCCAGAGGGGGATATATTTTGGTTTCAGCGTATACCCAGAGTTCTCCTGGCTTTACTGGCTGGTGGTGCACTTTCGGTTGTGGGAGCATCATTTCAGGTCCTTTTTCGCAACCCGCTGGTTGAACCTTTCACGCTTGGTATCAGCGGGGGTTCTTCCCTGGGGGCGTTTCTTGCGATTTCCATGCCTTCTTTATGGATAGTTTGGGGGCCACTTAGTTCAGTCCAAATCTTTGCGGTTATAGGGGCTGCATTGGCTTTATATTTGATATTTGCCCTGGCAAGACGCCCACAAGGAATGTCTGTATATACACTGCTCCTTGCAGGCGTTACTATAAGCATCATCTGCAGCGGCATAATTCTGCTCATCACTTACCTTGCAAACCCCCAGGCATTAGTAGTTTTTCAGAGATGGATGATGGGAGGCATCGATATTGTAGGTTATGGAGAATTTGTTCCTCTTTGCCCTCTAATTTTCCCTGGGTTGGGGCTTTTGATCTTCCATGCAAATGACCTTAACCACATTGCCCTTGGGGATGAAGTGGCCCTTGGTCATGGTGTTGCTGTAAAGACTGTCCAAAGGAATGTTTTTATCGGAGGAGGGCTTGCCACTGCAGCAGTGGTTTCTCTAGTAGGCCCAATAGCCTTCGTTGGATTGATCATTCCGCATGTTGTGCGGAGGCTCAGTGGTTTTGACCAGCGTATAGTATTGCCTTGTTCCTTTTTTCTCGGCGGAACAGCATTAGCAGTATTCGATTCCATTGCAAGAACAGTCATGGCACCTACTGAATTGCCTGTAGGAATCATTACAGCGATTGTAGGAGGCCCACTTTTTATTTACCTTCTGGTATCCCGAAAGTGGCGTTGAAAATCTGAGTAGAGCGCAGCCGGAAAGTGAGCTGGATTTGAGTCGCTGGGGCGAAATCTGCGTGTTTTAGAAGAGTTGACCTGATCTAAGTCTGCAGTAGACAGTTAAAAAAAACAGCAGGCAAGTTTTTCTTCCCAAACAAGAGATGAGAATTAATTGGAGGAACTTTAGTAAATAAACAGCTTGACAAGTGTCAGGCGGAGTGCGAACATAAAATTTCTTTGACAATATAAACTCAAGGTTTAAAGGGCAGGGAAGTCCGTTAAAAGCGGACACAGCCCCCGCTACTGTAATCGGTGACGAATTCCGGATTGCGCCACTGTTCTTTGCAGAAAGAATGGGAAGGCTCGGAATGAGAGTGATCCGAAAGTCAGGAAACCTTCCTTAAGCCAATATGACCCGCCTTCGGGAGGAAGGCAGGGTGGTTTTTTTTTGCTTAATTCTCCTGGAGAATGCACAAAAATAAACGCCAGTCTTTATAGCCTAACGATATACGGCGGGGGAAATATGTTTGGAGGTTTTAGCCATGGTAAAAAATATATTATGCCTTTCCCTTGCCACAGCAGTGCTTTCCTTTAACGTTTATTCCCAGGAAAGCCAGGAAATAGAGGAAAAACAAAAATCCAAAACTGTTTCTCTACAACATGAAATTGTTGTCACTGCGACTCGCCTCGAGACTCCGGCCATAGAAATTGCAAGCTCTGTAACGGTAATTACAAGAGAGGAACTGAAGAGGTTAAAGAAAAACACCATAATTGAAGTCCTGCAAGAAATCTCAGGAGTGACTGTTGTTCAAAATGGCTCATCTGGAGGAGCAGCTTCTGTATTTCTCAGGGGGGCAAATTCAGAACATACTCTTGTGATGTTGGATGGAGTCGAGATCAATGATCCCATGTCCCCATCTCGATCATGCGACCTTTCCCATCTTTCTCTGGAGACAATAGAACGCATCGAGATTCTCTGTGGGCCCCAGAGCACTCTCTATGGCTCCGATGCTATTGGTGGTATTATAAATATAATCACAAAAGAAGGAAATGGAAAACCCAGTGTAAATATCACTGGAATGGCCGGCTCATATGAGACTTATTCAGGAAGTACAGAAATAAGCGGAAGCACAGAAAAAATCCATTATTCTCTGGGTGCTTCGTATCTCCAAAACTCAGGCTTCTCAGCTGCAAGCATTTCCTATGAAGGAAACGAAGAAAAAGATGGCTACAGCAACTTTACACTCTCGGGTAAAGTTGGATACAATCCTCTGGATAACCTCAATTTTGACTTGATCATACGGACCATCAATACGCAAACCGATATCGACAATTTCGGGGGAGCATACGGAGATGACTCGAATAATACACAGACTTACAATGCCATATTTCTTAAATGTCAGATGTGTACTCTTCTGATAAAAAACAGATGGGAACAGAAATTAGGACTTTCAATGGTCGATTATAAACGTCAATATGATAACCCTATTGACGAACTTCATCCCTTTGACCTTGATAACAGCCAGTATAAAAGCAAATTCCTTAAATTGGACTGGCAAAATAATTTCTTTCTTCATGAAACGAACATATTAACTCTTGGAATTGAACATCAGCAAGAACAGGGTGAATCAGAATATTTTTCTGATGGATTATGGGGACCATCTTCAAACATTTTTCCGCTCAAAAAAGCACACACTACAGGCATATATATTCAAGATCAAATCAAGGATGCCAGGCAGTTTTTTGCAACCGTAGGTATTCGTCTTGACAACCACAGCCAGTTTGGGAAATCTATGACTTTCCGTCTGGCGCCTGCATACCTTATCAAAAAAACCGGAACAAGGCTCAAAATGACCTTCGGAACTGGATTTAAATCCCCTTCTCTATACCAACTATATGCGCCAAAGATGTATTGGGGGCCTATCG
The DNA here is from genome assembly GCA_964648465.1 of uncultured Eubacteriales bacterium. Lineage (GTDB taxonomy): Bacteria > Acidobacteriota > Aminicenantia > Aminicenantales > Aminicenantaceae > Aminicenans. Next base: position 96,892 of record CAZYMU010000004.1, on the reverse strand, counting down.
GAAATAAAGACTTGAATCCAGAGACAGGCAAAGGCTGGGATGTTGGCATAGAACAACAATTCCTGGGAAATAAATTTCTACTTGGTGCTGCATACTTTTGTAATATCTACAAAAACCTCATTCAGTTTGACTTTTTCCGGGGATACACAAACATTGGTCAAGCAGAATCTAAGGGGACAGAATTATTCGTCAAAGCCCGGCCTTGGGAAGGGTTATATCTCAATATGGCTTATAACAGGACAGAGGCTAAAGATAATGGTGCAGGTACTTATCTATTAAGACGGCCCAAGGATAAATTTTCAGCCAGCTTGAATATAAATTTCACGGAAAAAACTAACATCCACCTTTCGATAATTTACACTGGAGAAAGAGAAGACCTTGATTTTTCAACATGGCCTTCCTCACGGGTCACCATGCCTGGATTTACTCTGATTAATGCTGTGCTTTCCTGTGAGTTAATTAAAAATTATCAAATTTTCTTACGGCTCGATAATATCCTTAATGAGAAATACGAGATGATCAAAGGCTACGGTACACCTGGGTTTTCAATTTACATAGGGATTAATTTACATTAACAGTTTGACATTTTTATTGTTTTTTTATAGTTTTTAAGGAAATATGAATGCAAGGAAGGTAGGAAAAAGCAAGAAAATATTTAATGTGAGCTTCCTATTTGTTTTCCTGCTGTTAACTCTGTTTATAAATTTTTTCCATACAGAGACAACTCTACTAGGGGATGATGACTGTCCTGCCTGCCACTTTCTTAATTCCACTTTCACTACAAATCATATAAACTTTTTCTATTTTCCCCAGCTTGCTTTCATAGAGATGCTGGAAACAGTTGATATAGCTCTATGTCATCAGCTATTTGTAATATATCCTGCATCACGTTCTCCCCCAAAGATATAGCTTTTTCCTTCCAATCATAATCTACCCGTTTTATGTATAATGTAATAACCATGAGGAGGTTATACGATGAGAAGAAAACAAGTTGTTTTGTCCTTAACATTCCTGTACTTTTCGATTTCTTTATTAGGGCAGCAGTCAGAAAATAGCGCTTTAACCCTGGATCAATGCATATCGATTGCGATGCTCAAAAATCCTTTAGTGCTATCCTCAATGCATCAGTACCAGGCATCTCTGGCGCGCGTCGGCCAGGCAAAAGCTTTTCCACAACCATCTATAAATTATGATTCTGACTTACAGGCGAAATTATTAGATTTCAAGGACAGCGGTGAATCCTATTTTGGCTTAAGTCAGTCGGTTGAGTTCCCAGGGAAGAGATCCCTAAGGGGAAAAATCGCCATACGCGAATCTAATGAAATTATGGCAGACTTGGATCTCCTGAAACTCGATATTGTATTGCAAGTAAAAAATGCTTTTTACAGCCTTCTTCTTAATCAGGAAAAACTAAAATATGCCCAACAGAACCTGGAACTCAGCAGTGATTTTCAAAAAAAAGCCAAGTTGAAATTTGATGCCGGGGATGTGGCAAAAGTAGAGGTTTTAAGGGCATCGGTTGAAGCATCAAAAGCTTCCAATGAAGTGAAAAAAGCGTCCAATGAGGTCAAATTGGCAAAAGCCTATTTAAACTTTCTTCTGGCCAGAAAAAAATACTCTCCACTTGAAATCCAGGGCGAACTGAAAAGGCCTGCTATAAATCTTGACCTGGAAGAATTTACAAAAAGAGCATTGTCCTTTCGCCCAGAAATAAAAAAAATTAGCTTTTCGTTGGAAAAAGGGAACCTGCAAAAAAAACAGGCTTTTATGACTTATTTGCCCGACTTTGAACTTGGGGTCTCAAAACACCATATAGTAGGAGAAGGAAAATGGTGGGATGTCACTCTGTCATTTCCAATTCCCCTATTCTTCTGGCAGCCTAAAAAAGGCGAAATTGCCGAAGCCCAGGCTAATATAAACTCTATTAATAATGAGGCCGAACACATAAAAAACTTTATCTTATTAGAAGTGGAAGAAGCTTATATGAATGCCCTGACAGCAGACAATCAGATAGAATTGTTCGAAGGGGATATCTTAACCCAGGCAGAAGAAGTCTACCGAATGTTTCTTATTAGTTATCAAGAGGGAGAAATTGGCAGCATAGAACTTATCGATGCTCGTAGGACTCTGCTTGAAGCAAGAAAGTCCTATGCTGATGCCCTTTATAATTATGACGTAGCTTTGGCTGCTCTGGAACAATCCATCGGCCAAAAATTAGAAGGAGAAGTTAAATGAAAAAGACGTATCTATATTTTTTCCTAATGATCACAATCATTGTCTCTGGAATAACATGCAAACAAAGCCGCACGGAACGCCACTCGATTGTCAAGAGATCAGAACGTAATCAGAGTGAAGAGATTGAACCTGGCTTAGGAAAAGGGCAAGGAGGTAAAGGCAAAGGCTTGGGCCGCCTTGTAAGAGCAGGAAAGGGTCTTGAAAAATCATTAGAACTTACCCCTGAAGAAACTCAAGCTATTGACATTGAAGTGAAACCTGCAAGAATGAAAAAAATCGGCTCCATTACTCTGGCTACCGGAAAAGTTAAAGCAAATGATAATAAAGTCGCCATTGTTGGCCCTTTATTTTCAGGAAGAATAAAAGATGTTTTCATAAATGCCGGAGACTGGGTTAAGAAAGGAGATAAACTTGTAATCCTTGAAAGTGTGGATGTCGCCACCGCAAAATCTGCATTTTACAAGGATTATGCATCTATGGAGCTGGCAAAAATCAATTATGAGCGCCAGCAAAGACTATTTAAGGAAAATATAACTTCGCAAAAGAATCTAGCATCTTCCGAGGCAGATTATAAGATAGCCACAGCCAATCTTAACGCCTCAGAAAAGAACCTTCATACTCTCGGATTTACAGAGGAAGATGTTAAAAAGATTGCTACAACACACGAAATAAACCCTACAATTTATCTCTCAACTCCTATAAGTGGTCGTGTGGTAAAGCGAGAAGCGATTGTTGGAGCCATGGTGGACCAAAGCAATGACCTGTTCACTATTATGGATTTATCCACATTATGGATTGATGCTGATATATATGAAAAAGACCTTTCCTTGATAAAGGTAGGCGAAAAAGTGGAAGTAGCGGTCCCTGCTTATTCAGAAAAAATGTTTTCAGGGAAAGTTGTCTTCATATCCGACATATTCAACGAAGAAACTAGGACTGTGTGTGTCAGGACAGAAGTGGCTAATAAAGACAGCCTGCTCAAAGTGGGTATGTTTGCCAATGTTGAAATTTCCACTAGTAGAGAAAGAAATGCTTTAGTTGTTCCAATAGATGCGGTGCTGGATTCAGGAGGGAAGAAACTTGTTCTTGTGAAAGAAGGAGATTCTTTTTATCAAAAAGTTGTGAGAGTTGGGACGAGGTTTGATAACCTCATTGAAATTCTCAGTGGATTGAAAGAGGGTGATGAAGTTGTCGTCAAAGGAAATTCTCAAATCCTTTCTGAACTTTCGGATAAAGATATTTCTCTAGGTGTTATCCATTAAAAAAGAGAAATAATGCAAAATCAGAATTATTCGCTTCTCAAAATGAAAAGGAGACATTCAAATGATTGAGAAACTGATCGATTGGTCATTAAAAAATAGATTATTACTCATTCTTCTAACTGCAGTCGTCATAGTTGGAGGGATAATAGCATTTATAAGTCTGCCAGTAGATGTCTATCCTGACTTAAATGCTCCTCTCGTAAACATAGTTACGGAGAACTCTGGAATGCCCTCAGAAGAAATAGAGAAATTAATTACCAGACCCCTGGAGAGTATCATGAACGGTGCCCCCCATGTGACACGTGTGCGTTCTGAGTCGAGTTTGGGCATTTCCGTCGTTACGGTTGAATTTGATTGGGGAACAGACATTTATTTAGCCAGGCAGTTAGTCACCAGCAGGCTGGAACTTGTAGTAAATCAGCTTCCTGCAGCCAGCCTCAGTCCTATTCTTGGGCCAGTATCATCCAGGATGGGGGAAGTGTTTCAGTTTGTGGTAGAAGGTGATGTCGATCCTATGGAACTCAGGTCAGTAAGCGACTGGGTAATTCGCTACAGATTATTGGGGGTTCCGGGTATTTCCTTTGTGGTCAACCTTGGAGGATTCATTAAGCAGTACCAGGTGTTGGTTGACCCTACTCAGTTAAAAAATTTCGGTGTTACTATAGCCGATGTCAAAAAAGCTATAGAAGAAAACAACTATAACCCTACAGGTGGTCTGCTTTTCAAGGGGTCTCAAGAATTTATCATCCGCGGCCTTGGGAGAATGAAAACTATTGAGCATATTAAAACCACATTGATTACAGCAAGAAACAATGTCCCTGTATATGTTAAAGACGTCGCCGAGGTAAAGGTGGGACATAGACTAAGAAGGGGGATAGCCAGCCGAAATGGCCGTGAAGTAGTAGATGTTGTCATAGAAAAACAATATGGTGGAAACACCCTCACTACTATCCGAAACGTTAAAAATGCTCTTGAAGGTCTGGCCAAATCCCTTCCTGAAAAAATAAAGATAACCCCCTATTATGACCAGTCTGTCCTTATATGGGAGTCCATAGGCCACGTGGAAAGGTCAATGATAGAGGGAGCTATTCTGGTTATACTGGTTATTTTGCTCTTCATGGGCAATCTAAGGTCTGCTCTGATAACTTCATTTACAATACCAATATCCGTGCTGTTTGCCGTGATAATGATGAAAATATTCGGCATTGGCATAACTGTTATGTCTCTGGGTGGGCTCGCGATTGGAATAGGGAAGATGGCTAATTCCTCTGTCATCATGGTAGAAAACATATACCGCATTCTCCAACAAAAAGGAAAGGGAATCGTCCAAGGTACTCTTGAAGGGGCTAAGGAAATCGGACATCTTATATTTGAAGCGGCTATTATTATTATCCTGGTCTTTTTACCTTTATTCGGATTAAGCGGAATAGAAGGAAGAATGTTTGCTCCTGCTGCCTTTGCAGTTGCGGCATCTCTTTTTGCAGGGCTGCTCTGCGCCTTAACGATTCAGCCTGTTCTTTGCTCATTACTGTTGAAGAAAAAGAAAATTTCTGAGGAAGATAATGTTGTCATGAAATTCATTAAGAAAATATATAAAATTGCGCTGAGCTTCTGCCTTGAACACCGCTGGAAATACCTTCTTATTACAGGTATTGTTTATCTCTCTCTGATGATTATTTTGATTCCAAAAATAGGAAGGGAATTTATTCCACAAATGGACGAAGGTTCAATCATATTGAGCACTATTCTCTCACCGGGAACGTCTCTTGAAGAAAGCAACCGGATAGGCTATAGAGTAGAAAAATTAATGCTAGAATTTCCCGAAGTATTATCCGTTAATCGAACAACTGGCCGAGCAGAACAATCAGAACATGTCCACGGTGTCAATCACAGTCATTATATTATGGACTTAGTACCGAAGAGAAAGAGGAAGCTTCATCTAGAGGAAATGTTAAATGAAATGAGAGCAAAGCTCGATAAAATGCCAGGACTCCGGTATATCTTTGAGCAGCCAATTCAAAACAAGATGGCAGAAATGCTTACAGGCATCGAAGGAGCGATTGCTATTAAGCTCTTTGGTCCAGAGTTGGAAGTTCTGAATCAAAAAATAGAAGAAATACATTCGGCAGTTGAAAACATCAGAGGAGTAGCTGACCTGCGGATAGAACAGACAACAGGTACACCTCAAATAAATATAATACTTAACCGAAAAAATCTGGCCCGTTATGGAATTAATATTTCTGAGGCATCTGAGGTGATTGAGACGGCATTAAACGGAATAGAAACTACTGATATTCTTGAAGGACACCGAAAGTTTGCCGTATTTATTCGATTTCAGGAAAAATTTAGAAAGGAAATTGAAACAATTAAAAATTTGCCTGTAGACAGCCCCTCTGGCCAGAGGATTCCGTTAAAAGAACTTGCTGACTTTGAGATGAGTGAAGGGCCGCTTACAATAATGAGGGAAAATGTCCAGAGAAGAAGGGTTATCATATGCAATGTAACAGAAAGAGACCAGGGAAGCTGGGTAACAGAAGCAAAGAAAGCTATTGAAGATAAGATTAGCTTGCCGGCAGGGTATTACGTTACTTTCGGCGGCCAGTTCGAAAATCAGCAAAGGGGTTTTCGCAGACTGCTATTCTTGAGCGTTCTGGTAGGGCTGCTTGTTTTCTTTCTGCTGATGATTTTCTTTTCCTTTAAAAATGCTCTTTGCATAATGATAAATGTCCCATTTTCCATGATGAGCGGAGTAATAGCAATTTACATTTTTGGGATGACATTCAACGTCTCATCTGTTATTGGTTTCATAGCTCTATTTGGCATATCTATTCAGAATGCCTTTATTATGGTAGGTTTTTATAATAGTCTACGCAAAGAGGGAAAACCTTTAAGAGAAGCTGTAATCCAGGGCTCTTTGATAAGGCTCAGGCCGGTTCTGATAACGGAATTAGTTATAATCGCAGGAGTCCTGCCGCTTCTTATATTCAGCGGAGGTACATCTGGTTCGGAAATATTAGCACCAATGGCTATGGTTTACATTGGAGGTGAGCTGGATGCTATCTTCTTAGCAGCTTTACAACTGCCTATTCTCTATGAATTATTTGAAGGGGGAATAAAAAGAAGAAGGTTGTTAAAAAAGAGCTCATAATCTTGATTTAAGGATAGCCAGAGCAGCTTTTAAAGCTGCCCTAGTATTTCCTCTTTCTTCCTGAAAATTGAAAGATTAAAGCGTCTTTTTAATTTCGGCTCCTCGCAATAATGAGTACCTGATTAGAAGACAAGAAGAATAGGAACAGATGAATTTGAGTGCATGTCTGCGCTCCACTAAGATTTTTAACGCCATTTCCTCCCCGATCTTCTCGGCTCTGCTGGAACTCCGCATGATTATCTTAAGCAGCACCCCAATGTCCGCGAGCCATCATTAACACCGCCTCTCTGATTATACAGTGCTCACACATCCATCAGGCCCGACTTCGCGTCGGATTCCCTCGAAGATCGACTCATAAAGGCTAAATCTTTCAATGTCGCTTCCTCCATCCCCTCAAATTTATTCGTTTACAGGTATTTCATCCGATACTATCTATCCAGGTATGCATTATTGCGATGAACCTTAATTTCAACAATCCACAATATTTATCGCTGATACTCTACTTTTTTGTTTTCTTTTTCTAGCTGAGAAGTTTGCCTTGCTTATCATCTTTGTATTGCTATAAAATGGAAAGAGTAAAGGAGATATATATGGAAAAGTTATCTACAAATGAACTTGTAAATTTGGTCAAGTCGGTTTTTCCCCACCATTCGCAAGACCATGCAATCGGCATACTAGTTGATATCCCCAGAAATCCAAAAGATGACCACAGCAACTGGAAGCTCCGGCGGTCACTTGCAGAAGAATGGCATCATTTGTTAAAAGACAAGACCGCATCCCTAAAAGTCCAAAAAATAATGCTGATTGCTTATCCCGATGTCGGCTCAAACAATGCTGACCTTCCAACTTCGGGCACACTAATAAGAGAAGAATTACCTGTAACAGCAGATGGACTGGATCTCTATGGGAATAAAACTTCATTTGAGTATATTTTCAAAGAAGCACAAATATTCCTAGCGCCCACGCAATATTCAACTACAGCTCCATTAAAAAATGCAGCTAAAGAATTTGGTTTTCGTGCAGCTACCATGCCGGGATTTTCCACTGAGATGATTCCTGCTCTCAGAATTGACTATACTGAAGTCAATCGGAGAGTCCTTTTGATAAAAGAGAAACTGGACAGGGCCGAGGCTGCTGAGGTGGAGTTTAGTGTCGATGGCCTGGATTCATTCCGTATGTTCTTCGACCTCCGATTCCGCAAGGCCCATGCCAGTTCAGGCCGTTTTCCAGAGAAAGGCCAGGCCGGCAATCTTCCCAGTGGAGAGGCCTATATTGTTCCATACGAAGGCGAACTTCAAGAGATGAGCAAAACAGAAGGAGTGCTTCCTGTCCAGATAAATGATGATGTAGTTTTATTCAGGATAAAGGAAAACAAAGCCGTTAGTGCGCGAGGAGAGGGTCAATCAGCCAAAGTTGAGGCCGATCATTTACGGAGAGAACCTGCCTATGGAAACATGGCAGAACTGGGTTTTGGTGTGCTCGAAGATTTTGGCATCCAACCTATCGGCAAACTTCTTCTGGACGAGAAACTTGGTTTTCATGTGGCTTTCGGAAGAAGTGAGCATTTCGGCGGCATTGTTGGCCCCAGTGATTTTTCAATGCCTGGAGAAGTCACCCACCTGGACCGTATTTATATCCCCTCGACTCAACCTAGGATTACAGTACGATCAATAGTTCTTGTATATTCCAAACATCAGAGCGAAACAATAATTGAAAATAGCAAATATTTAATATTTTAAGTATTCTAGAGCTATATTTGTCATAAGCAGTGTTGCCTCAGGTAGAGCCCTCTCATCTATATCAAACGCAGGATGGTGATGAGGGAATTCCATTCCATCTCCCATTCCAAAAAATAAAAAAGCACCTGGCAATTTCTGAAGAAAATAGGCAAAGTCCTCACCTCCCATGACAGGATTAAATGCTTTAATCCTATCCTTGCCAAGAACCTTTTTGACTACTTCCAATACAAAATCCGTCATATCCGGGTTATTAACGACTGTAGGATAACCCTTTATATATTTAAATTCAGATTCAGCACCAAAAGTTTTTGCAGTCTTTTCTGCAATTTCTTTAAGACGCTTTTGCGCCAAGTTCTGGACTGAACTGTCAAAAGTTCTCACTGTCCCGGTTAACTTCACTTCAGGTGGAATGATATTATAGACAGTTCCCCCATTCACAGTTCCGAATGAAACAACAACAGGCTTTAGCGGGTTAACACTCCGGCTCACTATACTCTGACTGTTTACTATAATATGAGAGGCAGCCAGAATAGAATCCACTGTTTGGTGAGGCATAGAACCATGGCCGGCTTTGCCTCTTACAATAATCTCAAAATTATCAGCCTGGGCCATCATTGATCCTTTCACAATACCAATAGAACCTGTTGGTAGAGATTGCCAGAGATGAAGGCCAAAAATAGCATCTACTCCTTCAAGAACGCCTTCATCTAACATTAGATTCGCCCCTCCAGGGGGTAGTTCTTCAGCCGGCTGAAAAAGAAAGACAACTTTCCCTCTAAACTGGTTTTTTCTGTGGGCCAGGATTTTTGCTGTACCCATCGCTATAGCCATATGGCCGTCATGCCCGCATGCATGGGTTGCTCCAGGATTTTCTGAGATGTACTCTTTATCACCTTCCTCTGTGATAGGAAGGGCATCCATATCAGCCCTGATGGCAACTGTTTTTCCCCCGAGTTTTCCTTCAAGCTCACCTCTCAATCCTGTCTTTGCATATGAACTCACCGGCATGCCTAGCGTTTCCATAAATGTACGTATTGTTTTTGAAGTTCTTTCTTCATGAAATGCAATTTCAGGGTGCTGGTGAAAATCACGCCGCCATTCTATGAGTTGATCTGTCAAATCGCTCACTTCGTTTTTTAGTGTTTCCATCATAGAGAACCTCCGTTTTTTTGGATTTTTTTGATAATTAAGTTTTTGCCCCTTAATTTATAGCGGGGAGGCCCTGTCAAAATACTTATAGACAGAGCAACAAAAGCATTCACCACAAGGCCGACAAATCCTGCATTTAATCCAAGAAAAGGGTCTTTTCCTGCAACGATAAGACACACAACCACACTGATTCCTGCAATCAATCCTGAAAATACCCCAGTCTTTGTTACACGATTCCAGAACAGGCCTAGGACGACTCCAGGGAAAAATTGACTGACACCATCATAACCGAAGATAAGAAGGGGTACGAGTTCATTTGGAAAAAAGAGGGCTAATCCAAGGGCCAGGGCTGTAATTACCACTACCATAAAACGGGAAAGCCGCAATACTGTTTCCTCGCTGGCTTTAGGATTGAATCCCGCTTGATATACATTTTTTGCCAAGAGCGTTGAGGCAAAGAGAACGAGAATAGCGGATGGAACCATGGCTGTCACGGCTCCGGCCGCTCCAACAAAACCCATGAACCAGGAAGGATATGTTTTGTTAACAAGGGTCAGAAATGCCAGGTCCCCATTTTCTAAGCCGGGAATTACCAAAATAGCGGTAAATCCAACCATAAATATAAGCAAGATCGGAATTTGATAAAAAGGCATTATAATAGCATTTTTTTTAATGATTTTTTCACTCTTTGCTGAAAAAGCAGACCCAAAAACGTGGGGCCACATATAGAATCCCATGCCTGTCAGAAGAACTGTGGACATCACCCATATAACATTCATATGAGGTGCAGAGCCTGGAAAAACAAGATGTTCAGGCATCTTTTCAATCAATGTTTGGAACATATTCCCGAAACTGCCGAAATAGATTAAGGGGGCTCCAATTCCTACAATCACAACAGCAACAATCATCATGATATCCTTAATAATGGAAACCCATGCAGCTCCTTTAATGCCACTTGTATACACAAAAGTACAAGTCAGGATAAATGAAATACCTATTGCCAGATTGGAGCTAATAACACCATTGCTGGCTACTTCGACAATAAAACCCAACCCTGCAAGCTGTAACTGCAGATACGGGAGGATGGAAAAGACTCCTATCAGGGCAACAAAAATACCAAGGGAACGGCTGTTATAAATTTTAATGAAAAAGTCAGGCTGGGTATGGAGGCTGTAGCGTTTACCGATCTTCCATATGGCAGGAAGAATAAAAAAAGCAATAGTATAAGCCAATGTACCATAGATCAATATGTAAAAAGCAGGCGCTCCTTTAGAATAGGCCCACCCGCTTGCGCCGAGAAAAGTAAACGTAGTATAGATCTCTCCAGCCATAAGAAGCCAGATCAAGATGATCCCAAACCGGCGGCCTCCTACAGTCCAGTTCTCCAGATTCATCTTTTCCCGTCTTCCAGCAAAGATTCCCAGCAGTGCGGAAAAAAGAATGACAGCCAGAATGATTACCAACGCTATGTTCACTTATCCTCTCCTTCACCGGAATTATTAAATTTCCTCTCAAGAAGATAAGCAATAAAAAGAATCAAAGGAGTCAACATTACCCATGAAAGAATCCAAAACAGAATAAATGGTAATCCGAGTATTACAGGCCTAATCCGGTTCACCAAAGGAAGGGCAAAAACTAGAGCGGCAAAAGGAATAGCTCCAAGAATTAAAGCATACTTCGTCCCTTTTTGCATTATGACCTCCTTATTCAAGGCAGGATATTATATCAAATATAAATATATTCTGCTCCCAATTTTATAGACTGGATTATTGACAAGAGTAAATATTTGATTTATCGAACAATCCACTAATATAATATGAATCTATAACATCAAAGAAATAACAGGTGTATTAATGGCCCGGCATTTGGACGACCAAAACAAAACAAAAGAAATGATTAAACTAAGAGGGGTCAGAGTCCACAATCTTAAAAATATTAGCCTCGACATTCCCCTGAACAGGCTCATTACGGTCACGGGAGTTTCTGGTTCCGGTAAATCTTCCCTTGCTTTTGATACTCTTTATGCCGAAGGCCAGCGCCGCTATATCGAGTCTCTATCTTCTTATGCCCGCCAGTTTCTGGAAAGGATGGAAAAGCCTGATACAGACCTCATCGAAGGCATTCCCCCAGCAATTGCCATTCAGCAGAAAGCAGTGACAAAAAATCCACGTTCCACAGTTGCTACAGTTACAGAAATTTACGATTTTTTAAGGGTTCTTTTTGCCCGGATAGGAACTATCCGCTGTGTTAAATGTAGTCAGCCTGTACAAAGGGATACAATCGATTCAATAGTAGAGGACCTCTATCGATTTCCTCCATCCACGAAGATATGGATACTTTTTTCATGGCCTCTGGAGAAAAGCATATCAGCACTGAAAAAGGATGGTTTTGCCCGTATTCTTCAGAAAAACAGGATTATTAACATAGATGATAGTAAAGTCGAAGGGGCCGAAAGTATTGATGTGCTTGTGGATAGGATGACCCTGGATAGAAGAGAGAGAGAAAGGCTGGTTGATTCTCTGGAAATCGCACTAAGAAAAGGAGACGGAAAACTCAAAGTCCAAACTGAAGGGCATGGGAAACTGCTGTTTTCAGACCGCCTGGAGTGTAAAAAATGTAAAATCATCTATGAGGAACCATTCCCAAATCTTTTCTCTTTTAACAGCCCGCAAGGAGCCTGCCCAACATGCCAAGGTTTTGGCGACCTTGCGGTCATTGATGAGGATAAAATTATCCCTGATGAAAACAAATCTCTTGAAGAAGGGGCTGTCCAACCATGGACAAAGCCAGCATCCCGAAGAAAAATGAGAAAATTGATCCTTGAGGCCCAAGAAAAGGGGATCCCAACTGATATTCCCTTTAAAAATTTAAAAAAGGAATGGAAGCAGTTTGTATTTGAAGGAGAAGGGCGGTACAAAGGAGTCAAAGGATTCTTTGACAGGCTTCAGAAGAAAAAATACAAGATTCAGGTAAGAGTCTTACTGGCCCGCTACAGAAAATATGTTCCGTGTCCGGACTGCGGGCAAATGCGCCTTAACCCTTTAGCGCTCAACGTCAAGATTAACGGCCTTTCTATCGGGCAAGTGGTACAGATGACGGTTCGGCAGGCTGATGATTTTTTTAAGAGCTTTTCCTTGAGTCCTTTTCAAAAACAAATCTCAGATAAATTAATCGCTGAAATCCAGGAGAGATTAAAATTCCTCCTGGAGGTCGGCCTCGACTACATTACCTTGGATAGAATGACTTTTACTCTAAGCGGAGGTGAAGCACAAAGAATAAACCTGGCATCTGCCCTGAGCGCTTCTCTTGTAGGAACTCTTTTTGTCCTGGATGAACCAAGCATAGGCCTCCACGCAAGAGATAACCAACGGTTGATTGAAATACTTAAATCTTTGAAAAATGTCGGAAACACAGTAGTTGTTGTGGAGCATGACCCTGGAATAATAAAATCAACCGAGCACATTATTGATCTGGGCCCCGGAGCAGGAGATAGTGGGGGAGAAGTCATCTTCTCCGGCTCCATGAAAAGCTTCCTTAAGTCTCCAGATTCTATTACTGCCAAATATCTGAGGGGAGAAAGGAAAATAAAACTTCCAAAACAAAGACGGATTCCCGAAAGATTTGTTAAGGTCAAAGATGCTTATAAACACAATTTAAAACATTTGGATGTCAAAATTCCACTTAATATTTTCACGTGCATCACTGGCGTTTCAGGAAGTGGGAAAAGCACTCTTATATATGATGTGCTGTACAAGGGCTGGAATGGGAAGGATACATGCGGGTTCAAAGAAATTATTGGAAAAAGCCAAGTGGATAAGGTGATTATGGTAGACCAATCTCCACTCAGCACTTCTCCTCGCTCCATTCCTGCAACCTATACCAAAGCCATGGACGAGATAAGGGAGCTTTTCAGCCGTACAAGAGAAGCAAAAGCCCAGGGGTATAAACCGGGTTATTTTTCTTTTAACACTCCTGGGGGGAGATGTGAAAGTTGTAAAGGTGCTGGCCGTCAAATTGTAGAGATGCAATTTCTATCTGATGTTGTCTTAACATGCGAAGCCTGCAAGGGAAAAAGGTTCAAAAACGAAATTCTTGAGGTAAAATACAAAGGGAAAAATATCGATGATGTTTTGCAGATGAGCATTTTCGAAGCCTGTGATTTCTTTGAGGACAACCCGAAGATTCGGAGAAAACTTGTGCCGCTCACTGAAGTAGGATTGGGCTATTTAAGACTCGGCCAGCCGACAACAACTCTTTCTGGAGGGGAACTCCAAAGAATAAAACTTGCCTTTAATCTTGTCCACCAAAAAAACAAGAAAATACTCTATCTACTTGATGAACCCACAATCGGTCTTCACCTGGATGATGTGTCTGTACTTCTTGAGTGCTTTCAGAAACTCATAGAAGAAGGGAATTCGGTTGTGGTCATCGAGCGCAACATGGATATGATCAAATGCGCAGATCATATTATCGACCTTGGGCCGGAAGGAGGAGACATGGGTGGAGAAATCGTTGTCTATGGCCCGCCTGAAGAGTGCCTGAAATCAGCAAGATCCTACACTGCAAGGTATTTAAAGAAATACCTGACCCAAAATTAATTCCCAAGATTTGGCAACCTTTTGGCCAGATTAAACGTATTATATATCTGAAGGCTTACTAGTCTGAATAATTAAGGCTAAAAAAGAGATGTGGATATGCTCTTAAAAGAAATCCTGGAGAAGATAGTCGGAGAAAAGGAGCCGGTGTTATTGAGTGATAATAATAAAGACTGGGAAGCAAGCTCATTATTGAAAAATCTCTCTGTGCCAATGTTAAAAAAACAAGTTTTCTTCCAACCCGGTATGTATATTGCATTGATCAATGAAGGTGGGTATCTTGGTGAAGTGCTTTACAGGATTAAGCAAAAAGCATAGAGTAATACTCTGATTTAAAATATTAAAAAAATGTGATTATCTTTTTAAGACCAATAGATATTATAAGCTATTTTAAGATTGCATATTTTCGAAAAGTAGCTGATTCAAAAATGCATACCTAGATAGATGGTATTAGATGAAATGCTTGTAAACGAATGAATTTGAGGGGATGGAGGAAGCGACAATGAAAAAATTATTAAATCTGGCTATTCTCATCATATTCCTGCAAGTCTTCATTCTTTCAAATTCCTATGCGCAAGAGGTTGAAACGGTAGACGGTGTTCGGTATATCCATAATGAAGAAATCGGCAAATGGGGAAAACTCCCTAAAGTTTTCCTGGAATATCTGAAAAACATTGGAGATATTGAATCTGAAGATGAAAATGTTCTGTTTTATATGCCTTCTGATATCGCCTTTGACAGCAATGGCAATATCTATGTGCTGGACTCTGGCAACCATCGTATCCAGAAATTCTCACACGAGGGTAAATATATCACTACAATAGGAAATAAAGGACAGGGGCCAGGAGAATTTATATATCCTCTTTCCCTAGACATTGATGCACACGGATATTTGTATATTTCAGATTCAAATAATAAAAGGATTCAGGTTTTGGAGCCTGGCGGAAAAGAGCATAAAACCATAAAGATGACAGGAAATCCTCCCGGTGTTATAAGAATATCTAAGTCAGGCGAAATAATCATGGGAGGAGGAGGATTTATCAGCTTTGAAATTGGAGAGGACAAGGATAAACCACTGCCCAAGCTTTTAAAAGTTCTAAACCAGGAAGGAAATGTTAAAAAAGGATTCGGTGAACAAAAAGATTATAAGGAATTTCTTATGAATAAAATGGGGAATCAGTTTCATTTCACTCTCGATAAATACAATAATATATATGTTGCTTTTGATTTCCAGAATCGCATTGATAAATACTCGCCGGATGGAAAATTACTATGGAGATCTGACCGAAAGTTAAACTACAGCACGACTTCCCCTAAAAACAAAGGAAGCAGGAAAGGAAGTGGGGGTAGAATAAGCATCCAGATGCCAGAAATGAACAGATGTTCCAGCGGGATTGCCGTTGACAATAAAGATAGAATATGGGTCGCCACTCTAAAAAGACAGATAAAGGAAAATGAACGTGTGCAGACCAGTGTCATGACAACAATGTCATCAAGTGGAGAAAGGGCCATGAATATGTCAGTTAAAGGAAATACAGAAGTAAGAGAAACGGATATGTATCTGCTGGAACTATTCGATCCCGATGGAATCTTACTCGGTAAGATTCAACTAAAGCATTTTGTGGATGACATTAAAATTCAAAAAGATAGATTATACCTCTTAGATAAGAGGCGAGGAATGCAGTATTACGAATATAAAATAATTGAAAATTAAAGATCTTGGTTTCCTTCCATATTGTGTAAGTAATGCAATATCCATCATCTTAGTTAGCCCCTCTTTCTTTCAGGACTTTCCGGCGAATATGATGATAAAATTAAAAACGAGCAGCAAAAAAAGCAATTTCTTTCCCATTAAAAAAACTCATCTTAAAACTGTTAAACCGGTTATTTTTTAATAGGGAATTAATCTGCCATTTCTCTAATAATTCTCAGTGTTGCACGGCAGTCCCCTACTGCTGTGTGATCACCTCCTTTCAATCTCTGCCATTTGTATGTTCCGTCTTCCCATAGTTCTCCAATCCATGCTGAATATTTAAGCATCGCACATTCCACACGTTTAGGGTCAATTTTAATTGGGGGGAGGTTATATTTTGCGATAGTCTGATTTAGTAGGCGTAGATCATATTGGGCATTGTAGATAACAATAGTCTTGCCTGACAAAATGCTTCTGAGCTGTTTGAAGATTTCAGGAAACGTTGGGGCGTTCTTTACATCAATGTCTTTAATGCCGTGAATAGATGTTGCGCTGGCTGGTATGGGTTGTGTGGGATGGACTAATGTGTCAAGCAGAACACTGCCGTCATAGGAAAGGACAGCAATCTGAACAATCTCATCTGATATACCTAAGCCTGTTGTTTCTGAGTCCAGAATGACCCAGTTAGTGCGATTACACAAGGACAATGCCCATTTTTTAACTGATTTCCGGTCTGTTTTCGCCATTACTTTATTGCTCTTCTTAACTTATCTCTTTTGTTTAAATATATCAATACTGCAGCATTCAAATCTTTCATTGCGCTTTATAGCACAGACCGGACATTTTTACGTTGCTAAGAACCGGACATTTTCATTTTGCTTTGACAATCAAAGACAACAGAATTGACATCTTTATTTTTCAATGTTATATCTCTCTAAAAAAAGAAACCGTGATGGATACATATGGCTGGCTTTCCATTCTTCCGCCCCTTCTAGCCATTTTTCTTGCCATTAAGACAAAGCATGTTTATTTTTCACTGATACTTGGTATCTGGATAGGTTGGACAATCATTAACAGCTGGAACCCTCTGGCAGGCTTTATCCATACAATAAACGCCCTTTTAGCCGTTTTTCAAAGTGAGGACAATACACGTGTTATTCTCTTCAGTGCCATGATCGGAGCTGTCATCACTTTTACTCAGTACTCAGGTGGGATGAAAGGCTTTATCAATCTGGTTACTGGGAGGGGCCTTGTAAGAACAAGAAAATCGGCAGGCATTCTTGCCTGGTTTCTGGGTTTTATTATCTTTATTGAATCGTCAATCTGTGTTCTTATATCGGGTGCTGTCGCAAGGCCTATTTTCGACAGAATGAAAATCTCTCGCGAAAAGTTAAGTTATATACTTGATTCTACATCAGCACCAAAATGTATTATTATTCCCCTCAATGCTTGGGGAGCTCTTGTCCTCGGGCTGTTAGCCCAGCAGGGAGTCAAGGACCCGATGTATGTTTTTATCTCTTCAATCCCTTTTAATTTCTATGCCATCCTGGCTCTCATCCTTGTTTTAGTAGTTGTTCTGACAGGGAGAGACATTGGCCCTATGAAAAAAGCTGAAAAAAGAGTAAGGGAGGAAAACAAACTTCTCCGAGACGGTGCTGAACCCCTCATTTCTTATGAAGTGGTAATGATGAAAGAGAAACCAGGGATTCCTCTTCGTGCCGTAAACATGATTCTTCCAGTAGCTACTATGGTTGCCACAATGCCGGTTGTTCTTCTCATCACCGGAAAAGGAAATCTGATGAATGGGTCAGGTTCTGTCTCTGTCCTATGGTCCGTTATTCTGTCACTACTGGTCGGAGCAATTTCTTACGGTGTCCAAAGGATAATGACGCTCAAAGAGATCACTGATATTTTTATGAAAGGAGTTGGCGGGCTTATTCCCCTCGCAATCCTGATGGTTTTGGCCTTTGCTATAGGAGACACATGCGAATCTCTAGGGACAGGGCCATTTGTGGCACAAGCAGCTAGGTCTACTCTTAACCCTGGAATCATCCCTGCTGTTCTATTTCTCATCTCCTGTCTTATCTCCTTTTCAACAGGAACTTCCTGGGGGACCTTTGCTATCATGATTCCTATCGCTGTTCCGATGATTAATCTTATCGGTCTTCATTCCGGTCTAATTATCGCTGCAGTGCTGGGAGGAGGAGTTTTTGGAGATCATTGCTCGCCGATTTCCGACACTACAATTATCTCTTCTATGGCTGCCGCGACAGACCATATCGACCATGTCAGAACACAATTTCCCTATGCTTTGACGGCAGCAGGAATCTCTATTGTTCTTTTCATTGTTTTTGGATTTGTCTTATAAAAGACTCATACAAAAAACAATCCTCGTTTTCTATATCGGCTGATCTGATTAGGTTGGCAATAAATTAATCATAAAAAATTGGAGGAACTCCTGGATAAAATTCTCTTGACAAAAATGAAAATTCTTTCTAAACTTAGGCTTAACTAACATTGTTAGAAGACACTAAAATGAGTTTACTTACTGAAGGCCTACAAGATTATCTTGAGGCTATACTTATATGTTCAAAGGATCACCCTTTTGTCAGAACAAAACATGTTGCTGAGAGGTTGTGCGTAAAAAGCCCAAGTGTTCATTCTGCAATTAAAGAGCTTGTTCGCAGAAAGCTCGTTTTGCATGAACCTTACGGGCATATTGAACTTACACAAGAAGGTCGTAAAGAAGCGGAATTTGTATACGTGCGTCACAAGATCCTTTTCAGGCTCTTCTCAAATATTCTCGCACTGCCTTTAAAACTGGCAGAATCCAACGCGTGTCAAATTGAACACCATATCAATAAGAAAACTCTCGATAGATTAACACAACTTTTGGATTTCCTGGAAAACCAGATGACAAAATCCAAGAAATTTGCCGACGAACTAAAGGAGATAATGAGAAATGAGCGATAAGTTACTTACAGAACTTTTCTCAAATGAAGAAGCAGAGGTCATAGAAATAACTGGTGGGAGGATAGTAAAAACACGCCTAAAATCTCTTGGCATTATAGAAGGCCAGAAAATTCGGAAAATATCAAAAGTGGGATTAAGAGGGCCAGTTATTGTTCTTATAAACAGGGCTCAACTTGCTATTGGATTTGGCATGGCCCGGAGGGTCGTAGTCAGAATAAAATGAAATGGGTAAAGAGAAAGCATCATCCGAAATTACCTCCGGCAGAACTAGATATAAAATCTGACATCCTCCTTGTAGGCCATCCTAACGTCGGAAAGAGTGTGCTGTTCTCACGGATTACAGGAATCCATACAATTGCCTCCAATTACCCCGGAACTACAATAGGCTATACATCAGGTCAGATGTGTTTTGGCGAGCTAACCTATGATGTAGTGGATGCTCCTGGCACCTATTCCCTTGAGCCCCTCAATGTAGCAGCAAGAGTAACAGTTGACCTCATTGATGAAGCTGTGCGAATCATCAATGTGGTGGATGCTACCCATCTTGAACGCCACCTTCCTATGACAATTGAACTTCTGGCACAGGATAAGCCCATTGTCATTGCTCTCAATATGAGTGATGAGGCACGGCATAAGGGAATTGAGATCGATGTAAAGAAGCTTTCGCAAAGTCTTGGAGTCCCTGTTGTCCCTACCGTTGCCCGAACAGGCTTTGGAATAAAAGACTTAATCCAAAAAGCATTTTCCCTTGAAATTAGGGAACAAAAAATCGATAAAAATGAGACAACCCATCCAGGACACCATCCACACATTCCTCATCATAATAAATCACAGACAGCTAAAAATCACGAACACCTCTCCGAAAAAGATGTCTGGGCAAAAGTGGGGAAAATAGTCGATGAAGTGCAGACTCTTCATCACCACCATCACACGTTTGGCGAGCGCCTTGAGGATTTGAGTGTACATCCGGTATTTGGCGGGCTGACTGCACTTTTGGTGTTGGCTCTTTCGTTTTTGTTCATCAGGGCAATCGGAGAGTTTTTCATAAGTGGGAAAATAGGAATCTTCGAACAAGCATGGATTAAACTGCCTTTTGGTATAGAAACCCTTTTTAATGTGGCCTGGGAGCCACTCATGATGAAACTTTCAACTCTATTAGGTCCTGGGAATTTTCTGCATTCACTTCTCATAGGGACGCTTGTAGAAGGTAAAATAGATTTCATGCAGTCTTTCGGGCTTTTAACCTCAGGCTTTTTTATCCCCTTAGGAGTCGTATTACCATATATATTCAGCTTTTACCTGGTATTGTCCTTGCTTGAAGATACAGGTTACCTGCCGCGTCTGGCAGTCTTCATGGATAATATAATGCATAAGGTTGGACTTCACGGTTACGCAATTATACCGACTTTGCTTGGACTGGGATGCAATGTACCGGGGATTATAGCAACACGAATTCTTGAAACCAGGCGTCAACGATTCATCACAGCTACTTTGATATCTATTTCTGTTCCATGTGCAGCCCTTCAGGCTATGATTATAGGCCTTGTTGGCAGCCGCGGTGTATGGCCTGTTGCACTTATTTACGGGATACTGTTTATTTCTTGGATAATCATTGGCATTATACTGCGGTTTACGACCAGAGAATGCAAGCCTGAGCTCTTAATAGAAATCCCTCCTTACAGGATGCCAAGTTTTCAGGCTCTTTTCTCCAAACTGTGGATGCGTATATATGGGTTCTTAAGAGAAGCCCTGCCTATAGTAATAGCTGCCATCTTTGTCGTTGATATTCTTTACCTTCTAAAGTTTTTTAAGTATATTGCCGGCTTCACCGCACCTATTGTTACACAGCTTTGGGGTTTGCCTAAAGAGGCTATAGTGCCTTTGCTTGTCGGGATAATGCGCAAGGACGTTGCAGTTGGGATGTTTGCACCTCTTGTCCTTACAACAAAGCAATTAATTACAGGTAGCGTAATCCTCACAATGTTTTTTCCGTGCATTGCCACTTTTGTAATTATGTTCCGTGAATTAAAACTTAAGGATGGGCTCAAAGCTATAGGCATCATGCTTTTTAGCGTACTTATAATTGGTACTGCTGTAAATTTTCTCCTGCCTGGATAAATCTCTTATTGATAGCAAATATATTATTTTTCTTGTTTGTCTTCGGGAATGAGGCCTAACTCTCTTCTGATTTTATTATCTAATTCTGAAGACAGTCCCTTATTTTCTTTTAACAGCTTCTTGACATTATCCCTTCCCTGTCCCAGTCTTTCTCCGTTGTAGGAATACCATGTTCCTGCTTTTTCAATCAGGCCAACTTCCATTCCGCAGTCAATCAAATCCCCTTCTCTTGAGATGCCTTTGCCAAAGATAATATCAAACTGAGCCATTCTAAAAGGAGGTGCCATCTTATTCTTAACAATCTTGACTTTTACTCTGTTTCCTATGACTTTGTCTCCATCTTTCAAAGTCGCTATCCTTCTAATATCTATTCTTAATGAGGAATAAAATTTTAAAGCCCTTCCCCCTGATGTTGTCTCGGGGCTTCCCAGAAAGAAACCGATTTTTTGTCTTATCTGGTTGATGAAGATGAAACATGTCTTTGAACGGCTGACAATTGCTGTTAGTTTACGCAAAGCCTGAGACATAAGACGAGCTTGAAGACCCATATGAGGATCACCCATTTCCCCTTCGAGTTCTGCCTTAGGAACAAGTGCAGCAACAGAATCTACAACAATAACATCAACAGCGCCGCTTCGGACAAGAACCTCTGCGATCTCCAGTGCCTGTTCTCCATAATCAGGCTGAGAAATAAGAAGGTTATCTATATCAACACCAATGCTAGCCGTATATTTCGTGTCCATTGCATGCTCGGCGTCTATAAAAGCAGCCTGTCCACCCATCTTCTGTGCCTCTGCGATAACGTGAAGCGCTAGAGTTGTCTTTCCTGTGGCTTCTGGTCCGAATATTTCTACAACTCTTCCCCTTGGAAATCCACCAATTCCCAGACTTAAATCGAATGCTATAGAGCCTGTAGGAATTGAAGCCACTTTAATAGCAGCATCTTTCTGTCCCATCTTCATTACGGCTCCCTTTCCGAACTGCTTCTCTATCTGGGAAAGGGCAGATTCAATGGCTCTGCTTTTTGAGTTTTGTTCTGTAGTGTTTTTATCTTCCGTCATTTTGATCCCTCCACTTTTTTTAATCAAACTGATTTTTTACATCTTGTATCATATACGTACTTGTTATCCTTTGCTAATTTGATTGAAGAAAAGACATCATATTTTTATCATAATTGCATAATCATGTAAACTGAATAATCCACGTTAGGAGAGTCCTATGATCTCTCCCTTATCATTCACATTTATTCTTTCTGCGGCAGGAGATTTTGGCAAACCCGGCAATGTCATGATATCTCCACAGTACACAACAACAAAACCTGCTCCTGAACTGAGTGAAGCGTCGGTTACAATAAGCGCAAAATCTTTGGGCCTTCCTAGAGTTTTGTCATCGCCGGAAAGTGAATACTGCGTCTTTGCAATGCAGACAGGGAGATTTTTAAAACCGGCTTTCTCTATCCTGAGTATTTTACGTTGTATTTTCGCTTCCATGGCAACAGAAGAAGCTCCGTATATTTTTTTGGCAACTGTATTGATTTTATCCAGAAGGGGCATATCCAACGGATAAAGAAATTGGAAGATATTCTCATCCTCCCGGATAGCAGTCAAGGCTTCCCGGGCTAATTCCAGTCCTCCCTCACTTCCTTTCCTGTAAACATCGCTCAGGGTGGCCCTTGCCTTTTCCCTCCTGCACAAATCCATCGATTTTTCAATTTCAGCATCTGTATCGGACGGAAACCTGTTGAGTGCCACAACAAACGGAATGCCAAAAATTCCAAGGTTTTCAATATGTTTTTGGAGGTTTTCAAACCCTTTCTCGACTGCGTAAGTATTTTCTTCCTTCAAATCATCCTTTTTTACCCCGCCGTGATATTTAAGGGCCCGGATAGTCGCAACTAGAACAACAGCATCAGGCGGTGGAATATGACCTGTACGCACAACAATATCAAAGAACTTTTCTGCACCAAGATCAGAACCAAACCCGCTTTCAGTCACAACATAATCAGAAAGATGCAGCGCCATGTTTGTAGCAATCACAGAATTAGCACCATGGGCGACATTGGCAAAGGGGCCCCCATGGATAAATACCGGGGTTCCTTCCAGAGTCTGAACAATATTAGGTTTTAAAGCCTCTTTCAAGAGAGCTACCATTGCTCCATCAGCCTTAATCTCTCTGGCAAACACGAGATTCTTCTCCGGAGAATATCCAATAAATATATTAGCGAGCCTATCCTTCAGATCCTCCGAATTTTTGGCAAGACAGAGTATAGCCATGACTTCCGAAGCAGCGCTTATGTCAAATCCGGTTTCCCGTGCTATCCCACGTAAAGGCCCTCCTATGCCGACCACAACTTCTCGTAGTACACGGTCATCCATGTCAAGAACCCTTTTCCATGCGATTCTTCTGCAGTCGAGCAGTCCTGAATGTCCATCAAAATGAAGCCGGTTATCTACCATGGCGGACAAAAGGTTATGCGCTGCGGTAACAGCATGAATATCTCCTGTAAAATGAAGGTTAATTTCCTCTCTTGGCATTACCTGGGCATATCCACCTCCAGTAGCCCCTCCTTTCATTCCGAATACAGGACCGAGCGAGGGTTCTCTTAGGGCTGCAACAGCATTTTTTTCCAAATTGCATAAAGCATCTGTGAGGCCTATAGTAGTCGTAGTCTTACCCTCGCCAGCAGGGGTTGGAGTCATAGCCGTGACAAGAATTAACTTTCCTATTTTCCCTCCCTTTTTATAAACCTTTTCAGGAACTATTTTTGCTTTATACTCTCCATATTTCTCTAAATTTTCAGCATCGATTCCCAATTTCCTGGCAATTTCTTCGATCGGCCTCATATCAAACTTCTTGCTAATTTCCCTATCATCTTGCATTATAACCTCCTATTTAAAAGTTTACCTTGTGAACGAAGATTTTACAAATATTGTCTGTATGTTTAATACGCAAAAACTCCTTCTCTTTTTACTGTAGCCCTTTCTTCAAATTTTGGAAAAAGAATTCATAATCCTCGATCAATCCCTGATCAGCAAAGCTAAAATAGCAATTATTGCCTATGATGATGTGATCTAGAACTTTCAACTGCATGATATTTGCAGCAAATACAAGATCCTGCGTGATTTCCTTGTCACTTTCAGATGGTTCAGGATCGCCCGAAGGATGGTTGTGTGCAAATATCAATGAAGATGTTCCATATTTTAATGCAGCCTTTATTATCTCTCTGGGATATACAGCACTAGAGTCAACAGTCCCTTCAAAAAAAGTCTTTTCCTCAAGAATCCAGTTTTTTGCGTTCAAAAATAGGACTTTAAACTTCTCCCGTTTTGAATCTCTAAGTGAATGGTAAAGAAAATCAAAAACCTCTTTTGAAGAATGACAAACAGGTTGGCTCACCATTTTTTCTTTGAGGAAACGGCGGGAAACTTCCTGGACAAGCTTAATACCAAATATATTGTGTGGTCCGATTCCTCTTATTTCCTGAAGCTCATTCTTCCCAGCTTCCAATACTCCTCTCAACATCTTGAATCTTTTCATGGCGTTCTTTGCCTGTTGTTTACAATCCCGCCGTGGAGTCCCTAAAGTAAGCAAGAGTTCAACGATTTCATAGTCAAGGAAACCATGAAGACCACTTTTTAGGAATTTTTCCTTTAGTCTCCACCGGTGGCCTTTTTCATCAGGCTTGTACGCCTTAATATTTTTTGAAGAATTTGACATGATATTCAATACATATGACGATAAAAAAAATGAAAATTTCACAAAAAAATTAATTTTTGTTATTTCCCTACAATTCGCCTGGAACATTTTATGGAAGAAGGACAAAAATATTACGTCTAAATTGTGATGGTTGAATGAAAATAAAGGAGAAAAAGATGCCTAGAATTAATTCCGTTTTAACAATCGTTATCTTAATCCTGCTGGCGGTTTCCCTTAGCGCACAGGAAATCAATGTGACAGGAGATTGGGAATTGACCATGCAAACACCACGAGGCGAGAGAACATCGAAGATTCACTTCGACCAAGACGGAGAAAGCATTACTGTAACCATGAGCAGTCCCAGGGGAGGCGAAGTAACAGCAGAAGGAACTATCAAGGGAAATGAAATCGAATGGACAGTTACACGCAGCACTCCAAGAGGAGAAATGACTATGACTTATACAGGAAAGGTCGAAGGTAACACAATGTCAGGAGAGGTCAACTTTGGTGATCGCGGACAAGCAGAATGGAAAGCAACTAAACTGTAATCAAGACTTTTTCTGTAGAAAATCCAAAAAGATATATTTTTAATCATAAATCTGAAAGAGAACCATTCTCTAATTATACTTCTAATTTAAATGCATATCTCTTAAAATAGGAAACTATAGAAAATATATTGAGTTATAATTAAATGGAAGATTTCCCTTGTTCCTCCGTCTAAATTGTGTACGGAGGTAAAAAAGTTGGATCCTAATGGAAGAAAAAGAACTCGTCCGGTTGAGCAAAGAAGGAAACCATGAGGCATTTGCAGTTCTGGTAAAAAAATACAAAACAAAGGTGTATAACTTGGCTTTTAGCTTAACACACAACAAGGAAACTGCTGACGATATGGCTCAGGAAACTTTTATCAAGGCTTACTTTTCTCTATCTGCATTTAAATCCAAATCAGAGTTTGGAACCTGGCTCTATCGAATAACTGTCAACAATATCATGGACTTCATGAGAAAAGAAAACAGGATTAAGAAAGTTTCCTTCAGAGAGAATATAGAAAATCCTTTTGTTCAGGAAGATGAGATGAGAATCAAAGAAAAGAAAATAATTGAGGAAAGAAGAAGAAAACTTGTTCATAAGGCTATCCAGACACTCCCTGAGAAACAACAAATTATACTTTCTTTAAGAGACATTCAAGGATTCTCCTATGAAGAAATTTCCAAAATTTTAAATATTTTACCTGGAACTGTAGACTCTCGAATACACAGGGCCAGGAAAAAACTCAGGAAAAAATTAGTGCCTTTTTTATCCCAAAAAGGAGGGAGTCATGAAATGTAAAAAGGCTGAAAAACTTCTCCTGAAATCCTTCGATAATGTTTTACAAAATAATGACAAGGAAGAACTCGAAAAGCACTTAAAAAACTGTGTCTCCTGTCAGAAAAAAAGAATAGAATATCAATACATACTCGGTAGTTTAAAAGATGAAGATTTCCCCGAGCCTAAACCTTATTTCTGGGAGCGATTACAACCCAGACTTAAAGAGAAAAATAAATATGAACCTTGGCCATTATGGAAACATTGGGCAATCAAAGCCATTCCACTTTCTCTGTTTGTTATTTTGATTCTTGTTGCTTCTATCGTTTTTTTTCTTCCGCCTCAGAATGAAGAACTAAGTCAATCAGGAATTCTTCTTCGCAACCAAAATCCTTTTCAGGACACAATCCCATTACTGGAGGAAGATGAACTCGAAAATAAAAACATGATGCTTATATTTACTGCCATTGAAGAAAACAATGGTACAAGGAGATATCTGCCATGAAAAACCATTACAAATCCTGGATTATATTTTCTTTTGTTATTGTTTTTTCCGCGGGGATTTTCGGTGGAATCCTTTTGGAAAAACATATTATTGACAAGAGGCCTAGAAAAATTTCGACAAGTAAAAAAAGAAACTCTGCCCATTTTCCAACATTGGCCATAATGACCGAGGAACTAGACCTCAGCCTGGAACAACAGGAGCAAATTAGAAAAGTATTCAATAATAATGAGGAAAGGCTTAAAGAATTGAGAAGCCAGATCAACAAACGGTTTTCCTCTATGAGATTTCAACTTCTATCAGAAATTAAAAATTTCTTGAATGAAGAACAAAGAATTAAATTAGAAGCCATGATTGAAAAATACATATCTCAACGGAAAAAAGAGATGGAAAATAGAAAAAACCGTTTAAAGAAACACAAAAGTGAAAAAGGAGAAATAAAATGAAAAAGAAAATCATTGTTGGAGCAATCATCCTTATCGTTGCAGCGATAGTCCTTTGGGCGACTGTTTTCAAAAACAATAAAAACAACTTCTTTGGTTATAAAAAAGAGACTGTCGATAAAGGTAATATTGAAGCCTTGGTCGACACAACCGGCACTTTGAATCCTGTAACTACTGTTGATGTTGGAAGCCAGGTCTCGGGCAAGATTGAAAATCTCTATGTAGATTTTAATTCAATTGTTAAAAAAGGACAGCTTATTGCTGAGATTGACCCGGAGCTGTTTGTTACGAGGGTCGATCAGAATAAAGCAAATTATCAGAGTTCCCTGGCTTCCCTTGAAAAATCCAAAGTCACACTGCAAAATAGCAAGAGAAAATATGAACGGGCTTTGGATCTTTTTAAAAAAGATCTGATATCTTACGAAGAAAAAGAAACCGCAGAAACTACCTATTACAGTGCCAAAGCAGACCTTCAGTCCACCGAAGCGAGACTCGCGCAGGCTAAATCCCAGCTTGATTCAAGCAGAGTCGACCTTGAATATACGATTATCAAATCGCCTATCGACGGAGTTGTTATCAACCGGAACATTAATGTTGGACAGACAGTAGCCGCAAGTTTTCAGGCGCCTGTCCTCTTTCAAATTGCAAATGACCTGAGCAAGATGCAGGTGGAATGCAGCGTAGACGAGGCAGATATCGGAAGAGTCAACGAAGGCCAGAAAGTTACCTTTACTGTGGATGCTTTTCCTAATGACAAGTTTCAAGGCATTGTTAGCCAGGTAAGATACTCACCTGAAGTGGTTTCCAATGTGGTTACCTATACTACCATTGTTGAAGTTGATAACGCAGAGCTTAAATTAAGACCGGGGATGACTGCCACAATCTCAATAGTAGTTGGGGAAGCGAAAAATGCCCTGCGTGTTCCCAATTCGGCTCTGCGGTTTACTCCTCAATTGAGTACTGAAGAAATGAAGCAGATATTTGAAGATATGCGCAAGGAAAAACAGGCTGAAAGAAGCACCTCGGCCAATGCTCAAGGGCAAGACTCAGAAAGGAAAGTGAGACAGGCATCCAATTCCGGACGTCAATTTGGTGAGGGAATGGGCCAGCAGTCTTCCCTCATGTCCTCTATGCCTCGAGTCTGGATTGAAGATGAAAAAGGAAAGCTTAAAATGATTTTTATAAAGACAGGGGTCACAGATAATATCCTGACAGAAATTGTCAGAGGGGACCTGAAAGAGGGCCAGCTTATCATCACCGGAGAAATCTCAGGAAAGCAAGGAGCCTCAAGTTCCAACAACCGGAGGCCTGGTGATATGTTCATGATAAGAAGGTAACAAATGATCAAATTTTAATAAGGAAAAAAAGAAAATGGACAGCAATAACAATCTCATACATTTAGAAAATGTCACAAAAACATACATCATGGGAGAAACACAGGTTCATGCTTTGGGTGGTATATCCTATGGTATCAAAAAAGGAGACTTACTGGCCATCATGGGACCTTCCGGTTCAGGTAAATCCACTCTTATGAATATTATAGGCTGCCTGGATAAGCCTTCAGGAGGAAAATACTTCCTGGAGGGAAAAGAAGTGTCTACTTATAATAAAAACCAGCTTGCCCATATCCGCAATAAAAAAATTGGATTCGTTTTCCAGAATTTTAACCTGCTTGCCCGGACTACTACCTTAGAAAACACGGAGCTCCCTCTTCTGTACTCAAATGTTCCTGCAAAAGAAGCTAGGGAGTTAGCCCTAAAATCACTCTCCTTGGTAGGCCTGGAAGGGCGAGAACTGCATAAAAGCAATCAGATTTCCGGTGGGGAAAAGCAACGTGTTGCCATTGCCAGAGCACTTGTCAATAATCCTTCTTTGATCCTGGCAGACGAGCCAACGGGAAATCTGGACTCCAAAACCGGCAAAGAAATAATTGATGTTTTTAAAATGCTCAATACCGAAAAAAATATCACAGTCATACTGGTCACGCATGACCCTAGTGTTGCTGCCATTGCTCGTAAAAAATTACATCTTAGGGATGGGCTTATTGTAAACGGAAAAACGGAGTAAAAAATGAAGATTATAAGAATAATTCGAATTTCTTTCAATGCACTGGGTCGAAATAAAATGCGTTCATTTCTCACAGCACTGGGGATCATAATCGGAGTCGGCGCAGTCATAGCCATGGTAAGCATTGGTCAAGGTGCCAGGGTGGAAGTCGAAGCACGCTTTAACTCAATGGGTACTAACCTGCTGTTTGTAAGGCCCGGCAGCCGTTCTTACAAGGGTCGGCACGGAGGCGGTGGAACATACGCCAACTTGATGGAAGCCGACGCCATAGCCATTCTGGAAGAATGCGATGCCGTTCAATATGTTTCACCCAATGTCAACACCCGTTCCCAGGTAATTTATCAGAATAAAAACTGGAATACTTCCATCTACGGAGTTGGTGACAAATATCCAGAAATTCGGAATTGGGAGGTTGTAGAGGGGGTTTTTTTTAACGAACACATGCTCAAGTCCGGACAAAAAGTCTGTATTCTTGGAAGCGAAGTCAATGAGAATCTTTTCGAAGGCGTATCTCCTATCGGACAGATTATAAGGATAAGAAAAATCCCATTTAGAGTACTCGGGATCTTAAAATCCAGGGGGGAATCAGGAGGTTGGTTTAACAGGGACGATATGGTTGCTATTCCTTATACCACCTGCCAAAAAAGGCTGCTCGGAATTAATCATATCCAATCTATAGATGTTTCAGCCGTCTCAATGGCTAGAAGTGCTGAAGCCACACAGCAAATCGAAGAGGTCCTTAGGATAAGGCACAAAATTGCTCCTGGAGCAGAGGACGATTTTAATGTCAGGAATATGTCGGATATTGCTGAGGGAGCTGCCGAATCTACAAAAATTCTCACGATTCTTCTCGGGGGCATTGCATCCATATCTCTCCTTGTTGGTGGAATCGGGATAATGAATATCATGCTGGTCTCTGTAACCGAACGGATCCGCGAAATCGGGATCAGAATGGCGGTAGGAGCTAAGGAAAAACATATTCTTTTACAGTTCCTTATAGAAGCTGTTGTTCTGAGTGTCATGGGCGGACTGATAGGGATTTTATTTGGTTTGGGAGGTTCAGGCTTGATCTCCCATTTTTCAGGCATGAAGACTCTTGTATCTATGGATTCTATTGTTCTGGCCTTTATTTTTTCGGCTTCGGTCGGTGTGTTTTTCGGGTTTTACCCGGCCCGCAAAGCCTCGAAGCTTGATCCGATTGACGCATTGAGGTATGAATAATAAAATTTCAACTCCGCTTAACCATATTGTATAAAGCAAAGAGTTAAAAACCAAAAACAAGGAGGAAAATAATGAATAAACGGATAATTGGAATATTACTGCTGGTGTTCTTTTATATGACAGCGCCCTCTCAAGCACAGCAACAGGAAAAAGGTTTATCTCTTTCCCTTGAAGACTGCATTATCAAAGCCCTTGAGAATAACCTCAACGTTGCTATTGAGGTTTTAAATCCAGACCTTGCAGAGATTTCAATCTCTTCTGCCAAAGAGAAATTTTTGCCTCAGCTTTCTATGGATTATAATATCAGGAATACAAATCAGGCATCTTATTCCTGGATCGAGGCTTCAGGCGATATTTCAACTGAAAGAAATGCCTATTCCACCCAGCTTTCGCAGTTAATCCCAACAGGAGGAAATTTCTCTATCTCTCTAGCTTCTTCCAAATATGACTCCAACCAAAAATTCCAGACAATTAATCCACGCTTCAGCAGCACTCTGACTTTCAATTTTACCCAGCCTCTCCTGAAAAATTTTGGCACCAAAATAAGCCGTAAAGAGATCATTGTTGCTCAGAACAACCTTAATATTTCAGAGGAGAACTTCCGAACATCTCTTCAGCAAACAATATACAGCGTAGAAGAGGGGTACTGGAATCTTGTTTATTCCAGGGAAATTCTGAAAGTCAGGCAGCAGTCCCTGAAGCTGGCTCAAGATTTGCTGGAAAAAAACAGGAGGGCTGTTGAAGTTGGGACCTTAGCCCCTATAGAAATCCTGAATGCTCAGGCAACTGTAGCCACTAGGGAAGCTGACATCCTTGATGCAGAGGCTCAGGTTAAAAATAACGAGGACATTCTCAAAACAAGGATCAACCTCTCGGCAGAAGGAAAAAGTGCAGGTCTGGCTGAGATAATACCGGCGGATACGCCAGAATATAAAAAGAAGGACATGGGTCTTGATGAAGCCCTTTCCATAGCTATGCAGAACAGGCCTGATCTTAAGGCCACGTTAATTGATTTAAAAAATAAGGAGATTGATTTAAGCTACACTAAAAACCAACTGCTTCCTGATTTAAGCTTCCAGGCTTCCTATTGGAGCCCGGGTGTATCAGGAACTTATATCATCTACCCTCCAGAAAATCCTTTCGGAGATCCAACCGCCATAATTCCTGGGGGAGCATCGGATTCGTTGAAGGATGCTTTTGGCTTTAAATACAAAAACTGGTCTGTCGGCTTAACACTTTCTATCCCGTTGGAGTCAATATTCTCACGTGCTTCATACGCACAGGCAAGAGTCAATCTAGAACAGGCAAAACTGCGCATGAAGAATCAGGAACAGCAGATCTTTCTTGAGATAAAAACCGCTGTAAGGGCAGTTCAGACAAATTACAAGCGTGTCCAGGCTTACAAGCTCGCAAGGGAACTTTCAAAGAAAAAACTAGAAGCCGAGGAAGAAAAACTCAAAGTCGGGCTTACTACCAACTATTTTGTCCTACAATATCAGACAGACCTTGCGACCTCACAGAGC
The DNA here is from genome assembly GCA_964648465.1 of uncultured Eubacteriales bacterium. Taxonomy (GTDB): domain Bacteria; phylum Acidobacteriota; class Aminicenantia; order Aminicenantales; family Aminicenantaceae; genus Aminicenans. The sequence goes on along the minus strand of CAZYMU010000004.1, from coordinate 65,223 downwards.
CAGGAACTTAAGGCCATGATTGACTATAATCTTTCTCTGGCCCAATTAAGCCAGAAAATAGGAATGAGTCTTAAAGAAAGGAACATATCAATCTCCGGGTTATTAGGGAAATAGGCTGCGAAGAAGCGTATAACCTGAATTATTAATAAAAACTGCTGATACAATGAAGCAATTCAGGATGATAATTGAACAAAAGAAAGGAATAATACATGCAGAACGCTATAAGAAATATTCTTAAATCTATAAAAATCCTCCTTGTTTTGCCCATAATATTTTCAACACTCTGCTTCCCCATGGAAAACGGGGAAAACTACTATATCAAGATTCCAAGATTTTCATCTCCTCCTAAAATCGACGGCAAACTGGAAAACAATCTCTGGGGAAACGCTGCAATCATTACTTCTTTTACCCAATACGAACCTCAGGAAGGAGCCAGTCCCTCCGAAAAAACAGAAGCTTACTTTGGATATGACAGGAAAAACCTTTATATTGCTGTTTGCTGTTTTGATTCCAATCCTAAAGCAATCAGATCCAATCTTACTGAGAGAGATAAGGTGTATGGAGATGATGAAATCACGATTTATCTTGATACCTTTAACGATAAGAAACGAGCCTTTACTTTTCAAGTCAATCCATGCGGTGTTCAGACAGATGGAATTTTCACCGAATCACGGAGAAGAGGCAGAGGCCGTGGAGGCGGTGGGGGTGGAGGAGGAGGTGGATTCGACAGAATAGACAAAAACTGGGATACTTTTTTTACGACTGATGCACATATAGATGAAAAAGGCTATACTGTTGAGCTTGCGATTCCATTTAAAAGCCTGAGATTCCCTAATAAAAAGACTCAAATATGGGGTCTCCAGGTCATGAGAAGGATACGCAGAAAAAACGAACAGATGTTCTGGCATCCTCGTTCCAGAGATATAAACGGTTTCCTGATTCAATCCGGAACATTGGTAATCCTCGGGGACATCGAAAAAGGAAAAAATTTTGAAGTCATGCCCGTCATGATGGGATTGCAAGAATCGGGAGAAAAATTTAATCCGGAAGCAGGATTAAACCTCAAATACGGTCTTACTTCAGACTTAACAGCTGATTTAACCTTTAATCCAGATTTCAGCCAGATAGAAGCAGATATGCCGCAAATTGATGTAAACCAGCGCTATGAACTCTATTATCCGGAAAAAAGACCCTTTTTTCTGGAGGGGAAAGATCTGTTTGATACGCCCCTGGAGCTAGTATATACACGGAAAATAATCAATCCACAGTGGGGAACCAAGCTTACAGGCAAAATAGGAAAGAACACACTGGCTTTTCTCAGTGCTTACGATGAAAATCCGGCAGACATCGAAATCTATGATTCCACTAATAATGATACAGAAGAAGAAATCTCACAAAGAGGACTGGTCAATATCTTTCGGCTGAAAAGAGACCTATATCCCGAGTCCCATATTGGGCTTATTTTTACTGATAAAGAACAGGGATATTCAGGGGATTCCATAACGAGTAATTTTAACAGGGTAATAGGAATAGACGGACATTTTAAAATTCTGAATTATTACAGACTCTCCTTTCAAGTTCTTGGCTCGCAAACTAAAACAAGAGACGAAAAAACGAGTTTTGTGCCGGCAATGAAGTTTAACTTTAGCCGCAGAGCCCGACATTTGACATTCTCGGCAGATTATACAAGTCTTCCTCCTGACTTTGAATCCTCCACTGGGTTTTTTCGCCGAAAGGACATTCAATCCCTCAGTACACGTATAGGTTATGCCTTCCTTCCTCAGAACGATATAGTCGTCGATATCCGCCCTTCTCTTGAATATAAAAGAATTTACGATTTCAACAATACTCTTATAGACGAGCAATTTCAATTCGGCGGGTTTATTAGTGGATGGAGAGGGTCATTTTTATACGCATCTTTTACTTCTTCAATGGAAAGATATGAAGGAATAAATTTCCAAAAAAAATCATTCCGTGCAAGCATTAATTCGGATCCCTTTTCATGGTTTAACGGAAACATCTCTTATTCCTTTGGAGACAGTATATACTATGATGAAAACCCTTATTTAGGCTATAAGAGGTCTGTGGGATTCCGGATGACCTTTAAACCTCTCTCAAATCTACGGCTGTTCTATAATTATAAAAATGACAACTTTTCCATAAGTAAAGGTGGAGAAAATGTATATGTTGTTAATCTCATCAGCCAGCGCATAAGCTACCAAATCTCTCGTACCTTATCTGTCCGCCTAATCACAGACTATAATGATTACTATAAAAAACTCTACAACAGCATCCTCCTAAGTTATGTCTACAGGCCTGGAACAGTCTTTTACATTGGGGTAGATGACAACCAGGAAAAGGATGATTCGGGAATATTTGGCATTCAGGGAAGGTACTACTTCATGAAATTTTCCTACTGGTGGAGGCGCTGATAAATTTTGTTTAAAAGCAGTTTTCTTGATGTTTTTTGAAAAGAATGCTATCATAACAACTAATAGTGTAAAAATTTATTTCTTGCTTAAGCTTAATTCTTGGAGAAAATAATGGTGAATAGGAAATTAATCCGACCGAACTTCTCTGAATACAAGGAAAAAATGAAGCGGGAAGTTTCAAGAAAGAAACCACATCCTCCATTTGAGACGTTCGCGGAAAATTACTACTATCTCAAGCAGATGAACAAGAAGGTCCCTATAGGGGTTGTCTTTGTAGATGGGGAGACGATAGAAGGATATATTGAATGGTATGATAAAAACTGTCTGAAAATCAACAGAAATAACGCTCCCAATCTTCTGATCTATAAGAACAGTATAAAGTATCTCTATAAGCTTGAGAGTAAGAAACAAGCTAAACCGGCAAAAAAAACTGGCGGATTTTATAAATCAGACTCAATAAAGAAAAAATGATCCCTAAAAAGATAGGGATAACTCTTGGGGATCCTGGGGGAGTCGGTGGAGAAATAACTCTAAAGGCTCTCTCTTCACAAAAGTTCGTTTCCGGTACAAATTACATTCTTTTCGGATCAAGGGTACTGCTTGATGAAGAGATAAAAGCTTTTGGCCTTAATCTAGAAATCCCCACATTAAACAAAAATGAAAAATTTTCCCGTTCTTTTATTTCACTTTATGAAGTTGAAACACCAATAAAGCATATAAAGAAAGGGGCTCCATTTAAAGAAAACGGAGAGGCCTCTTTCCGTTTCTTTGAAGAGGCTGTTAAACAAGCTAGAAAAGGAACAATTGCATCCATTGTTACTGCTCCAATATCCAAACATTCTTGGCAGCTTGCAGGAATTAAATTTGCAGGTCATACAGAGTATCTGAGCTTGATCTATCCGCAAGCCATAATGTCTTTCTGGTCTGACAGGTTAAATGTTGCTCTTTTTACTCACCATATTCCTTTGAAAAAAGCAATAAAAAGAATAAGGAAAGACGCTCTTCTTGACTTTTTTTTGCACCTCAACAGCAGCATAGAAAAGTTGTGTACCGGAAAACACAGCTTTCTGGTTTCAGGGCTGAACCCACATGCAGGAGAAGAAGGCCTTTTAGGCAGAGAAGAACTCGATGAGATAATTCCCGCTGTTGAAGAAGCAAAGAAAAAAGGCCTCCCTATAAGTGGGCCTTTTCCTCCAGATACTGTTTGCAGGGAGGCCTTTAACCATCCTGATAAGATTGTTATTGCTCTCTATCATGATCAGGGTCTTATTGCTTTTAAACTGCTTTCATTCGATACAGGAGTAAACGTAACATTAGGCCTTCCATTTATCAGGACTTCTCCTGATCACGGCACTGCTTTTGATATCGCAGGTAAGGGGATAGCCAATCCTCTGAGCATGGGTGAAGCCATAAAATTCGCAGTTAAATCGTGTAAATAAAGCAGGATAACTATGAAAATTTGTACATTTATGTGAACTCTATAAATGCAAGGAAAAATCTAGTATAAAAACATAGAGGTGCAAAACAGGAAAAGCTGAAATGAAGAAAGATTATGTAATTGGGGTGGACGTTGGTGGAACCAAAATCGAGGCGTGCCTGCTCGATTCTGACCAGAATCTGTTATCTCGTTACAGGGAGCCGTCCGGAGCTTCCCGCGGATTTGAATATGTAATAGAAAAAATTACAAAGGTCATATTGGAAGCAGCGGGAGGAAAACAATTCGCAGCAGTCGGCATTGGGACTCCGGGCACATATGTTCCTTCAAAAGGCCGTTTGTTCGGCTCGCCGCATACTCCTGTTTATGAATGTCCGGGCTTGATTAAAAGCTTGGAAGACAGATTAACCGTGCCTGTACTGGTCGAAAACGATGCAAACTGCCTGGCTCTTGCAGAATATTATGCGACCTGTGTTGGAAAGTATCATTATGTTATTGCTGTTATTCTAGGGACAGGGGTGGGCAGCGGCCTGATTTTGAATGATAGACTGTACCGGGGTGTGCTGGGTGGAGCAGGGGAAATCGGCCATGCTGCAATCGATATAAATGGAAGAAGATGTGAATGCGGGCGCAGAGGTTGTGCCGAAGCCTATCTTTCCGGTCCCAGTCTAATCAGAAGGTTTCATGAAATGAGCGGAAAAAAACTAGGCGTACAGGAAATATATGCTCTATATCAGGCTCGAAATCCGCAGGCTGTCCGCTTTTTTGATGAAAGCTGCAAAATAATGGCCGGAATGTTGGCGAATGCGGTAACTATCCTTGACCTTGATGCCATAATTCTTGGAGGAGGTGTTTCTAATCTCCCGATCTGGTACGAAAAAGTTCCATCTTTGCTTATGAAATCGGTATTTGGTGTGGACAGGAAACAAATCCCTCTAATCAAGGCCAAGCTTGGAGATTCAGCCGGAGTTTTTGGTGCAGCATACCTGGCACTGCGCCACTGCGGATATATGGATTTTTAATCAAGCTTCCGAATCGCTCTGATTTCTGACCGACCTGACTGGATTGTTGTATTTTGCATCCTGAAATAGAAATAAGAAACAACAGTGCCAAAATCAAAGTTCCAGCATGTTTTTTCATGGCACCTCCTGATACTTTAATATCAATAATCCAGGTTGATTATTAACCTGAGACAGGCCTTCAATCAGCAGACAGTGACTACCAGGCCATAAGGACTTATCTCGTAATCAAAAAACCTTGCTAGGCGGTTAGGGGGAGCACTTTTCATCAAGCTGCGGGCAGCTTCTGCATCTTCGGGGGATTTGCATATGACAAGTAAAAATCCTCCCCCCCCAGCACCAAGCAGTTTAGCGCCGTACATATACGGTTTAAATTTATTAAGAATTTCTTCAATAATGGGATTTGTCGAATCCGGATCGATCTGCTTGTTAAGCCTCCACGCCAGATCAATCATTTCTCCAAATTGTTTCATGTTTTTACAAGCCATGGCTTCCATAATCAAAGGGGGCAGCTTATGGAGTTTTCTCAGAGTGGCCATGGATCCCCTGTTATGGTCAAGATAATTGCCGACAACATTTCGCAGTATATTCTTTGCGAGACGCCTTAATCCTGTATAGTAAAGCAAGGTTTGTCCGTCATTGGACTTCGGGTTAAGCACATCCGAAGGAACATAATGAATTCTCGGGTCCGGAATCATGCCTGGTCCGGTATTGATTACTTTCACGCTGTCAACAGTTCCACCTATCTGGTCCTGCCAACCGCCCCCTGTAGTTAGCTCCTGTTCGAGCTTTAAAACACAATGGAAAAGCTCGCGATTGATCAGCTCTTTTCCTACCATCCGGTTGATCACAGATATCAATACAGCTCCCATAATGCTTGAAGTTCCGAGCCCGCTACCGCCTGGAATAGCCGCAAGAGTGGTCAGATCTATTCCTCCCCCGAATAGTCTGAGCATTTCCTCGAGAGTACTGGTTCCTTCCCAATCAATATTGTTTTTTTCTGTTGATTTAGAGATTGCAGACCCGAGGCTATGTATTACCCGTGAAAATTCGAGGCGTTCCAGACCCGGGACAGCTTCTTTTTTGCCATATTGCCTGTAAGCTTCTTTAATTATATTTATTACCAAGCTTAAACGATCCGATTCCGTTAAATTTCTAAAAATAAATGCCAGGTCTTCTGCAGAAAAGCTACTCTGGAATCGAAACATCCATCGTATGGAACGACAGACTATTTTGACACGATTGTCTACCCGTCTTTTATAAAAAAAAGCATGGTCTACCAGGTTGGCGATTTCTTCAAGACTATATCTATCAGTAGTTATCCATGCCTGTTTTTCCCTCTTTGAAGATTTTGTAGGATCAAACATCCATAGCCATTTCATGTAATCCTGATGGAAAGATACTGCTGGGAAAATGCGGGCATTCCAGATGTTTTTTTCATTATCCGGTAAATCCTTGGGCCACAAATCTTCATTAGAGGCTCCAACCGCTTTTATCCAGTCAGTGGCAGGAATACCGCAGATTATTGCCCCTCTTTCTACAGAAATTTTAAATTTGTCGTCGATTCCGTATATTCTTACAAACCAAACCTGCTTGTCGTTTTGACTGGAGCCTCTTATGACATCCAGGCAGCATTTCTTGGGAATCGATAAGGGTTCTTCTATATTCAATCCAACAACAACATTTTCACCGCCAAGAGTTAAGCCTGATTTTATTCTGCATCCTTCAATCCACGAGCTCACGCCTGTAATGTGGCTGTCATCTGTTATTTCATTGTTAATACTCAAACAATCATAATGACGGGAGGGGGCGTGATTTTTACTCAATAAATCAGTGCCGCTCTCTATAAGTTGGTGCATTGTGCCGAAATGCAAAAAATTGCAATTTGACAAGGTGTGTACATGAAAAGGAATCTCTGATATGGTCTTAAAGATTTTTTCTAAGAAGGCTTTGCTAATCTTTGAACCTCCAGCATGAAGGGAACTGTGATAGTGGGGAAAATATTCATCTTTTCCCATGGCACAACATATCTCGCGATAGAGGTCGAGCCCTGAAGCAGTAATTTCCTGAGTTAAAAGACCATCCCATACAAATTTTCCTTTATTATTTTCGCTGAATTCACAAAGCTGGAGTAGCTTCACGGCAGCAGATGCATCAAGATTCATAACGCCTATATCCAGCAATGACTGCCCGTATCGATTTACTTCTCCATATTTGTTCTGTTCTCTAATAGAAGGTTTTTGCAGAAACATTCTGACTGTTCCGCTGTGTCCAGAGCAGAACACTCCGTGGTTCTTTGCCACGCCTAGGGAAGCAAGACAGCCAAGACAGGTAATACCCTGCTCTGCAAAACAAACTTCTTCTGGATTGAAATCGAGGAGTACATCCCCCGTGGTTATAACGATCTGTCCTTCCCCTGATTCAGACACAGGCAGTTTAAGATAGACAGGCAGGAGCCGGTCGAATAATGTTGTTCCCAGAGCACTGTCTGACTCTCCAGGTAAGGGCATGAAGATTTTTCCGTATGGGCCATAAGCCGGCAGCCTTCTGGAGTCACCTCCGGCATGAATAATTAAGATCCGCAGCCGTTGAAGAATTTCCTGCCATGCTGATGGAGACTTTGAATAACCTAAACACCCTGCCAGTTCCCGCTGGAGAACTTTCATGATACAAAGGATTGTGCTTCCGCCGCTTCCAATGCGCCTGTCGCCGGGATCGGAAACTACCATAATCTGCTTAACGTCTTGAATAAGACCTAATTTTTGCCTCAACTGAAGCTGGCTTTTATATGCAGCAGATTGCTCTTCGTTTGAAGCTGTTAAAATAAGATAATCCCAGGGCTTTAACAGCTTATGCATGGTATCCCCTTGACATAATAAAATATCCTTTTAGTTTGGGCACAGATTATTTATTGGCGTCAACCTGAGACTTAACCCAGGGATAAGTAAGAGCAACACCTTCTTTTAGCGAAAACCCGGGTTTCCAGCCGATGGAAGTTATTCTATCAATACAGAAATTTCTTGCTTTAACTCCGACAGGCCCTTCAATATGTTTGATATATATTTTCTTTCCGGCAACATCAGCAATTGTTCCAACTAGTTCATCTACAGAAACATATTCCTGGCGTCCAATATTGACACCGTTTTCAAGCTCTGACTGCATAAGTATTACGATTCCATCGATCATGTCATCAATATACGTATATGCACGCATTGCTGTCCCATCCCCCCACACTTCTATTATTTCTCCATCCTCGGCTTCTGCTATTTTTCTAGAAAGTGCCGCCGGGGCTTTCTCTCTACCTCCGTGCCATGTTCCTTCCGGTCCATAACAGTTCTGAAAACGTGCAAGCCTGATTATAAGTCCATATCTCCGGCCGTAAGCCATGGCCATTCTTTCGGCATAAAGTTTTTCCCAACCGTATTCGTTATCCGGCATGGCAGGATAGGCCTCATCCTCTGATAATTCGGCCTCATCATAACCCATGTCTCGGTAAACACAGGCAGAAGAAGAAAAGAAATATCTTTTTACACCGCTCTTAGCACTTGCATCAATCATATTAATATTGATCAACGCGCTGTTCCGCATTATTTCACACTCGGCAGAATGAATAAATCCCATGCCTCCCATATCTGCAGCTAATTGAAAAACTTCATCAAAGGCTTCTCCTTCAGGGGTTATAACCGCATTCTTACAATTTTGCTGTTTTCTGAGGTCCAGGACAAGAAACTCATCGGCCGCTGTTTCAGAAAATTCAGGCTTTTTAATATCCGCTCCACGAACCCAATAACCATCTTTTTTTAGTCTTTTTACAAGATGACTTCCTATAAAGCCGCCTGCCCCACATATTAATGCTTTGTTCATGATTTTGTCCTTTCAAGTAAATATAAAAAATTTATAACAAAGGGAAAACTTGAAGTCAAATGGAAATAAGCCGAACTTTTTGGGGAATAGCACGGTTGCTGAAGATAATCTACTTTAGGCTAAGTAAGTATTTTTCTTTTGAAATAATTCATTTTATTAAATATAATTTCTATATTCGTTAAGTGCTAAAAGCAGGAGGAAAAAATAAAAAAAGTTATTTGTTTAATCGTTATCCTGGCAGCTGGCTATCTTGCTTACAATCACTTCGCAGGCAGAGATCTTTCTGAAGAAGAGCAGCAACTAAAGATGCTGGAGAAAGATTATAATGCTGCTTTGTCCCGGTACCAGCAGGCCATGCGTATGTCTGGGGTTAGCGGCATGGATGTTACTGCTGATGCACAAGATGTTATCAACACTGTTGAAGAGTTAAAACAAGATGTTATAAGGTTAAAAAAGCGGCTGGCAGGAGAGTCAGCATTGAAAAAGGCTGAATTGCTCGAAGAAAAGATGGAGACTTTTCTAAAGGATAGACGATAAATAGAAAAGGGTTACATTAGTACATTCAGGAACAAGCAGTGATATTGAAGCGGACTGTACAGTTGACTTTATTGTAAACAATCTTAATAGCAGCTAGTCTAGCCCATATTTTACAAGATAAATGAGATAGTTCTCTTCTGTAGCGCCAGTAAAAGCTTTAATAAAGTTGATAGAATTTCAGAAAATTGTGAAAATTATTTTCTTTGAAAAATAGTTAAAAATTATTTATGCTAAAGTTAGAAAAAAAATGCAGAAGAAAATTGTAATCATTGACGATGACAGAGTAACTCTGGCCATGCTTGAAAAAGTATTAATCATGCGTGGATTTTGGGTTTATAGCGCGAAAGATGGAGCAGAAGGCTATGAACTAGTTAAACGTGAAAAGCCAGATGTTTTAATCACCGATATGTTGATTCCAAAGATTCATGGATTAGATCTGTGCAAGAAAATTAAAGAATCTTCTGAGCTTAATCACATCAAGGTCATATTGATGACTGCTGTATACAAAGGCATCGCTCTCAGGCGTGAAGCAATGGAGTGCATGGCAGACGATTTTATGGAAAAGCCAGTTGATATAAAAGATGTTATTAGCCGGATATATAAACTGCTGAATATGGAGGAAACAGACAAAGAAACTAAATAAAATATTCAGGGAATCTTAATAGTTTCTTTTCATCTCTTGTTAAGTTGTACTCAATCAGCCTCGACTTGCTTACATCACTATGATTTTTAATATATTATTTTTCTTACTTTAGTTAAATATCCTTGTGAAAATTGATACAATATTTCCAGTCCTATAAAAATAAATTTGGACATAGAAAAGGAAATAGGCCAATGGAAAAAGTTGATATTACAATTATCGGGGCAGGAGTCGTAGGACTCGCTATTGGAGCCAAACTTGCAAGTCTAAATAAACAAATGTTCATATTAGAAAAAAATACAAGCTTTGGCCTAGAAGCAAGCAGCCGTAATAGTGAAGTGATTCATTCAGGGCTGCATTACAAAACTGGGTCCTTGAAAGCAAAAATGTGTGTAAGAGGCAACAATCTTCTATACAGATTATGCGAAAAAAGACAGATAGGATTTAACAAAACAGGAAAGTTAATCATTGCCCGTGATGAATCTGAAATGAAAGTTATTGAGCGGATGAAATTGCAAGGTGAGCAAAATGGAGTTGAAGGCTTGGAAATATTAAGCAAGAAAGAATTGAATAAGACAGAAGCCTATGTTAAAGGTTTTGGCGCACTATGGTCTCCCTCAACAGGGATAATAAATTCACATGAACTTATGAATTTTTATGTGAAACAATTCGAGAAGGAGGGTGGTATTATTGTATACGATTCAGAAGTAACAAACATAGAGCCTTCGTCTAGAGGGTATATTTTAACAATCAAAAAGGAAAACTACCATTTTCTATCCAAGATTGTTATAAATGCTGCAGGATTATTTTCAGACCATATAGCATCTAAGGCCGGTATAGATATTGACAGTGAAGGATACCGTCTCAGATATTGCAAGGGTGAATACTTTTCCCTACGAAGAAAACTGGATGTAAGCCGATTGATCTATGCAGTTCCTCCCGATGAACTTGGTCTTGGGATTCATCTCGTTATAGATATTGCTGGGGGTATGAAGCTAGGGCCTAATTCCTTTTATATTGATAATATTGACTACAGAGTAGATACAGACCACAAACATGAATTCTACACAACTGCAAAAGATTATTTCGATGATATCAATGAAGAAGATCTTTTTCCTGACACTGCGGGCCTAAGGTCCAGGCGGAAGCATGGTGACGGTGACGGATTTAGAGATTTTATTATCAAGGAAGAATCCATAAGAGGGCTTCCAAATTTTATTAATCTTATAGGAATAGAATCCCCGGGCTTGACTGCTGCCCCAGCAATTGCAGAATATGTTGCCAGCCTGGTTCTGTCAATGCCAGTTTTTTAACTCTGCTCTCATCTCTCTGTCTCGATCCCTCTCACGGATGGCCTCTCTCTTTTGATATGCTTTCTTACCTTTACCAAGAGATATTTCAACTTTCACGTTTCCTTGATTGCTAATAAAAACTTTCGTTGGAATAAGAGTCAGACCTTTTTCTTTTACTTTTCCTGTCAGACGTTTTATTTCCCTGCGATGAAGCAGTAGCTTTCTTTCTCTTAGGGGGTCATGATTAAACCTGTTTGCGGCTTCATAGGGGTTAATATGGCAATTAATAAGAAAAATTTCCCCTCTTTTGATTTCTGCATAGCTTTCTTTCAAACTTATTCGCCCTTCTCTGATGGATTTAACCTCGCTCCCAAGCAGGGAAATCCCGGTTTCATGCTTTTCCAGTATTTCGTAGTTAAAAAAGGCCTTTTTATTTTTTGCGATTATTCTCATTATAGTCTTTTTGTTTTAAAACAATCTTGATTAACTCGATATGCCGCTTTCTCATTTTTTTTACTTCAAAGCTGTGTCCCTTGTACTCTAAAACATCTCCATCCTTAGGTATTTTACCAAATTCGTTAAGATAAAACCCGGCCAATGTTGTGTATTCCCCTGTCACGGGGATATCGATGGGGATCTCCTGATTAACTTCTTTAATTGCAGTATTCCCTCTTACAAAATAGATATTTTCATTTGCCTTAATAATCAGTTTTTCTTGTTTGGCATCATACTCATCCTGGATTTCTCCAACTATCTCTTCAATTATATCCTCAAGAGTTACTATCCCCTCCATATTACCGAATTCATCCACTACAAAAACCAGCTGAGTTGCACTCTCCTGCATTTGAATCAAGACATTTTCTAGAGAAGCCGATTCCGGCACAAAAAGAGATTTCCTTAAGAGCTCTTTTATGTTAATTTCATTATTATCAATAAGATAGGGAATAATATCTTTTGCATGGATGATCCCTTTGACATTGTCCAAGCAGCCTTTATAGACGGGGAATCTAGAGAATCCGGCGGTGCGAATTAGATCGTGTATTTGTCCTGGTAACGATTCTATCTCAATCGCCACGACTTTGGGGCGGGGAACCATAATTTCTCTGATTGGGCGAGACCCGATCTCGAGAACCCCTGAAATCATCTTTTTACGGAGAGAAGACATACCTTTGACTCCCATTGAGAACAAAACTTTTATCTCCTCTTCATTAAGAGATGGATATCTCCCGGCCGTTTTTCTTTGTGATGGAAATATCAAGCGTGTTACTAAGGTAAATATCTTTACAAGGGGATAAAAAATCGCAATAAAGAATCTTACTGGCTGTACGAACAAAAACGAAAGCTTAACAGGATTATAAGCAGCATATGTCTTTGGTGTGATCTCGGAAAAAACGAGAATCAGGAAAGTTGTTACTACTGTAGCCAGAACAACAGCCTGGTTTTTATTAGAAGGCATGAAGGAGACAAAGATAAAAGTGGCTATTGAGGCCGCTGCGGTGTTAACCAGAGTATTACCGATGAGAATAGTGGCGAGCAGGTCATCCACTCTTCTGAGCATTCTCCTGACTAACTTCGCGCTTTTGGAACCTTTCTTTTCTAAATAATCAATTCTGTAAGGATTAGCTGCTACAAACGCTGTCTCCGAAGAGGAAAAAAATGCGCTTAACAGAAGAAACAGGAAAAAAAGAAGAATGGCAGGAAATAGCATAATTTGAAAATCAAGTATCTACTTGGCTGGGAACATTTTCAAAGCATAAGGATAAACTATCAAAAACTCTTTTTTCTATATTAGAACACGGAATACAGGATACTTCAGAAATCTCTGAAACCACAAGATCTTTTGCTTTTTCCATCATTTTTTTCTCTCTAAAAGAAAGAGGCTTGATTAAACTCAGGTAATAAAGGCTCTTCAAGACTAATGCTATATCAAGGATATGTCCGCTTCTCATAAGCTCAAGATATCCTTTATATCTTCCTTTCCAGTTCATAGCAACATCAACGAGCCCACTTCTCATGAAATTAAAAACTTTTTCAATATTGTCTTCTGAAACTGGCTTTCGGATTCCTATTTCTTCTGTGTTAGAAGAAGGGATTAAGACCAATGTGTTATTAGAAATAATTCTTACATGATAGAGATTAAAACTTTCTCCAAAATAATTTTCTTGTTTTATATCTTCTATAACCCCAATTCCTTGATTGGGATAAATTATTTTATCTCCAATCTTAAATAAATTCATTTTTCCTTATTATAATGAATTATGAAATAATAGTCAAATTCAGGATGGACAAGGTTGTTTACCCCTCTCCATAGCAAACGTTGAGCTTACGTTTTTTTTCAATGGAGTCAGATAAAATGCATGTAAACAAATGAATTTGAGAGTATGGAGGAAGCAACATTAAAAGATTTAGTCTTTATGAGTCGATCTTCGAGGGAATCCGACGCTAAGTCGGGCCTGATGGATGTGTGAGCACTGTAGAATCAATATAGCGGTGTTAATGGTGGCTCGCGGACATTGTGGCGGTGCTTAAGATAAACATGCGGAGTTCCAGCAGAGCCGAGAAGATCGGGGAAGAAATGGCGTTAAAAATCTTAGTGGAGCGCAGACATGCCATCAAATTCATTCGCTCCTCTTCCTCTTGTCTTCTAATCAGGTATCTATTATTGCGATGAACCTTATTTTCCAGCTTGACAGAAGTCTACAAGTTTATTAACATATTTTACTCAAAGATAAAAAAATGAAAAGGACATTTCAACCAAACAGAAGAAGAAGACATAAAAATCATGGCTTCCTAGTCCGCATGAAGACTAATGGCGGCCAGAATGTCATTAAGAATAGAAGACAAAAAGGCAGAAAAAAACTTTCCGTTTGATGTCTGAAACTCTTAACCCTCAAGAGAGGATAAGAAAAAAGGAAGATTTTTTATTTCTTTATAAAAAAGGCAAACGTTTTAGAGGAAGATATTTTACGCTTATTTATCTCTCTAATAAGTTAAGTTTTTCCAGAATGGGTGTAGTCGTTAGCAAGAAAACAGGCAATTCGGTTCAGAGAAATAAAATAAAGAGATGGATAAGGAATTTATTCCGGAGCAATAAAGAATTCTTTAATAACCCTATGGATATTATCATTATTGTAAAAAAAGAGATTCAGGAAGCATCATGGCTTAATCTTCAAGAAGATTACATCAATGCTGTAAAATCAATTAGCCTGAATTATTCATAAAAATTGCCGAGACAATGAAACAATTAAAATCATATCAACCTCGGAGTAGCCTAGGTCGTAATAGATCTGGTTGGCTTATGAATGATTCAGAATAGTTAGTGAAATCAAACTTAATGAAAAATATTGCTTTATTCTTAATAAGAAGCTATAAATCCTTAATCTCTCCTCTTATTGGCAACCACTGCCGTTTTTATCCTTCATGTTCAATATATACTTATGAAGTAATAAAAAAGTACGGCCTGATCAAGGGAATATTTCTAGGAACAAAAAGGCTCCTTAAATGCCATCCGCTTCACCCTGGAGGAGTCGATCCTGTTCCATAAAGGATTTAAAAATGGAAAAAAGATTATTATTAGCTATTGTCCTCTCTTTCTTGGTCTTATTTCTATGGCAGGCTATTTTCTTTAAGAAAGAACCTCCGCCAGAACCGATTTCAAAGCCTGCAATAGAGATTGAACAAAAATCTGAGGCAAGCTCTCTCCAAAAAGAAGGCGTGAAATCTCCCGAGACCATAAAAAGTGCGGAAAAGATTGACTTTCAACCTGTCTATGAGCAAATCGAAAAACAAATTGTTGTTGATACGTCATTATATCGAGCTGTATGGAGTAATAAAGGGGCCTTGTTAAAGAGCTGGAAATTAAAAGAATTTAAAGATGATGACAAGGAAGACCTGGAACTCATTTCTGCCCATTCTGAAGAAATAGATAAATATCCGTTTTTATTGAGCACGGGTGATTCTTTCTTTGATGATGTAATTAACAAAGCCTTCTATAAATCTTCAAGGAAGACATTGGATTTGAGAGAAGGGCGGAGAGAAGAACTGCATTTCCAGTATGCTGACGGGAAAGGAAACAGAGTCGAAAAAACCTTTACATTCAAAGATGGCGAATATGATGTTGATATCAACATAGAGGTCTGGAAAAATGGCCAGAAAATCGAACCTAACATTATCTGGGGGCCTAGCATTGGCAACCCTTCAGCAGTAGCCCAAAAACAGCGATTTGGAAGGACAAGAGGAATAGCAGTATATTCAGGTAAAAAGGTCTTGCATCAAGAAGAAAGAAAATACAATGCTGATAATCCTGGAGAAAATACTCATTATCATATTCAGTGGGTAGGTTATGAGGACCAGTATTTTACAGCACTGTTTCTTACCTCTCCCCAAGAGGGGAGTGCTACTTTCCTGAGGGAGGAAAAGAACCAGGCCCCATATTTTTTTCTCTATGTAAGCAGCGCTGAGAAAGCCTTTATCGGCCCCAAACAATTCGACACTCTGAATACATTTGGCCATGAAACAAAAAAGATAATAAGATTTGGCCTCTTCGGATTTATAGCTGAGTTTCTTTACAAAGCGATTAAATCTACCCATAAAGTATTCCCCAACTGGGGATTTTGCATTATCATCCTGACAATTATAATTAAAATCATATGTTTCCCTCTGACTTACAGCAGCACAAAATCAATGGCAAAAATGCAGGAAATACAGCCTAAAATAAAAGCTCTTCGAGCCAAACATAAAAAAGCCAAACAAGACATTGCCCAACGCCGCAAAATGAATGAAGAGATGATGAAGATTTATAAGGAACATGGCATAAACCCTGCTGGAGGTTGCCTGCCCATGTTGATTCAGCTCCCTATTTTCTGGGGTTTTTTCAGGCTCCTTATAATCGCTGTTGAATTTAGACAAAGTCCTTTTATCTTTTGGATAAAAGACCTTTCAATTAAAGATCCATATTATGTGACTCCAATATTAATGGGGATAACACAATTTATCAGTCAAAAGATGACTCCTACATCTGCTGAACCTACCCAGCAAAAAATGATGCTTATCATGCCGGTAATTATGACTATCTTTTTCATGAACTTTCAAAGCGGTCTTGTTCTTTACTGGCTGACAAACAATATTCTACAAATCGGACAACAATACATCATGAATCGTTACTTACATAAAAAAAAGAGGGTTCCTCATGGAAAAAAACGAAAAAAATGATTTAGAACAAGAATTCAAGGGAAGGAATCTGGAAGATGCGATTAGTCTTGCCGAGCATGTTTTAAAACTTACCCGTGACCAGATTAACTATGAGGTTGTTGCAGAAAAAACTAAACTATTCGGGATCGGTAGCAAAGAAATCGTTATCCGTACTTGGCCAAAAAAAAGGTCAGGAGAATTAGCTGTTACAGACTTCCTTGATAAACTACTTGCCCTCTATCCACTTGATATCAATTACTACACAAAGAAAAAAAACGATATGATTTATATTATTTTCGATGGTGAAGATAAACACTTGCTACTTTGGAAAGACGGTTTGCTTCTTATATCATTTCAGCACATTCTCAACAAAGTTTCTACGAAAAAAGTTCAGACTGACTGCGACTTTTTCAGACAGCGGAAAGAACGCGAATTGAAAGATTATGTCCAAAATATTGCGAACCAAGTACAAAAATCCGGTCGAAACGAGATCCTGGATTTGATGAATCCCTATGAGAGACGGATTGTTCATGTTGCCATTAATCAATTTCCGGGAATCACAACAGAAAGTATCGGTGATGGCTTTATGAAGAAAATAAGGATTTTCCATGAAAAAGAATAGCATACTACTCAATATATCGTTTTTATTGTTAATATAGAATATTATAATTCAATCCGAGTATTCTCTGTATTTTTCTAGATCCATTTTTTCTTTACGTTTTATATTTCACAGTTTAATATATAAGAATGTTTTCAGACACGATTATTGCTATTTCAACTCCTCTTGGTCAGGGTGCGTTGGGGATTGTACGTCTGAGTGGAGAAAGGTCACTTAATATTGCAAAAAAAATATTCAAACCTAACAAAAACAGCATAAAAATTCCAATTAGACGTCCAATGCTTGGAATCATTTATAATCCTGGCGAGAAAGAATATTTTGAAAAAGCTTATATGACTTATTTTAAGGGCCCTCATAGTTATACATCAGAAGATGTCGTGGAGATTAGCTGTCATGGAAGCCCTTTAATTCTTGGAGAAGTAGTCCGTCTGGGAATAAAAGAAGGAGCGAGGCATGCCAGGCCTGGAGAGTTCACTCTCCGAGCTTATCTTAATGGAAGAATTGACCTCCTCCAGGCAGAAGCAGTTAATGATATTATTAAGGCCTCTACATTGAGACAGGCAATAATATCCTTTCACCAGCTGGAAGGAGGACTTTCAAAAAGGGTATATTCAGTTCGTAGTAAGATTATCCATCTCTTGTCTCAAATCGAAGCCAGCATTGAATTTCCTGAAGATGGCCTGAAAATATCTTCAAAACAAATCACCAAGACAATAGAAAAGACAATATTTGCCGTCAGGCAACTTACTGATAGCTACGATCTTGGGAAAAGTCTTATGAAAGGCCTGAATTTAGCTATCACAGGGAGAACAAATGTCGGAAAGTCAACATTATTTAATTCTCTTCTTGAAAAACAAAGAGCTATAGTAAATCCGAATCCTGGGACAACAAGGGACTACATACAGGAAAAAATAAAAATAAAGGACTCATTTTTCAACCTGATTGATATGGCAGGCCTGGATAATGCTGCTCACCCAATTGAAGAAGAAGCTATGAAGAGAAGTAAAAAATTAGCATCTGAGGCCAATGGGATTCTTCTTATGATTGATGCTTCTCAGAAAGAGACTGCAGAGGACTTCGAATTAATTAAAAAATTTAAAAATAAAAAAATGCTCCTCTTGTTAAACAAAATCGACCTTCCAGTGAAAATAGATATAAAAAAAATCAAAGAGATGAATAAAGCTCTTCCGGTTATAAGTGTTTCTGCCTTAAAGGGAATCAACCTTGGAAAACTCAAAGAAAAAATCCACGAGATATTTATCCCGGGGCAAAGCAGAAATAAAGAGGTTATCCTCCACCTAAGACAAAAATTTATTCTTGAGGGCATCTTTAATTTATTGACTAAAGCTATACAACTCCTAAAAGATGGCTACTCCGAGGAAATATATTCAGAAGAAATACGAAAAACAATACAACTGATGGGTCAACTTACAGGCGAGATTCGTACGGATGAGATAATTGAAGATATATTCAATCATTTT
This sequence comes from uncultured Eubacteriales bacterium, assembly GCA_964648465.1. Taxonomy (GTDB): domain Bacteria; phylum Acidobacteriota; class Aminicenantia; order Aminicenantales; family Aminicenantaceae; genus Aminicenans. The sequence continues at coordinate 46,714 of CAZYMU010000004.1, read as the reverse complement.
TGTATCGGGAAATAGAAAAAATGAACATTATTGGTGAATATGATGTTATCGTAGTCGGTGCAGGTCATGCGGGTTGCGAAGCTTCCTATGCAGCAAGTACAATGGGCCTTGAAACTTGCCTTATTACTATAAATCTTGAGACAATCGCTCAGATGTCATGTAACCCGGCAATAGGAGGCCTTGCCAAAGGACATCTGGTCAGGGAAATAGATGCTTTGGGTGGTCTAATGGGGCTTATGGCTGACGAAACAGGCATCCAGTTCAGGCTGCTAAACAGAAGCAGAGGAGGTGCAGTTCAAGCACCAAGGGCTCAATGCGATAAGGCCGTCTATAGACTGACTATGAAAAAATGGTTGGAAAAAGTCCCAAATTTAACGCTTTTCCAGGGGATAGTTACAGAAGTTCTTTCAAAGAATAGCAAAGCATGCGGCGTAAAAACAAAAGAAGGTAGTGAATTGCATGCCAGAGCTGTTATCCTCACCCCTGGAACTTTCTTAAACGGCCTTATTTATATAGGGCTTAATAGCTACCCTGCCGGAAGAGCCAACGAACCTGCATCTCAAGAGTTGAGTAAAAGTTTGAAAAAATTAGGCCTGAACATGTTCCGCTTGAAAACAGGCACGCCTATGAGGCTCTATAATGAAAGTATTGACTGGCGGCAGTTTGATCCTCAACCAGGAGATGAAAAGCCGGTTCCTTTTTCTTTCCGAACGAAGAAACAGTTGCAAAACAAGATCGTATGTTATATTGGACACACTAACTCAAAAACTCAAGAGATCATCCTTAAAAACCTGAATAGATCTCCTCTCTACAGTGGAAAAATAACAGGTATCGGCATACGTTACTGTCCTTCAATTGAAGATAAGGTTGTTAAATTTCCCCATCACAAGAGGCATCAATTTTTTCTGGAACCCGAAGGGATTGAAACGGAAGAAATTTATGTTAACGGTGTCTCATCAAGTCTACCTATTGACATTCAAAAGGAAATTCTTAGGAGCATACCAGGATTAGACCAGGCAAGAATCATGAGGCCAGCTTACGCTATCGAGTATGATGCTGTAAATCCTATACAGCTTCGTCCTACTCTTGAAATAGAAAACATCGAAAATTTATACCTTGCCGGACAGATTAATGGAACTTCGGGCTACGAAGAAGCAGCAGCCCAGGGTTTAGTGGCAGGCATAAACGCTGTTTTAAAAATAAAAAGAAAAAAACCATTCATTCTACGGAGAGATGAAGCGTATATAGGTGTCTTTATTGACGACCTCATAACAAAAGGAGTAGAAGAACCTTATAGACTCTTTACTTCCAGGGCAGAATATCGTCTGCTCCTACGGATTGATAATGCAGACAAAAGGTTAATGAAATATGGTAATCAACTTGGACTTATTGATGAAAAAACTTGGGAAGCATTTCTGGAAAAGCAGGAACGGACGAATAAAGTCATGAATTTCCTCCAAAAGGAAAAGATAATTACGAAAGGCAGAGAAAAAATTTCTTTAAAGGACTTATTAAAAAAACCTCATTCAAATTTTGAAAATGTGGTAGAATACAAAAAACCTGATGTTGACTTATCGGTTGAAGAAATACGTCATATCGAATCAGAAGTAAAATATGAGGGTTATTTAAAAAGACAGGCAAAAGAGATTGCACAGATTATTAAGCTCGAAAGGGAAAAAATCCCTGAAAATGTAGAATTTAAAAAAATCTCTGGACTATCGGCAGAGGTGATAGAAAAACTGGAAAAATTTAATCCAAAAACAATAGGAGAAGCGAAAAAAATTTCAGGTATAACACCGGCTGCTATTGTTAATATTCATGTTTATATCAAGATTAAAAACAAAGAAATGCAGGGATAATAAATGTTTCACGTGGAACATTGAAAGACGATGAATAAAATTATTGCTGTCGCCAATCAAAAAGGTGGGGTTGGAAAAACAACAACAGCTATTAATCTTTCCGCATCCTTGGCATTAAAAAACATGCGAGTTCTAATAATTGACCTTGATCCTCAGGGGATGGCTACTATTGGTTTAGGTAAAAATAAAGAGGAAAAAAAAGGAATATATCCTTCACTCATGAATGGTCAATATATTATGGATTACGTTAGGCCTGCTGATCTTTCCAACCTTTATCTCTGTCCTTGTTCTCCAGAATTAGCTGGATTCGAACTGGAAATCTCTTCTCAGGAAAATAGAGAAGGAAGATTGCGAAACGCATTGAGTAAGATAAAAAAATATTTCAATTTTATCTTTATTGATTGTCCTCCTTCTCTTGGTTTTTTAACAATAAATGCTTTGACAGCCGCAGACTCCGTTCTTATCCCTGTCCAAACAGAATTTTTTTGTATGGAAGGCATCCCAGACCTTCTGAGGACTTTTGATGAAGTACGGACCTACTTCAATCAGTCTCTAACCTTAGAAGGCATTGTTCTTACTATGTACGATGAACGAATAAACCTTGCCAAACAGGTTGAAACAGAACTCCGCAAATCACTTAAAGAGATAATTTATGAGATAATAATTCCCCGGACTGTCAGACTTGCAGAGGCTCCAAGTTTTGGAAAACCTGTGGTTCTTTATGATATAAAATCAAAAGGTGCTCAATCTTATTTAAATTTAGCCAGGGAGATACTTACCAGATGAAAAAGAAAGCTTTAGGAAAAGGATTAAAGGCATTCCTGCCAGAGGATTACGGAATCCTGAAGGAAGAAAGATTCATTGAAATAGACATCGAAAAACTCAAACCAAGCCCCATTCAGCCCAGATTAAAATTTGATGAAGATTCTATTAATGAGCTTGCTAAATCTATTAAAGAAAGAGGAATTTTACAACCAATTGTTGCCGTTCCTGAAGATGGCTATTTTAAGATCATAATCGGAGAAAGAAGATGGCGCGCTGCCCAAAAAATAGGGCTAAAGAAAATTCCCACCCTCATTCGCTCTATGACGAATGAACAACAACTTGAAGCATCCCTTATAGAAAATCTGCAACGGGAAGACCTTAATCCATTAGAAATTGCTTTAGCCTATAAAAAGATGACTGAAGAGCTTAAATATACTCAGCAAGAAATATCTGAAAAGGTGGGTAAAGACAGGGCTTCGATTGCGAACTATATACGTCTTTTAAAATTACCACAGGAAATAAAGGATATGATAGCAGATAATAAACTTTTAATGAGTCATGCCAGAACCCTAATCACAATCAATGACCAAGAAATGCAGGTTTATATTGCACGTCAAATCGTAAAAAAAGATCTTTCCGTCCGAGAAACAGAAAAGATGAGCAAGAGGATTAAACAAAAAGTTCCAGGGAAAGGGAAAATGCGTTTGGGCCCCAACCTTTTGCTTATTCAGGAAGAACTTATTAAGGAACTGGGAATGAGAGTTTCCATTTCTGGGAATCAGGATAAAGGCATAGTAAAAATTTTCTACTTTACTGTAGACGATTTAAACAAAATCTATGAAAAGATTAAAGGAGATAATGAATGAAAGAGAAAAAAAGAGAAATAGACGAAAATAAAATTACAGGATTCTTTGATAAGGATACTGAAATTAGAGGGGATTTGGATTTTAAAGGGTCTTTCCGGATTGACGGCCGATTCAAGGGAAAAATAAATTCAGACTCCATACTTATAATCGGGGAAAATGGAAGAGTGGAAGCAGACATAAAAGTCGGTTATATTATTATTAATGGCGAAATCAAAGGTAACATTCAAGCCAAGGAAAGAGTTGAAATAAACTCAACAGGACGTGTGTTTGGAACTATTATTGTCCCAAAATTGGTCGTAGAGGAAGGAGCTTATCTTGAAGCTAACTGTCAGACTACGGATAAAGTATCTGAACCAGTTTTAAAAAAAACAGTAGAGACTGAGGAAAAAAAGGATATTAAATCAGGATTATGATCTTAAGATCAGCCACAGGAATAATTCCAGCCCGCTATAGTTCACAGAGGTTCCCTGGAAAGCCACTAGCTTTAATACTTGGGAAACCAATGATTCAGAGAGTATACGAGAGAGTTCAAAGTGCAAAAAAACTTGACCGTATCATCATTGCCACTGATGATGAAAAAATTTTCAAAGCTGCTGAGTCATTTGGTGCAGAAACATGGATGACTTCTTCGCATCATAACTCAGGTACTGAAAGAACAGCCGAAATTGCCAGTAAAATCGATTCTCCTATAATAATCAACATACAAAGTGACGAACCGCTCATTAGAGGAGAAATGATCGATCAGCTTGTTGTTGCTATGCAGAATAAAAAAATATCCATGGCTACCCTTGCGGTTAAAATAAAAGATCTCTCCCTTCTCAATGATAGAAATATTGTTAAAGTTGTGTCAGACAATAACGGCTATGCCCTTTACTTTTCTCGATCAGCTCTTCCTTTTCAACCTTTTGATTTTTTTTGGAAGCATATTGGAATATATGGTTTCCAAAGAGACTTTCTTTTAAAATTCATTAAGTTGCCTATTTCCAGGCTTGAAAAGACAGAAAGACTGGAACAACTCCGGGCCTTGGAGAATGGTTATAAAATAAAAGTATTAGAGACCCAATTTTCAACCTTGAGTGTTGACTCCTCTAAAGATATAATCAAGGTTGAAAAATTTTTAAAAAAAGGACGAGAGGATTAAATTCATTTCTTGTAATAAGAAAAATTTAACCTGGATAAAGCTACTTGCCGGAGAAAACAATGTCTGTTATTAAGAAAGAAATTAAAATAAGCAATGAGGTTAAAATTGGCGGTACAAATCCTTTTTTCCTGATTGGAGGTCCATGTGTCATTGAGAGCCGGGAACATGCGTTCTTTATGGCAGAAGAAATAAGAAATATTTGCGAGAATTTAAAACTGCCTTTTATCTTCAAAGCTTCATTCGACAAAGCGAATAGGTCTTCATTAAAATCCTATAGAGGTCCTGGGCTTGAAAAAGGGCTTGAAATTCTACATGATATAAAAAAAGAGCTTTCCATTCCAGTCCTTTCAGACGTGCATGAGACAGACCAAATCCATAAAGCTGCCGAAGTGCTGGATGTTATCCAAATCCCTGCCTTTCTCTGCCGGCAGACTGATTTAATAATTGAAGCTGCACAAACTCAAAAGGCATTAAATATAAAAAAGGGCCAGTTCTTATCTCCATATGAAATGAAAAATGTTGTCGATAAAGTTGTAAGCCAGGGAAACGAAAACATCATTCTCACAGAGAGGGGAACATCCTTTGGCTACAATAATCTAGTATTTGATGTGCGTTCTATCCCTATAATGGAGAGACTGGGTTTTCCGGTAGTTATTGATGCATCCCACAGCGTTCAGAAACCAGGAGGAGAGGGGACTTTTTCAGGTGGAGAAGCTGAATTTATTCCTTATATAGCTAGAGCTGGTGTAAGCGTAGGGGCAGACGGGATCTTTCTTGAAATTCATGACAATCCTGCAGAGGCCCTTTCAGACAGTAGTAATTCCTTTAATATAAACAACTTAAGGGCTTTTTTAGCCTCGGTCATCAAGTTAAAAAAGATCGTAAATAATTTTTAATAAGGAAATAACTAATAAAATGAAAGAAGATGATATAATTCAAATTGGAAAAAATGTCCTTGAGATCGAGGCCGATGCAGTTAAGAGTCTAGCCTTAAATCTTGATAAAAACTTTGCACTTGCCGTAGAACTTCTTTCCACAGCAGCCGCACGAGTTATTGTAACTGGAATGGGGAAATCAGGACTTGTTGGGCGGAAGATTGCTGCAACACTGGCAAGCTGCGGGACGCCTGCTATATTTGTACATCCAGCCGAGGCCGGGCATGGGGATCTAGGCATGATAATTAAAAAGGACATTCTTATTGCAATCTCTTACAGCGGTAATACAAGAGAGATAGTTGAAGTTCTGGATTTTGTAAAAAGGATCGGCATTAAACTCATAGGTATAACCGGCAATAAAAACTCAAAACTGGCGAAATACAGTGACGTTGTTCTTGAGGCAAAAGTAGAAAAAGAAGCAGAGCCAAGCGGCCTCGTTCCAACAGCAAGTTCCACTGCTGCCTTAGCTATTGGCGATGCACTTGCCATTGCTCTGATGAGGAAAAAAGGATTCAGTGAAGAGGAATTTGCTTTTGTTCATCCCAAAGGACAGGCAGGAAAGAAACTCCTCAAAATTAGAAATCTCATGCATAAAGGCGAGCAGATTCCTTTTGTCAGTTTAAATACAACTATGGAATGTGTCCTTAACGAAATGTCACAAAAAAAGTTAGGAATGACCTGTGTGATAGATAAGGACAACAAACTTGTAGGAATTATAACAGATGGTGATTTAAGAAGAATGCTCCAAAAACACGGAAATAGCATCCTACAAAAAACAGCCCGGGATTGTATGTCTCCTAATCCATTAACGATTGAGAAAGAAGATCTAGCCACTAAAGCCTTAAACATCATGGAAAAGAATAAAATTACTTCGTTAATTATAATAAGCAAAAACGGGGAAGTTGAGGGTCTTATTCATCTTCATGATTTATGGCGGACGGGGATGTTCTAATGGGAAAAAGAGACAGGGCTCGAAAAATTAAAATGATTCTGATGGATGTAGATGGCACTCTTACTGACGGAACACTGCTGGTTACACCAGACGGTGAAGAAATCAAGTCATATAATGTAAAAGATGGATTAGGTATCCTTCTTGCACATCTGGCAGGGTTTAAAACAGGAATTATTACGGGAAAAACATCAAAATCTCTGGAAAAGCGTGTTGAAAGATTAAACATGATAGAACTTCACCAGGGAGTTACAGATAAAAAAAAAGTCTTGTTAGAGATTCTTGAAAAGCACCATCTGCGTCCTGAAGAGGTCGCCTACATTGGGGATGATCTTGGAGACCTTGATGTCATCAATTCGGTGGGATTTGCAGGAGCTGTAGCTGATGCTCATAGAGAGATAAAAAAATGCAGCCATTTCATCTGCGTAAACCCTGGCGGGAAAGGAGCTGTTCGCGAGTTTATCGAATTCATTTTTATCGCCCAGGATAAATGGAAAATGATTAAAGCAGATACAAATAATCTAACTAAGAAAATTAAATATATAACACAAAACTTGAAAAATTCATGAATAACCAAGTGTAATAGGCATGGTCGCTTTTCTATTTTAGTTTATCAATGCTTATTGTTTTTAGGAGAATCAGATGAAGTTAAAACCAGAGATATTCAGAGAGTATGATATAAGGGGAATTGTTGATAAAGACTTAACCCCTATGACAGTTGAGCTGCTGGGAAAAGGTATAGGTAGCTATTTTCGCCATAAAAAGAAGAAGGAAGTAATCTTAGGTAGAGACTGCAGACTAAGTTCTCCTGTTTTTTCTGATGCTATCAGCAGGGGACTGCTATCAGCAGGATGCGATATTGTTGATTTGGGGACAATACCAACACCTCTACTTTACTTCAGCATTTATTATAAAAAGCAAGAGTCCGGTATTATGATAACGGGCTCACATAACCCTCCGGAATATAATGGTTTCAAAATAATGCTTGGCAAGGAAACTCTTTATGGAAAGGCCATCCAGGATATATACAAAATCATAAAAAACGGAGATTTTATAGAAGAAAAACCCGGCGTTAAAAAACAGTACAATATCATTCCAGAATACATGGATTACGTAGTAAACAGTATAAATATAAAAAAGAAACTTAAAGTAGTGGTGGATGCGGGAAATGGAACAGGTGGTGTTATTGCTGTCCCAATCTTTAAAAAACTTGGATGTGAAGTGCGGGAACTTTACTGTGATATGGACGGCACTTTCCCAAATCACCATCCTGACCCAACTCTCCCAGAAGCCCTGGAAGACTTGATCAAGATCGTACTTGAATCAAAGGCCGATATTGGATTTGCCTACGATGGGGACAGCGACCGGATCGGAGTAATAGATGACAAGGGAAATATTATCTGGGGTGACAAACTTATGATTCTTTTCTCGAGGGATATCCTTCCCCAACACCCTGGAGCTTCAATTATTTCAGAAGTGAAAGCTTCAAAACTACTATATGAGGAAATTGAGAAATTAGGCGGAAAGCCCATCATGTGGAAGACAGGGCATTCTTTGATCAAGAAAAAGATCCAGGAAGAAAAGGCCCTTCTTGCTGGGGAAATGAGTGGCCATATATTCTTTGCTGACAGATATTTCGGCTTTGATGATGCAATCTACTCATCAGCTCGCACTCTGGAAATTCTCTCCAGATCTGAAAAAAAACTTTCCCAGATGTTTGATGACCTCCCTCAAACCTGGATAACACCTGAAATCAGGCTTTATGCCTCAGATGAAGTGAAATTCAAAATAGTGGATAAAGTTAAAAAAATACTCTCACAAAAACATCATATCATCGATATCGATGGAGTAAGAGCTTTCTATCCAAGAGGATGGGCTTTGGTTCGAGCTTCCAACACTCAGGGGGCCCTTGTTTTACGATTTGAAGCTGATACCGAAGAAGACCTCAAAGCTATCAAGAGAGATGTCGAAAATACAATTGAAAAGGTAATAAAATACTTATGAATAATTCAGGTTAAGTGATTTAAATTCTTCATAAGGTGAGATTAAAATGGATTTTTTTGTAGTTGTTATTGCTGGGGGGAAAGGAACACGATTCTGGCCTCTTAGCCGGGTGAAAAGGCCGAAACAGTTTCTTCCTATTATAAGTGATAAGACAATGATCGAGGAAACGATCCATCGTCTTTCGTTTGAGGTTGCCAGTTCCAATATTTATACAATAGCAAATTCAGAACAAACCCAGATCATAAAACGCCTGCTTCCAAACATACCAGAGGAAAATTTCCTAGTTGAACCTCAAGGGAAAAACACTGCACCTTCCTTGATGCTTGCAACAGCAGCTATTTATCTTAAAAATCCAAGAGCCGTACTAGCAGTTCTTCCAGCCGACCATCTTATCAAAGACTCCTCTCTTTTTCTGAAGAAGTTAAAAGTATCTGCTGCCGCTGCTGCAAAAGGAGAACACCTAATTACTTTCGGCATACCTCCTACATATCCGTCAACTGGATACGGCTATATACGATTTTCTCAAGAAAATCCTCTCAGCGTACAGGGGGAAAAATATTTCCATGTTCAAGGATTTAAAGAAAAACCCGATTATAAGCAGGCTCAGATATTCATAGAAGATGGGAATTACTACTGGAATTCAGGAATGTTTCTCTGGAGGGCTGAAGTTTTCGCAAAGAAACTCAGATCTTTTTCTCCTGATATATTCCCTTACTGGGAAAAGATTCTTAAGGCTTTGAGATACAAAAACGATGCTAAAATAGCATCAATTTTTAAAGAAATCCCCTCGATCTCTATCGATTTTGCGTTAATGGAAAAGGCAAAAGGTATAATGATGTGCAAAGGGGAATTTGGCTGGTCAGATGTAGGGTCATGGTCGTCCCTGGCTGATATCTGGGCCAAGGATAAGTACGGGAACAACTTTAGAACAGATAGCATCGTTTTGGGTTCTAAAAACTGCCTTGTATATAACCCACAAAAGATTACAGCCCTGATTGGAGTCAAGGATCTTATTGTTGTTAATACGGAGGATGCCCTTCTTATCTGTCGCAAAGATCAGGACCAGAAGGTGAAAAATATAGTTGGTATAATCGAAAAAAAAGGAAAAATTGAACATCTATAGAAACCAACTTCCTCTTTGCATCAAAATCTTCTTGCTCGAATTTGTTCCTCATATAATTTGATTCTTTGAGTCCAAATTATGTTATCATTATAAATAATGAACACTAATAAAAAAGATACAAAGCCCAAATTTCGTAAGATCGCGGAGTTAAGTTCGCTTGGGCTTATGCTTCCATCTTCTATAGCGATCGGCTTGTTCTTCGGATACTGGCTCGATAAAGTATTACATACTCAACCCTGGATGCTGCTGATTTTCTTGTTTTTCGGCATAGCTTCGGGTTTAATAAGCCTTATGAAGGGAATTAATAAATATAAGGATGATCAATATGAAAACGATAATACATCGAATATGCAACAGGGAGAAAAGTGAAAAGAAAAGTGGCAAAACCTGAGATATCAGATCAAATTGAAGAAAAAATATTACGCCGTATACCGGGAGAAATTCTCATTTTTTCATTAATTCCAGCCATAGCCGCACTCATTATCTTTGATCCCCTGACAGCTATTCTTGTTCTTGCCGGAGGATGTTTGTCTGTAATAAGTTTCATATGGCTCAGACAAGCCCTTTCCAAATTCCTTCTCCTCGGGCGAAAAAAAGCACTTAAATCAGCTGCCCTTCTCTATGTTTTACGTCTACTGTTGATTCTTGCAATCTTTTCTATTATAATCTTCTTTTTCTCAAATAAGATTATTGCGTTTGCAGTTGGGTTTTCTATGATTATTCCTGTATTTTTTGTGGAAGCAGTTGTTCTTCTCTCGAAGATAAAAAAATGGAAGAATTAGAACACAGTTTATTTTTAGTTGAAATCTTCAACAAAATCTTCAGTAAGCCTCTGTCCTCGCTTCTGGCTTTAGTGGGGATTGAAGTTAAGAATCCAGAACACCTTGTACCTGATAATGTTGTTATGTGTTTAATCGTAGTCCTGATTCTAATTCTTTTTTTTGCTCTCGCCTCGCGAAATTTTAAGCCTGTTCCTTCCAAGATGCAAAACTTACTTGAAATCACAATTCAGGCTTTTGAAAGCCAGCTCGTTGATATAGTAGGGGAACAGGGAAAGAAATACCTGCCCATGATCACCACTATTGGGCTTTTTATCTTCTCTTGTAATATTATGGGCCTTATTCCAGGATTTATGTCCCCTACAAGCAAGATTAACACAACCATAGGTTGCGCTCTTTTTGTCTTTGTTTACTACCATATGCAAGGCATTAAGTCTCAAGGCCTGTTTAAATACATCAAACAGTTTGCCGGCCCTATCCCTGCTATAGCTCCTCTGATGGTTCCGATCGAACTCATCAGTCATTTTTCCAGAATCGTCTCGCTTTCAGTCCGTCTCTTCGGCAATATATTTGCTGAAGAATTACTCATCGTGGTGATAGCTTCTATTCTTCCGTTTTTTCTTCCGCTTCCGTTTATGGCAATATCCATCTTTACTGCAATCATTCAAGCTTTTGTGTTTGTTATGTTAGCCTGTGTTTATTTAGCAGGAGCTGTGGCCCAAGAAGAAGAACACTAATTTTAAAGGAGAAAGGAATGAAAAAGAATCTCAAATTTTTCGGTAGTCTAGCCTTTTTTATTATCCTAATGAGCATACCTCTCTTAGCTCAACAACCCGGTCTTAATCCAGCCAGAGCATCCCTGTACAGGATTTCCCTTATCCTTGGATCAGCTATTATTGTACTTGCTGTTGCCATAGGAGCATTTTGCCAGGCCAAGGCCATATCGAGTGCCTGTGAGGGCATTTCCAGAAATCCAGGAGGAGCCCCAACTATCCGCTTCATCCTGATTTTCGGCCTGGTGCTTATAGAAACGCTGGTCATTTATGCACTCCTTATCACCATTATTATTCTTATGGTTAAATGGGGAAATTATGCATAAGTTAAGCATTAAACAGAATTGATGAAATTCCCTATCTTTGAAATTGTTAAAACGACTATTAAGAGATTCAATAAAGATAGATGTGGTAATTTTTCTATTACCGTTTCCTACTTTGCTCTGCTCTGTTCCGTTCCTTTAGTCGCTTTATTTGCTTTCGTTTCCACAAAAGTACTGGGAAATTCTGAAATCGCATTCCGTAGCCTAAATCTTTTTTCAGATGAATTCTTTGCCCAGCTTGATCCTTCTTTTTTTACAAAACTGCAGTTTCTTTCAAAGAACATCACAAATTTGGGGTTGTTTGGAATTGTTGGTTCTCTTATAGCAGCAAGTTTTCTATTCTCAAACCTGATATATTCTATAAATTTTATTTTCAAGTCAACTTACCAAAAATCCTTTTTTTATAACCGCCTGATGGAGTATCTAATCATGTTCGTTATTGGAATCCTCATGCTGATTTCCTTATCTATAACTGCCATATGGACTGCCCTTCAGCGCACCATCCAGGAAAGTTCATTGGTTGCCAAATATATCAATCCTAAGATAGTTTCTTTAACAAATAATTTTTTCGTCCAATACCTTATTCCCTTTACACTGACATTTCTGGTTCTCTTTATCCTATATAAGTTTATCCCAGAGATTAGGGTCTATTCAAAAGCAGCAGCAATATCGGCTTTAATAAGCGCTATACTCTGGGAAATTTTTAAAAGACTTTTTGCATTTTATGTAGCAAATTTTTCAGCCATTGGAATCGTCCTTTCCAAACTACTCCAGGGAACTCTAACTTCAATTATATTCTTTCTACTATGGATATCTTTCTCTCTTATGATACTCTTCTGGGGGGCCGAGTTGGCTGCTGTTTTAAATGAAAAATTCTATGAAAAAACAGCCTGAAAAGCCTTTTACAGGTTTATCTGTAGCAGAGCTGGCCAGTATTTTAAATTGTCCATTCGAGGGGAAAGGGGATACTGTCCTTTATTCTGTTTCGAGCCTTGAGAAAGCAAGAGAGGGAGACCTTGTGTTTCTCGCAGATCGGAAATACCGCAGTCTCTTGGAGAATACCAGAGCTTCGGCTGCCATTATTCCAACTGGGGAAAAATTTGATAGAATCCCAGTTATTAAATCTAAAAATTCGCATCTTTCCTTTGTAAAAGCCATAGACTTATTTTATAAAGCTTTTCGCTTGGATCCGGGAATACATCCGCAAGCATTTGTGTCAAAGTCCGCCAAAATCGGGAAAGATGTTTCTATCGGTGCATTTACTGTAATCGGAGATGATGTAGAAATAGGCGAAGGAACCACTATTTTTCCCCTCGTATCTATCTATCCTGGTGTAAAAATTGGCAAAAAAACAGTTATTCATTCTCATGTTTCTGTTAGAGAAGAGTGTAATATAGGAGACCGTGTGATCGTACATAACAGTGCTGTCATAGGATCTGACGGTTTCGGCTATATCCAGGAAAAGGACGGTTCCCACATAAAAATACCTCAGAAGGGTATTGTTATCATCGAGGACGATGTTGAATTGGGAGCAAACAGTGCCATAGATCGTGCTGCCCTTGGAGAAACTGTCATTAAAAAAGGGACAAAAATTGATAATCTCGTGCAAATTGCTCACAATATTGAAATCGGTCCAAACTGCATCCTGGCTGGACAAACAGGAATTGGGGGCAGTACTAAAGTAGGGAAAAATGTCGTTATGGCCGGACAGGTCGGGATTACAGACCATGTGACAATTGGAGATGATGTCATTATTGCAGCTAAAACAGGCATTACAAAGAGTGTCCCTAGGGATTCTATTGTGGCAGGCATTCCTCATATGAATATCAATGACTGGCGAAAAGCTTGGGCGTCTATGCCTCATCTTTACGAGCTATTGAGGGAAGTGAGAAAACTTAAAAAAAGAATAGAGGAATTGGAAAGAACGAATAAATGATTATGTCATCAGCCCAGATAATTATCAACAGATAGTGCTGCTGCTTTCTTATCTTTAAAAAAAGCTCCGTCACATACGGCACAATAGGAAACACCTCTTCCTGTTAATTCTGTTTCACCATTAACTCCCAACTTGCTAAAAGCTGAACCTGTAGCAATTATTACGGCCCGCGCAATATATTCATTTTTGCTGCTAAAAATATGCCAATAATCGCTTCCTTTGCGAATCTCTATGGCCTCATCGGTTTCAATATTAGCACCAAATCGCTCAGCCTGTTCTTTAAAGCTTTCCATCATCTGGAAAGAAGCCACTCCTTTTATTTTTTCTCATCCCCAACCCAGTTTTTCTTTCAAAAGGTCAAAATAGTTACGTTTGGGAGAGGAGACTAATTTCAATTCGAGATCACTTATTTTGATATTGACAACATCATTTCTTTCCATCAAACCTCCGCGCTGCCCATCAAGTGTAAGGGATACTTCCTCCCCTGCAGTAATGAGCTGAACATTTATTTTAGATTTTGAAGAAACGACCATTGGTCTGAATGAAAGTGTATGAGGACAGATAGGAGTAATGATAATAGCCGGAATATACGGTTGAACGACAGGGCCACCTGCAGAAAGGGAGTAAGCAGTTGAACCTGTGGGCGTAGAAATGATCAGGCCGTCTGCCCTGGATGTGACGATTTCTTTATTGTCTATCCGGACAGCAAACTGAATCATACGGGCCAAAGCTCCCTTGTTTATAACAGCATCGTTCAGGCAGTAATGCGTCTTTCCTTTAGCCTCAACTTTAAGCATTCTCCTGGGGCTAATAATCTTATCATTGCCTGCCAGAAAAGAATCAAGAGTCAGATATATTTCATCAATAGGTACTTCGGTCAGAAAACCAAGTTTGCCTAAATTTACCCCTAAAACAGGCACATTCTTTTGAGCTGCAAGGTGTGCAATACTGAGCAGGGTCCCGTCTCCACCGAGAACGACTACAAGATCGACTTTGGAAGGGATATCTTGCCTCGCCACTCCTCCAGCTCTGGTGAGTTTCTTTGCTGCCTCTTCCTCACAGATACATTCAATCCCTTTTTTCTCAAAATAGAAAATGAGTTCTTCCAAAATTCTATCAATACTGGGAGCATGAGGCTTTATTATAATCCCGACATATTCAATTCTTTTCATTCCAGACTGTCTCCTTTATTGCTTCTGACACGCGGGCCGGACTCAAGGGCTTTTCTTTCAAAGACCAGAGAATGAAAAACTCCTGATTTCCTTTTTGTCCTCGAATGGACGTTTTGATAAGCTTTTTCATATTAAAACCTATCTTCACTGCCGTGATTATGATCCTGTTTAAAACCTCCTCATGCAAAGCTGGATTCCTCACGATACCCTTCTTTCCAACCTGATTCTTTCCAACCTCAAATTGAGGCTTAATGAGAGAAATAAGTTCTCCATCTCCAAGAAACCCTTTAACAGCTGGTAAAACCTTAAGTACAGAAATAAAGGACAAATCTGTCGTGACAATATCCAGGTTATCTGAAAAATCTCGTTTTTCCAAATAGCGAGCATTTTTTTCTATGAGGATGACCCTAGAATCTCTTCTCAGCCGATAGTCGATTTGTCTTGTATCAACATCCACAGCATATACTCTATTTGCTCCTTTCTGGAGAAGGCAGTCCGTAAAACCTCCGGTAGAAGATCCCAAATCAGCGGCTGTTTTTCCCATTACGTTAATATCCATTTTCTCCAAAGCTTCTGCCAGTTTTAATCCCCCACGGCCCACATAGGGAAGTTTTTCTTTTAAATATATTTCTTGACCTGGGTCTAGCATCTGACCTGGCTTCTCAATTCTCCGGTCTTCAGAAAAAACTAAGCCTGCCATGATGAAAGCCTGGGCTTTCTGGCGGCTCTCAGCCAGCCCATTCTTGACAACCGTTATGTCCGCTCTTTCTTTCATCAGACTGAATAATTAAATTTTTGAGTCAAAGGACCTGTAAAATTCTCTTATTTGTCTGACAAGGCCGTCTTCGTCCAACTCAAGCATCTTTTTTATCCGATCAACTTTGCCAACTGGATATATTTCCAGAGGAATTCCGATATTTTTGTATTTTATATCAAATTTCCCATTTCTATCCAAAAACTCCCTTACCGCACTCCCAAATCCCCCAGCTATTACTCCTTCTTCTACTGTGACAATAACCCCTCCAGGACGGACAAAATGGAGAATCATCTCTTCGTCTAGAGGCTTTGCAAACCTGGCATTTACTACAGCCATACTGATCCCTTCTTGTTCAAGCTTTTTTGCCACTTCCAATGAGGGATATACCATATTTCCAAATGCAAGCAGTAGGTCCTTCCCTTCTTTAAGGAGTTCGCTTTTCCCAAGTGGAATTTTTTTAAAGGTTTTGTCCATGGGGACTCCAAATGCCTTGCCCTTGGGAAAGCGCACTGAAGCGGGATGGGAATAGGAGAAAGCGGAATTTACCATGTGCTGAAGTTCATTCTCATCCTTCGGAGCCATCACTATCATGTTAGGCAAATGTCTTAGATAAATTATGTCATTGATGCCTTGATGTGTAGGTCCATCATCGGGAACTATCCCTGCACGATCCAGCGCAAAAACAATGGGAATATCCATTAAACAAACATCATGGTAGAGCTGGTCATACGCCCTCTGGAGAAATGTAGAATAAATAGCTACTAAGGGTTTAAATCCATTAAGGGCTAATCCTGTTGCAAAATCAACAGCATGCTGTTCAGCAATTCCAACATCAAAAAACCTGTTTGGAAATTGGGCGGCGAAGGATTTTAAACCTGTTCCTTCAGGCATAGCCGCAGTAATAGCCACAACTTTACTATCTTTCGCGGCAATATTAAGGAGAGTCTGTCCAAAAACCGATGAATAAGTCAATTTTTTATCTTTGCTGTGCGGTCTCCCTGTCTTAATATCAAAGGGAGAAGCACTGTGGTACAAAGAAGGATTGTTTTGAGCGGGAGAATAGCCTTTCCCTTTTTTAGTCACACAGAGTATGAGAACAGGTCTGTCAGAGGCTTTGGCATCTTCAAAAACTTCGATCAGGGATTTTAAGCTGTGCCCCTGAACTGGTCCAATATAGCGTATGCCCAGCTCTTCAAAAAGCAGGCCAGGGAAAAAAGTTTTCTTCACGACCTCTTCCAAAGCCCGGCCAATTTTAATCATTGGCTGACCCAAAGCCGGAATAACTTTAAGAAGAGTCTTTGCCTGGTCTTTAATCTTTATGTAATGCTGCCCTGAAACAAGATAGGAGAGATACTTGGACATTGCTCCAACATTTGGGGAAATTGACATTTCATTGTAGTTGAGAACGATAATCAGTTTTTCTCTGAGATGACCGATTTGATTCAAGGCTTCCCAGGCTACTCCTCCTGTCAAACCTCCATCACCTACTACAGCTATTACTTGATAATTTTCCTTCTTTCTGTTGCGGGCAACCGCCATTCCTAGAGCTGCAGAGAGTGCGGTAGAAGCATGCCCTGTATTGTAAACATCATACTCACTTTCCTCACGGCAAGGAAATCCACACAGGCCATTATACTGGCGAAGACTTGAAAATTTGTCCTTTCTCCCTGTAATAATTTTATGTGTATAACACTGATGGCCTACATCCCATATTATTCTATCCTTGAGTGCATCAAAAACATAATGCAGTGCAAGAGTCATTTCAACAACGCCTAAATTTGGAGAGAGGTGGCCGCCGTTTTTTGAAACGACCTCAATAATCAAAGCCCTGATTTCGCTTGTTAATTTGGATAAATCATTCATGGAAAGGTTTTTTATGTCTTTAGGATTTTCAATTTGATCAAGTATCTTACTCATCTTTTTTCCCTAATAAGTTTTTCTTCGATTGTCATGTTGCTCTAAAAAGGAGGGTTGTTGTCATCTCCCGAATCCGATTCTCCTTCCTTTGAAGAAGTTGTTTCAAGCCTAAAGGGTTCAGCTTTCACTTTGCCCTTTTCATCCTTAAGGAGAACCTCTATTTTTTTCTCTG
Organism: uncultured Eubacteriales bacterium; assembly: GCA_964648465.1. Classification (GTDB taxonomy): domain Bacteria; phylum Acidobacteriota; class Aminicenantia; order Aminicenantales; family Aminicenantaceae; genus Aminicenans. The sequence continues at coordinate 29,243 of CAZYMU010000004.1, read as the reverse complement.
TTTTTTCAAGCTCTTCTCTTAAAAACCTTGACAACTTAACTCCCTTCTCAAAAAGAGTCAAGGAGTCATTCAAAGAAAGACCTCCTTCCTCCATTTTCTTAACAATTCCTTCTAACTCTTCCAATGCTTTCTCAAAGCTAAGCTCTGTCATTTTTGCTCCTTAATCGGTAACCGGCCACTTGCCTAGGCGGCTTGCAGCCAGTTACTGCTTTTTAATCCGTGATTCAATAAGTTTATCCTTATTGATTCCTTCGACCAGGCATGTAAACTCACCCCTGTAAAATGAAACAGTCAGCTTTTCCTGCTTAGTAATTTCTTCTATTCTCCTGATTAGGTGCTTTCTACCGTTTTTCCAGCAGAGAGTATAGCCTTTCTTTAAAATATTCAAAGGGCTCAAGTTGTGTAATTCCATAGAAAGCTTTTCCCATTTAGCCATGAAGTTTTGAAGCATATATCTCATAATATTTACCGCCTTCTCCTCCAAAAGAAAAGCATTGGATTTCACTTCTGACATTTGCTTCTGCATATTCTTAATGCTATTTTTTACTCTTGTTTCTAAATCATCGACACTTTGTGAAAGATTAAGAACTCTGAGTTTAAAATTTTGAAAAACATGGTTGTGAATCAGGTTCATTACTGTTTGTTTCTGATCTTGTACTGAGTATCTGAGATAATGACTCATTTTATCCTCTAAACTTTCAATCCGGGCAACGAAAGAGTCCTTTTTATCGATGACTATTTCTGCGGCTCCGGAAGGAGTAGAAGCCCTTATATCAGCCACAAAATCCGCTATAGTAAAATCAATTTCATGCCCAACAGCTGAAATGATAGGTATGGAACTTCGAAATATTGCCCGGGCAACTTTTTCCTCGTTGAATGCCCACAGGTCCTCAATAGATCCTCCGCCTCTTCCGATAATAATAACATCGATATCTGTCAATCGACTCAAATAGTCAATTCCTTCAACAATTTCCTCGGCTGCACCTTCTCCTTGGACTTTGACCGGAAAGATTAAAATATTAAGCTTTGCGAACCTTCTTTCCAGGGTCCGAATTATATCTATGATCGCAGCCCCCTTTGAAGAAGTAACGATTCCTATTTTTTTGGGAAGAAGAGGAAGTTTTTTCTTTATTTCAGGGTCAAAAAGGCCTTCTTTTCTTAATTTTTCCTTAAGCTGCTCAAATGCAAGTTGAAGAGATCCTTTTCCTTTGGGCTCAACTGCTTCAACCATAAGCTGGTATTGCCCCCGGACTTCATAGACCTTTAAGGCCCCTCTGCAGATTACCTGAAGTCCATTTTCTAACTCAAAAGCCACCTGCTGAGCTGTAGCCCTCCACATGACCGCATGCAGCTGGCTAGTCTCATCTTTCAGGGTAAAATAGATATGACCTGAATGTGCACGTTTAAAGTCAGAAATTTCTCCTTCCACACACAGGTATGGAAAAAGGTTCTCGAGTTGGAGTTTTATCAGTCGTGTGATTTCTCGGACCGAATAGACTTTTTCCGGTTTAGTTGTGCTGCTCATTTTCTTCGTTAATGATTAATTCTCTCACAATAGTAAGAGCCTTTCCCGTCCTGGCATCCACTTCGACAAAGGCTGCCGAAAAGATCCCCCCTTCCTTACTTGGTTCAAAATGCTGAGGCCGAGAAGTAAGGAATCTCATCAAGGCCTGGTCTTTTCTAATCCCGATAACAGAGTTGTACGCACCTACCATGCCAATATCTGTAATATAAGCAGTCCCGTGAGGGAGTATTCTTTCATCTGCCGTAGGAACATGGGTATGAGTTCCAATTACTGCTGATACCCTGCCGTCCAAATACCAGCCCATTGCTTGCTTCTCTGAAGTTGCCTCGGCATGAAAATCTACAACAATAATGGGAGTGATAGAAGACAGTTTTTCAATCTCCTTATCAGCAATTTGGAATGGGCAATCTATTGGTTCCATGAATACTCTACCCTGAAGATTTAAAATTCCAATTTTTATGCCACTTGAATCTTCAAAAACATATGTTCCTTTCCCGGGATTTAGGGAGGGATAATTAGCAGGCCGAAGTAATCTCGGCTCTCTCTCTAAATAAGGGATGGCTTCTTTCTTATCCCAGATATGATTACCTGATGTTAAGATATCCACCTGGGTAAAAAGCTCCTGTCCGACCTTTGGTGTGATTCCCAGACCACCGGCAGCATTTTCGCCATTTGCTATTATGATCGAAGGGGAATAGTCTTGATCAAGGGAAAGAAGGTGCTTCCCTAGGATCTTGCGGCCTGGACGACCGATTATATCACCAATAAACAGAAAGCTAATTTTATCGGGCATATTCAACCGCCCTCATCTCTCGGATAACAGTGACTTTTATCTGGCCTGGATAACTCAGTTCGTCCTTTATTTTCTGCGCGATATCTTTTGCCGCAAACACTACTTTTTCATCTGAGACCTTTTGGCTTTCTACGATAATCCTTATTTCTCTTCCTGCCTGAAGAGCAAATGCTTTAGACACTCCCTCAAAAGAATTAGCTATCTCTTCCAGCTTTTCTAATCTTTTGATGTAAGTTTCCAATAATTCCCTGCGTGCGCCGGGCCGTGCTGCTGACAGAGTGTCGGCGGCCTGGACTAAAACGGCTTCAATAGAAGGAAAATCAACATCACGATGGTGGGATGCAATAGCCTGAACAACCGCGTTGTTCTCTCCGTATTTCTTAGTAAGCTCTACACTAAGTTCAGTGTGGGTTCCTTCATAGTCTCTGTCTACTGCTTTTCCTATGTCATGCAATAATCCTGCTCTCAAAGCAATGTTTGAATCTACTCCCAGTTCTTTAGCCATAATAGCAGATAAAAGCGCAACTTCTTTAGAATGCTGAAGAACATTCTGGCCGTAGCTTGTCCTGTATTTCAGCTTTCCAAGAAGTTTGATGAGCTCAGGATGAACGTCATGAATCATTAGCTCCAGAACTACAGACTCCCCTTCCTCTTTTAATTTTTCCTCCAGTTCCTCTTTTACTGTCGCAACAACTTCTTCAATACGAGCAGGATGAATCCTTCCATCAACTACAAGTTTTTCTATGGCTAGACGAGCCATTTCTCTGCGGATAGGATCGAAACTCGAAAGAATAACTGCTTCAGGAGTGTCATCAACAATAATATCCACTCCCGTTGCCAATTCGAGTGCCCGAATATTCCGGCCTTCCCTTCCGATTATCCGGCCTTTCATGTCATCAGAAGGAAGATCAACCACTGAGACTGTAGTCGCGACTACATGTTCTGCAGCTGACCTTTGTATAGCCTGGCTGATAATATCACATGCAACTGCATGGGCTTTTTCCCTTGTTTCCTCCTCAATCATGTGGACAGTCTTAACAGCCTCAAGCCTGGCTTCATCCTCCATCTTTTTCTGCAGCTCCTTCTTGGCTTCCTCTTTTGTAATCCCTGCTATTCTTTCAAGTTCTTCAAGCATTTGTTTAGTTAAATCCTCGTGTTTTTTTTCTTTTTCGACGAGTTCCTTTTCTTTTGAATACAAGCTGCTCTCTTTTGCAGATAAATCTCTTTCCCGCCTTTCTGTTGACTGAATTTTTCGCTCTAGATTTTCTTCTTTATGTACAAGTCTTCTTTCCATCTCGTTGATCTTGCGGCGTCTGTCACGTGTCTGCCTTTCGAATTCCGACTTTAGATTCAGGTATTTTTCCTTTGTCTCTAGCTTTAATTCCCGCTTAATTTTTTCTGCCTCTTCTTTGGCCTTGCTTAGTATTTCTTTAGCTTCTTGAGTAGCTTTAAGAATCGAGCGACCCCCTCTGGCTTTTTTTACTAATAAAAAAATTGGAAATCCCAATAATGCAATTATAGCAATAATAGCTATAAATAAGGTTATATTCATTCTGACCACCTCCTTATTAGAATATCAAAGGAGATAAAAGTTTGGAGGGCTAAACGCTATTTACATTGTCTGCTGTTAATTTAAGAAAAAAGCTCATAAGAAGCATCTTAAAAGGAATTAAAAGAACTATTGTTTTCATTTCGGCCTCTTATAAGTTAATCCTTTTCTTTGCCTTATCTATAATTTTTATAGATAAAAGACTCAATCTATTTTGGCGCTTCCTCAATATTTTTGTATGTATTCTCATTTTTTGCGAGATAAACCTCCAAACTTTCTATTCCACTTTCCATATGCCCTATTACTTCGTTAAGTTGATCTATTTTTTTCTGACATAAAAAAAACTCATCGGCAATATTTAAAGCGGCAAGCACCGCTATTTTTACGATATCGACTGATTTTGACTTTACGGCAACTTCACGCATTTTTTGATCAACAAAAGAAGTAAGATGACTTATGTATTTTTCATCTTCTTCTCCTTTGACTTTTATTCTAAATTTCTGTCCATAAATTTCGATTTCAATTATTTTGTTAATCATATTCCGATCTTATTTATCTGGTTTATTATAGTCTCTATTTTTTCCTTTACAGCTTCCCTTTCTTTCTCATATTGTGTTACACTCATATTCAGCTTTTCTATTTTCTTTGCCTGTTCTGATAAATCTTTTTTCTCCAATCTCAATTCTTTCAACTGCTGTTTCAATTTTGTATTCTCAGCTACGATGTTATTTATATAATCAACCACTTGGGAGATCTTACTTTCCAGAATTTTAATTCTTTCTAACTCACTTGTCAATTTCCCCTCCTTCTCTTAATTGAAAATTAAAATTATCCTTTAAAGTTTTAATGATCTTTTTCTGGGTATTATCGACTTCTTCTGCGAGCAGAGTCCTCTTAAAATGACGGAACACAAATCGAAAAGACAGACTAATTTTTCCTTTGGGAATGGATAATCCGGAAAATCGGTCATAAAGCTCAAATTTCTCTAGGCAGGGAATAGAATGATTTTCTAGTACTTCTTTGATTTCCTGATAACTTACTTTCCTATCCGCTATAAAAGAAATATCCCGGCTGACCCTTGGATACCTTGTAACAGGAGAGTATTGAAAATTTTGAGGCTGCTTTTCCAATAGCGTATTAAGTGCTATCTCAGCTGCCCATATATTTCCTTCTAAATAAAAGGCATCCAGAATCTCTTTTTTTAACAGCCCTAAAGAACCGACCCTCTGGCCCTTGAAAAGCAGGGAAAGAGAGTGCCCTTCTTTATAGTTTGGGTGATCTTCTTCCTGAAAGGAAAATGGTTCATAGCGCAGATGTGTCATGAGCGCCTCGCACGTTCCTTTGATATGATAGAAATCCGTCTCGTAGGTTTTTGTATGCCAATGAGTTAGTCCCACAGTACCTGAGGCAATCAAAGCAAGGTTAAGCTGTTCTACACAAGAGTCGTCTTCCCAAAAATAGATGTTCCCTACTTCAAAAGCGCAGATGCCTTCAGCTCCTCTATTTTTATTCCAGCTAATGTTATCAAGTAATCCTGCTATAAGAGTTGTTTTCAACAGGGAAGCTTTTGAAGATATCGGATTTCTGATCTTTATTCGCTCTCGACTATTTTTAAATTTGGTTTCTTTTTTAGGGTCAGAAAAACTTAAATTCACTACTTCGTTAAAGCCATAAGAAAGAAGCATCTGCCTAAGTTTTGATAATATTTTCCTTTTCTGGTTTATCACAGGTTCCAATCCAGTCAGAGGAGGAAGCTGCGAAGGAATCTTGTCATATCCATAAAAGCGGGCAATTTCTTCAATCAGATCAGCTTCTCTCTCGATGTCAATCCTGAAAAATGGGACTTTTACCTGCCATATACCTTTCTGCTGAACACTTACTTCAAATTCAAGGGATGAGAGAGTCTTCTCGACGAAGGCATCATCTATTTCCACACCAAGGAGTGCTGCTATCCGATGGTTGCGAAGAACAACTGTTTTGTTTTTTCTTGGTTTTGGGTAGATATCCATAATCCCTTTAGTCGCTTTTCCGCCCATTTGGGTCAATATAGAAGCTACCATCAATGCCGCAGTTGGTGGAAAAGAGATATCAGCTCCCCTCTCAAAACGGAAAGAAGCATCTGTTTGAATTCCGGCTTTTTTTCTACTTTTTATGATTGATGCCGGATTAAAAACAGCACTTTCGATGAATACATCATGCGTATATTCTGAAATAGAGGTCTCTTCACCTCCTATAATGCCTGCTAACGCTATTGGTTTTTTTTCATCTGCAATAACAATGTCTGTGTCAGAAAGCTGTATATTTTCGCCTTCCAAACTTCTTAAGACCTCCTTATTTTTTGCCCTCCGAATAATTATTTTTTTACCGGCTACTTTGTCCAGATCAAAAGCATGAATAGGATGAGCTGTTGAATAAAGAACATAGTTTGAAACATCAACAACATTGTTGATAGGCTTCAGACCCATAGCCTTAATTTTGTCTGCCAGCCACAAGGGAGATGGTCCTATCTCAATATCTTTGACGATGATCCCACAATAACGTGGACATAGCTTATCGTCGCAAATTTGAATATCAATATTTTCTGATGTTCTCTCTTCAATTTCAGTCAGAGGCCAATTCTGCTTATTAATAGTTAATCCAAATACTGCAGCTAGTTCTCGAGCTATTCCTAAATGCCCGAGTGTATCAGGACGGTTAGCATAAGTCTCGATCTCTAAAATGACATCATCATCCCTCTCCTCCCAGTTGTCTACCAGCAACCCAATACTATCCAGTGCTTCTATCAATTTAGGGATAGAGCGGTTCACTGTTATATAGTTTTTCAACCAATTTACACTTATCTTCATTTTTGTAAAAACTGCCTAATAAATCTCAAGTCATTTTCATAAAAAAATCTCATATCTGAAATTTGGTAGGAAAACATAGCTGTTCTATCAATTCCCAAGCCAAAAGCAAAACCGGAATATCTCTCTGGATCGATATTAACATTCTTGAAAACCTGGGGATCAATCATGCCTGATCCCAAAATTTCTATCCATCCGGATCCGCCGCAGACCCTGCAGGCTTCATTTTTTCCACCGCAGACAGTACATTCTATATCCACTTCGGCTGAAGGTTCTGTAAACGGGAAAAAACTCGGACGGAACCGCATCTTAATTTTTTCGTGAAAAAGTGCCTTGAGAAAATATTCTAATGTTCCCTTTAAATGAGCAAAAGTAATGCCGTAGTCTACAACAAGGCCTTCAACCTGGTAAAACATAGGAAGGTGTGTTGGGTCTGGAGTTTCTTTCCTAAAAACCTTTCCTGGAGTTATGATCCTAATAGGTGGTTTTTTCTTTTCCATAACCCGTATCTGAACAGGGGAAGTATGTGTGCGAAGAAGAATGTCATCAGTAATATAGAGAGTGTCCCAGTCATCTCGAGCAGGATGATGAGGCGGGAAATTTAATGCCTCGAAATTATAATAATCCGTTTCTATCTCAGGGCCGCTTTCAATAGAAAATCCCATTCCTAAAAAAATATCCTCAATTTCTCTCTGAAAAAGCAATATAGGATGCGGAGAACCTAAATATTTTTGCCTCCCTGGAAGTGTCAGGTCCTTCTTTTGTGTTGCTTCTTTAGAGACTGCCAAGCACTTCTTGGTACTTTGAAGCTTCTCCAGCACATAATTTTTAAAAGAATTGAGCAATCGTCCTGCCTCTGGTTTTTCTTCCTGACTGAGCGCTTTCAGTTCACTAAAAAGAAGAGTTATATAACCCCTGGTGCGGCTCATATAAAGATTGCGCAATTCCCGAAGAGAATTTTCATCCTTTATCAGAGAGGAGGCTTCATCAAAGCTTTTCTTATATGTCTCAACTCGATTTTGAAATTTTTGCATCACAGTCGTTTTATAGAGCTGTACCCTTGACTTTCTGGACTATGCGGGAAAAACTCTGAGGCGAACTGACTGCCAGATTAGCCAGAATTTTCCTGTCAAGTTCAATATTATGCTCCTTTAAGCCATGCATAAAACGGCTGTAAGAGATACCATTGCTCTCGGCAGCAGCCTTAATTCTGATTATCCACAGCTTTCTAAAATCTCTCTTGCGAGTTCTTCTATCCCTATAGGCATATTGGAGAGCTCTTTCTACTGCTTCCTTAGCAGTACGATAATTATGACTTCTTGCTCCCCAGAATCCTTTTGCCAGCTTTAGAATTTTTGACCTTCTCTTTCTTTTCCGCGTTCCTCTTTTTACTCTCGGCATTTTCTTCTCCTTCTGTAATTCACCCTAATATCAGGGATTCTCCTTCCTTAAATCTTATTATATATGTTCCCAACTATATAGGTTTCTTGCTTTTAAAAATCATAAGGAAGCATATTTTTAACCCTACTCCTGTCTGAATGGTTTACAATGTCCTGTTTTCGTAACCTTCTTTTCCTCTTTGTAGATTTCTTTGTAAGGATATGACTTTTATTAGCTTTATTGTGAAGCACTTTCTTTTTTCCTGTTATTTTGAACCTCTTTCGGGCTCCCCTGTGCGTTTTTAATTTTGGCATCTTTTTCTCCTGTCTTTATTGAGCTCACTAAGGCCGAAACAGCCCATGGTTGGGTGCGTATATTTCCATCTTGCTGGCCGAGCTCATGAACATCAGCAAAAACCCGGTCTAATATTTTCCTCGCTAATTCTGGTTTTGCTTTTTCTCTCCCCCTGAGCATGACTGTTATTTTCACTTTGTTTCCTTCACTCAAGAACCTTTGGACATGCCGAATTTTAAAATTGTAATCATGAATGCTTATCTTCGGCCTGAACTTGATTTCCTTTATCTGGATCTGTTTCTGATGCTTCTTTGCTTCATGAGCTTTTTTATGTAATTCATAAAGGAACTTTCCATAATCCATGATTCTGCAAACCGGAGGATTTGCCTGAGGGGCAATTTCTACAAGATCCATTCCTTTCTCATCGGCCAGGGACAAAGCATCTTTCAAGGAAAGCACTCCAACCTGTTTTTTGTCTTCATCGATTATCCTTAGTTCATTAGCTTGTATCATTTTATTTATCCTGTGAGGCTTATTCTTTATTTTGCCAGGGTAAAATGTGCGTCTTCTGATGATTAACCTCCTTTAAATATTAACCTTTAAAGACCTATTTTGAATTAAATCCTTTACTTTTTCAAGAAATTCGTTCACATTGACTTGTCCTTTATCGCCCACACTGTGAATTCTCAACGAAGCTGTCTCCTGTTTGACCTCTTTATCTCCTACAATGAGAATAAGAGGAATCTTTTGAATTTCAGCATCTCTTATTTTATATCCTACTTTTTCCCTGCGAATGTCAACTGTGGATCTTATGTTGTTTTGTTTGAATGTGTTATACAGAGACATTGCATGTTTATTATGCCTATCAGCAATCGGAATAATAATTGCCTGTATAGGTGCAAGCCAAAGCGGGAAGTTTCCATTATAGTGCTCAATCAGAATTCCGAAGAATCTTTCCAGGGAACCAAGAAGTGCCCTGTGAATGAGAAAAGGCCTGTGGAATTTACCATCTTCACCGACATAACTTAAATCGAATCTTTCAGCAAGATTAAAATCAAGCTGGATAGTTGTACATTGCCAGAACCTCTGCAAGGCATCTTTTACCTTGATATCTATCTTAGGCCCATAGAAGACTCCTTCTCCCTCGTCAACCTTAAAAGCCACTTTTTCACTCCTCAATGCTTTCTCAAGTGCTTCTGTCGCCTTGTTCCAATCTTCAACATCACCGCAATGTTTTTCTGGGCGAGTAGATAGAAATACATCATAATCACTAAAGCCAAAAACTTTTAACATCTTTAGCGCCATAGAAATTGCGCTTCTAATTTCTTCCTTAAGCTGATCTGCACGGCAAAAAATATGAGCATCGTCCTGAGTGAATCCTCTAGTTCTCAGCAGTCCATGAAGTACGCCGCTTCTTTCATAACGGTAAACTGTGCCAAGTTCCGCAAAACGAAGAGGAAGTTCACGATAGCTTCGTTGCCTTGAACTGAATACCATGATATGAAAAGGGCAGTTCATTGGTTTCAACTCATACTCAATACCATCGCTTTTGATTGGTGGATACATGGCATCATAAAACTCAGTGTGTCCGCTTCTCCTCCAGACGTCCAGCTTGGCAATATGGGGAGTATAGAGTACATCATATCCCTCTTTATAATGTTCTTCATACCAATAATTTTCAATCACGCGCCTAACAGCAGCTCCCTTGGGATGCCAGAGAATCAATCCACCGCCCAAATTTTCATGAAAACTAAAAAGATCCATTTCTGTACCAATCTTTCTATGGTCCCGTTTCTTTGCCTCCTCCAGTAAAGAAAGGTAGTCTTCCAGCTCCTTTTTGGAAAAGAAAACTGTTCCATAGATTCTCTGGAGCTGCATCCCATTCTCGTCACCTTTCCAGTATGCACCGGATACTGAAAGCAGCTTAAAATGCTTGATGTGTCCAGTGGAAGGGACATGAGGTCCAAGACAGAAATCAATAAAACTTCCCTGTCTGAAACAGGTTACTTCTATATCGCCTTTTTCCTTGATGAGTTCAATCTTGAGGTCCTGTTCTATTTGAGCAAAAATATGAATGGCCTCCTCCCTGGGAATTACGACTTTTTCAATAGGAATATCTTTAAGGCTGAGTTCCTGCATTTTGCGTTCTATGGCTGACAAATCTTCAGGAGTAAACGGTTCCTCTCTAAAAAAGTCGTAATAAAAACCATTCTCAACAGCAGGCCCGATTCCTGTCTTTGTTCCTGGAAACAGTTCAAGGACTGCATGGGCTAAAAGGTGCGAAGCACTGTGCTTCAATACCTCAAACGATTCATCGGTGTACTGTTTAGATCCTATTGTCCGGAGTTCTTTTTTTTGTCCCGTACTTGAGTTCTTCATTTTCATTTGTCCACCCTAATAGTAATAACCATTCCTATACATTTAATATAGGCAAGGCAATTCAAGTTTCCACGTTTAATATTTAATTTTGAATATAATAGGCGCGGAGGGGATCGAACCCTCGACTTCTTCCGCGTCAAGGAAGCACTCTTCCACTGAGCTACGCGCCTTCTTTTTCAAACCAATATATATTAATAGGTTACGCTTTTTCTGTCAATATATTTTGGAGCATTAAATCTGAACAAGTCATCTGTTTAAACCTATTTTTTATATATTAAGGCATTACAATCTGAGGTTTACTTGTCTTTTTAGGTTGGCCTGGTTTTTGTTATAAATTAGGTAACATAACAGACAAAGAAGACATTAAAAAAAATGTAATAGTTTGCATAATAATATGGGCTGTATTATACTAAGGCTCTATTTTTTTTATTATGGATATTAATTTAAAATAGGAGACATAAAAATGAAAAAAGTCATCATTATGGGAGCTGCCGGAAGGGATTTCCACAACTTCAATGTCCATTTTAGAGACAACGAGGAATATCGAGTCGTAGCACTCACAGCAACCCAAATTCCAGACATTGCTGGCAGAAGATATCCTTCTGTTCTTGCAGGGAAACTTTATCCTGATGGAATACCTATCTATGCCGAACAAGATCTATCAAGTCTCATCAAGGAAAATAATGTGTCTGAGGTTTTTTTCTCTTATAGTGATGTTCCTCACGAATATGTAATGAACAAGGCCTCTGAAGTCCAGGCTGCAGGGGCGAGCTTTTCTCTTCTTGGTCCTAAAGAAACAATGATAAAGAGTAAATGCCCTGTTATATCTGTATGTGCTATACGGACAGGATGTGGAAAAAGCCAAACAAGCAGGAAAGCTGCTGTTCTTCTTAAGGATAAAGGAAGAAGAGTTGTGGCAATCCGTCACCCCATGCCATACGGGGATCTTGCCGAACAAAGGGTTCAACGTTATGGAACCTATGATGATATGGTCAAGTATAAATGTACCATTGAAGAGATGGAAGAGTACGAGCCTCACATCAAAGCTGGCATTGTTGTTTATGCCGGAGTTGACTATGGGGCAATCCTGGAAGAAGCTGAGAAAGAAGCGGATGTGATCCTATGGGACGGAGGGAATAATGATATACCCTTTTATAAATCCGATTTAGAAATCGTTGTCGTCGATCCCCACAGGGCCGGCCATGAACTCAGATATTATCCGGGTGAGACTAACTTCAGAAGAGCAGATGTTATTGTTATTAACAAGATGGATACGGCAGATAAGGAGAATGTCGATATTCTGCTGGAAAACATCAAGACATACAATCCTGACGCGACTGTAATCCGTGCCAATTCAACTATTCATGTTGAAGGATCAGAAAAAATAACCGGAAAATCAGTACTGGTAATTGAAGATGGTCCAACTTTGACCCATGGAGAAATGGCATTCGGAGCAGGAATCGTTGCCGCAAAGAAATTCGGTGCTGCCAAAATCATAGACCCAAGGCCTTTTGCAGTAGGAAGCATTAAGGCAACGTTCCAAAAATTTACACATTTAGACAGTGTGCTTCCAGCAATGGGATATGGAAAAGAGCAGATAGCAGAACTTTCTCAAACAATAGAAAATGCCGATTGTGACTTTGTCATAGGGGCTACTCCTATTGATCTTGGCAGAGTAGTCAAAACTAATAAACGGATACTGCGTGTTACATATGATCTCGAAGAAATCGGTTCGCCCAACCTAAACGACATCCTGAGAAAATTCTGATGAAAAGAAAAATTGCACTTATTGCATTTGGCGGGAATGCCATCCTTCCTAATAATAAGAAAGGACTGCAGATAGAACAGATGAGGGAAGCTAAAAAAGCAGCCAGCCTCATGATTGATGTGGTGAAAAAAGGATTCGAACTAATAATAGTTCACGGTAATGGCCCTCAAGTAGGCAATCTTTTGATTCAAATGGAAGAGGCTGTTAACAAGATCCCACCATTTTCTGTGGAAGTTTGTGATGCAATGACAGAAGGAAGCATGGGCTACATGATTGAGAAAGCTTTGATCAATGAATTAAGGAAAAATTCTTTGGACAAAGAGGTGGTTACACTAATCACCCAGGTCATCGTGGATAAACACGACAAGGCTTTTGACAATCCTACAAAGCCTGTCGGCCCGTTTTACTCAAAATACAGGGCCCAGATGCTTGCGCGCGAAAAAAAATGGGCCATGAAAGAAGATGCGGGCCGAGGCTACCGCAAAGTTGTCCCATCTCCAAAGCCAATAGATATAGTTCCCAAAAGAGTGGTAAAAGAGCTGGTCAATTCAGGGAAAATCATTATTGTAGCTGGAGGAGGAGGTATTCCTGTTATAATAAACGGTAGAGGACTTTTTGAAGGAGTGGAAGCTGTTATCGACAAGGATTATGCTGCAAGCCTGATTGCTCGAGAAGTCAATGTTGATCTTTTTGTCATTTTGACAAATGTCGCTCGTGTCTGCTTAAACTTTGGGAAAACAGATGAAACTACAATCCATGAAATGACAGTATGTGAAGCCCAAAAATATCTTTCCCAGGGGCAATTTCCACCAGGCTCGATGGGGCCTAAAATCAAAGCAGCAATTGAATATATTAAACACGGGGGAAAGGAAGTATTGATCACTTCAGCAAGTCATCTCAGAGCTTCTTTAATCAACCGTTCAGGGACGAAGATAAAACCGTAACATTAGGAGATGAAAATGTTGAAAGATTTTCTGTCAATCAAAGATTTAACAATTGACCAGTTCAGCCAGATTTTAGATTTAACCAAGAAAATTAAAAGTAAACCCAGGAGCTACCAAAATAAACTTAAAAATAAAATCCTGGCGATGATATTCCAAAAGCCTTCGTTGAGAACTAGAGTAACATTCGAAGTAGGAATGCTTCAACTTGGAGGAGAAGCTATATATTTAGGACCAACTGATATTCAACTTGGAACACGGGAGACTGCATACGACGTCGGAAAAAATCTAGAACGCTGGGTGGATGGTATTATGATAAGAACCTTTGCACATCAGAATGTTATTGATCTAGGCCAGACTGCAAAAATTCCTGTAATTAACGCTCTGACTGACCTTCTCCATCCCTGCCAGGCTATGGCTGATTTTTTCACCTTATATGAAAAGTTTAGGGGGCGAAGGGATTTTAAACTTTCCTATATCGGAGATGGGAATAATGTCTGCCAGAGTCTTCTTTTTGCAAATGCTAAAACGGGAAGCACAATGATTGTAGGAACCCCTCCAGGATATGAACCGGACCCTGAAATTGTTAAACAGGCAGAAGAAGAAGGGAAAATATCAGGAAGCAAAGTTTTCTTCACAAACGATCCTTCAGAAGCTGTTTATGGGGCTGACGCTGTGTATACTGATGTCTGGGCTTCCATGGGGCAGGAACAGGAAAAGGAAGAGAGACTCAAAATTTTTTCCCCTTACCAGGTTAATAGTGAACTCATGTCTAAAGCCAAACAAAAGGCTCTTTTTATGCACTGCCTTCCTGCCCACAGGGGGGAAGAGGTTACTGATGAGGTGATTGATTCCGAGCATTCAGTTGTCTTTGATCAGGCTGAAAACAGGCTGCATATTCAAAAAACAATCATGTTATTATTACTGAAGAATAAAAATGAAGAATGAGAATAAATACGTAGAGATCACTGAAGAAGATTTATCGTTCATAGAGGGAAAACTCTCTCAAAACAGCATTTGCCAGACTCTTCATAACCTGGCAAGAAAAATAGCATTTGAAAAAAATGCCAGTCAATTAAATCAAGAAGTCAAAAAATATAACCCCGATTGTAAGTACGAAGTCGGAGACCTCATTTACAAAGAATATGACGAAGCCCTGATGGTAAACAGTAAGACTCACGAAGATTTTAAGGGAGCTATTGTCCTTGGGGTTATCAATAAAACCGTTTATGAGGACTTCAATTGTGAAATGCTTGAAGTTGATTATACCGGAGGAGGCATATTCAGGAAATATATAGACTATATGAAGAAGACCAAAACACAAGTACTTCTTCCTAGTAATTTCGAGAAAAAATCTCTGACTTCTGAGATTTTAAAAAAAGAGGAAGATCCAAGGCTCAAAGAACTTCCGATGACGGAAAAAGATTTGAAGACCCTGGAGAAAAATTTAAAAACCGTTCTTTCTAAATCACCAAAATATTTCAATTGGAATGATTACTGGCAGTTAACAAAGAAACAAGTAAAAATTCCAGAAAGCAAGATAAAGAAAATTGAAAAATATTTTCACGAGTCAAAACAAGCTGTCTCAACAATGGATCTAGTTACAAAGTTTTTCGAATTGCAGCCATCAAGCGAGATGTTTGATGTTTATTGTCTCAGCCTGAATTATATCTTAGAAAAAAAATACAAGAAAAAATTTATTTTTGTCTCCCACGACAACTGGGGACACTGGTTCCTGAAAGATATACTTGATTCTTACCTTGAGAATCTGCCTCTAATTAGGCCAAAAGTTGCCCTTCCTACTTTTGATGAAGAAAACATAGAGGAAGCAACTCAAATACAGAATTTTCCCCTAAAAATCTATCTTGCCTGGAGGGAAATTCTCTCTGGAGGAGTAAGAATCCCAAAAAACCTCAACAAAGAGTTATCCCTGACAAGACGATATATTTTCACTGATGCAGACAAAAACAAAGATTATACTGTTTACTATTACCCATCTCTATGCATCTTCCTGGGACTAAAAGAATTCTATGAGGAAAATAACGTTTCTCAAGGAGCAAGCCTTACGTTAGAGAAGAAAGATACTTCTCATTTCAGGTTCGGGCTGAAAATGTCAAAGAAGAAACTTTCTGTCTCAAAATTATCTTATGACTATAAAGAAGATAAGTTCTCAGAGTACGACCAGGAAATATCCACATTCTCCCTTCCTAATAAAATCATATATCTGGAAAAAGAAACTTTACATAAGCTTTTTTCACTTTATAGCCAGAGAGATAATCTTGATCTTCGCGAACTCATGATTATTATTTTCAAGAATTTTGGTGTAGGAATTAAAAATTTATCACTTCATTACCAAAGAGCGTTTCATCTTGTCGATATGCTCAAACATACTTCCCTGGAAGACGTCGAATATACTCTGCTTTCTTCCACGGAATTTGTCAGGTCAGAGAAAAATCCAGGCATCTTTTTCTACCAGGAAAAGATTAAAACCGAAGAAGAGATAAAGTCTGAAAAGCCTGTTGAAATTACTCCGGAACTCACGCAAGAAGAGGATGTTGAAAGAGATGACGAAGAGATGCTGCCTGAAATAGGTACAGTGGGCGAAATTCAGCCTCCTGAACCTGTGGAGGAGCCAAAGGTTGAAATTTCCGTCGAGCCTACAGTAAAACCAGTTGAAGAAATTAAAAAAGAAAAAGAGGCACCAAGGCTGGGGAAAGAAAAGCTTTCCAAGAAGAAAAGACATAAGATAAAAACAGAGGGAGAAAAGGACCTCCGTCGGAGAAAAGGAGAGAAAAAACATATTGAGGAAAGAATCGTATTTGAAGAGTCAGAACAAGAAGCTTTTTTTGCTCTTAAAACAAAAGAAAAAGAAGTGACCGAAGAAAAAATTGAAATTCCTGAAAAAGAAAAGAAAAAAGAGCTTAAGTCTCCAGTCTCTGCAGTACCGATATCAGGAGTGTTTGGCGAGAAACTAAAATCAGCCCTGGGTAAAACAAAAAAAGAGAAAAAAGTTAAGAAATAAATTCAGCTGGATCGTTCACGAGTTGAAATTGTCGTATATGCAGAGTACGAGTGTAATCATATATCGAAGCCAGAGCAGATTTTATATATTAGTCATATAAAAATGAATCCCTTAAGAGCTGCAAGATTATGAAACTTAAAATCATTTCACAAAGCGATGTTAAGAAATCTATAAACATGGCTCAGGCTATCGATGCTGTAAAACAAGCTTATGTACAGATGTCCCAGGAAAAAGCTGTTGTTCCCCAGCGAATTCAAGTCCTGGTAAAAAAGCAGGAAGGAATAACCCTTTTTATGCCTGCCTATTTGGCTGCAAACGATTCCCTCGGAGTTAAAATTGTATCGGTTTTCCCGGAAAACCTTAAATGCAGTCTGCCAACCATCAATGCAGTAGTTATTGTAATTAATGCTAAGACAGGCAGGACGGAAGCCATTATAGATGGTACTTATTTAACCGCTCTGCGTACAGGTGCTGCCTCAGGAGTAGCTACTGACTTACTAGCCCGAAAGAACTCCCGGGTCGCAGCTATCTTTGGTGCAGGCATCCAGGGCAGAACTCAGTTAGAGGCTGTTTGTACAGTCAGACCCATTGAGAAGGCCTGGATCTATGACAGGGAAATAGAATCAGCAAAAAATTATATCAAAGAATTGAAAAGCAGAGGGAAACCTTTCCCACACGAACTTTTTGTGGCCCGATCTCCTGCTCAGGCAGTCAAGGATGCAGACATTATTTGTACAGCAACAACTTCCTTCAGTCCTGTCTTCGAAGATACTGACTTAAAAGATGGAGTCCATATCAACGGAATCGGTTCTTACACCCCTGAAATGCAGGAAGTTCCTGCACACACAGTTGCCCGGGCCAGAGTCATTGTTGATTCTTTATCTGCTGCTCTCTCAGAAGCAGGAGATTTGATTATTCCCCTTAATGAAAAAAAGATTACAAAGTCTCACATCCAGGGCGAGATTGGGCAGGTCGCCGCAGGCCAGATCCCTGGCCGCCAGTCTGATAAAGAATTAACATTCTTTAAATCTGTAGGAATTGCGCCCCAGGATGTGGCTGTAGGGGAATTGATCCTTCGCAATGCAAAGAACTTAAATATCGGCATCGACGTAGACCTGTAAGGAGAATTATAATGTTAACAAACTGGAAACCTCCATCAAACTGGATAAGAATCAAAATAATTTAGTATTCTGAAATGACGTACTTTGTCATTTTTTGTCAAGGATTGTCGCATCTCTGTGCCTGAAAATAAATCCCTCTTTCTTTAACTGTAGGAATTAAAACAAGTTACGATATGGCATGTAATTTGCCGTAAGTACATATGGAAATGAAAAAAATAATAAAAAAGAATTTAAGAATTATAGGAATCTCTTCAATAATCTGTTCGTGGATGACACTGGGTTCAGTATGGGCAGGATTATCCACAATCTCCTTAATTGGCTTCTGCATAACAGCGGGGATGTCCGGTTTAATATTGATTGCACAAATGATCTGAAAGAGCAGATTTGAACCCTATTTCTTAAGACAAAAGCAGAAGGGAAGAGTGGTTTAGTTTATCCCAACCATCCAAAAGGAATAACAGAAAAGAACAAAGTTTTTGCCTTCAACTTCAAAGAATCTCGCGAGATGCCCCTTTTCTCCGGGTAACACCCATCTGATCAAGAAATTCTAGGAGAGGGATTGCATACTTTCTGGTTAGCCCGGTCATCTGTTTAAAATCTGAAACACTCAGTTCTTTCTTGCCGGAATTTTGAATCTTCCACACTATCTCATCAATCCAGTGAGAATGAAGAAAAAAAGTGCCTTCCCTCTGCACAATCTTTCTTCTCTCGATAAGAAGAGAAAGCAGTCTGTTAAGCTTTTTCGAGGAGAGGCGAAAGCGGTTCTTTAAATCTTCTAAAGAAATAGAACAAAACTCTCCTTTAAAAACCATCTTATCCAACTCCTCCAGGAGGTTTTCCTCTTCGGAAGACAAAGATACTTTAAAAGAAGAAAGGGCAACTAGATTTTCAAATCTTTTTATCTGCCCTGTGCTGGAAAGATATTTCACGGCAAGGGATAAAACTCGTTGATGCAGGTTAAATCTTTTTTTAATCCTTTCTAATGCAGCGCCAATTTCCGCAGGATTCCTTTTATGGAATTTTTCAAGAAAAGAAAGTATTTCTTTGCACAAAAAGTCAAAGCACGAATGGGGCAATATAAAAAGGGGAGAAAAAGAGAGGACTTTGACCTTCCCCTCTTCTTCTAACTCTCGGCTTATTGCAAGAAGAGAACTCTTTGAGAATTGGAAAAAGTCGGTTGCTTCTTTTTCGCTTAAGCCCTTTATTCCATTTTCTATGGCCAGAGCAAAAAAAGCTTGTTTTTCATCTCCTAATAACAGCTGGAGAAAAGAAAGTTTTTCCTTAACACTCTTCATGCTTATTTTTGTGGAAAATGGATTAAGGATTTTCCCTTCTCCCAAGACTTGGAGGCTTCTTGACTTCTGTATCTTGAACTTGTCCATCCATTTTAAGGAAATAGGTCGAACCGAATATATGCAGGCAAAATAATGGCCATGTTCGCCTTTTGGACACTTTTCATAAAATCTGATAGAAATTGGAATCTTTACTTTATTTAAAAGCAACACTCCCTTGATAAACTCCTTCTCTATGGACAAAGATAATTTGACAACAGCATCAAAACATGAGGTCCTCAAGTTTTATCTCCCTTTATCGGCATCATCATAGTAACCTTTATGAAAAATCCAGGTGGACATGGGTAATCTAGGTCAATAATAAAAAGGGGAAATATATGGAATTTTATACTTTTTCCTTAAATGCTTTACCAATTTTACCCCAAAAATCCTGTCAAACTCATCTTTGTTCTTGACACGAAATTCTCCAAGAATATCTTTCCTGACTTTTTCTTTCTCTTCATCCGATGCATTTTGTACGAGTAATCCCTCGATTCGTTCTTCCTCTTGTTCAAGTTTGGCCTCATCAAAATCCTTTTGCAACTGATCTCTGTAAATTTGGGAATAAACTTCCCTTAAGTAATTCATGTTTTCAGGAATACAATTTAAAAATCTTCTAACTTCTTTTTTGACTCTTTTCTGTTTCTCAGTTCTGTCCTCAACCTTTCTTTTTCGCCCAACTCTTTTTTCCCTGTGCTGTTCAAATGATTTTAATACACATGCATTACAGAAAGTAAGAGAAAAAATTTTCTTTTTCTTCCCTGGTCTCATCTTTATGTTCTCAAAAGATTCCTTAATACCTTCCAAAACCACACGAAGAGGAATTCCTGTTTTTTCCCAGGTGTCAATAAGGTCGAGTTCTTTTGACGAAAGGAAAAAAGGAGACCTGCGCTGTTCAAAGAAAAAGCGGGCAATAGTTTGAAAATATTGACTCCTTTTTCCTGTCATTCCCTATTCCTGTCGTGAATGATTCTGAGTCCTTCCAGGACCAGATTCGGCTCATGAAAATCAATGGACCCAATTTCCTGGCAGATCAAGGATGCATACCCTCCTGTGGCTATGACTTTAACACTTTCTCCAAGCTCTTTCTTAATCTTTTCTATAATATTTGAAACAAGGCCAATTGTGCCAAAATATAGGCCGGACTGCATGCTCGAAACCGTAGTGCGTCCTATAGCTTTTAGGGGCTTTTTTATTTCTATGCGAGGCAATTTGGCAGTCTTGAGATAAAGAGCCTCGGCTGCGATTTGAACTCCAGGAGCAATAGAGCCGCCCAGATATTCTCCTGCGGAAGATACAGCATCAAAAGTTGTGGCTGTTCCGAAATCAACAATGATACAAGGCCCTCCGAACTTTGCAAAAGCTGCAACTGAGGAAACAATCCTGTCCGCCCCAACTTCTACCGGGTTTTCACAGAGGATAGACATGCCTGTTTTTAAACCAGGCCCGACAGTTAGTGCTTTAAGATGAAACAGACTAAGGCTCAATTTTTGAAACGCAGGAGTCAAAGGCGGGACAACGCTTGAGATAATTACAGAATCTATTTCTCTTATCTTAAAATTTGATAGAGAAAACAAGTTTAAGATGGTTATGCTATATTCGTCACATGTTTTTTCTCTTTCTGATTTGACTTTCCAGTGTTTTATGAGTATTTCCCCTTCGAAAACACCTATAACAATATTCGTGTTCCCAATATCTACAGCAAAAAGCATTTTAACCCTCCGTCAATCCTGTTATTATTTTTATGCGAGCGTCGTAGAAAGATACATCCTTGCCCCCAATATTTAGAATCAAGCCGCCGTGAGTATCAATACCATTATAAACTCCTGATATGTTTCCCATATCAGTTTCAATGACAATTTCCTTTCCAATAGGAACTACAGAATATTTCTGGAAGAGAACTTCTATTTCTCCATCGTGCTTGTGTAAAAAGAGACTGTACCAATAATTGAGAGCCTCTAAAACTTTTTCCAATAAAATTTTCCTATCAGTCTCCTTATTTGTAATGGCCTCAATAGAAATTGATGAAGAGAGGAGTTCACCGGGAAAATCTTCTTTCCGTTGGCTTATATTCAAGCCTATCCCGAGGATAATATAGTTGAGGTGGTTCCCAAGAAAGCTGCTTTCACAGAGAATGCCTCCCAGTTTCCACTTCTGCCAGACCAAATCGTTGGGCCATTTGAGCAGAACACGGATTCCTGCTGTGTCACGGGTAGCATCACTCACAGCCATGCCTGCGGCAAGAGAAAGAAGCGATATGTTGGATTTTGGAGGACGGAGAATAACAGACATATAGAGCCCTTTGCCCCTGGGGGAAAACCAAGCCCGCTGCTTCCTCCCTCTTCCTCTTGTCTGCGTTTCAGATACAACAACGGTCCCTTCAGGATCCCCTTTGAGAGCCATTTCTATTGCA
The DNA here is from genome assembly GCA_964648465.1 of uncultured Eubacteriales bacterium. Taxonomy (GTDB): domain Bacteria; phylum Acidobacteriota; class Aminicenantia; order Aminicenantales; family Aminicenantaceae; genus Aminicenans. The sequence continues at coordinate 7,884 of CAZYMU010000004.1, read as the reverse complement.
AGGTCATTAGTAGAAGAACATGTTTTTAATCTTATGATTTTATGTCCAATTTTCATTGGTCTCCGCCCGAGTGTTGTTTTTTACTATTTTAAAGAAAATTATAATATGTAACAAGCAATCCTTTTATTGTGTGTAGAGTGCATTGGTACTATAGTCGATTACAGCTTATTATATGCTTTTTATGAGTATTTAAAATTATTCCATTAGACCTCTTGCTATATTCCGTTAAATTATTAAAGAAGCAGTCAACTGTGTTGAAGTGGCCGGACCAATGGCAGTTCCCGGTGAATACCAGGTACAATTAACTGTAAGTGATCATATAAGTTTCCTTTTATCCATGCTGAGATGAATGAATAAAGTGAGGGTTTTAGGCTAAATCAACAAAAGGATATGATCTAAGTTCTCTCTTAATTTCTTCTTTTTCTTTTCAAGATTGTGGAGGTTGTCTCTGGCTTCTTTAACAATATCTTCCGGGGCCTTGCTCAGAAAATTCTCATTCTGAAGCCTTTTTTCGATTTTTTCTATTTCCCGGTTGACTTTCAACAGATCTTTTTCCAGACGCTGTCTTTCATTTTCAAAGTTGACCAGCCCTTCATCGACCGGAATTGCAAAAGAGCCAATAACTCCTTTTAAAATTTTCCTGTCTGGTGGGAATTTATCGTAAACTTCTATGTTTCTGACATTTGCGACTGATTGAATATAGGTTTTTACTTCCTCATTCATATTCAATCCCGCATTTATCTTTACCCATAGATCGATCGCCCTTCTTGGAGCTATCTTATTCTCTGCTTTTATGGTCCGAACTTCGGTAATCGCATCCTGAATGACCTTCATATCAGCTTCTACCTTCTTATCTTTCCATGTTTCCTTAACTTTTGGGAAAGATGCTGTTGTCAGAGATTTTCCTGCAGATGGAAGATGCTGCCATATCTCTTCTGTGACAAAAGGCATGAATGGATGAAGAAGCTTTAATATTTGATCCAGCACATCCACGAGCACAGCCTGGCTTGTTTTATTCCCCTTCTTGAGGCTCGGTTTGACCAATTCGATGTACCAGTCACAGAATTCATGCCAGATAAAGTGGTAGAGTCTGTCTGCTGCCTCATAAAACTTGTATTTCTCCAGGGAATCGTTTAAATCTTCGATTACTCCTGTAAGCCTGCTCCTGATCCATCTGTCAGCAAGGGTCAGTTCTTCATTTTTTGCCGATAAATTTTCGCTCTCCAGGTTCATCATCACGAAGCGGGAAGCGTTCCATATCTTATTTACAAAAGTTCGATAGCCTGCCATTCGTTCCTCAGAGAGAGATATATCCATACCTGGAATAGCAAGAGCAGCTATTGTGAATCTCAAAGCATCTGTGCCGTACTTTCGAATCATTTCAAGAGGATCAATAATATTTCCCTCTGACTTGCTCATTTTCCGCCTCTTAAAATCCCTGACGAGTCCGTTTATAAAAACATGGCGGAATGGAACTTCCCCCATAAATTTCATCCCCATCATGACCATCCTGGCAACCCAGAAGAAGATGATGTCGAATCCTGTGGCCATAAGATCGGTAGGATAAAATAGCTTTAAATCCTCGGTCTTTTCCGGCCAGCCCATGGTTCCAAAGGGCCAGAGAGCAGAGCTAAACCATGTGTCGAGTACATCTTCGTCCTGAACAAGGTTTTTGCTCCCGCATTTATCGCATCTTTCAGGTGTATCCATTACAACATTCACATGAGAACAATCCTTGCAGTACCAGGCGGGAATTCTGTGTCCCCACCACAACTGTCGTGAGATACACCAGTCATGAATGTTATACATCCATTCAAAATAGGTCTTGGCCCAATTTGGAGGTATAAATTCGATTTTCCCTTCTTCTACTACTCTGATAGCTTCTTTTGCTAGAGGAGCTACTTTAACAAACCACTGCCAGGAAAGATTTGGTTCAATGATGGTCGAACAGCGGTAGCAGTGCCCGACTGCATGCTTGTAATCTTCGATCTTCTCGAGCAATCCTATCTCTTTCAGCCTCAAGATAATCTTCTCCCGGCATTCGAACCTATCCAATCCTTCAAATTCTTTCCCGGCTGATGCGGTCATCTTTCCTGAACCGTCAATTACTATTATCTGTTGAAGGCCGTGACGCTTCCCGAGTTCAAAATCGACAGGGTCATGGGCCGGTGTAACTTTTACTGCTCCTGTCCCAAACTCTCTTTCCACTCTGTCGTCCGTAATGACGGGGATATTTCTGTTTACAATGGGAAGACAGACCTTTTTTCCCTGAAATTTTGCATAGCGTTCATCATCCGTATGGACAGCTACTCCTGTGTCACCTAACATTGTCTCAGGCCTTGTTGTGGCTACAGTGATAAAGCCTTCAGAATCTACAAGTGGATACTTTATGTAATATAGTTTGCCATCCAGCTCTTTATGCTCGATTTCGATGTCTGAAAGAACAGTCCCACATTGAGGGCAGCGGTTCACCAGATAATAATCCCTGTATATAAGACCCTCTTTGTATAGGTCAACGAAAACCTGCCGGACCGTCCTGGAAAACCCCTCATCCATAGTAAATCTTTCTCTTGTCCAGTCCAGAGAGGCTCCGAGGCTTTTCAATTGATGCATGATAACGCCGCCGTATTTTTCCTTCCAGTTCCATGCGATTTTTAGGAATTCCTTCCGGCCGATTTTTTCCCGCGTCAAGCCTTTCTTGTCCAAGTTTTGTTCGATCACATTGTGAACAGCAATACTGGCGTGGTCAGTCCCTGGAAGCCAGAGAACATTGTATCCCTGCATCCTACGCCAGCGAACAATAATATCAGGAAGTGTAAAGCAAAGAGCATGTCCCATATGTAGAGAACCTGTAACATTAGGAGGAGGGAGAACCAGAGAAAATGGTTTTTTCGAAGAAGGAACGTCTGGTGTAAACAGTTTTTCTGTGATCCAGAAGCTGGACCATTTTTTTTCGACTGATTCAGGGTTGTATGCTTTCTCCAGGATTATCTTTTTCATTTTTATCCTTTTTCGTATTCGATATTTTACCAATTTTGCAAATATTTTCCATTATTTTATTGTACTATCTTCACGTACATGAAAGGCAGTACTCCTGTGCGATACTCTCTGTAGATAAAATAGAAAATAGAAGGCGGCTTACTTTTTGCCAAGATGGCTTTTGAGATCTGCCAGTATTCGAGCCTTGATTCTTTTTTCGAGTTCTCTTTCAACTTGAAAAATCTCCTTTTTTATCAGGTTTTTAACATTGTCATCAAGCTCTACTTTAAATTCAAAGTCAGAATTTTCTTCCGGGAGTGGTTCCTCTGGAAGCGTTTTTGGATCTTTTTTCGCCCTTATTAATTTCCTGACTGTGCAAGCTAATTTCTCTGAATCGAAAGGTTCCTGGATTATTTCGTCATACTCGAGTGCAGCCAATTTCTTTTTGTCCGGAACCTCAAAAGCCCTCTTGAGCAAAATAAGCGGGATGTCCATTACCTGGCCCTGGTTTTTTAGGGTTTGGCAGACTTCATACCCATCTATTTGTTGGAGCGAAAGATTTAAAACTACAGCATCAGGCTTTATCTTAGCGATGTTATTTATTACTTCCGCACCGTTGCTAAAAGGATAAACCTCAAACTCCGGCTCATGGAAAGCAATTTTGACAACCTTTATTACAGATGGGCTGGTATCTGCGATAATTAGTTTATAAGACATTTCAAAGCTCAAATATTAATCTTCAAAACCAACATTTTTCATCCAGGTTAGTTAACATTATTATCTGAAATATGTCAATTTGTTTTGAGCGGGAGTTTCTCTAACTGGAATTTAAAATGAGGTTCCTGGTTGCAAAAGGGCAGAAAACAGCATCCATTTGCCATTTTTCGCCCTGATTTTCTGATTATACTAATTCTCATGAAAACATAACTTCAGGTTATAGGAAACGGTTAAAAAGTCATATTTTATGACTTGAAGTTATAATTTTATTGCAGGCCTTTTTCCAGGTTGTCCGTGTAGAACAGGCTAATATTCTACAAAAACAGATTCTTCTCCCAAGAGACTCTCAATATTTTTTGTGAGTTTTTCCGAAGGAGAAACACCCTGGATATCTACTGACCGGAGAGTCAGACGAAAAGAATGGGGTGTCTCAAGCTGAAAAAAGACCGGGCAATTTCCTTGATTTTTATCCAGGATACTTTTTAATTCCTCATAAACTGACTCCTCAATACCAGGGAGAAAAATCCTGAGAAAAACTCTTTTTGCTAGTTTCTGGAAAGCTTCTGAGAGGGGCATGATTTGAAGTAGATGAACTCTTCGGCTTTCTCCCTCGCCAAGAAAATTCCCCTTGATCCAGACAAGCAGGTCTTGTCTGAGGTACATATTATATTTATTATAACTCTCGGGGAAAATCACAACCTCAATCTGGCCGCTCAGATCCTCAAGAATGAAAGTTGCCATTCTCTCATCTTTCTTGGTCTTAAGTGGTTTGATAGAAGAAATAATTCCTGCAATTGTTATTTCATTATTAAAATCTTTTTCTTCATCCACCTGGCTTATAGAATGAGAAACAAGCTTATTCAGAATCTTTCCGTATTGGGCCAGTGGATGGCCTGTAATATAGAACCCAAGGGCATCTTTTTCATAAGAAAGAAAAAGAGATTCATTCCATTCACTCATTTCCTTTATCTCGGTAGGAATAAGGGGAGGTTCGATCTGTCCACTGCCGAAAAGCAGGTTTTGCTTCATAGAATTATTTTTCTTGATGTTATGTGCATATTCAATCATCTTATCTATCAGGTGAAAAAGTTGTGACCTCTTCCATCCTATGGAATCGAAAGCTCCGGATTTTATCAAGTTTTCTATCACTTTCCTGTTTATAACCTTAGGGTCCTCCTCTTGAAAAATATCGAACGGAGAAACAAATTTCCCTACCTTTTCCCTTGCCCGAAGAAAAACACGGACTACGCTTTCACCAATATTCTTAATAGCTGAAAGCCCAAATCGGATGTTATTGTTTTCGACACTAAAGTGAAAATTGCTCTTATTAATATCAGGCGGGAGCACATTGATCCCCATTTCTTTGCATGTATTAATGTACTTTACTACATGTGAAGTAGCACCTCTATCGGCTTCGGAAGTTAGGAGTGCAGCCAGAAAACAAAGCGGGAAATGGGCTTTAAGATAAGCCGTGCGGTAGGCAAGGTAGGCATATGCAGCACTATGAGATTTATTAAATCCGTATCCTGCAAAATACTTTATCTGTTCAAATATCTTAGTGGCTTTAGCCTGGCTTATACCTTTTTCTTTTGCCCCCTGGATAAATCTCTTTTTCTGGGATTTCATAACAGAGGTTTTTTTCTTACCCATTGCTTTACGTAAGATATCGGCCTCGGCCATAGAAAAACCGCCAATTTCCGTAGAAATTCTCATAACCTGTTCCTGATAAACTATGAGGCCTTTAGTTTCTTTTAAGATAGGTTCTAAGTCGGGCAGTTCATAACTGATACGGTCTGGATGGTTTTTGCATTTTATGAATTCATCGGTCATTCCACTTTTCAATGGACCTGGCCGATAAAGAGCATTCAATGCGATCAAATCACGGAAATTTTCCGGCTTGAAATTTCTGAGTAAATCCTTCATCCCCCGGCTTTCAAACTGGAAAACTCCATCTGTATTACCTGATTGAAATAAGTTAAAGGTTTTCTTGTCGTTTAATGGGATTGCATTAAGGTCTATTGTTGTGCCTCTGTATTTTTCAACGAGATCTATAGTGTCCTGGATCACAGTCAGGTTTCGCAGCCCCAGCAAATCCATCTTTAGGAGGCCAATGCTTTCAATGTCCTGCATTGGAAATTGTGTTGTAATCTCTCCTTTGACCGATTTGTAAAGCGGCATAAATTCCACAAGGGGTTTTGGTGTAATAACTATCCCTGCAGCATGAATGGAGGGATGTCGTACGTGTCCTTCCAATTTTTGAGCTATGGAAAGGAGATTTGCAATTTTAGGTTTTTGATCTCTTAATTCGCTTATTTGAGGAATTTTCCTTAACGCCCCCTCAATAGTAGCATCCGGCCCGAATTGGGGAATCATCTTAGCAATCTTATCAACTTCCGGGAGGGGAACTTCCAGAGCTCTCCCAACATCTCTCACTGCCTGACGGGCTGCCATGGTTCCAAAAGTGATGATCTGACAGACGTTTTCCTGTCCATACTTATTCGTGACATAGGAAAGGACTTCATCTCTGCGCCGTCCGCAAAAATCTATATCAATATCAGGAAGGGAGATTCTTTCCGGGTTTAAAAACCTTTCAAACAAAAGGTCATACTCAATAGGATCTATGTCCGTAATCCCCAAGCTGTAGGCAAGGAGACTTCCTGCTGCCGAACCTCTTCCAGGACCAACAGGAATACCTCTCGATTTTGCTTCGCGGATAAGGTCCCATACAGTAAGGAAATACCCTTCAAAACCCATTTCTTTAACCAGCCTTATCTCTTTTTTCAGTCTGCTCTCATATTCCTGAAGCACATTTTTATCTGCTCCATTCTTGATGTCCTGCATCCTTTTTTCGAAGCCTTCTTTTGCTACTGAATCAAAATATTCTTCCAAAGAAATTCCTTCTGAAACTTTGAAACTGGGAAGGAAATATCCTGAAGAAGGAAAATCAAAATTGCATTTTGTGGCAATTTCAGTTGTATTCTGGATAGCATCAGGGATTTCTTTGAAAAGTTCTGTCATCTCTTCAGCCGACTTGAAATAAAATTCCTGTGTGCCAAAACGAATCCGGTCCTGATCAGTTACTTTTTTATTTGTCTGAACACACAGAAGAACATCATGGCTTTCTGCATCCTCTTTTTTAAGGTAATGAACGTCATTTGTGGCAACTATCGGAAGGGCTAGTTTTCTGGCTAACCGAAGAAGAAGAGGATTGATCTCCTTTTGAGGCTGAAGGCCATGGTCTTGTATCTCTATGTAAAAATCTCCCTGTTCAAAGAAGGAGGAATATTCCAGAGCTGCCTCTTCAGCCTTGTCTTCGAGTCCAAAGACTAAGTTGTAACTAATTTCTCCTTTTAAACATGCAGATAAGGCAATCAACCCATCGCTGTATTCAGCTAAAAGCTCTTTATCAATTCTGGGTTTATAATAAAAACCTTCCAGATAACTTTTTGTGATAAGTTTACAGAGATTTTTATAACCTTTCTCATTTTTAACAAGTAAGACTAAATGGTAATATAGAGGCCTTGCTTTGTTGGGTTTCTTGTCTTTCCTGCTGTGTGGAGCGATATAAACTTCACAGCCTAAAATTGGTTTTATCTTTTTCTCTTTTGCCTGGCTGAAAAAAGTGACCGCTCCAAATATATTTCCATGGTCTGTCAGTGCTACAGCCGGCATATTATAATTATAGGCGGTTTCTACCATGTCAGCGGTCTTTAAGGCCCCGTCCAGGATGCTATATTCAGAGTGATTATGAAGGTGTATAAATGAAGAATGCATTTTAGTTCTTTCAGTTCATTATTTTAAATCAAATTATAAAATAAAAACATATATATTTATAAAATAACAGCTTCAAACAGGAAAGAAGCTCTGCCTCTTTGATTATACAGTGCTCACACATCCATCAGGCCCGCCCGATTTTGCCGGGTTTCCTCGAAGATCGACTCAAAAAGGCGCTAAATCTTTCAATGTCGCTTCTTCCATCCCCTCAAATTTTCCTAGATTATTCATAAAGAATGCCGATACTTTTGTTTAACCTTGATGAAATCTACTTGTCAGCATGATTTTTCGCAAGATTAAGAGGGTTGTTTTCTTTGTTAAATTAAATTTTATTATTATTATCGGCATTCTTCACCTTACAGGCGAGCCGATCTTACTGCATCTCAGGCTGTGTCATAATACAGGGAAGTTGTT
>CAZYMU010000003.1:0-113969 GCA_964648465.1 uncultured Eubacteriales bacterium | reverse complement strand
TGCTGAAAATATACAACCTGCATACTAAAAAGTACGGATTATCGTGATGAACCTATTCTTGTAGTTTTCGTCTTAAAGTGCTTTTTTGGGGCCTAAAAGGGAGCTTTTAAGGCAAAAAGCAAGGCATTTTTTCGGGCTAACTTGCTTAATATCTATAAGTTAGCATGGTCCGACCCCTTTTTCAACAAAAATTAGATTGGAAATGAATACAAAAATATCATAAAATTTTTAAAAATCTCATTATATAGAGGGTTTAACATGATTTTATTCTCAAATTATCAAAAACAATCGGTCCAACAATGTATTTCTTCAGCCATTGTATACACCTTATTCTTACTGCTGTTCACTCCGTCCATTTGGGCAGATGGCAGTGCAGTAGAATCAAAGTCGCGATACTTCAAAAACTTTGATGAGATCCAATCAACCCTGTTGTCTCCTGAGAATGTCATAAACAGGAGAAGAATATCCGATCTTCAACTCTCACCTGACAGCAAGAGAATAGCAGAGGAAGATCCGACTGATCCTATAGGCCAGTGTCAGCAGTTCTATCGCGGTTTGAGGCGTTATAATGTGGAGACGGAATTCGTTGCTTATCCGCGGATGGGCCATGGACCGAGAGAAGAAAAGCACCACCTCGATGTCTTGAACCGCATGATTCATTGGTTCGAAAAGTACTTAAAACAATAAGAAAACACAACTCAAGGCAAAATCTCAGCCAAGGTCGTATTCGATTCAACAGACTGACCCAGTTCAGCGTTGAGCTGGACCAGCGTTCCCGTTAGAGGAGAAGCGATCTGAAGAAGGGAAAGCTGGGTTTGAGCAACAGACAGCTCGCTCTGGTAAGAGCATCTAGTCTGTAAAGCGCGCTCGAACCAAACTCCAATTGAACACCCAGGAATTAGGCGGCCATTTTTTGACTTCATGCCTGTCCTGGAGAAAATCCTTCAGCTCTGGTGAATCCAGCCTTCGGCCTTAATTAGTCAGAAACTTTGGAGTTTTGCGATGCTTAGTCCCGATTTCATATGCATAGGCTATTTCAAGTAAAATTGGCTCACTCCAGGCCCTTCCGAAAAAAGATATTCCAACAGGTAACTCATCAATATAGCCCATAGGTACCGTAATATTTGGATATCCAGCTTGAGCTGCAGGAGAAGAGCTTCCCAACTGAAAACTATCGCCATTAATCAAATCGGTTTTCCAGGCAGGGCTTCCTGTTGGGGCTATTATTGCATCCAAATCATGTTCATTCATGACCCTGTCTATTCCTTCTTCCCTACTGCCTTTTATCATTTTGGCTAATGCTTCCTTGTATTCCTCAGTGCTCAGATCTCCCTTTTCCTGGGCCATATCCAGGTATCTCTGGTTGAAATATTTCAATTCTATCGAATCCGATTGATTAAATGCTATAAGTTCTTCAACGCTTTTGATTGGAGCATCAGGTCCTAGGGATTGGAAATATTTATTCAATCCGTCTTTGTATTCATATAGCATGACCTCGAATGAATAATGGCCAACTTTTCCACTTGATATTTTATCTATCTCAATTATTTCTGCTCCCTGGCTTTTCAGAAAATCTACCGCTTGGTACACCAGCGTATCAACCTTATAATTTATTTTTAAAGGACCTTTGTATAGACCAATTCTTTTATCCTTTAATCCGTCTTCTTTTAAGAATTGCGTATAATCCTTGTAAAATTTTCCCTGGCTTTCCAATGTTTTTTCATCGGCTGAATCTACCCCGACTAATGCCCCTAAACAAATCGCAGCATCTCTTACCGTCCGTGCCATGGGTCCCGGTGTGTCTTGTGTAAATGAGATGGGAATAACTCCAGAGCGACTTACAAGCCCTACAGTTGGTTTGATTCCCACAATACCATTGCTATGTGAAGGGCAAACAATGGAACCATCGGTTTCAGTACCTATCGCAAGCATTGTAAGATTAGCGGATACAGCTACGGCTGAACCCGAACTTGATCCACAAGGGTTACGACTCAAAACATACGGATTTTTGGTTTGGCCACCTACACCGCTCCAGCCACTTGTAGATAATTGACCTCGAAAATTCGCCCACTCACTTAAATTGGCTTTTCCAATGATGATTGCTCCGGCATCTTTTAGTTGTTTGGCAACATAGCTATCCTTCAACGGGTAAGAATTCATTAATGCTCTGGAACCGGCAGTGGTTGCCATTTTATCATGGGTGTCAATATTGTCTTTTAATACTACAGGAATGCCATGAAGAGGGCTTCTTATTTTTCCCTCGCTCATCTCTATATCCAACTCTTCTGCAACTTGAATAACATCAGGATTTACTTGAATAATGGAGTTAAGCGTGGGCCCATTTTTATCAATCTCCTCAATTCTGTCCAAATAGGCTTGAACTACCTCTTTGATGGTATAAGTACCGTCTTTATATCCCAGTTGAATTTTAGTTATGTCTTGTTCTAGAAATCTAAAACTGTCAAATTCTGTAATTTGAGCTTCTCTGGACAGAGGTTGACAAGAAATTTGTAAGAATAAAAGAATTATCAAGATAATTTTAATCTTATTCAATAAAGGTTTGTTGTTTATTATTTTCAATTGTTTCTCCATATCTGATTTATTAGTAGCTTACCACAAACATTTGTGTAAATAAATAAATGGGGACACATCCTATTTTTGTGAACTTTTTTCCTTACGAATTCGTATTACTTATGTAGTTGTATAAATCTGAGGTGAATTATGAAAAAATGGATTTGGAGAATTTTAGCTGTCGTATTTGTAGCAATTTTCTTCGTTTTTCTCTTCTCCCGCAAAAAAAATGAAGAAACTTTAAATTTCGTGGAAGTCACAAAGGGCACCATCAGTGAAAAGGCCCTGGCAGTGGGGACCATCGAGCCGGAACAGGAAATTAAAGTCAAATCGACCATTCCCGGCATAGTCTCAGAAGTCATGTTCAAAGTCGGAGACTCAGTCCAGAAAGAAAACCCGCTATTTAAGATCTCCCCCAATCCGACACCAGTGGAATATGTCGAAACGAGACGGAACATGGAAATGGCTCAAATCGCTTTGGATAAACTCCGGGCAGAGCAGGAGAGAAATCTCAAGCTTTTTAAGGAATCGTTCATATCCAGTTCTGATATGGAAGCCAGTCAATCGGCTTACAATGAAGGCAGATTAAGATTTAAAATCACTCAGGATAAATTCAATCTTATGGAAAAAGGCCGCATTCAGCTAAGCAACCGCAGCATTGACTCCATTGTAAAATCCCCTACCAATGGTATGATCCTTTCCCAGAATGTTTTCCAAGGGGATCCCGTTGTACCTCTGACCAATTTCCAACCAGGAACTGAACTCTGTTCTTTAGCTGACATGGGAACGCTGCTTTTTAAGGGCACAGTGGATGAAATCGATGTCGGAAAAATCCGGGTCGGTATGGATGCGGACATTCAAATAGGCGCTTTGCCTGATAGTCGTATCCTGGGCCAGGTGGATAGGATATATCCCAAGGCAAAGAAAGATGGCAACGCCACCCTTTTTGACATTGAAATCCTTATCTCCGATGACGGCGGTCAGCTGCTTCGAGCAGGCTACTCCGCCACAGCCACAATTACTGTCCAAGCCAGAGAAGACATCTTGATACTTCCTGAACGACTGGTGCTATTTGAAAACGGCAAGAAATTTGTAGAAGTGCAAAAGGGCGAAGAGATAGAAAAAAAAGAGGTTCAGACTGGTCTTTCTGACGGATTGAACATCGAAATCACAAACGGCTTAAAAGAAGGTGAAAAGGTTGTTGAAAGACCTCCCCGTAAAATCATATGATTACTATCTTCTTTCGAAATCTCGTCCGCGACTTGATGCGCCAGCCACTGCGGACCATTCTCACTCTTTCTGGGGTTATTTGGGGAACTTTTTCAGTCATTCTTTTGATCGCCTTTGGTGAATCAGTGGGAAAAGCTCAGACAAAGCGCTTTCACGGCATGGGCTACGGGATCGTGCTTATGTTCCCCTCACAGACCACTCTTCCATACAAAGGATTTCAGAAAGGCAAACCCATCCGTATAACTCCTGAGCAGGTAGAAGACATCCCCGATAAAGTTTCAGATATTGAAATTATAAGCCCGGAATTTGTTAGAAGCTGTAGGATGCGGTATGAAAGACGGGAGTTTCTTAACACTGTGCGGGGAATCAACCCTCCTTTCGAGCGGATGCGCAACATTATCCCGGCAAAGGGGCGTTTTATAAATCCATTAGACATGAAAGAGAAAAGGCGGGTATGCCTTATCGGAAACGTCTTAGCTACAGATCTTTTCACCACCAGTGATCCCCTGGGGAAAAGCATCTTTATCGAAGGAGTCCCCTTCACCGTGATTGGGGTCATGGCGAAAAAACTTCAATCCTCGAATTACAATGGTAATCGAGACGAAAGATGTGCCTTTATCCCATGGACCACTTACAGCACCCTCTACGGGGCCAAATACGTTTCTAACATCATCTTCCGCCCTTTGGATTTCAATCGGAGTGCTGAGGTGACACAGGGAATTAAAAATCACCTATCCAAGCTGATCGGGTTCGATCCTCAGGATCCAGATGCGATCGCTGTTTGGGATACGCTTGAAATGGAAAAAAGTTTCCGGACTTTTTTCATCGCCTTCAATGTATTCCTGGGGGTTATCGGCTCCTTTACCCTGCTTGTAGGAGGAGTGGGAGTCGCATCTATCATGATGGTCGTAGTAGAAGAAAGAGGCCGGGAGATCGGAATCAAACTGGCTGTGGGTGCCCGCCGCCGCACAATTCTGTTTCAGTTTTTCAGCGAGTCACTCACTATTATGTTAATTGGCGGGCTTGTCGGCTTTGCTTTTTCCGGAGCCGTAGTAAGGTTAGTCCAAACAATGCCGGAGGCTGTCACCCAGTTTGTAGGAACTCCCCAAATCAGTCACTCGGTCGCTGTCTCATCTATATCAATCCTTCTGCTAATCGGGACTGTTGCCGGCTTCATTCCCGCCAAAAATGCTGCCTCTACAAATCCCATCACTGCACTGAGGAAATAAAATGAATCTTACACTGCTGCGCTTCTTTTCGAATGAATTCCGAAAACGACGCAAGAAAGCTGCTCTGATCACATTTGCTCTTTTCTGGGGTTCCCTCTCGATTCTTCTACTTCTTGCATTTGGTCAGGGAATGTCAGCCCAGTTCCGCATAAGTTTCAGCGGTTTGGGACAAGATCTGATCATGATCTCCGGAGGCCAAACCTCAAAACTTTATCAAGGGCTTCCCAAAGGAAGGCGAATCCGTCTTTACCCAGGCGACATCCAGTATCTAAAGGAGAGAATTCCCGAAATATCCTTGATAGCTCCCGAATCTTATAACAGTTGGCCTGTATCGGCAAATCGCAAAGAGATCAACCGTACGATTCATGGAACAACAGCAGAGTTTGCCCAGATGCGGACCCAGATTCCTCAAATGGGAGGCCGTTTTCTAAATGCAGAGGATGTGAAGAATGGCCGCAAAGTGGCTTTTATCGGTTGGAAAGTAGGAACCGACCTCTTTGGCACTGAGAACCCTGTGGGACAAAACATCATCATAAACCGCATCCCATTTACTGTTATTGGCGTACTGAAAAAAAAGCTCCAGGATTCCATGTATCAGGGGCCGGACGCAGATCAGATCTATACCCCTTACTCGGCTTTCACCCAGATCGACAGTCAGGTGCATATAGACCGCATCCACATCCATCCCCGGGAGATTCACTTTTCTCCGCTCATCGAGGATCGGGTGCATACTCTACTCGGTAAAAAATACCGTTTTGACCCCACCGACCGTTATGCTCTCAGTATCTGGAATACGATCGATGACGCTAAAGAAGCTGGAGCCATATTCAAGGGCATTGAGGTATTCCTTGGCATAATGGGTGCTTTGACACTGCTTATCGGAGCTGTGGGTGTCACTAATTTGATGTATGCTGTCATCAGAGAAAGGAAACAGGAGATCGGCATTAAGATGGCTCTCGGCGCTAAGCGCCGGGTGATTATCCAACAGTTCATCCTGGAAACACTGTTTATTTTTTTGAAAGGGACTTTCTGGGGCCTTGTAACGGCTTTCAACATCATATATCTGGTTCGGCTTGCCCCGATCAATTATGAGGGATTTGGAATAGAAGGATATCTCCTACGTCCGATTTTTTCATTTGAGACATTTATCATTTTCCTGGTCATTGTGGGGACGTTGGTATTTATGTCAGGCATTTTCCCGGCTGTGCGTGCTTCCCGGCTCAATCCCATTGATTCTCTTCGGTATGAATAGAGGTGATACTATGATCAAATTCAATAAAATCAAAAAGGTTTATCAAATGGGTACTCAGGCGCTTGAAGCGTTGAGCGGAGTATCTTTGCAGATTGCTGCCGGAGAATTTGTAACCATCATGGGTCCCTCAGGCTCAGGCAAGTCGACTCTTATGAACATCATCGGCTGTCTGGATACCCCGACCGAGGGGGAGTATTACCTGGAAGGTAAAAACGTAGCAGGACTTACCTTTGATCAGCTTGCCTCTATCCGCAACAAAATGATGGGCTTTGTCTTCCAGAATTTCAACCTCCTCCCCTATGCCACCGCCTGGGAGAATATAGAACTCCCCATGCTCTTTAACGGAAAAAACAGCAGAAATCGAAAAGAACGTATTACTGAACTATTAAACGAAGTAGGACTTTTAAAGTGGAAAAGGCACCGGCCTTCAGAGCTTTCCGGAGGTCAGCAGCAGCGTATCGCTCTGGCCCGGGCATTAGCCAACGATCCTTCCATTATCCTGGCTGACGAACCCACCGGAAATCTGGATTCTAAGAGCGGCGAAGAGATAATAGAACTTCTCGGCAGGCTTTGGAAGAAAGGACGTACTATCGTTATGGTTACCCACGACGACCGCTTAGCCAGTCATTCCCAGCGCATCATCCATCTATTCGACGGACGGGAAGCAGAATAAATAGGGACACATCCTATTTTATTTTCTGAGGGCTGCTTTTGTGAATATGTGAGCGGGAATATCAGCGTTAAATTCAATAGATTCCAGTAAAAATTCCGTTCCCTTCCCTCCTTTGAGCACATCTTTAAAAAGCATCTTTCTTGGAACCCAACGGTTCTGCACAATGATAACATCGAATATTTCCGTAGTTTTAAGCAGTTTACCGCTGCGGGCATAACGTTGTTCTTTAAGGGCAATAAATCTTTCTTTATCCACCCAGACCTTCCGGGAGTAATAAGCGATATCATCATCACGTGCGGTCAATTCCAAAACCCAGCACAGCCTTTCATCATAAGTTTCTTCTGCTATTACTTCAGCTTCATACAATTTGTGCAGCTCCGGGTCTTCCATCATATCTTCATAAGAAAAGTCAGATCCCATAACAGATTGTCTCAGCATATGCCCTGAGATCTTGATTATCCTGTCAGTGGAAGGCGAATATGTCCACAACTCATCGGCCAGCTTTAACATCTTGGTGCCCTTTTCCCGGGCAGGAGCCAGATATTCAGTAAAAGAGATGTTTGTGCCTTTAAGCCACGATTTTGATTTAATCGTCCTACTTCCTCTGCGGCCATGGATTATCATAGCCCCCATTGTTATTTTATTATCGGAACCGATATTTTTATCTACCTGCTTTAAGATCCATTCACCCGAAGGCGTTTCAACCGCATTTGCAGCGGAAACTATCAATAAAACCAAAATCCCAAATATTAGATATGAGCGTTTCATGCTTCAAGCTCCTTCATCAAATGAGATGTCTTACGCTTATATATTCCGATACCAGAGATCGAAGCACCCAGGAAAGTGGCCACCATCCCCGGCAAAAATCCTATAAAAAAACAGGCAGGTGTTATCCTGGCGCGCATGACATCTGAAAAAAGTATGGAAGCATTTTTCATCATCCCACTTATATTAATTCCTTTTTCCTGCAGAAAATAGGTTATTGCCAGTCCTACTGCTGTACCTAAAACCGAGCCGATAAAGCCTACCATCAAAGATTCACTGATCAGCGAACGATAGAGATGACCTTTGGTCTCCCCCATTGCCAGGCGTACCCCGATCTCCCCATAGCGCCTGAGACTGCCCATCAGACCGGCATTCCACAACACAATAGACATTGCTACTATATAAATAACTAATATCGATACAGACATGGTCCCGACCATCTCCAGGTAGTCTGCCATGCCACTCTGACCGGGCAATGTGTCCATAACCGGTAAAAACTCATCATTACCTTTTGCATAATTGGCATTAAATGCGGCTTTGATCTCCTCAGCTTGCTCATCACGGTAGACAAAATCATTGAATAATCCCAGGATCTCACCGGAAGCATCCTCCATATTCAGAGCCGCCCGGATGTCGCTAATATCCGCTATCATTGCCCCCCGGTCCAGAGCAGTTACCCCGAAACGTATGGTGCCGGCTACAGTAAAATTAGCCATTGCCATACTTCCATACATTGTGGAACTGATAAGTGTCGCTGTCTCCCCGGGTTTTACATTCAACTGGCGGGCATATTTTTCGCCGATTAAAATTTCCCCCCTCTTTTCCGGCAGCCGGCCACGCACAAGCGCATCCGTAAGATTTAGAATCTCCCATTCCCGCGTTTCAGATGAAAAAAGATCCACTGCCATCCCCGATACCGGACCCTGGTCGCGGGTCTCTCCATATTCATCCGGAATGTCGAGTAATCCACCAAATTTGATCCTGGAAACCCAGATCAAACTGGGAAACTGATGTCTTAGATCCTGCGTAAGTTTCTCAGCTCCGATAAAGGCAAGGTCATTAGGTATCTGGTCAACCTCTTTAGCATAAGCGCGCGACATTATTTTTACATGACCGGTGCTGAATCTGGCATTTGCATCTATCATATTGGTCAAAGCGCCTTGAATCCAACCGTAAAACACTACTGTAAGTAAAACTCCCAAAAAGACAGTCAGAATCGGAAACAGGCTCCGCGAGCGGTCCCTGAGCAGCCCTTTAAATAGAAATTTTATCATGACATCCTTCCCCTCAAAGCATCAGTCGGTTTAAGTTTCGCAATTTTTCTGGTAGGCAAAAAGCTGACAATAGTGGTCACAATAAGGACAAGAACGGTTGTGCCAATGATCAAGCCCGCCCCATAAGTGGGGATAAGTTTATCCCCTATGGCAAACCCATAGCTGTCAACACTATCAGGCATAGCCCATCCCTTCTTAGCAAAAATGGCCAAAAGCGGAGTGCCGTATATCGCAGCTACTAGAGCAGCCAGGACACCATGCAAAGCTCCTTCCAGAGTAAAAAGCTGAATAACTTTAACACGGGTAAATCCCAAGGCCATTAAAGTCCCCATTTCCTTTCGCCGCCTGAAAATTGAAAGCACTTGGGTATTAAAAATCGCCAGCATAGCCAGTAAAAGCAAGATCACATACATAATGGAACCCCCTATTGTCTTGGCCTGCACCAATTCAGTTATGTCCTTAATAAGAAATTCAAGGTTTTTAAAGTCCCATCCCGCCAGTCCTTCTTTTAAGAGCTCAGTATCTTGGACCAGCACAACCAAGCTTGCCTCATTCGGCATCCTGGCAAGTTCCTGTATTTTCTTCAGCGGAACCCACATCTGGCCCCGGTCGATCGACTGCGCAGTTGTGCGCATGACCTCAACAATATAGGCATCCTTAGCATCAAATGTACCCTGAGCATCCCGCCACCTGACAGTTATTGTATCTCCTTTTTTTAAACCGGCATTTTTAGCCATGCGGGTACCGATAAGGGCAGGCAGCTCTACATCTTCACGGGCGAGAAAATGGGTGGGAATAGATATTACTGACTGGGTAGGGTCTATTCCCTTTATCAAAACAGGCTGGATGCGGCCGCTGGGATAAATAGTGCCCTGAACGATCAATACAGGCGCTGCTAAACCCTCATCTTTTAAGCCAAGTAAGGCCTCAGGCAAAGGCGCATGTGCATCCGGAAGAGATAAGGGCTCATAAGGATCGTAATTTTCCTGCCAGTACTGGCCTCCTCCGTATTCAGCATCCGTCAGAGCGTGAACCGCCTGATTATTCATACCTTCATATATACCCTGGAGCCCGATGATCGCGACAAAAGCAAAAGATAGCACCACTACATTAAGCCAGGTGCGGAGACCGGCTCCTAACAGGTTTTTTAGAGCCAACCGCGGGATTATCATTGTCCTTTCCCTTCAATTTTTTTTGGATTCATTACCTCATCTTTTGCTACTTTCCCATCGACAAGAGTAATTTTCCTGTGTAAATAGCGGATGACTTTTTCATCGTGAGTGGCAAAGATAAAAGTAGTTTTGAGCTCCCGGTTTAATTCTTCCATAGTCCGGAGGATTTTATGCGAATTCTCAGCATCCAGATTCGCAGTCGGTTCGTCAGCTAATATTATGGCAGGTTTTTTAACCACTGCCCGCGCGATTGCTACACGCTGACACTGACCGCCGGAAAGCTGGGCCGGTTTGGATTTGGCACGATCCACCAGATCTACCCATTCTAAAGTCTGCATAACTTTTTGTTTTCTCTCACCCGAGGACATCCCCAGCAGTAAAAGTGGAAACTCCACATTTTCAAAAACCGTATATACAGGAAGCAGGTTAAATGTTTGAAAAATGAATCCGATGCTTTGGTTTCGTAGAGCAGCTGCCTGTCGATTTGACAGTTTTTCTACTTTTTTCCCCAAAACTTCAGCACTGCCTTCTGTAGGAACATCAAGAGAACCTATGATGTTCAGCAGAGTGGTTTTTCCCGAGCCGCTGGGCCCGACTACACCGGTAAACTCAGCCTTGGCAAAGTTTAAGCTGACATGGTCTAAAGCGGCTAATTTTTTCCATCCTATAAGATAGATCTTGACAAGCTCTTTGGTTTTAATCAAAAAAGAATTTTCCATTGTTTCCTCTCAATAATTAAATACTGCCATCACCTGTATCCCTTTCCCGGCAAACAGGTTATTCCCCGGTTGGGTGTTGTATACCCGAAACTGTTCAGGATTCCAAAACGCCATAAAATGAAAACTCCATCTGTCGTAAGTCCGCTGCCATCTTAAAAAATTGTAAAAGTCTTTATTTTCCCAATCATAATATAGTATTCCTGTAATATTATCTAGTAAACCCAAGGGATAATTCAAAGCCAGAGCCGAAAATTTAGCGGCTTCACCAGAACCAAAGGCATCCTTGCTTGCTTCTAAAACAAAATGTTCGCCAATAACATTTAAACCATTCCCTATATTAAAAGTGTAATCCATACCCACATTTAAAGCCCTCTGCCATGTATAGGGAAGGCATTCGGTTTGCTGATGAAACAGAGATGTTTCAAACCATATGCCGATTCCAATGTCCCATTTACCATCAAGCGCAAATCGGTTTTCCGGAATCCGGGTGTTGTCAGGCTCCAGGCCTTGGAAAAGCCCCTTTACAGCGATTTCCCTGTGGTGATAGGAAAAAGCTATCTCACCTTTCCCCAATGGGGTCTGGATGCGTCCTCCCAGCTCAGGAGATTTTCTGTCAGAAGACATTGATTCCCAGCCCTTTGGTTCATCATTTCCGTAAAGTACCCACACCCAAATATTGGTGTTGTCAAGAAAATAATACCTCATTAAAAGGCCGTAGACTCCGTCAGTAAGCTGAAGAGGGTCGCGCGGATCTATACGGTCAAACCACATCAAAGGACGAAGCAGCGAGGCTGACCCGAAATTTATCTTCTGGAGTCCCAGACGAATCTCAAACTGAGCTGATGAAAAACGAAGCCACATCCGGTAAGGCTTTACTTTTCCTTCCGTATGAACATCATCCAAAGCATTTATAGTGCCTGTACCGTATGCATTCAAGGAGAATTCAATATCAAAATTGTATTTTGGAGAAAGAGCCTTTTCCAGGGAAAATTCAGACAGGCAGCGGAGGCCGAGTTGAGGCTTTGTATTAGCGTCAGTATTAACGGTCAACCAGCCAGAGACAAATCCTTTATACGCGAATGTCTGGGAGAATACTGCTGTAGATAGGAGAAATAAAACAGCGCCTGCAAAAAAACATTTAAAATATCTCCCGGTCATTTTATTTTCCTACATCCTTTTCTCTGGACAAAATACCGAAAAAAAAGAATCAGGTCAACATTAAGCCTAAGAAAAAAGACAGAATTTGAATCCGCGTAAATCCGTGTCAAATGCTTTACTGCTTTTTTTCAAAGGGAGACCAGGTAGGATTAAAACCTTCGCCTAAACATACAGGATTGGAGCCATCTTTATTTATCACATATATCTCTGAACCTTCGCCTTGGCCTTTTAAATGGGATGTGTCCCTATTTTACATACTTTTTAAACCAGCGAATTTCTTCTACTAAAGCAATGCGTTGCAAGCGAGGCTCATCTATACCATGACCCTGGCGTGGTAATTTGATATAACGCACGGGTATTCTCCCTATATCTCTTAGAGCAGTAAAATACATCAAACTCTGATTAAAGCTGGAAGTCGTGTCAGCTCCTCCATGAATCAAGAGAGTGGGAGTCGTCACATTTTTTGCAAAGTAAAAAGCAGAACGTTTGGTCCATTCTGCAGGATTTTCCCATGGTGTGCAGCCTATATACCACAAGGTTACATCGAAATTAAAACCTGGCCCTACCTCGGCAAACCAGTTGTAGACTCCGGCTCCTGCCATAGCCGCCTTAAAACGGTGTACATGGGTGATTAGATATCCGGTGCTGACTCCGCCCCAGCTCCAGCCTCTAACTGCCAGTTGGCTTGGATTTATATCAAAGTTTTCTATGACATAATCCACTCCACTCATCACATCAGCATGCTCTCCATTTCCTACTTCACCCATAAGACCACGCAGTATTTTATCGCCGTATCCGGTAGAGCCACGATAATTGGGGCCCAGCACAGCATAACCCAGCCCACCATAGATATGGAATAGCGGTCGAAATAAACTTTCTACTACTCCAGCCGGTCCACCGTGTATATTTACGACCAAAGGAACTTTATCTCCTTTTCTGTGGTCTCCCGGCAGAAAAAACATCCCCTCGATCTTTAATCCATCTTTTTTAGTTTTCCACTGCACTGTTCTAGCCGAAGATAACAGAATCTCCTTCCTGATCCAGGGATTAGCGTCAGTAATACGCACTTGATTTTCTAGCCGCAGATCAGAAACATATAAATCAGCTGGGGTTTTATAATCCTGGAGAGTATAGGCCATTTTCTGCATATCGGCTGAAAAGGATTTTGTCCAGAGGGTACCTGTAATCCCAGTCATGGCTTCCAGTGTATCGGTTTTTATATTGATACGGTAGAAATTAGTATTAGTGCTATGCAGTTCATTAAAATAAATATATTTTCCTTCTGGTCCCCAGGCAGAGATCCCTCCATAATTCTCCCCCTGTTTTTGACTTTCCAGCCTGCGGAATTTTCCTGTTTCGATATCCAGAAGCCAGAAATAGCCATTGTGGAGATCAAACTTTCCTTTTTCTACAGATAAATAAGGAGCATGGAAAAGTATTGTTTTTCCGTCTGGAGACCATTTAGGATTATCTTCCGGACCTTTATTCTTTGTGATTTGTAGAAAATCAGTTCCGTCGGTATTTATTATGAACAGTTCTGCCAAAAACGGGTAATTCGTACGCATGTCAGGAGTTCCAACAAAAACAATCTGTTTCCCATCTCTGGAAACATCAAAATCGCTGATCACAAGATTTTCATTGCAGATCACATTTTCTTTCTTTGTCTTCAGATCATAGTAGAACAGCCGGCTAAACCGGGCATTTTCTCTCCCGTTTGGAGCTTCATCGACAAATATTGCATCATCTCCTAGTTTATATTCCTTCTGTTCTTCTGAAGTTCTTGCTTCATCTGCTCTGAATATTATTGTGCTAGAATCATGTTGCCATACATAATCCTTAACATTAACAGCATGATTAGTTAATTTATGTGCTTCGCCACCGTCTACTGGAATAAGAAATATTTGGCTTTTTTTGTCCACCTTGCTTATAAAACTAAGATAATTTCCATTTGGGGAAAACTTAAAACGACTCGCTTTCAGGTCATCTCTTAAAAATATTTTTTTATTTTTTCCGTCTGCATCACATATAAAATAAGTGTTTTTATAACCGTTTTTAGGCCAATCTAGCCTTTTTAACCCGTAAAAAATTTTTGTCCCGTCAGGTGAAAGCTGTACATCCCTGACTGTAATGATATTCAGAGAATCATCCACAGTCATAGGACGTTTATCTGGATTTGCCCAAATAAAAGTTAAGGTAACAATAACCAGCATAAAAAATACAAATACTTTTTTCATTTTTGCTCCTTTTTATAAAAATTTTATAAAGAAATCAGTGATCTCATAAGAATCCGATGTGAGCTACTATAACTGAAAATTCATGCCTGTATCTGGATCAAAATAGGAGACTTGTTCCCACTGCCCATTGGTTTCAACAGTACCCAACATGTTAATGTGATTTTTGTATATATAAGTAAGGTCGCCTGAAAGTGCATTACTGTCCGACCTGGTGATAACATTCACTGTTCCTCCGGTAACTATAATTCTATCACCACCGATCATATTGGGTGAAGTAAGCTTATTTTTAAATTAAAAATAAATCTCATACTTATGTCAATATTTTTTTAAATATTTCCCTATTGCAGCAACAGAATTAGCTGTTTTTATGACTCTAAGTCATCGGAGCGTCAAAAATATTTTGATTTTATAACCTTAAGTCATTAAAAATAAATAATTGGCCGATTTCATAACCCTAAGTTATAAAAATTCAAAGATTGGCTAATTTGATGACCCTAAGTTATAAAAATTCAAAAAATAGTGCCTTGTTGATTCCAAGCAGGCTAATAAATCCTTCAATTATGCAGAACAATGTAATAAGATTGGATTGTAAATCATCAGGAGAACGAAAAAATGAGTAACTACTGGCTATTCCAACAAATGGTTTATCTGAGCCTAGTCGTCCTACTCCTGGGTGGATGCGCTATTCCATTATTGGCTAGAACAATTCAAGTTGAAGAACAAATAAAACAGGACCCTATGAAAATAGTCTATCACCCCATTGGTATATTCCATACTGAATTAACTCCTCAAACAGGAGCTCCCAGGCAGGGAATCCTTCAGCCTGAAAATAAAGGTACTATTGAAGTGTATCCAGAATATCAGGAGGCATTGCAGGATCTTGAAAAATTTGAATACATCATCGTAATCTATCATATGCATCTTTCTAAAGGTTGGCATACTCCAGTTCGACCACCAAGCAGTTCACATGCTTTTGGATTGTTCGCCACAAGATCTCCAAATCATCCTAACTCTATCGGTTTTAGTGTAATAAAGCTTGATAAGGTTGAAGGTAATATCCTTCATGTAAGAGGCATTGACGTATTTAACAAAACACCTGTTCTGGATATCAAACCCTGGCTTCCTTCTATTGATTGTCCTGGTGGGAATATGAATCTGGATATTGAGGAAAAACTTGGATTGAAAAAAAAGAAATAAACACTTGTATCTTTTTTTTTATTTTTTATTTTGGGGTATCTTTCATGATATCTATAAGTTAGCATGGCCCGACCCCTTTTCCTTTACATTGAGAAAGTTGCTGGCATTTGCCGATCGCACATAAGCAATATTGAATCTGGCAAGATTGGAAATCCTGGTTTATATACTTCAGAGAGAAGAGCGAAAGCATTAAATGTATCTATTTCATATTTATTGCATTTCGACGAGAATAGTCTTAAGAGGAGAGTCCTAGAAATAGAAAAGAGGAAGATAGAACAGAAAATAAGAGTGGGACTACTAGAGCAAAAAGAAAGAGAGATAAAAAATTTACAAAAGGAATTAAGGAAATTTAAAAAAAACAAATAGGTATAAAAATAAAATTCCAAATCACAAACAAATAACATACTAATAGACAAACCGATTAACAAAATATTGCTTTTTTTGCATTAATATTTGTTCTATAATTAACCTAAATAATTCATAAGCATGAATATATTAAGATGGGACATGCTGCGATAGGCTTTGAAATCAGGGACATGTACCGATTTTTTGAGATCGGTAACGTGTCCCTTGATTTCCATGTAAAGCCCAGTAACATTATGATCGACAAAGAAGGCAATGCTCGGATTATGGATTTTTGGATAGCACCTTCGCTACATACAAAAGGAATCACAGCAGAGGGAGTAATCGTAGGGACGCCGGTCGAAGAATTGAAAGTCATTGCCACAAGTGCAGTGATGCGCATTAGAGAGATAGAGAAAACCCCACAGAAGATCAGTAAAGATTTGTAATAAGGAGGGTACTAATATGTTTGCACGTCTAACTAAGTTTCAACTCAAGATGGACAGGATAGATGAAAGTGTAAAGCTATATAGGAATAGTGTGGTTCCTGCAGCCAAATCACAGAAAGGCTATTGTAGAATCTATTTCCTAGTCGATAACAAAACTGGAAAATGTGCTGCTTTATCTTTGTGGGAGAGTGAAGAAGATGCCATTGCCAATGAGGAGAACCGCTACTATCAAGAACAGCTGGTCAAATTCCTGAACTTATTAGAAGAACCGTCATTTATTCGCGAAGAATATGAGGTTAAGGTTCAAGCCTAAATAAAACATTCATTTAATTATTCAATTTTACCTGCTTGAGGAAAGACATGTCTAATACAATCCCTTTTTATTCTTGACTTCAGTTATTGCCTTCAAATAGAATTTAGCTAGAGTTAAATAGAGAAAAATCGAAGTAATTAAGAACGGAAAAGAGATGTCCTCCACAATTAAATTCCTGTTATCCAAAAAATTTTTCGCTTTTCCTACGATAGGTATTGAATATTCCGTTAATGCCTTACAATAGAGGAAATCTGGGGTGTACGCCCTTCCTGTGGATTGCCAACTTGTATGCTGAGTACATTCTGAAGCTCGGACAATAAAATGGGGACATGATACCCATTTCCTATTTTTTATAAGGAGGTAAGTTATGTCGCTCGTACCAGTTTTTAAAATAGGTGTATGGAATGCCTGGATACTTCAAATTTTATTTTTTCTAGCGATGTTTATCCCAGATTTTTTTTTGGACAAGGAAGCAAGGAAAAGAACGAAAAGGATGAGCCAAGTTGCTCCATTTAAGAAAACCGAGAAGATATTAGGCCTTTCTACTCATGTCATAATCATGCCTGTTGTTTTTGTCTACTCCATCTTTCTTCCACTTATGATAGGCACAGCATGGCTATATTTTGGCCTTCCAATTTTTGCTATTGCCCTGGTTATTTCCGTCGCAACTATTTTCAACGCAGCTTCTACTCATATCGATAAACCAGTTACCAGAGGGTTTTATCGGATTTCAAGGCATCCGATTTACCTAAGCGGCTTCTTGATGTATACCGGGATAGGCATAGCCTGTGCTTCTTGGGTAGTCTTGCTGTGTGCTGTTTTATGGATAGTTCTCTGGCATATTGTGGTACCATCCGAGGAACGCTTCCTTCTGGAAAAGTACGGAGATTCCTATCGTGAATATGTGAATAGGACACCAAGATGGATAGGGATTCCAAAGTCAGAAAAAAATGATTAATTACTCCCCTTATTTTAAAGAGCAGAATGCCGCTAAATATTACATTATGTGACATATTATCGACCCCACCATTTTTCGTGCAATAGGTTAATTTCTTACGGCAGCAGGTGGACATTGAGCAAAAATGTGAGGAATTTACTGCGAAGATTAAGAAGGAGAATCCAATTTTTTCTACCCTCGGAAATTGTATCAAGCATGACATTAATTAACACAAACAGCTCGTGACAAAGAGGGAGGTCTGCTTTTCCTTCAATTGACATCGCATTCCTGCTGTGATAATAATTGCATCAGCATAAAGAGGAATCAAGTGAGCTTTAAGCGAGAGCTCTTCTTTTATTCCATGAAAGGGGGTGAAGATGTCTATCAAATGCTCCAAATGCAATTTTGAGAATCCAGACAATGCTCTTTATTGAAGAAAGTGTTCTACTCCACTTAAGCCCTTAGAGAAAATCTCTCCCACAAAAACTATAGAGACGCCCGCGAAAGGATTAACAACAGGAACTACTTTTGCATCCAGGTATGATGTCGTCGAGGAGCTCGGAAAAGGAGGCATGGGCAGGGTCTATAAGGCTTTAGATAAGGAGATTAATGAAGAAGTTGCCATAAAGCTCTTGAAACCTGAAATTGCCTCTGATGAGAGTACTGTTGAACGCTTCCGGAATGAACTGAAATTTGCCCGCAAGATTTCTCACAAGAACGTGTGCCGGATGTATCACATCGCCAAGGAGGAAGGTACTCCATACATCACCATGGAGTATGTTCCGAGTGAAGATCTAAAGAGCCTGATAAAAAGGAAAGGGAAGTTAGCAGACGGGGAAGCAATATCAATAGCTAAGCAGGTGTGTGAAGGTTTGGTTGAGGCACATAGGCTGGGTGTTGTGCATCGGGATTTGAAACCTCAGAACATCATGATCGATAAAGAAGGCGATGCCAAGATCATGGATTTTGGCATTGCCCGTTCGGTTGAGGCGCCTGGAGTGACAGTGACAGGTATGATGATCGGGATACTTCCTTCATTTAAGCCTCTGTGGAATGACCAACGCTTACATGATATGCTGCGAAAGATGAACATGCCTCATCTGGACGAATCTCCCTGATTAGGTTTCCTAAAAGTAAGAATCGGAATTCAAAAGAAATAAAAGGGATTAGACCGCGAAATAAAATAAAAAAGTATAAATTCTATCCGAGGGTTATATTTTCTTAAGTTTCTCTATGTCTGCGATATCTTGAGCACGGCCGGTTGCTTTCTTGTTTTTTATCAAATCAGATTTTGAGATAAAATTTGCAGGAATATTCCCGTATTTTCCCACTGTGCGGTTATTCCATGCCTCCTTAAAGCTGACTCCGTTTATCGAAGTAATAATATCTATTCGCAAGGGGGCAATGCCCAATTGAATTATCTGGTCCGATTTTAGAAAATCGTCCTTTGTTATCCCCACATTTTTAAATCCGAACCCCTCCAAAACATTAAGCATCTTATCTGCATTATCAGTTGAGGCCTCTACGAAAAAGTCTATATCCTTCGTGAATCGTGGTTCTGCATAGAAGCTATAAGCAAATCCTCCAACGATGAGATAACGAACCTTATGTTCGTTTAACAATGCGATAAATTCTTTGAAATCTTTTTCGGTTCTCATTTTTAAAGTCGTAATACAATCCCCTTAAATATTGAAGTATATCGAGTTTTTCCTCAGGTGTACAGGATTTCCAATATTCGATATCTAATCTTTCCGCATCCTTAAAAGTGATTTTTCTAGTTGTTTTCTCCACAACTAAATTATATCAGAATCTTAGGAAAGTAAAAACATAAATTGTAATGAATAGCTATGTAATATTGTAATTTTGGGGTCGGGCCACACGAACTATTTGAATCTTCAGGAGTTAAACTAAAAAACGGCCTCAAAATTGGTCTTAAAGCAATGGTTTTGGTGGCAAAAATGTACGTATAAGTAGATTATACGATGTTATTTTTGTAGTTTTTTTAAATAGGGACATATCCTATTTAAAAGGCCGAAGGGAAGGCCACAAAAGCATAAAGCATAGAACATAAAAAATGGGATGTGTCACTATTTGTTCTTCTTTTCTTGCTTTTCAGCCTCTGTTTCCGCCTCTGCAACTGATTTGCAAATAACAGCCTTATACCCATGCTTTGAAGAAGACAATTCTTGTAATTCGCTCTGTGATATATTTAATTCATCAACTACTCTAATTGTAGCACCCATTCCAGTCCTTAGGGCTGCTTCCATATTTTTACTCATAATATTCTGCATATCTTCCGTAGCCGGCTTGTATCCCCTGATATCCGAGATGGCTATGTATCCAGGCTTTAGCTTCTTCGCCTCACTTTCAAGTTCATCAGGAAGCGATAATATATCTTCCTTAGTGAGAAATCCTCTTACAGTCGTATAAAGACGATTTTTTTCAAGGTCAGCCCTTACCGACACTATTTTTTCTTTAGAATCCATTTGTTTCTCCTTTATTCATAAGCACTAATGTCTATAGGATATTGTAAAACATTATGACGTCTTAAGAATAGCAAAGTAAATGGAAACATGTTTATCATGGAATAATTTCAAGATCCATGTATTTTTTATCATGAGGAGCTATGATTATATCTGCAATTTCCTGTATTTTCCGAACAGAATCATATGCCTGAAGAGCATCAATGTGAATACCAGGAGCAATTGCTTGGATTCCCATCTCTTTTAACCGTTTAGGAGGATAATAATTTTCTTCTATTGTGCACAATCCACTAATACAAACATTTCCCTTTTCCGTGTCAATTAAAACACTTTGACCACCAGGTGTGTGTCCTGGAGTTTTGAGGACCTTAACACCCGAAATAATCTCTTGGTCTCCCTCTACAAGCATTAGTTTTGTTTCTTTAGGGGGAATAACAAACCAGCCTTTATGTGTCGGGTGAGGATTTTTAGCATATTCCAATTCATCTTTCTGAATATAAAAAACAGCATTTTTGTATTTTGAAATATCGGCCGCATGATCAGTATGAAGATGAGTCAAAATAACAATATCTATATCGTTCACTGTTAAACCAACTTCTTCTAATGCTTTCTCTTGAGATTGAAAATCTTTGCCAGGAAAACCAGTGCTTCTGATGAACTCGCCTGAAGCACCAGTATCAACCAAAATATGCCTGCCATTACTTACACCATCGATTAACCACATATAAATACCTAGAGTAATTTCTGTACCGTAGCCTGTCAGATATGTCATAAATCCCTGATCAACAGGAGATTCAGTACAAATTGCAAGTGGTCTTATATTCATTTTTACCTCCGTTAATAAGTAAATAACCACAGACTTACATCCGTGACTTTAATCAAATACAAGCTTCAATAGTCCTAAATCTTCTTTTCCCCTCAAAAAACCGAGCGTTTTCTTTGTCATTCTTGAATACTTTATTTTACCATTAGTAGCAAGTCAATATTTTACTTATTTTATAACTCTAAGTTATTAAAAATCAATGATTGGCTGTTTTTACAACCTTGAGTTATAAAAAATCATATATACATTCATGAACGATAGAAAGTAATTTATAATTCCTTTGGCCCTTTGGTTTACACTTTGGGAGCCCTTCAGGTTTATTCGCTGTCGACTATTTAAAGAAGTACAAAATCTTTAGGAATGAAATTTAAGAGTTTCATTTATCGGAGGGTTTGGAATCTGTTTTTAAGCTGAGTTATTGTCTTGTAACAAGCGTGATAAACGTTTGCCTACATCAATAATGCCTAAATCATTAAAATAGGAAATTAACTCGTCGGTATCATGATGAGCTATTTGCCATATTATGCTGTCAAGATGAATCATGTTGATTTGTGGAAGGGCTGGACGCAATGATGACAGAATGCTATTCCAAAAATTTTGGATGGGTAAAGTTTTTTCTCCGATGTCAATACCGAGGCTATTGGTAAACTTGGTAATCCGTGAGTCCACTGGAATTGGGATGCCATGGAAATCAAAATCATATTCGTTCATCATCATCAAAGAAATCCCCAAACACTTCATGGCAAAACAAATCGTCTTTTTGTGCAAATCTTGTTTCATTACATTTCCTAAGCCATACCAAATATTAGTAGTCATAGAGGAAATCTCTTGAGGGAATTTGTTCCATAATTTTTCGGCTAGAGGGCTGCTTAAAAATCGAGATAACCGTTTGATCTTTGCAGCACTTAGTCTTTCTGTTTTATAAAATTCGACCAAATGTTCATACAGAGCTTTAACGAATGGTTCTGAATCATAGTTTTTCATAACTTCATAGAGCTGAGGCCAGTAAGTTATCTCTGCTCTTCCTTTAAGTTGATAGGCATTAAGGCCTACGGCAAGCATAAAGACAGAAAATGAACCGTGAGGAAATTTATTCCGGAGAGGTTCTAAATGTTGCCACTCTGGTTCTTTATTTACGATGAGTTGCCAGGCTTCTAAGGGGATCTTTTTAAGAATTTCGATAAGCTCGTCTTTTATGTTAGATTTTTTGAGAGTTTTTCTGATAGATTTTATCGAAACACCCATTGTAGAATATTTATGTTTAGTCTCGTATCCTAGAGGTGACTTTATTTTTTGGATTCTTAATTCACCTAATTAATGAAATGTCTGAAAATCTGGGCTATCTTTCGTAATATTTACAAGTTAGCATGACCCGATCTCTTTTTTTCCTTTTTTTAGCATTGCTCGATCCTTTTTTCTTTTTTTAATATCCCTCTAGGATACCCCAGATTTTCAGAGGGAAATGCTTACTGATTCTGGTAAAATCTGTATCATTGTGTAGCAAGAAGAGTTCATTTTCAATAGCCACCCTGGCAATAAGACAGTCTATTGTACTTTTTACTATTATGCCTTTCTGCCGCAATTTCAAATACATTTTTGCTGCCTTTGCATATGATTCCCGGCCATTTTTCAACTCATAGAATATTTGAGTATCCATGTATTTTTTTAAGATTTTAAAATCCTTTTCAGTCTTACTACCCTGGAGAACTTCTAGATAAATGTGACTATTAATCCCAAATGGAATCCCTTTTTCCTGAATAAAATGAAACTTTTCAATCCCTTTATTTGTATTACCCTTAAAATAATCGATCAATATCGATGTGTCTACCAAGATCATCATATCCTCAGCTTCTTATAATCATAATCATCAGCAAATTTAACATGCCCTTTGATCTCTCTTAAATCCCTTCTCTTTCTATTCCTAACGAATTCTTCCAGTGCCTTATGAATTAACTCTTTTTTCGTTTTTATCTTTGATATTTTTAATGCTTCTTCAATCAAATGGTCATCAATAACAACATTTGTGCGCATCTTAATACACCTCCTCATACATATTATTATATGTTTATTGATTTCTGTCAACAAAAAGAATGCATAATACTGCCCAAAGTGGTCAGTGATTCCGATTCATTACGGCCATCTTGGTCAATCTTGGGGTCGGGCCGCACGAAGTGTTTGAATTTTCAGCAGTTAAACTGAAAAAACTTCTCAAAATCATCCTTAAAACAATGGTTTTGGTGGCAAAAATGTACGTTTAAGCAGATCATCCAATGTTATTTTTAGAGCTTTTCTTAAAGTGCTAATTTGTACGGCAAAAAGGAGATTACAAGGCCAAAAATCAGCCCTTATTATGTGCTTATCCTTCATGATATCTATAAGTTAGCATGACCAAGCCCCCTTTTTACAGGCTAATTCTATGAAATTTTCTCTTTCATGCGGAATTCCTATTGACTGGATGTATATTTTCCCGGTATTATCGTGAATGAAGTAACTCAGAGAGAGAAAATTTGATTAAATTTAGAGAAAATAATAAGTTCAAAAAAAGGAAATTACTATATATTAACGAACCGATTTACAAAACTGTATCAGAAGCAGCAAACGAAATGGAAGCGGCAAATAAAAATTTATCACAAATTTGACAAATAGCTTTACGATTAGCAACCAATGATACGAAATAGATTTATACAGTGGAATTAAACAAACAGATATCAAAAAACAATTATTATTCCTTTTTATGGCATGCTGTGTTTCTTGCATTGGCAATAAATTTTATGGATGTGGACACAATCATTCCGGCCATGATGGTCGATGCGGGCGGCAGTGCGCTGCATCTTGGAATATTAACATCAATTATGCTGGGCGGAGGAAAATTTGCGCAACTATTTTTTGCACCGTTCCTGAATAATCAACCTTCAAAGAAAGGTTATTTACTGGGCGGAATCAACGCTCGTATTTTCGCTCTCGGCAGTATGGCACTTTTATTTTATTTTTCATCTCATATTCAGGATAGTTTTATCATCTGGTCTATTTTCATATTAATTTCGCTGTTTTCGTTTAGCGGTGCTTTTGCAAACATTAATTATGTTGATATTTTGGGAAAATCCGTATTACAGGAAAAAAGGAAAGCATTTTTTTCTATCAAAAACGTTATTTCAAGTATTGTAGTTTTTCTGTCAGCCTTCCTTGCCAAAGGTGTATTGTCAAAATACGTCTACCCTATAAATTATACCACATTATTTTTTATCGCTGCTGTACTGCTTGGAATTGCGTCTTTTGGGTTCTGGAAAATCAAGGAAATTCCAGTATCCAATTCCAAAATTGACGGGTTGGTAAAATTCATACACATTTTTAATCAAGAAATCCGTACCAATATAAAGCTAAGAAATTATTTGTTTTTGATTAATACTCAGGGAATCAGTATAGTTCTGATGCCTTTCTTAATTTTTTATGCCAAGAAAATATTTTATGCGGGGAGCCAAGACATTGGCAATTTTTTGATTCTAAAAGTAATTGGCGGAGTTCTAACTGGTAGTGTACTCTTTTATTATTCCAAAAAAGTTAAATACCAATACATGTTGTACATTACTTCAATTCTTGCTATCCTGGTTCCTCTGTTTATTTTGATACTTCCAGGATCTATGCTTTTCCCTTATATCTTTTTGGCTGGCGGAGTCGTTTTTACGATTCATAATGTTTCTATAAATGGAATATTATTGGAAATCACTAATAATGAGAACAGGGCATTATATACTGGATTGTCAGGTGCAGGAAGCATCATCCCTTTCATATTTTCATTTATAGGTGGCTGGATAATAACTGAATTTGGATTTACAATGTTTTTTGTACTATTTATACTTATAATCTTTTTGTCATTCTATTTTATCTATAAAATTGATTGTAAAAAATGAACTCAAAAACAGACAAAATATATCCTGATTCGGGTGTTGAATTAGAGCCATTTACGGCAAAAAATTATGATAAGGTTATGAATATTGCCTCTCTGGGGCTTTATCGCGGCTTTATTCATAGGGCAATTAAGGCAATGGATATTCAGCATGGAGATAAAATTCTCGATTTGGGTTGCGGCAGCGGGCGTAATGCCTGCATTATGGCAAAATATCTGGGTGATAATGGAGCAATAACCGGCATAGATGTATCGTCGATTATGGAAAAGCAATTCAATAGAAAATGCGCTAAACATCAGAATATTAAATTTCTCAGGCAAAGAATTGACCTTCCATTTGATATATCAGAGCAATTTGATAAAATTTTTATTAGCTTTGTGATCCACGGCTTCCCGCATAGAGTCCGCAAAATAGTGCTTCAAAACATTTATACCCATTTAAAACCCGGCGCTGCATTTTTCATGCTCGATTATGCCGAATTTAACATGGCTGAGATGCCGCCATTGCACCGCCTTATTTTTAAAAAAATTGAATGCAAATATGCTTTTGATTTTATCGGAAGAGATTGGAAGCAGATACTGGAAAGTAACAATTTCGCTGACTTTGAAGAGTTTTTCTTCTTCAAGAATTATGTGAGATTACTGAAAGCCCAAAAAATCAATAGTAATAAAGAAGATCGAGTAAGAATTGCCATCCCAACCAATGACGGAATAAATATCTTTCCGAGAATGTTGGGAATAGCAAAAAAGGAATAACAAGACTGCAAGAAAGAGGAGCGAAACTATTTTTTAGTAAAGAGAATATAGAAGAAGCATTAGCTGATGTTTTTTTAAATAAAAAGCAACTAAAATAATAAAAAATTTATTGAATATTTCAAAAAAGAATATATAATCTTATGAAGAGGTAGACACAATGATTGAATGGATAGAAAATCCCAAGCAGCTCGTTCAAGCACAAGAAAAAAATAAGGACTTTTTGGTGCTGTATTTTTATGCTAATTTTTCTTCTTCTGCAAAACGTGCTCTTACGGAACTTGAACAATTTAGCAAAGAAAATAAAGAAGTCGCTGTTTTTATTATTGATGTAGAAAAAGTAAGAGGAATACACAAAGACTTTGGAGTTAAAAATGTTCCCACAGTTGTGGCAGTTCAGAAACGCAAAGTGATTCGAAAGATTGAAGGTATTCAAAGTGCTCAGTTTTATGCTCGTATTTTTGCTGGAGTTCATTATTCACATTATAAATCCGGTAAAAATGCAGTTTCTCACACAGTGATTGTATATAGCGGGCCAGGTTGTCCTCACTGTGCGGCTGCAAAGGCATACTTGCGACGTCAGGGTATTAATTTCAGAGATATAGACATATCCCGCGATCAACATGCTGCCCAAAGTTTAGTCAGGCGCAGCGGACAGATGGGTGTGCCTCAAATTGATATTAATGGACATCTAATAGTAGGTTTTGACAAAATAAAAATTGATCAATTAATTTCAACTTAATAAGAGGTGATAAGATGAACTTCAGACCAATCAACGGACGTATTTTAGTAAAACGTTTAGAAGCTAAAGAAAAAAGATCTAGCGGTATATATATTCCTGATACTGTCAAAGAAAAGCTTCATGAAGCAGAGGTCATCGCCATAGCAAAAGATTCAACTGACGAGGTTGTGGTTGGTGATCGGGTAATTTATAAAGAATTTAGTGGTACAGAGGTGAAATTAGAAGAAGAAGATTATGTTTTGCTTACTGAGGACGACCTGCTGGCAAAATATGAAACACTAGATGAAATTCCTGAATAAATAGTGTATTTATAATTTTGGTAATGTTAATTTTGAGGTCGGGCCGGACGACCCCTTTATATTTATATGATACTTATTTCCTACTAGGAAATAAAAACTTCTCCTGATTTGAGTCTATATCGATGAAATTGTCCGCTTCTTCAATCAGTTTCTGGGAACCTGATTTCTTGAAAGCAATAACCTCGACATAACAGCCAATAGCACGCCTCAGATGCTGGACAAGTGGTACAAAATCTCCATCTCCGCTAACAAGAACGATCGCATCAAGCTTTGGAGCAAGTTCAATCGCATCCATTGCTATTCCAATGTCCCAATCACCTTTTTTGGCCCCTCCGTAAAAAACTTGAATGTCTTTTGCTTTGACTTCATAGCCTAAACTCTTAAGTGCATCAAAAAAATTTACTTCATCTTTCACATCTGCTTTTATCACGTAGGCAATTGCTCGTATAAGATTCCTATCCCTTACTGCTTCTCTGAGTATCGCTTTAAAATTGACCTTTGTGTTATATAAATATTTTGCAGAATAGTACATATTCTGCACATCGACAAAGACTCCGATTCTCTGTTCTTTATAAATATTGGGAGCTTTCTTTTTAGTCATTTGCAACTCACACTATTCTTAATCATAAATCAACCCTCCTTAATCAGGTTAGATTAGATCACAAATACAAATCAGGTGTTTATCAGACAGAGTTTTCCCTTCTTTTGATTGGAATAATAGTGACATTTACATATTTGAAGACACTAATTAGCACGCCTCAAATATGCTTTAATACTAAACTTGATTAGGATCTTAAATGTCTGAGTGACTCTTATTAGAAGCGTCCCCTCCCACCATATCCACCTCGGTTGAAACCTCCTCCTCCTCCCCGATTGTCATCACGACGAGGGCGGGCTTCATTAACCTTAAGAGCGCGGCCTTTCAAATCCTTGCCGTCAAGTCCGGAAATTGCGGATTGTGCTTCGGGATTTTTGCGCATCTCTACAAATCCAAATCCCCTCGAATCACCAGTGAACTTGTCTGTGATGATTTTGGCAGAGGCAACTTCTCCGAAGGCTTCAAACTCCTTTCGCAGATCTTCTTCAGTGACATCCCGTGATAAATTACCTACATAAATGTTCATTCTAACTTCCTTTTAATAATAAACTTATACTAAGGGAGGAAAATAACTTCTTTCTATTGAAATTTTCCCTGATCCTCTATAATTTCTTTCTACCTTTCCAAATAAATTTGTCTTTTTAATCTTAATAAAATTTATATTATCAAAACATATACTCCATGTCAATAGAAATTACAGATATCCCCTAAAGTGAATTCTTCTCTATTTCCTGCTTCCTGGTTTCAAGTTAAATGAGTTCAATACTGGATTTTAAATTTTTTCTGTGCTATAAATTTTTCAATGGATAATTTTTAGGGGAAAAAATGAGAACAATTAGCATTCTAGGGATTTTTTTAATTTTAATGCTTGCTTTCTTTAGTTGTGCTCCTGGCCCCAACGATCTTGAGAAGACTCCAAACAAATTGGGCAAAATTGCTGGATTCTGGAAGGGCTTATGGCATGGCCTTATCTCCCCTATAACCTTTATTATTTCCATATTTACAAATAAGGTCCGATTTTACGAAGTTCACAACAGTGGATTATGGTATAACTTTGGATTTGTGCTTGGAGCCGGACTTTTCTTAAGTGGCGGGATACTTGGCAAGAAAAAGGGAAAGAGAAGAAAGTAAGAACTTTACCTTTTTTAATCACATTTGGTGAAAAGAATGAACAATCAGGATAAGAGAGTTGAGGCCTTAAAAAAAGGCAGAGTAAAAAATAAAACCTTGTTGGATATTGGAGTAGGTTCTTTATCTATTATTGCAGCAAGAGATTTCAATTGTAAAGTTACAAACATTGATGTTTCAAAACAAGCCTTAGAAAATGCAGAAAAAGAAGTGAAGAAACAAAAGCTGAACATTAAATTTGAGTTTGCAGATGCAACTGACTTGCCCTATAAGAATAATTCATTTGATATAGTCATAAGTTATGGTGCCTTGCATCATATCGATGTAAATAAAAGAATAAACTTTGTCCATGAAACATATAGAGTAGCAAGAGAAAAACTCATTATAGCTGCATACAACAAAATAGGTTTTAATCAGATTCATTCTGAAGACAGCTATGAATCAGTAAACTTTGATTGGCTGGAAAAAGAGCTAAATATTTTAGGCAGTGTGGAGAAATATTTTTACAAGCTGTTGAATATCTATATTTGTCATAAGGAAACTTAAGATGATTGTTTAAGGATTTGAAATTGATTTGTCCTTGCCACTGTACACAATACAAATCAGAAATATTCTCTCTTTATTCCGATAGATATATCAAAGGAGGAACAGGAAAAATAATAAAAATATGATAACAATATGAGAATAATTTTTTGGGCTACCTTGCTTAATATCAATAAGTTGAGTCGGTTTGAACCCTTTTAATAGTTAACTTTGACTCCTGTGTTATAGAACATGAAGGCATATTGATCTGCTGTTGCATCGATTCTTTTGGTTGTGCTGCTGGCTCCGTGTCCAGATCGAGTCTCAATTCTGATAACTACAGGGTTTTTGCCGATGTGATTTTCTTGTAAAGTAACAATGAACTTAAAGGAATGGCCTGGAACAACGCGATCATCATGGTCGGCAGTGGTTACCAGAGTAGCAGGGTAAGAATCGCCTTCTTTGATATTGTGAAGAGGTGAGTAAGAGTAGAGATTTTTGAAATCCTTCTCATTGTCACTCGATCCGTATTCCACAGCCCATCCCCAACCAACGGTAAATTTATGGTAACGCAGCATATCCATGACGCCTACTGCTGGAAGAGCCACTTTATATAAATCCGGCCGTTGTGTCATGCAGGCACCTACTAACAGACCTCCATTCGATGCCCCGGCAATAGCCAGTTTGTCTTTTGATGTGTATTTTTCCTGGATTAGATATTCGGCAGCAGCAATAAAATCGTCGAAGACATTCTGCTTGTTGAGTAGCATTCCTGCTTTATGCCATTTTTCGCCGTACTCTCCCCCACCGCGCAGACTGGGTTGAGCATAAATACATCCGTTTTCCAGAAGGACAATATTGGTAGGACTGAAAGAAGGAAGCATACTGATATTGAAACCACCATATGCATAGAGGTAAGTAGGATTACGGCCGTCTAATTTCAATCCTTTCTTATGGACGATAAACATCGGAATTTTTGTTCCATCCTTGCTGGAGTAAAAGACCTGCTTGGCTTCATAATCTTCTGGGTTGAATTTAACTTCAGCTTCATGAAATACTTCGGAACTGCCACTAGCAATGTCATATTTGTAGATTGTTGGCGGAAAAGTGAAAGAAGTGAAGCTATAAAATGTGGTTTCATCTTCTTTTTTACCGTAAAATCCTCCGGCAGTTCCAAGGGCCGGAAGTTCAATCTCCCTTACAGGCTTTCCTTCCAAATCATACTGATAGATTCTTGTATAAGCATCTTTTAAATAGCTGCCGAAGAGATACCCGCCAACAGTATTAGCACCGCGCAAAACTTCTGGCTTTTCGGGGATAACAGTCTTCCAATTTGCTTTGTCCGGGTTTTTGGGGTCCATAAGAATTACTCTGTAGTTAGGCGCATCAATGTTCGTATAAACCAGAAATTTATTCCCAACGTCATCGATGACATAGCTGTCGAAATCGAATCCTTTAATTAGGGTTTGAAACTGCATGTTCTTTGCTGAGAGATTCTTATAAGAGAGCTCATTACCGCTTGTTCCTTCGGACACGGATAGGAACATGTATTTTTTGTCTTCTGTTAGGTCAACTCCCATATATCGAAGGGGATGTTCTTTGTCTTCGTAGATAAGCGAATCTTTCTCCTGAGGATCTCCCAGCTTATGGAAAAACACCTTTTGGAATTTGTTTCTAGCTGTTAACTCTTGACCTTCTTCAGGCTTGTCATAACCGCTGTAGTAAAATCCTCTGCCGCGCCATGATGCACCGGAGAATTTTACCCACTGGATGCGGTCGCTTAATTCTTTTTTTGTTTCTATTTCCATGGTTCTAAGTTCCTGCCAATCCGAGCCTGCTTCGGAACGGGCATATGTCACATAACGGTCGTTTTTGGAAAAACCTACTAAATTGATTCTTACTGTTCCATCGGGAGCAAGTTCGTTGGGATCGAGGAATACTTCCGGCTTTCCATCCAATCCTTTCTGAATATAGATTACGGATTGATTCTGGAGGCCGTCGTTTTTGTAAAAGAAATAATACTCACCTGCCCTGAAAGGCGAAGAATAACGAGGATAGTTATATACATCGGTTATACGCTGACGAATTTTCTCTCTGAAGGGAATATTTTCAAGATAAGAAAAAGTCAATTTGTTTTGTTCTTCTACCCATTGTTTAACTTCTTCGGAATTTTCATCCTCCAGCCAGCGGTAAGGGTCAGCGACCTGAGTGCCGAAATAATCATCAACCTGATCGACTTTATTAGTAACAGGATAAGTCAGCTTGGCCTGCTTCTGACAGGCAGGAAGAAAAATAATGGCTAATAGGATAATGAAAGCTAAAATTTTGTTATGCATCCTTTCCTCCTCTCTTAAAACGATTTTATTTTTTGCCCAAGAAAAAATACTATTAAGGGCATAAAACAGCCTTTTCACGGGCTATTTTGCTTAATATCAATCAGCTAAGTCGGCCTGACTTCTACTTTCTATCTTCTTCTGCCATGTCCCCTTCTATGCTTCCCTCGTCCTCTTCTTGCTTTCCTTCTAGTATCTAACGAATCATTTCTAAAGAGATTTTCACCAATTTTTCTTATCCCACTCAAAAACATTTCACCTACTCCAAGCAGTTGCTGTTTCCGCTTATCTGTCCAGAATACTTGCTTTGGTAGAAGTTCGGTACGGGCTTTAGATTCAGGAAATGAAGCCTCTCTTTCTATTACAGAAATTTCTTTATCAATAATTTGATAAATGGCATTTTCAGGACATTCTTTCATACACTGCAAGCATTCAATACATTTGTCGTCGTATATCACAGCTTTTTTTTGGATGATCGATATAGCTTGCTCAGAACATATAGGAACACATATACCACATCCAACACATTTTTCGCTGTCAATAAACATTGACATTTTCTTATGTCCTTTCTTAAATACCTATTTTATATTCTTTTTTACTATAATATTAAATATTTTAGTTTGTTCAAAAACAGATGATCAAAAATTCATCAGGCCCAATTTCCGGCTATGAGTAAGATTTTACTCTTAATCGTGATTTTTGTAATCTTCTTATTTTAAATAAATTCTAATTTTCCCCTCCAACACATCCTGAGGCATAGCACCAATGATAGAATCTACATGCTGACCATTTTTAAACACGAGCAAGGTTGGAATAGACATTATTTTAAAACGTTCGGCAATTTCTCTATTTTGATCTATGTTTAATTTTGCAAACGCTATTTCTCCCTTGTATTTTTTAGCCAAATTTTCTATTATCGGATGAACCATAAGGCAGGGAGTACACCATTCTGCCCAACAGTCGATCACTACAAATTTATATTTTTTTATCACCTCATCAAAATTGGAAGTACTTAAAACAACAGGATAATCTGGACTATCAACAAGCATTTTCTTCTTCGCTTCTTCTTGTTCCATTTTAGCCAGAATTTCATCTTTATTTGATGAACCATTAAGGATAAGTTGATAAATAAGCTTTTCTTCTGAAATAATACCAGATATTAAAGACTCTTTATTTTCATTTATTATAACAGATGGCAGGGTAGATATTTTAAAATCTCTTGCCCTATCTGGCATCTCTCCTACTTCCATAGAACGACTCACAACTTGATCCGGCAACTCAATTGCTATACGGTTACTCAAAAGAACTGCCTGAGGAGATACTTGAGAATCCAGACTGAAAAATGTTTCTATCAGCACATTTCTGTCTATATTTTTTAATTTTTCTTTTAAAAAACCATTTATACCACTTGTCCTTTGAGAAACAAGAGATATGGTCTCAATAATTGAACTTGTTACCTGACCAGCAGGCACTCCCCAGTATTGAATGGAATAGCCATTATTCTTGCCAATCAAAATTGTAGGAGAAAAGGACAAATTTAGTTTTTTTGCAGCTTCATCTCCTGGACTTAGATATTCTACCTTTATTTTATCATTTACTTGAGAGAGCTCTTTCATCAATTCTTTACTAAATTGAGCATACTCAGGATTTTTACCTCTAACAATAATATTCCGAGTGAAAACCTTGATATCCACATCTTCTCTTAATTCCTGGCTATATTTTCTTGTTAAGAGCTCTCTTGTTTTTGTGTCAATTAACATACAACTTTCTCCTTTAATTTATTAATGAATTTTTATTTCTTTAAATTTTCTTATCTATATGTATATGTTGTTTTCTAACATAAATAGTTATTTATATTAACAAAATAAACCAATTTTATCAAACAGAAAACAGCAAAAAAATAGATCTAGGGTCATTCCAAGTTAAGCGTTTTATCTTAAATGAATAAAGCCTTTTTTTATTTCTTTTTCTTTGAAACGCGATCGATCGAAGCTGGTCTCGGAGCTAATTTTACAGGGTTTTTCTCAAGCATTTTCAGAGCTTCTTTAACTGCACTTTCCAGCTGTGGATCCCCTCCCCTAATCACCTTGGCAGGAGACATCTCCACTTCTATATCAGGAGCAACCCCGACGTTTTCGACATCCCATTCTCCATCGACATTATACATTGCAAGGTTGGGAGAGGAAATATACCCGCCGTCTATGAGATCAACGCCTCCGTGGTGGCCTACAAGCCCGCCCCAGGTTCTCTTGCCCACAAGCGGCCCAATTTTTCTAAAGCGGAAAAAATACGGCAGCGCATCTCCGCCCGACCCTGCATATTCATTGATTATCATCACCTTGGGTCCAAAGATCTGAGCTATCGGGGTTGTGACCTCTTTTCCATCTCTGGTTGCGAAATATGCCATCAATGGACGGGACATCAAATCAACAAAATAGTCTGCAACAGAACCTCCTCCATTGAACCTCTCATCAATTACGGCTCCTTCCTTGTTCTGCTGAGCGAAGTAATAGCGGTTAAAATTTACATAGCCGGCAAATGAAGTATTCGGAAGATATACGTAGGCAAGGCGTCCGTTGGACATCTTGTCGACCTTACGGCGATTTCTCTCTATCCATTCGCGAGTTCTTAATGCTCTTTCGTTTCCTACTGGAACAACAGTAACAAGACTTGATCCCTCCTTTAAAGGCTTGCTGTTAATCCTCAATGAAATCTGTTTGTCTGCTGTCCCCTCGAATGCACTGTAAAGGTTTGCAGGCGGTTTAAGTTCCATACCATTTACTTCAAGCAAATAATCCTCTTCCGAAACCTTTAATCCGGGAGCAGTCAGAGGAGCACGCAGCTTCGGGTTCCAATTTTCGCCGGTGTATATTTTTGCAATCCTGTAGTACCCATTATCAACCTTATAATCGACACCAAGAAGGCCTACCGGAACAGTCTCTACCTTTGGCAGAGCACCACCCCCGGCCCAGGAATGGCCGATTGTCAACTCCCCGATTAGATTTGCAAGGATGTAACTTAAATCGGAACGATGAGCCACATGAGCAACGAGAGGTTTGTACTTCTTATAAATGGCGTCCCAATCTGCACCGTGCATATTTTCGTCATAAAGGAAATCCCTGTTAATGCGCCAGCCTTCGCGGTAAATCTGGTTCCATTCAGCGACTGGATCCACCCTCATCTGAAGTTCTGAAGTCTTAAGCTTCCCATCCCCTACTTTGACCTTTCCACTGGCATCAACGATTCCATATACACTGCGTGCCATATAGAACAATTTTTTACCGTTAGCCGAGATTTCATAGCCGCTGATTCCGGACATGAAAGGTTTCGATTCTCTTTTCTTCAGGTCATAACGATGAAGTGACATTCCCTTCTGATTGGGGATACTCTCACAGTAAAAGAATACGCCCTCTGCCCCAACTTTGAGCTGGCTGTAATTACGTAAAGGAATGTCAACTGCCAGTATGCGTTGGTCGATTCCTTTAAAATCGATACGGACCTTAACTTTTTTATCCTTTTCTTTGTCGTTTTTTGCGGTCTTTTCGCTGCCTCCTTTCTCCTCTTTCTTTTTCACCTCTTCCTCATCGCTCTCTGGCAACAGAGGCGATGACTCTTCAGAGCTGAGCACAACCAAATAGACTTCCCGCGTGAACGGTCGGTCATAGGATGTCATATCGAGCCAGCCTGTGTTAAGAGCAAAATCTGTGCCGGCAAGAAAGTAAAGGTACTTGCCTCCCCTGTCAAAGGCAGGAGAGATAGCATCCGAGAGGCCGTCTGTAAGCTGGTACGATTTAGCCTCTGTGAGAGAATAGACAAATATGGCATGCAAATGATTGTCAAGCCGTTTGGAATAAGCAATCCAGTTCGAATCAGGAGCCCAGACATGGTCAAGCGATCGCTGTGGATGGTCATAAGTATCTTTATCTACTTTTACGGGCTTTCCGTTCTTCAGATCGAGATACCATAGATTCAGGCGCTTGTCAGAAAAAAGAATTTTCTTCGAATCCGGGGACCATACTGGAGCATAGTAAAACGAAGGGTTCTCAAAAGAGACTCTGCGCACAGGACCTATTCCTTTCTGGTCGATTATCATGAGCTCATATTCACCGCTCTGATCAGAGAACCATGCTATTTTATTTCCGTCAGGTGACCAGGTGGGGAAACGATCATTTACCCCAGGACTCGATGTCAGATTACGGAAATCTCCCTTCTTTGCAGGTACAGTAAAAATATCTCCGCGTGCACTAAACACAGCTCTTGCGCCGGTGGGAGAAATATTTCCGCTTCTTATCAGATCTGATACTTTCGCGAAGTAGGGCCTTGTTCCGGGAAGGTCCCCTCTTATCTCTACATGAAGCTGGACAGACTTTCCAGAATCAGGATCGAAAATATGGAGGTAACCGGTCTGTTCATAGACTATGGATCCAGCGTCTGCTCTTGCATTTTTTATATCGAAATCATCATGAAATGTAAGCTGTTTAACTTCCTTTATGTCTGTATCATATGAGAAGAGATTCATGATGTGATTTCGGTCTGAAATAAAAAAGACC
This sequence comes from uncultured Eubacteriales bacterium, assembly GCA_964648465.1. Taxonomy (GTDB): domain Bacteria; phylum Acidobacteriota; class Aminicenantia; order Aminicenantales; family Aminicenantaceae; genus Aminicenans. Next base: position 78,319 of record CAZYMU010000003.1, on the reverse strand, counting down.
TTGTTATTGATCCACATGGGATCAGTATCATTGCTGTTTTGGCGCGGCACTTTTTCAACACCATAATTAGAGAGATCAATCAACCATACTCCAGTAGTTCTTCCACCCCTGTAATGACGCCAGGTTGCAAATGCTTCCGAATCCCTGACATATGCCATCCTCTTGCCATCAGGAGAATATATCCCCTTGAATGCCATAGGCATCGGAAGAGATTCGGGCATACCGCCTTTAATTGATATTGTCCATAGCCGGCTAAAAGAAACCGGCACAGTATCACGACCGGATGCAAAAAGAACATGCTTACCGTCAAGGGCCCATCCTCGAACCACATCAGGCATAGGATGAAATGTTAGACGTTCTGGCTCTCCGCCCTCTGTCGGCACAATGTAAACATCTGTGTTGCCGTCATACTGGCCTGAGAAAGCAATGTACTTTCCATCAGGTGAAAATACAGGATAGGACTCAGAGCCTTTATGCGTGGTCAACCTACGGGCACTTCTACCATCCCGTGACACGACCCAGACATCATTGGCATAGACAAAAGCAACACTATTATTACTTATTGTCGGCTGCCGCAGCAGCCGTGCTTCCTTTGCATAAACAGGAAATGCTAGACATGCTATCAAAAAAAGATAAAAAATATTTCTTTTCATAATAAAACCCTCCTTATTTTCTTTTTCAATTTAACAAGATTTTTTTTCACCAAGAAATATTCTATTCGCTTATATCATAGTGAAAAATAGCGGTCAAATACAAAGATTATATTGTGTCAATTTTACCTGGATTATTCACGAGTCAAGGTTACTGTAGATGCGAGGCACAGGGTATGCAGCTATCGTTGTCCACCGCAAATGCCCTGTAACGAAGCAGATGAGGTAAGATCGGCTCGCCTGAAAGGTAAAAAATGCCGATTATAAAGAAAAGTGACCTCCCGAATGAAAGTGTTATCATGATTTTCCTAAAAAGGTACCTGGTAACTTTTTTGGCAACCAAAGTGCTTGTTAAAACGTCTCATTTTATTAGGGATTCTGACAAAAAAAGTTTTTTTTAATATATATAAATGTAAACTAATTCGCTTATTATTACGTATTATTAAAATAAATATAAAAAGAAAGACATGCGCGTTAGCCCTAATTATTCACAAGGAGATTGCAGTTGAAAAAAACAGTTCTATTTATTATTTCCTGTCTTATACCCCTATTCCTATTTGCTAATGCACCAGATCCATCAGTACAGAAAATCGTTCAGGCTGTTCAAGCCAATGGCCCCATTAACGTTGACGGTGTTCTTGAGGAAAAAGTCTGGAAAACGAAAGGTTACAGCGACTTTGTCCAGTCAGACCCGATTGATGGTGCAGATCCTACAGAAAAAACTGAAGTCTGGGTAGCCTATGACAAAGACGCCATCTATGTGGCAGCACGACTCTATGATTCGAATCCGGAATCAATCACAAGCCGTTTAGGGCGCCGGGATGATTTTGTTGAATCTGACTGGTTCATATTTGCCGTGGACCCTTATTATGACAAAAGGACAGGTTTCCAGTTTGCCGTGAATCCAGCCGGTTCCATAGTAGATTGGACCTTATATAATGATGAATGGAAGGATACGACCTGGGATGGTATATGGGAGTCAAAAACCCATATCGATGATGGAGGTTGGATAGTCGAAATAAGGATACCATATAATCAACTGCGTTTTCCTAAGAAAGAAGAATACATATGGGGAGTAAATTTCAAGAGAGTCATTAAGCGAAAAAACGAGAAACTCAGCTTTGTCTGGGTACCAAAAGAGGACAGTGGCTATGTCTCTCGCTTTGCCAAGCTCACAGGGATCAGAGGAATCAGCCCTAGACGGCATATCGAATTCCTCCCCTACTCTGTAGGCGAGGCTCAATTCAGTCCCGAAGAATCAGGCAATCCTTTCCAGACCGGAAAGGATTATTTGGGTAATGCCGGATTCGACTTGAAGATAGGGTTAAAGAGCAATCTGACACTGGATACAACTGTCAATCCTGACTTCGGCCAGGTTGAAGTCGATCCTGCTGTGATTAACCTTTCTGCATACGAGACATATTACCAAGAAAAACGTCCTTTCTTTATCGAGGGTGCCAACATCTTTAATGCTTTTGGACGGGGAGGAGCAAACAACAATGTCAATATAAGCTGGAGTTCTCCCTCTTTGTTTTACAGCCGCAGGATTGGACGTGCTCCTCAGGGATACGTCTCTAGAAATGGATATGTGGATTATCCCGACAGATCCACTATACTAGGAGCATTTAAACTTTCCGGTAAAATAGGAAGCGGCTGGAATTTCGGTTTTATCAATGCCCTTACCGCACGGGAATATGCTGAAATTGATTCTGATGGTCAACGCTTCCAGGAAGAAGTAGAACCTTTTTCTTACTATGGAGTACTTCGTACCCAGAAAGAGTTCAACGAGGGCGCCCAGGGACTTGGCTTTATTGCGACTTCGGTCGTTAGAGACCTCAATAATGAAAACCTTGAAAGCACTATCAATAAAAATGCTTTCAGTTTCGCAATCGATGGCTGGACATTCCTCGATAAAAACAAAACCTGGGTTATTAACGGCTGGTTTGGCAGCACTCGTGTTGATGGTAGCCAGGATAAAATTCTGAGCCTGCAGCAATCTTCCATCCACTATTTTCAGAGGCCGGATGCGACTCACGTTGAGGTAAATGAAGAGGCAACTTCTATGAGCGGATGGGGAGGACGATTTATGATTAACAAACAAAAAGGAAGATTTCTTTTTAATGCGGCATTCGGTCTGCTCTCCCCGGGTTTTGACTCTAATGACGCAGGATTTCAGTTTGGAAGTTCTGATGTGATTAATGCCCATTTTATATCCGGTTATGATTGGCCCCACCCGGGAAAAATATTCCGCAGAGTATATATTGCGGGTGGCGTTTTCCGAAATTATGACTTCGGCGGAAATAAAACCTGGGATGGATATCTGTTTCTTTCCGAGGGTCAGTTCTTGAATTACTGGGAATTTAACACGCTGCTCGCTTATAATCCCCAAACAATAAGTAATGATTTAACAAGAGGTGGACCTCTGGCACTCATTCCGGCTGGCTATCAAATCGATCTCGGGATGGACAGCGACAGCCGGAAGCCTGTTGTTATATCTGCAGATACAAGCCTTTATTCAAGGCCAACTGAAGGCCAAAGTTGGGACAGTGAAATTTCCATCCGCTGGAAGCCGAGAAGCAATATCAGTCTTTCCTTCGGCCCTGGCTATTATAACCGGCGGTCAAAAATCCACTGGGTAACCAGAGTCAATGATTACCTGATGACCGCAACTTTTGGCACACGTTATGTATTTGGTAGGCTTGATCAAAAAGTCCTCTCGAGCGAAATCCGATTGAACTGGACCTTTACTCCCAAACTGAGCCTTCAACTCTATCTTCAGCCTTTCCTTGCCATTGGAAAATATGATGAATTCAAGGAGCTCTCGGCACCTAAAACCTATGATTACAATATATTTAGCGAAGATGAATCCACGATTTCTTACTCAGATGGAACATATACAGTGGATCCTGACGGTCCAGGACCTGCTTCAGACTTTTCGTTCTCCAATCCCGATTTCAACATGAAATCCCTTCGAGGAACAATAGTACTGCGCTGGGAATATCATCAGGGATCCCTGCTCTATCTTGTCTGGACTCAAAACCGGGCAGATTATGCCCATCCAGGAGATTTTAATTTTATCCGCGACTTGGGTGATTTATTCACTACCCCAGGAGACAATATATTTCTTATTAAGTTTTCTTATCGCTGGAACATTTGATATAGGATATTCATAAAAATTGCTGATAGAATTAATATAATATCAACCAGTTTTGATCGTTCTCCATGAAATCCTCAGAATTACTTTATTCTATACCATAGGTTAGATCACAACTTAACATCGTAAAGCATATGAATTTGAGGGGATGGAGGAAGCGACATTAAAAGATTTAGCCTTTATGAGTCGATCTTCGAGGGAACCCGCGAAGTCGGGCCTGATGGATGTGTGAGCACTGTATAATCAAAGGGGCGGTGTTAATGATGGCTCGCGGACATTGTGGTGGTGCTTAAGATAAATATGCGGAGTTCCAGCAGAGCCGAGAAGATCGTGAGTAAATGGCGTTAAAAATCTTAGTGGAGCGCAAACATGCACTCAAATTCATCTATTATCGGCATTCTTTACCTTACAGGCGAGCCGATCTTACCGCATCTGCTTCGTTACAGGGCATTTGCGGTGAAATACCACAGCTGCATACCCTGTGCCTTGCATCTACAGCAAGCTTGACTCGTGAATACCCCACGTCCTCCTGGGATATTCATAAAAGCTGCAATATTAAAATTTTAATGTTAATTCTCTTTCTTCTCCATTCCGTAAAAGTCGAAATCTAACAGATTCTCCCCAGCTAAAACGGGCTAAATATGTCCGCAGTTCGTTTATATCACTGAAAACTTTTCCGTCCACAGAAAGGATAACATCCCCCTTTAGAAAAGAGGTATTTTTAGCCGCACCTCCCATGGGATTTTGAGAGACAACAATGTTTGATAGACCTTTAAAAATCTTCAAACTGAGGCCTACAGATGGAAAGGCAGGCCTTTCTTCTTCAGGAATTCCCCAAACGAAATTGGCCAGGCTTCGAGAGACTAAGACACTCTTTTTCTCCTTTGATACAGGCACGCAGATAAGTGTGCTAAAAGGCAGATTGTTTTTTTCAAAGACCCGGCGGTTGATTCCCAAATTATAAAGCAAATGGCCTGAACCGCCCAGGACTACAACAGGCTTATTCTCAAGCCGGTAGGCCTTGCAAACATAGAAGGCCATAGCTTCATCCCATGCAGATTGCGCCCTATAAAGCCCTTCAAAAGCCATATCTAAAAATCTTCCTTTCATCTGGGGTGGAATATCGGAAGTTTCAAATATCTTGCGAATAAGAGTTCTGTGTTCTTTATTCGAAAGATCAGGCTTTGGCAACAATTTCTGCTCCTCTTCAGATAGAGAATCCCATCCTTTCATCCGGATGTTTTTTATTACACTTCTGGGGATATTTAGAGCATAAATGGGAATTTTCCTTTTTTTAGCCAGATTAAATATCTGTTCATAATATCCAAAATTGAAATTCCATGTAATATACCACTGGATTTCCCGAATGAATTTCTCTCCCGTCAGAATACCAAGGCTCCACTTATTCAGCACGTCCTGGAAGTTAATAGGGAACATTTCCATGCCGATACAGGGCAGTTTACCCTTATCAGACAGGGCTTCTATGACTTTAAACTGAATCTCATGAATAGGCAGACTATTATGCGTTTCTCCCACATAAACAAATCGACTAGTTTTCATTTCGGCTATCATTTCAGAAAAAGAAATGACTTCCCCGGTGCAGGCCGAATAAATATTCCCCGGGAAAATGGTCATTGTCTTGTTTTTCAGTTTGGGATTTCCGATTTTTAGAAGGAGGCCCTCGTCCTCTACCCCGTAGACTCGAATTCCAATAAAAAGGCAAAACAGGATAAAGACAGTAATTTTTTTTCTTATTAGCATTCTTTCCTCTCCAACTTTTTTCAGCAATCTTAGTCCTGAACATTTAATAATGTCAAGAGACAGCAATTTCGTGTTGCCATCTCTGTCGCCATCTCTTGAACATTCCTAATCTAAATGGTATAAACCTTCTATTAAAATGAAATCAGAGCGCTTTTTTAAAACGGTTACTACATTTCTTTGCTTTTTGGTATTGTCTGCGGCCTTCATCTCCCCGGTCAGGGCAGACAGTAAGACTTTTTACTTTCCCGAAGTCCGAATCGAGATCGATGTCCATAAAGACGGTTCGTTTATAGTGGATGAATACCGGACATATGATTTCCAGGGAAGTTTTTCCTGGGCATCTCTCTGGATAACATTACAATTAAACCGGCAGGGGTATCATTATAATGCTTCGCTTGAGGATTTCCGTGTCTTGGATGAACAGGAAAATGAATTACGGATCGAGACTTCCTCTAACCGCTCGAGGTTTGAAGCCAAATGGTTTTACCATGCCCGTAATGAGAAGCGCACTTTTCATATCCATTACATCATCAGAGGCGGGATCATAAGCTATCCCTCGGTATCAGAGCTTTACTGGCAGATCATAGGTTCAGGATGGGACAGACCTACATCCACGGTAAAAATACAAGTACATCTTCCGGAAGAAATCCAGTCGAGGGATGACTTTCTGGCTTACGGGCACGGTCCGCTTTCCGGGTATGTGACAATCATTGACCTCAAGACAGTTCGTTTCACTGCAAGAAACCTACGCTCCGGCCAGCACGTAGAGATCCGAGTGGTGTGGCCCTCCGGAATGGTCAGTGGAATTCCCTCTGACCGGCATACGCGAGAATCCATCAAGAAAGAGGAAGCTCGTTTTGTACAGCAGACCATTGAACAGGCAGAACAGGCTCAAAAAGCCAGAGAAAAGCATAAGAAAAGAATGATGATTCTGTTTACGGTCTGGCTGGCATGGCTTGTTGTCGGGTCGCTGCTCTGGCTGTTTTTCTACAACCGGTCCTGGAAAAGAGTGGGAAAAGATTATCGGTTTACGGATATTCCGGAATATCACCGTGAACTGCCTTCAGAGTTACCGCCTGCACTAGTCGAAGTGCTCCTGCGTGAAGGCCGTGATATCACGCCCAACTCGTTTACGGCGACGCTTTTTGACCTGGCTCGCCGTGGCTATCTTGAGCTTGAAGACCATTTGGAAAAGAAACGTTCTCTGTTCGGAAACAAGCAGGAATATGAAACGACTATAATCTGCTGCAAGGAATTTCAGACCGACTCCAAGCTGCTGCCGTATGAAACGATGTTCCTCAGTCAGATTTTCATGGATATCGCAGACCAGCCGGGTCAAATCGGCGACCGACTTGAAGTTGAAGAACTGAAAAAATATTTCCGTAAGAAACCACAGGAATTCCAGAAATGGTACATAAAATGGCAGAAAGCCGTGAAGGAGGATGCAGAAAAACATGAATTCATTGAACCAGCCAGCAACCGTATGAGAAAGATCTTCATGTCTGTATCCTTTCCCCTGGCAATCCTGACTGTAAATCTTGTGCTTATGGTACTGGCGATAATCTTGATTCCTAAGATCAAACGCCGGGATAAACATTGGGCACGGGAAAATGAGTTGTGGAAGGCACTCGAACATTTTCTGGATGATTTTTCCCGTTTCAAGGATACTTCACCAGAAGCATATAAGTTATGGGAACATTACCTAGTATTTGCTATTATTTTCGGAAATGCGAAAAAGATTCTGAAAATGCTACCAAAAATAATCCAGGATAAGAAAGCAGTTTCGCCGGTGTGGTATGTCGGATACAACCGGGCACTTTTCGTCAATACCGGCCGTATACAGAGTATGATCAACAGTATTGAATCCATGTCTACTTCCATACATCAGGCCAGCACTTCAGCTGCTCATTATTCCTCCGGAGGAGGTGGAGGATTTTCCGGTGGCGGTGGTGGCGGCGGAGGCGGCGGCGGCGGTTCGGCCGGCTGATACTTCCCTACCCTTTTCCTTATTTAATTTCTCTATGACTGCCTTCAAATTTTCGCTATAATATACATGATTAATAATCTCAATAGACTGAAATCGGAAAAAATGAGGGTAAACACTTACATAAGAAAAAAACAAATTTCTATCCATCTAAAACCTAAAAATCAAATTCTATTTCTTTTCACATTATTTACTTTAGTATTCCTATTATTCGCGTGTTGCTGCTCTAACAAAATAGTAGATGTCATTCCTAGTTCAGTTGATAAAGATCAGATGGCTGCAGCATTTGATAGAATTGAGATTATCGGAGAAGGGACAGATTTTTTAACAGTAAAAGCAGATCTTCCTCAGACTTTATCTCCAGAATATCTGCTGTATGCTTTGATGTTGGATGGAGATGGATATCCCTTAAGAAAGATAAGTGGTTATACTCAAAATCCCTATCTTAAAGGAAAAAATTATATCTGGTTCTACTTTTTTTTATTTACACCTGACCAACGGCTTCACTTTTCAAATAAAAGCGAATATATAAAATTCGTTGTATCCAAGGAAAACAATATATTGATGGAAAGAGTAGTAAGACATCAAAAACATTGGAGCACTGAAGAGAAAGTAAAGATCTTCGATTTTCCTTCTCCACCTGATCAAATTAAAGGATATTTAGTGTTAAAAGATTATATTTTTTGGGCAAAAGGTGATTTTAGGAAACCTCACGGATATTACGTTGAAGGGAAAATAATAGGATACAATGGCCGATGGAACTATTTTAAAGCCCTCTCTGATATTCAAGGCCAAGAACCCGAACCAGAATATATTTTGCCTGTTGATCAAGGATGGCTCGAATTGGAAACAGGAAAAACACATTCAGCACAGGAGGCTATCTCCCCAAGTCCTCCCTATGTAAAAGGCTGGTGGGACGGAAAAGGATATTTTCATCCTCATCCTGTAAAAGTGTATGGGTTGAAATTGAATAAGGGAAAATAGCATTTATGACAGCAATGAATTACCGAAAACAGCTAAAGAAAAAATGATTACTGCAATCTACTCGATTCTTTTGATAATGTGCCAGCCGTATTTGCTGGTTTCAGGATCGTACTCTGCAAGGCCGATGCAGTTTAGCTTGAGGCTGAAGCTCACATCGCCAAAAGCTTTTACCATGCGTGAACGTAAATATTCTCCACTACTTTCATCCGGAAGAATATCAATATTAGACATTTTATATATGCCTGGATATTGATCGTCAGTATATTCTTTAACAAGGCCGTCGAATCCTTCGCCCTTTTTAGCCCGCTCGAAAATTTCTTGCGCCAGGGTTTCTGCCTCCGAAAGTGTCCGTGTCAAGCTGTCCTTAGGGATTGAACCTTGAAAAGCGATTAGAATATGCTGAACAGTGATATGCTCTGGCTCAATTTCCTGGGCTGGCTCTTTGCTGCAAGAGACAAAAAACAGCAGGACGGCCAGCGGAATAATCCATTTAAATTTCTTCATACTTACCTCCTTGCTTTAAATAAATAAAATGATATCCCAGAAGTCAACATTTAGAAATAGGGTTTATAACTTTAATGAGGGAATTGCACATGTTGATTGGCAGAAGGGCGCACAAAAAAAGAGCTTGCCGAAAATATGGGGGCAGTAGCTATCATGCTCATCGAAAATTCCCCCAATAAAAATCCAGATGTAGCCAGAAGAACTATTTTATCACAAAAAATTAATGACGAACGGCCAATTTTTCCCAGCCCACGCCGCAGGCTCTCAATGATCCAGGACAGAAAAATGCCCATGCCGTCGGATTCTCTTCCAACAATAAGGATTTCACGTGAAATGGCCAATAATATACTTGACTATGTGGGCCAGGATATCGATACATTAAAGGGAAAAATCGAGAAAACCCTCAAATCCCATTCCATGCAGCTTAATGGTGTAACTTTTACTATTTCAAACAAAGCAAAGACAAAGCTGGTCAGCAGCCACAATTCCAATCTTTCCGTTAGAAAAGACAGTTGCATGCTTTAATCTCGATATGATCAGTAGAGAGTTGACAAATTTTCATTTTTCAAATCTGAACTTCATAGACATCCGGGATGTTTTCAATAACAACATCCGGGTTGAAACTCCAGGAGACCATTTTTACTGACCTGAAATAAGGAAAAAAGTGAGCCTTGTAAAGAGGAGCCATTGGATAGTACTTCTTTGTAAACTCCAGTGCCCCTATGCAGTTAGATTCTTTAATATAATGAAGAAAAGCGTTAATAAAACCTACCCGCTCCCGGCCTGAAAGTGTTGGATAAGCCACATGGTTTATCCATGCCCAGCGTTCTTTGGTCTTGCCGATATGTTCATACAGAATATAATTGATAAGTCCCTTTACCCTGCCCGATTTTTCATAAACAAGGGTTTTCGAAACATCAGGATAATCCAGTTCCCAGGCAAGTTCATCCCTTTCCCATACTCTTGCCAGACCAACATGCTCCTTGTATTGATTGAGAAGGGCTAGGCATACTTCAATATCTTCCGGCCTGTATTCTCTTACAAAAACAGATGAATCGGTTTTTGGCTGCCGGTGTGCACCAATAATCTTAATTATCATCTTTTCCCATGACTTAAGGCCTTCAGAAACAGAAGCGCGTTCAAGGTCAAGCACTCTGGCAACAACATACATCCGTTTAACGAATTTAACCGGATTGCCTGATTCTTCAAGCTTCTTGATCATCAGCGAAGATCTATGACCTGCTTCAAGGGTGAATAACGTAAAGTCATATTTTAACTCTTTGTTGAGCTTGAGTCCCTCACGGATAATTGCCAGGCCAAGGCCTCGGCGAAGCAGCTCTTTTCTTGTAACCATGATGCAGCTGAGGGCTGCATAGTATTTTTCCCCTTTGAAACTAAAGTGCCGCGGCAAATTGGCTAAAAATGAAACAACCTCGTCCCCACGATAAGCCGCAATAAGAGCTCTTTCATCCTGTATGTGCCCAAATAAGTACTTCAAAAATGCAGGCCGGTAAAAATTAGGAAAGGATTCAATCCCATATTCGTCGCGCCAGGAAGAAAAAGCCATTTTTTCAAGACCTTCGATATCTCCGCGGAAAGGTTCGATAGAAATATCAGAGAGCATTACACCTCCTGTTTCTTCGAATTGTAGTGTTCTTCTTTTAATATTTGAAGCTCGTAAAATTTAAAGCATATAAGCACATCGGATTTGTTTTTAAGCTATATATCACAGCAAAATATCAAGGTCAAATATTGCCGGAGTTCTCCCAATAAAGAGAGCTGATTTTGACTAGCTGGGGCAAATTCTGCGTGTTTTAGAAGTATCTGACCTGATCCAGGAAACAATAAAAATTATGGAACTCCTGAGCCTTTTGTTCTTGACATTTTCGGAACACAGTAATAATTTAAAACTCTCTTAACAAGAGCCATAAATACCAGGTCTTTGAATAAAACATTGAAAGATCTGGCTTGAAAATATTTTAAGTAGGGCAATAATGTTTAAAAAATACACGCTGTATGTGGCAGTTCTTGCCGCACTTGTATTAATCCTTTTCAGTTGCGCAAACAAAAATCAAAATCTGACACAAGCATTGGAAAGCATCACAGCAGACGATTTATCCAGTGATGTTATCATTCTTTCTTCAGATGATTTTGAAGGAAGGGCTCCAGCTTCAAAAGGTGAAGGAAAGACAGTCAGCTTCTTAAGGGAAGAATTTAAAAAGCTCAGACTTAAACCCGGAAATGGCGATAGCTACTTCCAGGAAGTTCCAATGGTGGAAATCACTGCCGATCCAGGAGCAATGCTCAAAATAAAAGGTGAGAAAAAAGCAGATACATTCTCCTACGGCAACGAATTTATGGCAGGAACATTAAGAGTCAAAGAGGAAGTCTCTCTACAAGATTCTGAAATGGTTTTTGTTGGATACGGCATCGTTGCTCCGGAATACAACTGGAATGACTATGAAGGCATCGATGTCCATGGGAAAACTGTTGTGATACTAGTTAATGACCCGGGCTTTGCAACTAAAAATTCTGAGCTTTTCAATGGACGCGCAATGACCTATTACGGCCGCTGGACATACAAGTTCGAGGAAGCTGCCAGACAAGGTGCCGAAGGGGCCTTTATTATTCATGAAACAAAGCCCGCAGCTTATCCGTGGGAAGTAGTAAAAAACAGCTGGTCAGGCCCACAATTCAGCCTCGTCACCGAGGATGATAATGCATCCCGCTGCGCTGTGGAAGGTTGGCTGACCTCTGAAGTTTCCCAGTTAGTCATTAAGATGGCCGGGAAAAATTATGATGAATTAAAATCAGCCGCAGCAGAACGGGGTTTCAAATCCCTTCCTCTTGGCCTCAAAGCATCTATTACACTTAAAAACAGCATCGATAGATTAAAATCAAGAAATGTTATTGCGCTCCTGCCTGGTTCTGACAGGGCTGATGAGTATATTTTTTATACGGCACACTGGGACCATTTTGGAATAAATCCAAACCTCGAGGGAGACCAGATATTCAATGGTGCATGTGATAATGCCACAGGCACATCCGCCCTTATCGAACTCGCAGAAGCTTTCAAACAGCTCAAAAAACCGCCTTCACGCTCGATTCTCTTTCTTGCCGTTACCGGAGAAGAACAGGGGCTTCTGGGTTCACATTATTATGCTACCCACCCGATATATCCAAAAACAAAAACAGTTGCCGCAATAAACATGGATGCTCTAAATATTTATGGAAAGATGAAAGATATCACAGTTGTTGGATACGGAAATTCAGAACTCGATGCTTATATTGAAGAGGCCGCCGCAGAGCAGGGACGGAGAGTTCGCCCGGACCCAACCCCGGAAATGGGGATGTTTTACCGCTCAGATCATTTCAGTTTTGCCAAAGAGGGCATTCCTGCGCTTTATACAAGTTCCGGAATCGACAGCGTAGATCACGGGGAAGAATGGGCAAAGGCAAAAATGAAGAAATTTATAACAGAAACTTACCACAAACCCTCAGACGAATATAATTCAGACTGGGACCTCTCAGGTGCCATTGACAATCTGCGCCTGCTCTTCAGAGTTGGTTACAAACTGGCAATGGAGTCCTCTTTTCCAAACTGGAAAGAAGGATGCGAATTCAAAGCTAAAAGAGATGCAGAAATGGAAGAAGCCAGGCAATAGAATCAGGCTGGATCACATGCTGACATGAGATATAAAGGCAGTATTGCGCGTTTGATAGAATACGGGGATCTGCATAAACGACTGTTCGACAAATTAAAAATTCTTCATCCGGTTTCTGAACCCTTGGGCACAATAGAAACTCCTGTAGGGGGAAGAAACATTGGGATTCTAAATCAAATACTGGAGGAGATTCGGACCATCAGAAAGGCGCTGGATAAATAAGGAAAATTGTCTTATAATAAAATCAATGGTTGAAAAAAACAGCGGATTCAGGTTTGAAGTAAATGCCTTACCTGGTCGAGATCAGTTGTTTCTTTATCCCCTGTTCTTTATCCTTGCTTTTATTCTTCCTCCCCTTCTTTTATTCTTACCATTTCTTTTTTATCTTTTACTGATCTATTTCTTCCGGGAAAGTTTTCCTTTAATTACTCTGAAACCGCAACATATATACAGGTTTTCTTCCTCCCGGGATCCTCCCGCATAAATATTCCTCTCTATACTTTTTCTATCTACCCAAAGAGATTTAATGTGAGGATTATTAAGATGAAATTAGATTTCATAAGAATCAAGGATACTTTTAATAAATTGAGCGGGATCCCGATAGAGCTTGACCTCAGTGAATACCGCAGGCAGCTCAGATTGATCAATAAACAATGCATGGCCAGGGAAACGGATGCGTCACTGCAAAAGCGATCTGCCGGTATAAAGACCCGGGCCAGAGAAGGAACCCCATTGAATGAGCTTCTAAACGAGGCCTATGCCCTAGTACGCGAGGCCTCCCGACGAACCATTGGTCTATGTCCTTTTGATGTCCAGGTAATGGCCGGAATTGCTATGCACAGGGGAAGATTGGTCGAAATGCAGACAGGTGAAGGCAAGACTCTGGCTGCGGTCTTCCCGGCTTATTTAAATGCTCTGTCCGGACGTGGAGTGCATGTTCATACTTTTAATGATTACCTGGCCCGGCGGGATGCAGCCTGGATGGGCCCGATATACCGGTTCCTTGGGTTAAGCGTCGGGTATATCCAGGAGGGACAAGGACGCAAAGAAAGACGAAAGGCTTATAATGCGGATATCACATATTCCACAGCCAAAGAAGCCGGGTTTGATTTCCTGCGGGATAATCTCTGTTATGAGTCAGGTAACCAGGTTCATCGTCCCTTTCATTTTGCCATTGTTGATGAGGCTGACTCGCTTCTTATCGATGAAGCCCGGGTTCCGCTGGTTATCGCCGGGATGACTGAAGAAGTAACGGCAACTTCTTTTCATCCGGCCAAAATAGCGAGAAATCTTGAACCGGAGATCGATTACTATACGGATGCTGGGAAGCGTAATGTATTTCTAACAGATAAAGGAGTAAAATGTGTCGAAGCTTTGCTCGGATGCGGGAATCTATTTCAGCAGAAAAATTTTGACCTGCTGACCAGGATTAACCTTGCGCTGCACACAGAAGCACTGCTGCAGCGGGATGTGGATTACATAGTACGCAGTGGTAAAGTCGAGATTGTGGATGAATTCACAGGCCGTGTTGTGAAAGACCGGCACTGGCCGGACGGGCTTCAAGCTGCGGTCGAAGCCAAGGAAAAACTGAATTTACAGAAGGGAGGTACCATTCTGGGGTTGATAACGCTGCAGCATTTTATGCGTCTGTATCCAAAGCTCTGTGGAATGACAGCTACTGCTCGATCCGCGGCGTCTGAGCTAAAAACATTCTATGACCTAAAAGTCGTGGTTATCCCTCCCCACAGACCCTGTATCAGGAAGGATCTCCCCGACATAGTATTCACTGATAAAAAGGCTAAGAGCCAAGCCCTGATTGCAGAGATCGTCCAGACGCATTCTACCGGCCGCCCGGTACTGGTGGGAACCGCCAGTGTGGAAGAATCGGAAAAACTGGCAGGAAAACTTATAAAGTCCGGCATAAACTGCTGCGTGCTCAATGCTAAAAATGATGAGCTGGAAGCTGGAATAATTGCCCGGTCGGGTGCGCACGGAGCAGTTACAATATCCACTAATATGGCAGGACGCGGTACGGATATAAAACTCGGGGGAGATGATGAACAGGAAAGGGACAGTGTCGTTGCCTTGGGAGGCTTGTATGTAATCGGCACCAACCGCCATGAGAGCATCCGTATCGACTGCCAGTTGCGCGGACGTGCCGGCCGTCAAGGGGATCCCGGAGAATCCCGTTTTATTATCAGCCTGGAAGATGACCTGATCGAACGTTACAGGATCGACAGGCTTATCCCATCAGGCTTGCGATTAAAGGGAAAAAGCAAGGTCATTGATCATCCCATTGTAAACCGGGAGATCGCCCGGGGACAGCGTATCGTAGAGGGGCAGAATTTCGATATACGCAAAACACTCTGGGAATATTCCTCCTTGGTGGAACATCACCGAAAAAGAATGTATCAACGGCGCCGCGATGTTCTGACAGGAAATTCACGGAAAAGCATGCTTGCCGAGAGTTTTCCTGATAAATATGCGCTTCTTAGTTCTCAACTGGGGAAAAAGCGTTTGTTTAAACTCGAACAGCAGATCAATCTTTTACATATAGACCAGGGCTGGTCCGAACACCTGGCTAAAATCAACGATGTACGGGAGAGCATCCATCTTGTTAGTGTAGCTGGGGAGTCTCCTCTGAATGAATTTCATAGAATAATCGTAGATGCCTTTCTTGACCTGGAACAGATTATCGACAACAGGATCACAGAAACATTAAATAACCTAGAGATAACAGTGGACGGTGTTGACCTGAAAAAAAAGAATCTCAAAGGCCCATCATCCACCTGGACTTACTTGATTAATGACAAACAGTTTGGCTCCTGGGTCAAAATGCTAAATGGAAGTAATATTGGGTTTACCGCAGGCGCTGCTGCCGCTTATAACGGACCGCTTCTTATCGCCCTGAGTATCCTACAGCGTTTTCACAAGAAGAAAAAATAGGAGACTACCAAATTATAGATTGAAACATTGAATACATAGATTAAATCGATTAAAATACTATTTGGCATTAGGATGTTCATAAAAAAGAGTAATCTTATAATTTTGTTTTCCTTGTTTTTCCTGAGTAATTGTGCAAAATCCCCTTTATCCGAATTTAAATTCTACAGATTAATTGATAATCTTAATAAAGAAAATATTCTCCATTCACCACTAATTCAAGTTCCCCAAAAACCGGAAGAATCATCTAAGTTTTTCCCTTTAAAGTCTTACCCAATTTCGGATTTAGGCTCTGGAGACAATCCTTTTGGAATAAAGAGAAAACTAAAACTTGGTGGAACAGAGATAAACGTGCTTTTTTCCCCTCCAAAGAGTAAATTCAGCTTTAATCTTAATATTCCAGAAAATTCTGTATTAGAATTTGGGATCGGCAATGTCAGGGACGAAAACTTAGAAGAACTTATCAAATCTTCTGGAAACGAAGAAAAAGGCACTACTTTTATAGTTTCCCTTAAAATAAAAGGAAGAAAAAAGACAATTTTTCAAAAACACCTTTCATTTCCTTCCAAAGATGAAAGACATTCTTTCTACAAGTATTGTATCGATATTCCTCATACTAAGGAAAATGTAGAGATGTTGCTTGTTACGGAAGGTAAAGAACATAATTTTTCCTTTTGGTATAATCCGGTCCTTTATAGGAATGAAAAAAGCCTTCGTAATGTTATCCTAATTTCCATTGATACTCTAAGAGCTGATCACTTGGGTTGTTATGGATATGATAGGAACACTAGCCCTAATATTAATTCCCTAGCTTCAGACAGCACATTGTTCCTCAATACATATGCTTCTTCGCCATGGACTCTTCCTTCTCACATCTCGCTTTTGACCTCACTGCACGGAGTTCATCATCAAGTCTATTATGACAAAGAGAAAATGGACCCTGCCATCCTCACCCTGGCTGATATCTTACGGCAGAATTATTTTCTTTGTTCTTCTTTCACTGGAGGAGGATTTGTCAGCTCTGTTTATGGATTCTCCAAAGGTTTTGACACATATCGTGATGGAATAGGAGGAATTTTTCAGCAGGATTCAGCTGAACTTTTATTTCGTGCTGTATCAGAATGGCTTGATAATGAGAAAAACAAGAATTTTTTCCTTTTTCTCCATACTTATCAGACTCATAATCCTTATGCCTGTCCCTACCCATATAAAACGATGTTTCTTAAGGAAGGAGCTAAATGGAGATACATAAATTTAGTCAACTATCTTGGTGGGAAGCCGGGCCTTTTTAAGAAAATTACTGAGGGAGAACGCCAGAATATTATCGACCTATATGATGGAGAAATCCGATACACGGATGAAAAATTTATAGGGCCCCTTATAGAGAAACTTAAAGAAATGCAGCTTTACGATCAGACGATGATCATCTTCACCAGTGACCATGGCGAGGAGTTTTATGATCATATGGGATGGGGACATGGGCATAGTCTTTATGATGAATCTCTGAAAGTTCCACTCATCATTAAATTTCCAGGATCGAAATTTAAAGGAAAAGAGATCGGAGATATTGTCTCTCTTGTAGATGTCATGCCGACCATCTTGGAGGAGATGGGGATAGATTTTTCTGATTTAAGTATCGATGGCAGAAGTTTATCTCCTCTGACAAAAGGAAAAGAAAGAGGAGATAGAACATTTTTAGCAGACTTAGGAAGTAATGTTTTGAATTCCCGTATTCCACAGAAAATCTCCATTAATATTGGAAAAAATAAACTCATTCTTAATAAAAGATTCAGCTCGAAAGATCTGGATTTTTTTCTCTATCCTCCTCCTGCTTTAATACCTGTTGAACTTTATGATTTAAAAAAAGATGCGCTTGAAATTAAAAACACAGCTGATGAAAAAGCCGTACTTGTTAATCAGATAATCCAGCAAATTAATGAAATCTACACCAAGGCAAAGAAAAGAAAAACATCCAGACCTGAAATAGATGAAAAATTGAAAGAGCAGTTGAAAGCCTTAGGCTATATTCATTAAAAAAAATCCGCTCGGTATTCCGCTAGAAGAAGGCATGGTCTTTGCCATATTGATAAATATATATAAATAGCATAAATAGTAAATAGGGTCAGACTTATAGTCTAAATAGGGTATTTCTGTTATGTTTGCCTCTGATACAAAAGTATCTGCAAGCGAATTTTGTTTATTAATAAATAGTAACAGAAATAAATCCTCTGTATAATAGTTCTGATAAATAACCAAATATTAACCAAAATGGTATATAAGTTAATTTTACAAGTCCCATTATTGTCCATTTTGTCTTGTATTCCCAGGGACATTTCTTGATAGTAAGCTTCAGTATATATCCATATATAAATTCTCCTGCAATAATGACAAAAAGATAAATAAAGCCTCTAAATATAAAAGGAATGAATTTAATAGAATTATATAATGGTTCGATTATTAAGCCCAAACCTCCATAAAGTGGAAACATCCATAGGTAAGACCTGCCACTAAAAGAGATGTCTTTATACTTGATATAATCATGTATAGAAGTAAAAAATACTTCAATAGCAATCCCAAAAAAGCTGTACATGAAAAATAAAATTAGATATTTCATAACCAAATTAATAGTACTTTATATTATTTTAGTATATTACAGTTATATGCTCAATACAGATTTTACAGAGATTTTTAATCGGGGACGGTTCTCTTTTGGGAATAGAGTCAGTTACACAGGCCTGACCAACGGACGGGGAGAATTATGCAGAAGCCGAAAAAAGCTGACGAAGAATGGAGTTAAAAATCTGAAGGGATCGCAGCTATACCCTCATATCCATCCTATTCCGATCTGCTTATCTTCTACTAAGTATTGGTTTTAGGGTTTGATGACAAGCGGTTATGTGGCTATAATCGTCTTTATTAATAAATATGAAAACAAAAGAGAGGAGATAGACTATGCCCCGTATAAAACTTAAACCTTTAGATTCATATCCATTTAGCACAGAGATCGTCGTCCGAGTCACTGACTTAAACTACGGAGGCCACCTGGGAAATGACAAGCTCTTAGCTCTTGTTCATGAGGCCCGCGCAGCTTTTCTGGAAGATTTTGATTTTACTGAGATAGACTGTGGTGGTGTCTCTCTTATTATGGCTGACGCAGCCCTTATGTTTCAAGGCGAGGCATATGCAGGGGATACTTTAAAGATCGAGGTAGCAGCTGGAGAACCTACTCGCAGCGGATTCCGCCTGTTTTACCGGATAAACCGCCCTGCCGACAGCCAGAATATCGCTCTATCTGAGACCGGCATGGTCTGTTATGATTATAAGGCCGAAAAGATCAAGCCTCTGCCAGAGGTGGTAAAAACAATCTTTTAATAGCGTATGGCCACTCAAAAACCCATGAGCTCATCACTGCTGTTCTGTTCGTCAACGGTGCGGGCTACTGAACTCAGGTTATGGTGAATAGGGTAGAGTGAATAGTATGGTGGGAAATTCTGAATAGGATCAGACCTATGCAACTCACTGATATATTTTAAATTAATTCTTAAGAATTTGAATTTAACTTGATAACATGTTTTTTCAAGAATTTTTCGATTGCTTTTACAACTTCTTCATTAAATTGAGCAGGGCTTGACGCAACCCAAGTTGCAAAATTTAATAATTCTTGTAAATCTACTTTTATCCATTTTTTATTCATGTAAAGAAAAACCAATAGTGTAGTAAGCGCAATACGCTTATTTCCATTTTGAAAGGGATGATTCTTTGTCATTAAATAGAACAGTATACTAGCTTTAGATATAAAGCCTGGATAAAGTTGTTTGAGAGAAAAACTTTGAAATGGAGTTATGAGGCAACTTTCTAATATGTTAGGAAAACGAGTTGAAAAATTAGGGATAGGCTCATTTAGAGCAAGTAATTCTTTGGCAAGTCTAAATGCGGTTTCTTCAACCTCTATTATTGTAATTATTTTCACTATTCATTTCCTAATTTTATAAGCACATCGCCATATTCTTTGACCGTTTTATTGACAGCTTTTTTAATTATTCCTTTCCAATGGGGGCTTAAAGCATGTCTAAAAACTTCTGAAACATAAGATTTGGGAATTACATAAATATTCCCAATTTTTTTAGCATTAATCTCTCCATTTTTTATTTTTTTATGAACTGCTACCCTGCTAATACCCAAAATGTCTGCTAGCTGAGTAACTGTGAAATACTTTTCCACTCCTATATCGTTCACTTTCATAATATTGCTCCTAAGTATATTTTTACCGTTAACTCTGACTTTTTAAGTTAATAATTGCTAACCAAATATAATTAAGTTAACAACTATTAACTTTACATATATAGGTTAACACATAAAATATGAATGTCAAGTGTCTTTTTTAAAATAAATTTTGTCAGTTAGTCTGATATTTCTTGAGGCTTGAAACAACCTGCTTACGCATATCCACATCTGTGATCGTCAGGGCATAGTTTAACATCCTGAGGGCTTTCTTCTTATCGCTTTTAGCAATATTATTAGCAACAGCAATGAAAACTCTTATGGCGCTGTTTTTAATATCAGTGTTTGGCTCCTTATAATTCCAGAGTATTGGTGCAACATCCCTACAGTATTTTGTTATCCGGCTTAAAGACTCCGGGCTTCCTATTGCAGCCATGCCTTCCAGTGCCCGCTGTTTAAAACGTCCTGAAGGAGCGGCATCAAAAACCAAATGATATTTCGCAAGTGCCTTGTTATAATTTCCCCTTCTAATTTCGCCTTTTGCCTCGTCCAGCAAGACCGCCGCCCTACCCTGGCTTAAAGCTTTCAGTCTCTCTAAATCTGCGGCACTATCCTCTCTCATTACTTCTATGAAGTTAATTACAGGGGCGTTAGCCATGGTTGGATTTTCCTCTTTTGAGGATAGTTCAATCGTAAGAAAATTTTTTACATTTATGTTCTTGAATTCCTTGATAACTGCTCTATTTGCAGAACCTGCATCTTTGAGTATATCGAAATCTTTCAACACAGGTTCTCCCTGAAGAATAATATCAAATACACGCTGGCCTAGTCTGTCACTCGATGAAGCATAAAACCCAAGTCGCACGGTGTAAACGCCCGGTTTCTCACCCCACATATCCTCAATCAATTGGACCTTACAGCGTTTCAAGCCAATGCATCCGGAAGTAAATAGCCACGGTTTATCCGTCCCTTCAAAAGCTGCGTTTCTAAAATCACTACAGAAATAACCCATATCAGTTAAGATTTCATCATTAATATCAAACTTAACTCCATAATTGGGAAAATGATTTGATAAAGATTCAGTTTTCGGATTAGGGTAAGCAAACCAGACAGAGCCATTATTATCCTTCATATCCCCTGGAGCACCAAGATTTATTGCAAAATGCTTGGCAGGAGTCATTGAGCCATGTGTTATAAATACACTCCACGGCTGGACTCTTTTTTCTTTGTGTTTTAAGACTAACGAGCATCTGAGAGGAAAAGAACAGGTGCAGCCTGAGCTTGCTTCAGGAAACAGCAAAAGACCGTTAGCTGGTATCATATTTATCCAGCAGCCGGGGCGAATAGCCCCGAAAAGGTTTAACCCACTATCCCCTGTAAAGTCATAGATTGCCGTGCAATAAGAGCGGTAAAAGAGAGAATGCGCAGAAGCAGAAGAAATGGCACATGTATGGCCTGGCCGCAAGTACTCCCATGGTACTTCCCTGCCTGTAACCGGATGAGAACGCATCTTTATCTCGCCCGTATAAAGGTCACAAACCCGGGGCTCAATGAAAACCCAATTTCCTACTATCACGGGACGGACCCGGCAGTTTATTGGACGAGACCACAGAATATCACCATTTTTAGCTGATAAAGCAGTAAGCCTTTTCCATCGTAAAAGACCATCGCTAAATCTCCAGGCATCGTGGTTTCCTGTGTTTGCAAAAAACAATAAAACACCGTCCTGATAGGCTGATCCCAGACTGTCGCCCCCACAACCGGTAAAATCCACAGGCTTTTCCCAGAGCTCCTTTCCTGAAACAGCATCCAGACATACAACGACTCTTACATCCGCATCCCTGTAGTCTTCCTTTTCACTGCTTTCTTCATAAATTCCCTTTCTTGCGAATTTTTTCTTCTCTTGAAACGCTTTCCTCTTTTGTTCTGCCGAAACAGCACTTTCTGCAAAAAATATCTTCCCGTCTCCCAAGCTAACAGTTATATGAGATATTTTTTTTCCCTGATATTTCCAATAAAGTTTTCCTGTATCAGGGTCCATGGCAAAAACCATGTCGCTTGCCATCATATTCCCTGTTAAAGCCCTGTTCGAACTGTTATAATTTTCCCAGTCAGGAAAATCTGCCATATATTCCCATAATGCTCCTGACCTTTTAAAGTCGGCCCGCAGTCTATCATCCGGCACTGGGTACTTTGATACCAAACTATTGTATTCTTCAATATGTTCCACTGGAATATCATCTTTATTTCTCCATCTTCCATTTTCGATGAGTAAATTCCAAAAGGCAAAATAATTATTATTCAAAGGTTCAGCTCTTGACCCGTAGAGGATATTATTCATGTAAGATATATATCCCCAGCGCCTTGAACTTCCGTCTGAAGGCGGAGGAATTTCGAATAGTTTAATAGTTTTCCCAGTAGCAGGATCCAGGCAGTAACATTTTTTATGAGCTGCCACATAGAGTATATTATCAGTAACTGCAAGATTTCCTCCATCCACATCCGCCCTAGCCCGTACAGCTCCATCAATCTTTCTCTCCCAGAGCAATGTCCCGTTAAAAACATCATAAGCCATAATAACCTCTTCTCCCTGGATAAATACGCGCCCATTGATTGAAACTGGGCTGGCTGCCTTTGCATGACGCTCCACCATTCTCTCAGGGCCCGGCTCTCCAAACCACAGGACTCCAAGCGGTCCTCTGACCAGCTCGTCTCCGGAGCTTGCCGTATTCTGAGGATTGCCATAAAGTTCTGTCCAACTTCCGCTTCCTTCTAACTTTCCCCTGGTTACTTTTGCCCATATGCCACCTTCTTCAGTCACTTCCGGCTCAGGGGCCCCGGATTTTCTCAGCCATTCAAGTAGAACCTGCAAATCGAGCGATCTCTTGCTTCCGGATAGTTCAGCAGGCTGTCCAAAATAAGCCATACCTCCAAATGGTTTTAAAACACGGTATACTTCTTCAGGGGAACTATTTATTTTACCCGAAATCATCGCTTTCTCTGACACAATTAAGTCGGCAAAATAGTCCGGAAGCGTGGACAGGTCCCATTGTTCAACTACTACTCTTGAACCATATATTCCTGCAGAATCTAATTTATGTTTGGCTGCCTTAACCTTCTTTGGGTTATTCTCGATACCGATGACTTTCAGTTCGCTGCGTCTGGCAAGCTCAAAAGCAAGCCTGCCTTCCCCGCAGCCGAGAACAAGACAGTATCCTTTCTTTATCCCTGTGTCTTTTATTATTTTTTCTGCCGCTGATTCGTAAACTCCGGTCAGATTGTCCTTTCTATAAGGCGAAGAACTAACAGCAGGGCTGACCTTTTTTCCTCCGGCTGCTCTACCTTTTCCAAAACAGTAAATCCTGCCATTGTCAGTGCTAACAAACAGCTTTCCATCTGCAGCAGCCAGTCCAAGGGCTTTGCCTTGTATCTCAAATCTCCAGAGTTCCCTGCCGGTCTGTATATCCACAGCAAGCACAGTCCCCTCTCCCCCAGCAAAGATTTTACTCCCTGCAAGTATTAAACAACACAGGTCATCACTTAAATATTTCCATCTATAGATTGAAGATTTTAAGCTTTTCTCCTCTTTGGCTAAATCCATCAGCTTCTTCTCAATTTCTTCTACAGCTAAATTATATATTTCTTCTCTTGCTTCCCTGTCAGCTTCCTGGATCTTTTTTATAATTTCTGAGCGTTTATCTCTCAGTTTATGCCGTTCCTTCATCAGAAGGTCCAGTTTACTATTTCTAACAACAATATATTTTTCCCTGTCTAAAGCATAAATTCCTTTCTCAGTGAGCGTATAGGAAACATCAGGGGTTACAATAAGGTCAATCCCTGGAAACCATGCATGCATATTATCCATAATGTTTTCTCTTGCCCCTGTCTGTTCCTCATAGACTCTTTTTGCGGGAGTGCCCGAAAGATCTACTCCAGCGATCAGCTTGTCTTTATTCAGCAGCGCCCATGTGCCGCCAACCTTGGCTCCAGGTAATAGATAATAAAGAAACTCCCCACTCTTTCGTCTAAATGCTGCAGGCATAGCCCTCCCTGAAGGCACATAGAGAATATTCTCTGAAGCTATCAGATAACTCTGGGGCGATATACCGCCGTAGGCAAGTTCATGCTCATGGTCACCGATTGTATCGTTTTTCCATATAACAGAACCATCCAAGGCGTTTACAGCATAAATGTAAACACCTTCATAAGGAAAGACTCCTGCGCCAAAATAAATAATTTCATCATCAATAATTACACTCGTTCTTACAGGCCAGAGAGATATCATTCTTCCGTTCCCGAGTACCCTTTCCTCACGTGGGCTCGCACTGTATTTCCATCTTAATTTCCCGGTTTTTGCCCTGAGGCAATAGACATAACCATCATCCGATCCGAAATAAAGCCTGTTCTTCCAGACAGTCGGAGCATAACGGACCGGCCCCTGGGTGAAAAAAGCCCATCTTATTCTTCCTGTATTAGCATTTAACGCGTAGACTTTGTTATCCACTGAAGAACCAAAATATGCCATTCCCCTGGCTGCAGTAATATGGTAAGCATTATCATAATGCATTCTTTCCATCTCTTCTCCAGGCTCTGGCCAAGCCTGTTCAGGCGGATGAGTAGGCTCAAATGTCCATCGCAAAGCCATGGGGACAGCCAGGGTCTCGGCCGTAATACCACTCCGGGCATTGTCATGCCTGTATGTGCTCCAATCTCCTGTACTGTGAGTACTGCAGCTAGTCGACACTATAAAAAACAGTAAAATTACAAATACAACTACATACTTCCTTGTAAATATTGCCAATTTTGCGGATGATAGTATTTTGTATTTCAATTATATCTCTCCCTTGAATAATCCAGGTACTCCTGGATTATTCATACTTTTGTATATGACCATCTTTCAAATGAATCACATGGCTGGCATAGTTATCTACTACTTTCCTGTGGCTTACAAGAATTACAGTTCCTCCACTTTGGTTATATTCAACAATATACCTTAAAATTTCGTCCACGTTTTCAGGGTCAAGATTGCCTGTAGGCTCATCAGCAAGGATAATTCCTGGACGCTTAAGCATTGCCCTAGCCATGGCGGTACGCTGCCTTTCACCCGTGCTCAATTCTGAAGGCCTATGATACATCCGATCTGACAGGCTTAAGCGATTCAGTAAACTTTTTGCATCTTCTGGACCAAAGCATTTTGTCCCAATACTGGCAGCTAAAAGCACATTTTCGACTGTATTCAAATACGGAACCAGATGAAACATCTGGAAGATAAAACCTATGTTCCAGGCTCTGAATTTAGCCCTCTGTCTCTTGCTTATAGCATAAAGATTGTGGTTGTTTACTATAACATTGCCTTCTGTTGGGCGGAGCATTCCTCCTATGGAAAACAGCAGAGTTGTTTTCCCACTCCCGCTTGGCCCACGTACAGCAAGAAACTCACCTTCTTTTACGTCGAGGCTAACTTTATCAAGAGCTCTTATATCACTATGCCTTGTTTGATAAATTTTGCTTACCCTTTCCAGCCTGATCATTCTTATCTCTCCCTCAGTGCAACAGCAGGGTCTTGAGTTACTGCCATCATTGCTGGAATAAAAAATGAAAGTGCACAAAATAAAGGAGTAGCAATCAGGCCCCAGTAAAATATTTTAATTTCAGGTGTTATCATATTTGCAGTTACTCTAAAAATATCAGGCCCAAATTCTAAAGCAAGCCATGTGCCTATACCATAGCCAGCCGCCGCCGCAATCAATCCAATCAAAACAGCCTTCCCGAGAAAAAGCACTGCTATCCTGCCAGAACCATAACCAACTGCCCGCATAATGCCTATCTCCTGACGTCTTTCCCGAACATTTATCAATGCTAAAATACCAATCCATGCCATGCTTACAACTACTAAAACCGGGATAATAAATGCGAAGTATTTTTCAGCCATGTATCTCTGCTGCTCACGCGCTGTTGCGATTGCTCGGATCAAAAGCACTTTTGCGTCCGGCAGGACACGCAACAACTGCTCGCGGAGCATGGTAATGGAATCGGTTGCGCTGTTTTTTATAATGCATAAACAATGAAGCGCCTTTATTTCATTGATTCTATTCTCCTCTCCCAGAACAGCCTGCACATCATGAAGATGAGCATATATCCGGATATCATCTTCACTCCCGCTCTCCGGGAGCACCTTTTCTATGGAGAATAAGCTGCCAAGAATATCCGTTTCTTCGCCTTTTTTAAGCCCCATTCTTCGTGCTACTTCAAATCCGACATAAACATTTCCTGGCTTGATTGAAAAAAACATTGGAGTTTTTTTCCTTCCAACAGACGGCACCTCCGGGGAAATACCAGTCAATATGACATCCATATCTTTCCAAATGATTCTCCTCTGAAGAACAGCTGTTAAATGGGCATAAGAGAGGCCATTAAAAGAGGCCAGCTTGTATACATGGCTCTCTGGCATTGTGTATTCTGAAAAACCTGTTTTCCAGAATTCTGCCATATCTGTTTTTTCCGGAATGATTCGGAGATTAAATCCTATATCCCGCATCAGCCGGATGGTTTCATTCTTAGAAGCTTGACCCGTTGTAAAAAAAGAAACAAATATTGAAGCAGTAATCACAACAGCCAGCAAACTCAGGGTAAAATTCAGTTTTCTTTTTATTATTTCCCGGAATATGAGTTGAAAAACCGTCATGACATCTTTCTCCTTGCCCAGAGCAAAACAAACCCACCTCCTGCCAGGACCAATAAAACCACTATCCCAATTAAAGAGAGTAAAATTTTTAAGTTTAAGCCTGATTTTGAATTTGAAGATACCGGAGAAATGAATTCCTGGAGCCTAGCAGGAGAAACTCTAGCAACTGCAACTCCGATTCCAAATTTTAAGACTTCCTCGCTGTACCTGTCTAGTGTATCTTCTGAACCCCAATCATCTTCCTTCCCAAGGGAAAAATCGAAAGACATAATACTGCTTATTTCTGTTTTTACCATCGGGTTTTCAGCATCAAAACCAAGAAATCTCACAATGTCAGATTGAATCTTTTCTCCCCACTTGAGAGGAATCATTGTGCCCATCATCCATTTCTTATCCAGTCCGCACTCACATGAAAGGCCGATCAGTGATAGGATATTAAACATCTTGCTTCTTGTAAGCTGTGTTCCATAAATAAGAGGCCCGATCTTCCGTCCTCTCCCGTAAATAATAGCTACACACGGTCCTCTCACCTGATTTACATCAAAACCAAGACTCCAAAGCAGTATACTTTCATCAGGGACCAGTTCCCTTTTCACTGAAATCAAGAAAGGCGGTTCCTCGATGCGCTTTGGCAGCTGAGGCATTATACTTGCAATTTTTTTCATGGCACTTTGTACTACGGCATATGCATTATTGTTTTCAGCCTCATCACTTCCCTCAATCAAAAGAAGTACACAGTATGACTTGATAATATGCTCTAATATTTCCTTTCTTTTAGAAGAAGTCACAATGCTTTCAAGTGTAGATCTGATTGATTCTTTGAATGTTTTCCCAGGAAGTGATATTGGAAGAACCATTGACCTTCCGTTTGGTGAAATCAGAACAGTGGCAGGGAATGATTCTATCTCCCACAAATGGAAATACTCCATTGCAGGATGGTCTTTTCCCCTGTCTGTATTGATTATTTCAATTTTTACGTTGCAATCCATGAAAGTCGCGTAAGATATTTGCTCGAAATCTGAAGTAAATTCTGCAGGAGTATCATCCTGGATAAAGCAGTATAATCTGTATGGAATTGGAATGAGATTAACAAAACCTACATCACGCACATTGTATATACAACCGAATAATTCAAACGTTCCGAGACAACACAGCAGAACAATCCCCAAGACTAGTTTGATTCTCGTTTTTCTCCTCACTCCCATGGGCAATACACATTAAATCACACAAAAAAATCCGACTAAGGAAAAATGCTAGGTACCGTTTTTGTACCTGGTACCTTTTTTATCTCCCGGGGCCCTTAAGTACTCGCACAGGAAGAGTAATAATAGCTTTAAATAATCCGAATACTGCATTCACTGTAATACCAAGAACCCGGAAAGGGATTAAAAGGAGCCATACGATAGGATATAAAATAAGAGCCAGAAGAGCCAAAGGCCAGCAAAGCACTAATAGAATTAGCCATAATAAAAATTTTAATATCATTTTAATTTAAAGTTTAACAGCTTGAAGTTTTTTCAGTACAAATCAAAAATTATTTTACAAGTCTTAAAGTCAACGGATAACGGTATTTTTCGCCGCTGTTTGCTTTGATAGAAGCGATAATTACAAACACAACATCCAGTATTCCCAACGCGATTAAAAGAAAAATTCCGACCACTATAACAATGAGAATGGCAGAAACAAGACAGTAGATAGACATTGATATCTGGAAATTAAGGGATTCTTTTCCCTGGTTATCAACAAATGGAGATTCATCTTTTTTAATCAGCCATAAAATCAGAGGACCGAGTACGTTTCCTAAAGGAATTATTAATCCAGCCAGTGCTATTAAGTGAGCACCCATTCCCCATGATTTTTCCTGTGCCTCAGTCATTTTAGCCATTTATACCTCTCTTTTTGGAATACGGAAATGGGACTATCTTTTTCCATTAATTTCACTCTCTTTCAATATAATCTCCCAATTCCTTTAAAATTTATATCACATGAGAAATTTGATGTCAAAACAAAGAAACTCATTTCTTTTTCTCTTCGCTGAAAAGACCGGAAGCTAATTCCTTACACATTAAATCCGGACTTTTCAATTTATGGATTCCTTCAAATAAATCTTTAAGCTCGATTATTTCTTCAAGGAGTATAAGATTTACTATCTGCTTATTTTCTGCAGCAGTATTGAATTCAATGATTTTACCTTTCAGAAGTAGAGTTATAGAGATGTTTTCTTTTTTAATCTGGTAGATATTATCTTCAAAATTCAACTTGTAAGCAAAAAACTCCTCATTTCTAAAAGCCTGGAGTATTCGGGAGCAAATAAACTCGGTTATACGCCCAGAAGGAAATTCAAGCTCAATATGACAACCTTCATCTTTTTCTTTAACCGATATCTTATTTCGCAAGCCGTTCCCGCCTTTAAAGCTTTTTATAAGCACAGGGGGAGCAATAACACTGGCAACCAGAAGGGTCATTATGGCTACTCCAAACATATCCTGCCCGATGGCTCCAGCAGCAAGTCCTATGCTCGCCACTATCAGAGTCACTTCACCCCTGGGAAGCATTCCTGCCCCAACTCTGATAGCTCCCCTAAGATTAAAACCCATGATAAAGGCAGGTAGACCGCAGCCCAATAATTTCCCTATTATTGCAAGAGCTGTGAAAACCAGTCCAAAAAGAATAATTCCCTTCATGGCAGAAAAGTTAACCATCATTCCCATAACACAGAAAAATACGGGAACGAGAAACTGGTAAACCCCATGCAGCCTTTCCCGAAGTTCATTAGATATATCCGTCTGCGAAAGGGAAAGGCCCATAATATAAGCTCCTATGATCATTGCAAGTCCTGCCATTTCGGCAAGACCGGCAAGAAAGAGTGCAAGGCCAAGCGCCACACATGCAATGGCATCATTCGACCTGAACCATTTCAATCCTTTTGAAAGCCGTTTTGCAAATATTATGCCCAGAACCGTACATCCCAACCAGAACCCAAAAGCCTTAAGTGCAATAACAGCAATTTTCCCCCAATCGATAGACGCCCCTTTTAATCCTATCTTTGAAATCCCCACAACAACAGCAAGAAGGACAATCCCCAGAACATCATCCAGGACAGCCCCTGAAAGGATGGTAACTCCTTCAGGTGAAGACATCTTGCGTTTTTCGCTCAATATACGTGCCGTGATGCCTACTGATGTAGCCGTGGAAAGAGTACCCATGAACAGTGCTGTCGGAGACATGAATGAATTCACATTGGGCAGCAGCAGGACAGAAATCATATCCCCTAGGAAAAAAGAAAGAACAACTCCTCCTATTCCTACCATTGAACCCATAAAAGAATACCTGAGAAATGTAGGAAGGTCTGTTTCTAAACCTGCAAGGAAAAGAAGGACTATTGAGGCAATAACCGCCAGACCGTATAGTTCTGGGCTAACCGGAAGAAGAGTCTCTGTTTCAGGAAATAGAGGTTGCTTTAGAAGTGGTAGAGTAATTGAGCCAAGAAGGTAAGGTCCAATAATAATTCCGGCGACAAGTTCACCAAGAACCTTTGGCTGTTTCAGATAACGGCTGAAAATAATTCCAACAACTCTAGCCGCAATCACAATCAGGGCAACCTGAAGAACCAGATGAGTCATCAGATGACTTATATCAGGACTTGCCTCATCAGCGGAAGCCAATAGAGTTCCTATACAAAACAATGTAAGGAACAAAAAAGAAAAACACCTGAACAATTTTTGCCTTCCTTTCAAGAAAAAACCCTGATTACTTCTTCCACCGTCCTTGCTGCAAGAAGCATCTCTCTTGCCTCAGGCTCCTTTAGCAATTTGCTGACTTCCGCTAAAAATTGGATATGAGGTCCGGACCGACTTTGAGGGGATACGGTCACTATAAAAATTTTAGATGCTTGCCCATCCATGGAATCGAAGTCCACTCCTTCTTTTTTCAATGCAACCGCTGTAATCAAATGATCAACCGAATCTGTCTTCCCGTGAGGAATGGCTATCCCGTTTTCCATCCCTGTAGACATCTTTTCTTCTCGCGTTAAAACCGCCTCCAGAGCTGCCTCTCTATCTTTTATTTTGCCTGACACTACAAGTCGATCTATAATTTCCTTGATAATGTCTTCCTTTGAACTGGATTTAAGATCCAAAAAAACATTCTCTTTACCCAATAATTTCTTCAAATTCATCTTCATTTCTAACTCTCAAATCTAAAATAGAATACCAAATTTTTAAAGTCAACTGCCCATGAAAATCTAAAAAATCAAAGAATTGGTGATCATTTTATCCATTAATCCACTGACAGTTATAAACCGCATATAATAAGGCATAAAAAGCGAAACGTAAAGGGCATTTTTCATGAATAGAATAAAAGATAAATTTCTCTCTATTTTTTATAGCCAACTGGCATGATAGACAGAGGCTCATGACGTGGTAAAGCACTTATCACCTTTGCAACTTCCTGATCATTAAATGCCCCAACAATCCCTGCTCCTAGGCTAAGCGATCCTGCCTGAAGGAATATGTTCTGGCCTACATGTCCTACTTCAATATGGGCATAACGGATACCTCTATTCCCGTACTTTTTGTTTATCCGCTTATACTCCGCTGTAATCACAAAAATTACAGGGGCTTGAGTCATCCAGTTCTGTCCGAGCACTGCCCGTGCAAGTTCACCTTTTTGATCCCTCTCCGCTAACTTGTCAATAGAATGATTTTCTGGAAGATATCTATACACGCCTTCTGGCAACCCTTTTACTCCTTTTTTCCCGATAACAACATAAACATCCAGAGGATATAGGGCACCTCCAGAAGGAGCAGAACGCAACCCCCTTCTCGTATCCGTTATGCCCTGAGCAGCCCACAGAAGCTGCGATAAATCAGAGACAGTAATAGGATCCGGTTTAAAACTTCTGACAGTGCGTCTGTTCACGATAGCCTCTTCAACGGATATTTTCCCTTCCTTTGATGGTAAAGGAAGCATTATTTTTTCCTCCTGCATTGTATTTGCAAAAATTGTTATCATAGATAATAAAGCAAATACTAAAATAAATCCTGTGACTTTCATATTAGTCATTTTCTTAAACCTCCTCCCCATGACAGAGATCAAAACAGGATAATATATTAAAGTTTTACGATAGAAATTGATGAAACAGATCCTTTGCCATTTATTTCTCATCCCAGCGCTACAATTTATTATAACATAAAAGCATAACTGTTTATTCCTTTTAAAAAGATGAAATTATCTTGATTTTTTTTACATCCTGCTATACGTTAAATCTGAAAAGTTAATAATCATAAGGAGGACTTGGCAATGAAACGAAAAATTATTTCTCTTATTCTTATTTCTATTTTGTTTTTATTTGTAACAGACCAGTGGGCACAGGACGACTGTTCTAACTTTCTTGTGACAAAGGGAGCCTCGAAGGACGGTTCAGTAATGATCACATATACATGTGACGGGGAATTTCTGCCGCATCTTGAATATGTTCCTGCCCAGGATCATAAGCCGGATGAGTATATCGAAATAAGCGGCCGGGACGGCAAAATCAGAGGAAAGGTAAAGCAGGTTCTTCACACATACGCGGTCGTCGGATTAATCAACGAATACCAGGTTGCAATTGGCGAGACTACATTCGGAGGCCGCAGAGAACTGCGTAATCCGGACGGACTGCTTCATTATTTCTTTATGATGAGGCTTGCCCTCCAGCGTGCAAAAACAGCCAGGGAGGCTATAAAAGTCATGGCTGAACTTGTCGAAGAATATGGATATGCAAGTACAGGGGAATCCTTTTCAATAGCCGATAAGGAAGAAGCCTGGATAATGGAAATGATCGGGCCTGGAGCAGGAGGAAAAGGAGCTAACTGGGTGGCACTCCGGATCCCTGACGGGTATGTCTCCGGCCATGCAAATATGTCCCGCATAGGCGAATTTCCGCTTGATGACCCTGAAAACTGCATGTATTCCAAAAACGTTATCTCCTTTGCAATAGAAAAAGGATACTATGATAAAAAATCTGGAAAACCTTTCAGTTTCAGGTATGCTTATTGCCCCCCTGAACCTTCCTCTCTCAGAACATGTGCTTCCAGAGTCTGGAGCATGTTCCGCAGGAGCGCACCATCCATGAATCTGTCTCCGGATTTCCAACGCGGTGTGAAGGGAGCAAAACCGTACCCCCTGTGGATCAAACCTGATAAAAAACTTTCTTTGCATGATGTTATGAATATTATGCGTGACCATTATGAGGGGACAGATTTTGATATGACAAAAGGCATAGATGCTGGACCTTTCGGGTGTCCTATCCGCTGCAGAGGACTTACATGGGAAGTAGATGGAGTTAAATACAGTTGGGAGCGTCCTATTTCCACACAGCAAACCGGATTTTCTTTCATTTCACAATCACGTGGATGGCTTCCTGATGCAGTCGGAGGCGTGTACTGGTATGGTGTTGATGACACTTACACTACCTGTTATATTCCGCTTTACTGCTGTATTAACGATTTGCCTAAACCATTTACTATTGGAAATCTTCAAAAATTTTCATGGGATTCAGCATGGTGGGTATTCAATTTTGTTTCGAACATCGCAAATTTAAAGTATTCTTACATGGTTAAAGATATACAGAAAGTCCAGACAGCTCTGGAAGGCAACTCATTGGCTCTCCAACCTGTTATAGAAAAAACAGCACTTGAGATGTTAAAGTCCGACCCGGAACTCACCGCAAAATTCCTGACGGATTACTCTGTAAGCCGCGGTGAACTAGTGTTTAAACGCTGGATAGAATTGGGAGAATATCTCCTGACAAAATACAACGACGGATATGTCAAAGATAAAATGGGACGTCCCCGCGGAGTCGGATATCCATCCGAATGGCTGAAAAAAGTCATTAAATCCAGACCTGAACAATTCAAATTACCTGAATGAGGTAACAAAAAAAAGCATCAGAACTGATACACAACTGCTGCAGGATGCCACTATCTATCACGGAGTCTGGCTTTCGACGGAAGCCCTGACAAAGCTGGCATAGGAAAAATGCGGTACTGGCGGGACGAAATTGATTTAAACCTCTAGAGAGATTCCTGCTGCTTTTTAAAGGCTTCTTTTTGCAAATTACGTGCCTGCCGGAGAAGCTCTTTCAATTTATCTATAATCATTCTTACCTTGATATTAACCAGTTTCCTCTTCCCTACTCTCTGACTATGAATATTTTCTTTCAAAAACTTCTTCATTTCTTCGACTGTCATCCACTTTCTTAAAATTTCATCCTTAAAAAACTCCGATTCCAAAGATTCATAATCTTTACTTTTTGCCAGCATATTCTTTTCCCATAGTGAATCAATTCGCCATCTATCAAATTCTTCTGAGTCATCTTCTGG
This sequence comes from uncultured Eubacteriales bacterium, assembly GCA_964648465.1. Lineage (GTDB taxonomy): Bacteria > Acidobacteriota > Aminicenantia > Aminicenantales > Aminicenantaceae > Aminicenans. The sequence continues at coordinate 44,404 of CAZYMU010000003.1, read as the reverse complement.
CAAAGGCCCCAGAAGCTTTTTTGCGCTTTTCATCATCTCGTCATAAAAAGCCTCTCCATCTCTCAACAAATTCCTGGCAAGATAATAGTCCGGATAATTGAAATCTTTTTTCTCCTGTAACAAATCTCCAAAAATCTTTGTAGATTTTGTCAAACATTCCAAAGCCTTTGAAGCTTTCAAATGAATTTTAATTTCATCGCGCTTTTTCATCTTGTGCTTTCCCCCACGTAGATTTTTTTAACCAAAATTCATTTTTCTTTCATTCCTGATATATATTCCCATCATCCTGCATACGTTAATATACGAAAACTTATATCATACAAAATATTGCATGTCAAAAGGAACAGTTACCTTGTCAAAGCAAAATGAAAATGTCCAGTTCTTAGCAACGTGAAAGTGTCCAGTTTACTCATTTAATAAATCCTCTCTAGAAAGCAGTTATAAGATCCGGCAGGCATGTTTCTCTTGCCAATCAGGTACCTTTCTATGCTTTATTCCTAGAATCTCCAATATGTAATCAATCTTAATCTCATGCAAGAGATACCTTTTAAAAAGGGACTTAACCTGCTCATTCGGAAATCTCTTATGCAAATGTTTTGCCATGATTTAAAACCTCCTTTTAAAACAGAAGCTTAAATCATAGCAGCATGTAATAGTCCACTTTTAAATTTTAAATCTATCAAAATCAGTCCACTTTTAATTTTTAAATGGCAAAATCTTAAATTGTACTTGACAAAATATAGGATAGATATAAGTATATGGATAGAATAAAATATTGTGCCAATCGGTTGAGCAAAATTTTATAGTTTTAGGAATGAGTATTAAAAAGATAAAAGAAATAACAGGTTTTTCATATTCGACAATTTCCAGAGTATTAACTGGGAAAGCAAAGGAATTCAGGATTTCTGTAGAAACCGCGAAAACTATACTCGAAGCAGCTGAAAAGGTTGACTACCGTCCTAACATCTTAGCTCGAAGTCTTCGTTTAAGAAAGACTATGACTATTGGGCTTATAGTCTCAGATATTCAAAATCCATTTTTTGGGGAACTTTGTTCAAGAATAGAGAGATTGCTTAGGCACTATGGTTACAGTACTATTCTATGTAACACAAACGAGATCCCCGAGAATGAAGAATTCTATCTTAAGATTCTTGTGGACAGGCAAGTTGATGGGATAATTATCGCTCCGATTCATACAGAAGAATGGGAACATTTGGAGAAATTGAGAAATGAAACATCGGTGGTACTAATTGATCGGATATTTTACAGTACTGACCTTCCCTGGGTAACTAGCGACAATACTCAAGCAGCAAATAAGCTGATGAGTGAGTTATTGAATCTTGGTTATAGGCGGGTAGCTTTTTTGGGTGGTGTACCCGAAACTCACATCCACAGTATGAGGTATAGTGGTTATCAGAAAGCATTGAAGAGGAATTCCCTAAGAATTGACAGAAAGTTAGTGTTATTTAAGGGGTATTCCATGGAGGCAGGCGAAGAGATGATGGAGAAGTTGTTGGAGCGGAAGGTAGATTTTGATGCTGTATTTTGCGTTAATAATTTAGTTTTTTTTGGAGCAATGAAGGTTGTTCAGAAATACGAAAAAGAATTCGGTCATAGAATTATGATGGCAGCTTTTGATATAGGTCACTATTCTAATATATTCAAAAGGCCCCTTATTAGTGCTGATCAAGATCTTAAGAAGATATCGAACTCGACAGTAAGTCTCCTTTTAGACAGGATCAATGATCGTCCTCGAAGACAAAACCAGCTTATTATCCCTATATCCGTGAATAAGTACCGGCTAAATGAATAATTTCATTAAGAATAATGGTGTTTTAGATTTTTAGCCTCCGGATATGACCCCCATCAATCAGTTTATTATTTAACTCCTTATGAATATTATCAATACCGGTTATTAAATCATAGAGACAATGTGTCACTAACCTTTTGAACGAGTACAGTGTGTTGATAAAAAACAAGAAATCTTATATCATGTAATGAGATGGATTATTACGATTAAATTTTATACCTCTCATAATTCAAATAGACGATAAAACAATGAGAAATCGAATGACAAAAAATTTGCGTTTGTTAAGCTGGACAATATGTTTCCTTCTTATCTGGACAAGCTTTGTTCCGGCTAAAATTAAACCTAAAGACCTTCCTGAGAATTACCGGCGCTGGATAGAAGAAGAGGTCTTTTACATCATCACACCTAAAGAAAAAGATGTTTTTCTGCAGCTCAACACCGCTAACGAAAGAGACCTCTTCATCAAGGCCTTCTGGAAGCACCGAGACCCCACTGCAGGAACAGATAAAAATGAATTCCGCGATGAACATTACCGCCGTTTGAATTACGTCAACCGACGGTACAAATACGCTGGAAAACCCGGATGGAAAACCGACCGGGGAAAAGCCTATATCCTCCTTGGAGAACCGAATGATATCCGGATATTCCAAAGCAGTGATGCTTATTATCCAGCAGAACTCTGGGCTTATCAGGGCATAAGGCTGCCCGGGCTTCCTTCGGCCTTCAATTTATTATTTTACCAGAAGGGGCGGATAGGCGAGTATATATTATACCATCCTGCGATGATGGGACCGCAAAGCCTTCTGACAAATTTCATGGAGGATCCGACAAATTTTATGGCAGCATATTATGAACTCGAAGAAATCCAGCCATTGCTGGCACAGGCAACAATCTCCCTGATTCCCGGTGAGTCCGTGATACAACATCCCTCAATGCAATCAACGGCTCTTATCCAAAACTTGGATGGGGCTTTAATACGAAGCATCGAGGACAGGTATGCAAAAAAATTCCTAGAATACAAGGATATCGTCGAAGTCGAATATTCAGCCAATTACACGGACAGCGACGCCCAGCTTCAGATCATCAAGAATCCGTCAGGAATCCCTTTTGTTCATTTTTCCCTTGAGCCGAAAAACATATCCATGGGAAGCTACCAGGACAGCATCTACACGACCTTAGAATTCAACGGGATCCTCACGGACACACAAGGCCAGAGCATATATCAGTTTGAAAGAACTGTTCCGTTAAAATTCACCAGAGAGCAATTTGAGAGTATGCGCCATAGACCGTTTATTTTTACAGACAAATTTCCGGTCATCCCGGGTAAATTTCACTTCTCGCTTTTGCTGAAAAATAAAGTTTCCAAAGAGTTCACTTCTTCTGAAGCCAACATTGTCATTGCCTCGGATCCGAAGACATTTACCATGACATCTCTTTTGCTGGGATTCAATGCAACTCAGATGACAACTCCTAAACAATTGAACAAACCTTTCGTAATCCAAAACCTCCAGTTTTACAGCCAGGCCAAAAAATCCTTCGTTGCCAAAGATAACCTGTATGTATTCTTCCAGGTTTGGTCCCTGCCGGAAAATCTCCGAAAAAATGGCTCGATACGTTACACCATCTTCAGGGAAGATGTCGAAAAACTCACCATCACCTATCCCGTCAGCAAATACCAGAACCCAATCGATTTTCTGGAGATTTTTCCTCTGGAAAATTTTGTCCCAGGTTACTACGAAATCAGAGTTGCCCTTCTCGATGAATCCGGTAAGCAAGTCATGAGCCAGAAAGAAATATTCGAAATATCACCGGCGTCATATATCCCGCGTCCATGGATGTTGGCTCAATCCCAGGACAGACCTGACAACCCCAGGACTTTCCATATCCTCGGGAAGCAATTGTTCAATAAGCAAGACTATGAGGGGGCCTATGGACTTCTGGAAAACGCCTATAGTACCGCGCCGGAAATCTTCGAATACAGCATTTCTTTTGCACAGCTAAACTTTCAACTGAAAATGTACAAAGATACCCTGGAAATACTAAATCCATTTGCAGATCAAATCAAAAATAACTATGATCTTACTTTTCTGCTCGGCCAATCCTATCAGGCTCTGAGTGAATTCGGCAGGGCCGCTCGATATTACAACGAAGCCGTGGATACTTTCGGTGTTAACGTCAACCTCTTGAATGCCCTTGGGGAATGTTACCTCAGTCTGGGAGAAAAGGAAGAAACTCTGGTTGCCTTCGAAAAGTCGCTGGAAATCGATCCCAATCAGGAAAAAATAAAAGAAATTGTTCAGTCGTTGAAGAAATAACTATTTTTTCTTTGATTCCATTTTTAAAATATCTTCGATCCACTGGTCCATGTTTTCGAACGGAATCTTCCGAATGGAAAGCACATCCGCCGACAGATTGTATCCAGGTTCTCCTGTCTCCGGGTTCACAGACAGCGGGTTTGCGCCGACGCAAACCAGTTTAAGGTTGTGCTCGCCAGGCTTAAACTCAAACAATCCGATTTTTCTTTCTCTTCGTTGTCCGTAGATATAATCCTCATGCTCGTTCTTGCAATAAATGTTGTAAAAATCGAGACTCTTGTTGATCTTCTCCGAAGGCAATTGATTCACCAAGCTCACCCGGTAGCCCCCGGCAATATGAGATTCTCCTGCTTCGTAGAGTTCTTTATTGTCAATATAGACCTTCCAGATCCCGTTGTCCTTCCGCAAATGCTGAAAAAGCGAAATCGAATAACGCCCCTTTATTTTGACCTCGAACGGTATTTCAATCCAGGAGCCGATCGTGTCGTTTTTAACTCTGAACCAGGGCTTTGTCCAGGTGGCCCGGTTATAGGAATTGACCTCCAGCTCAACTTTATCTGAGTGACGTATTGTCTCGATGACTTGGGGCAGGTGAAGGACGATCTCGGGATTGACACGCTTCTTATAAGGTGGAAATTTACACCACGGCTCGGCAACCGTATCCTGATACCAGAAAGATACAGAAGACCAGTAGTCTGGGCGAGGCTTAAAATGATCGATCAATTCTCCCTTGGAATTCATTAAAAATCCCCTGCGCTCGATCTCGAATTTTAATGATTTAGAGAAGATGATCGGATCGGGGATGTGCCATCTGTAAGCCGTTACCCGGGCATCGGGCGCTCGTGGCTCGAACACAGTGCAGCCGGTAAAAAGACTGGAATGCACACGCATATTCCAGGCCTCGTTGAAGTAATCCTCGGTTCCTGTTCCAAGAATCGAGGGCTCCTCCTCACCGTCAATATAGAAAAAATCATCGCCTTCACCAAACCAGTGACCGATTCCGTTCTGAGAGGAAAGTACGGTGCCCACGTAGTGACCTTTCCCCTCTCCGATAAATACCGTGTAAGGTTTGCCCATCTCAGGAGGATATTCCTGGTGGTAGCGGGCATGAAAGTACATGTCTGTCTCCGGTTCCTGATCATACTTGGACCAATCGATCTGAAAATAGCAGGAAGCCGACTCTTTATCCGACTCGTTGGAAATTGTGATCTTAGCCTGCTTCCGGAAGGGCATTTGCCAGTAGCAGTTATATCCCCTTCCATAAGAGCTCACTTTGACCGGCAGGGAATCGACCACAGCCCTCATACCGTTTCCGACCGCAAAAAAATCCCCAAAGGGCGCTTCCACAGAGGGGATGTCTGATCCATCCCAATAGATCCGCAGCACGAGCGCTCTGGGGTAGCGGATATCCATCGAAGAAGGTACAAGCCATATATGAGTGACTTTCCCTGGTCCTTCGAGAAGGGCGATGGTTTTGGTCTCACCAATTTTAAATTTCATGGAGTCGCTGTTGTTGTATGGATTTCCGCTCGTTGCTCTCATCGATCTCCCTTTCTGAGGCTGAGTAATCAACTCAAGCGTCTGGGCTGAAAGCATTTGAATGCTTAAAGCTCCACACAAAATGAATAAGAACAAAACAAAAGAAAATTTCTTCATTGTCGTTTATCTCCTTTCTTTTAAGTTTACTATATACTATCTTAAAATTGTTATTGATTCATCTTAAATATTTTGAGCTTTGCTTATAAGTGGACAATCTAAACTTAAAAGGTCACAAGAATATCTCTTTCAACTTTCCATCATAAATCTGCGTACACTTTAACGCCAGGGGATTGTCTCTCTCTCCTCCTTTGTCATGGGCGGCAGCAGAGCATTTCCCGTCTCAGTGCGGTGTCCTTTAGTGTCGTGAACGCTGAAGCCTCGCCCGACAACCTTTCCAGACTCTTTGTCAACCCTCCCTCTGATTGAACAGCAGCCATAATCTCCGGCCTTGTTCAAAGCCACGATCTTTAAGCCGAACATAGGCTTTCCGTTATGGCGGTCGATTACTCGTTGACTGACAAACCGACAGGCCTGCTGAGGCGCCATCCCTTCGCGCATTTTTTCTACGGCTAGAAAACTGGCACAAACTTTTATCGATTCAGCTCCGTGCCCGGTGGCCCCTGCGGCTCCAATATTATTATCGACATATAACCCAGCTCCGATTATAGGAGAATCCCCAACACGGCCGACAATCTTGAAATGGTGCCCGACCGTACTGGTGACGCCTGCAATATCGCCGTTAGTATCCAGGGCAAGGACGTTAATGGTGTCTCCCTCTTCGTGTTCGTACTCCTTCTTGGGCGGATGGTAATAATCCCTTTCGCTCAGGTTTTCTTTCCATGCCACCCAATGCTGACGGGCCTCTTCTGTCATGAGATTTTCTTCCTTGAATCCATGCATTTTAGCAAATTTCAAGGCTCCCTTTCCCACAAGCATCAGATGGTCTGTCCGCTCCATCACCAGTCTTGCAACTGAACAGGGAGTTTTGATATTCTCCAATGCAGCCACAGCACCGGCATTGTTCCCATCTGGTCCGCTCATCACCGAAGCATCGAGCTGATGAAACCCCTCCTCGTTGGGATCTCCCCCATAGCCTACCGTCGGATCTCGGGGGTCAAGCTCAGAAACATTTACTGCTTTTTCTGCAGCATCCAGGGGACTGCCACCTTTCTTCAGTACATTCCAGGCAGTGGTCGTGACCTTCTCCTTCACATATGGATTTGTTTTGCTTGTCACAATCAGAGGACGGTTGAGATTACCTTTTTTTGTATGTTGTCCATGTACGAATCGGCCGATTAAAGGAAGACCGATTCCCACACTCGTCAAATTCGTGAAGAATTTTCTGCGGGTGATTTTCTTAGCCATCATATCTCCTCCTTGTATGTTCATGAATAGACTTTCGTCTTTATTTTATCTCCTTCTCCAGAACGATGCAGTCGATTCCGCATCTGTAGCCCTCAGACTCAAGGTTTTTTGAATCAATTGAAAAAGTGAACGTGTTCAAGCCAGTTTTGAGCATAATGCCGGAAAATACAAACTCCTTGGGCGGCCAAACAGGCCTGGGGAACATCTCGACAAATGAGCGGAAGAGATCAACAGGCTCACCGACTGTCTCTCCGTTTACATGAAGCTGAACCATACCGTAGTCGGGAGCCCGCAAGTAATGGATCCCAACTCGGTAAGTTCCCTCTTTTTGGGCAGGAACAGACAGAGAGAATTCTCCCCGCCCACATGAATCAAAGGCTACCATGTAGTCCCCACTCTGGTTGGGCATAAGAAGCTGGGATTCCGGTCGCATCCCTTCGCCTCCTTTACTCTTGAATGAGAGGATTCCTAGGTCTTCTGCTTCCAGAGCGTCCTTGACATACCAACGTCCCTTAGTCGGATCCCATGGCTCATCAGAGGCCAGCTTCTCCAGCCTGGTCCATGGCTTATGGAGGCCTTTCTGGTACCAAAAACCTAGGCTGGAATAATACCCTCGGCCGGTGTTAGGCCATTCACTGATCCAGGGCCAATGCTCGATTTCAAACTTAAAGGATTTTCGGAACGGAATAGGATCAGTTATATGAAACCTGTAGATGCTCAGCCCATCTCCGATTTTCCTTCCCTCATAGGCAGGAGCTCCGAAAAAAGGCTCATCATGAATCCTGAATCCCCACGCATCACAAAAATAATCCTCGGTCCCTGTTCCGACAAATGACAGTTGGCCATCAACGGTGATGATGTCATCCCCTTCCCCAAACCAGCCTGGTGTTCTAGTGCGGTGGCCCAACACCACGCCGATATAATGGCCTTGGCCTTCGACCTCCACAAGGTTAACTGGTTTTCCGCGTTGGGTAGGATCCGTTTCCTTGAACCGGGCGTGAAAATACAGGATGTCTTTAATCGGCTGACTGTAAGCTTGATAATCGATGTAATAATAAATCCTGTTGCGATGACGGATAGGCACATCTGTTCTATCAAAATAATCAGGAGGGCGAAGATTGCTCAAAGTAACTTTGGCAGATTTATTAAATGGCATGTACCACCAGCAGTTTCGCGAGCGGCCCATAGATGTACACTGGATTGGACAGCTCGACATGGAGGCAACAAATCCCATGGCCACTCCAAAAAAGTCCCCAATCGGTGCCTCCACACTTGGATGTTCACTTCCATCCCAGTAAAAACGGATGACCAGGTCCCTGCCTCCGCCTTTATAAGTCGTCCAGATATGGGTGATAGCACCCGGACCTTTTATGTCGGCAATGCTGACTTCCTCTCCCCCTAGAGGAATCGGCACTGTGTCGAGATTGAGGCCGTTTCTGGCAAAAGAACTGACTCTCGCAGCAGAGAAATTCTTAGGCCTTGCCAGCTGCATCATCGGACTATCCGCAGCCAAAGCCCCAGCCGGGGGAGGAGCCGGTACTGGCTCGGGGAAAAGTTTCCCGCCGGTATGAAAGGGAGGAGCTTTCTGAACGTTCATTTGCCCTACAAGGACCCACGATGAAAAAAGTAAGATTCCCACGGAGATAACAAAAAGGAACAGATAAAGTGTCTTTACCCTTTTATTCATTTTTCACTCCTCCTTTCTTTTTAAACGTTTTTCCTACTTTGGGCAGAAATTCGATTTATTTCTTCTCTTCCTTGGGCTTTTCCCAGTTACCGATCCAGAGGTCCGGATTCCGGCTGTGGCCGTGGACCGACCAGACGTCAAAGGAATCCGGGTTGTAGCGGCCGGGAACCATGTACCTGTATCTCTGCCCCCAGGGATCCAAAGGAATCCTATCCCCTTTGAAGTATGGCCATCGGACTGCTCTTTTTGCCCTGACTCTGTTCATTTCGGCTGGCCGTTCAATGAGAACATCGAGGAATACCGGATAGCGGAGAAAATCTTCTTTAAACGTCTGGATGGCCTTGGCAAGTTCGGCCACCGTTTTTCTAGCTTCAGCCTTTCTCTTGGCAAAGAGCGCAGTTTCTTTTTTTAAATAATCCTTGTACCAGATGCTCATATCTCCCCAAGGTAACATTCTCACCGAAAGCGCGTCCAGTCGGATGCTGTAGCCGCTTTTCCCAGTTTTTTCGTCACAGGATAGCGGATTGGTGCCAACACATTCGAACCGGAAGACGTATTTTCCCCGTTTCAAGTCGAAGATACCCAGCTTTTTCTCTACATTCGTTCCAAACTGTTCATTCTCCGGGTAATTCTCTTTCCAACATAAGAACGGGTCCCAAAGGTCCATCCGCGGGTTGAGAACCTCTTTAATACCGGGGCCAATCAAGGATATCTTCCAGATCCCGTTCTCCCTGAACAGGATGGGAAACACAGAAAGAGAATAGCGGCCTTTCTCTTTGACTTCAAAAGGCAGTTCAAACCAGGCCGCCAGCTTATCATTGTACATGTAAAACATTCTCTTCCTCCAACCCGTCCTGTTGGAGGCAGCTTCTGGTTCCAGCTCTGGCGAGGTTCTAATGGGGCATTTTTCATGCGGCAACTCAGCCATCTCCCTGGGTTCGATCCAAATCTCAGGCATCAAACGTTCATTTACCGGTGAAAAAGGCTTCCAGGGTGTTGCAACGGTTCTCTGGTACCAAAAGGCCACGGATGAACAAAAATCTGCTCTGTATTTAAAGTCGCCACGTTCCACCTCTCCGGTCTTGGGATTTTCTACAGCCACATAGCTCCGCCGTTCAACTTCCACCTTTAAGGATTTCTTGAACATAATCGGGTCCTGAATATGCCATTTAAAACCTGTGATGCGGGCATCCTCGCTGTTCCATTCGCGGATAGTGATACCGGCGTTAAGGTTGGAATACAGACGGAGATTCCAAGCATCAGAAAAGTAATCCTCGAAACCTGTCCCGACCAGACTGGGTTCTTCTTCTCCGTCTATGTAGAAGTGGTCATCCGATTCTCCAAACCAGCTTCCAACCGAGCTGTGGAGGTTGATCACGCTTCCCACATACTGGCCATCCCCTTCCACATCTAGGAGAGTGTAGTAGGTGAATGGCTTAACAGGCCACTCCTGGTTGTACCGTGCATGAAAGTACATTGAATCCGGAGGCAGCTTGTCCAGCTTGACCCAATCGATATAAAAATAATTGGATGTGATCGGCCTTGGCCCTTCGTTAGTCATGGTTAAACGCGCCTTTTTACGAAAGGGCATCTTCCAGTAGCAGTTCAGGGCACGGCCGTAAGATGTCACTTCGATCGGGAGAGTACTGACATTGGTCCGCATGCCGTGACCGGCGGCGAAGAAATCGCCCAGCGGCGTCTCCACAGAAGGAATTCTGGCATCATCCCAGTATATCCGGAAAACCATGGTCCTCGGGTAGCGCCTATCAAAAGCCCCTATGGTGAACCAGATGTGCTGGATTTCACCCGGACCCTCCAGCTTAGCCAGCACAACGGTCTCTCCCGGCTGGATCCGGAAAGAATCGGCATTGGACTCAGGGTCGAAGAGCCCGCTGGAATTTCTCATGCGGCGGCCTTCCTGTTTGCGTGTGATCACGCTGAGCTGGTCCTGGGCGTAAGCTGAGAATGATCCTAAGAGTAAAAGAACAGTAAAAATGAGTAAAGTCAAAGTCTGGATGGTTAATTTTTTTCTTTTCATGGATTCCCTCCGTTTATAATATGGCGGTCCCGCTTAATACCAGTCAATTTCAGGTAAATTATTTTCGCTGCCATCTTGCGTATTCGGTCTAGAATGAAAAGCTGAACCTCCTGTCTCTGAGACACTTCTTTTATGAAAAAAACTTTATTTCTAAACAGTTTTATCAGTTCACGATTCCACAACCCATCGGGAAATCATCCGAGATTTTAACCGGGAGCTTGCCTTTGGGTGAGATCTCTCCTTTGAGAAGTTTGATGAAGGAATCGGCATAGATGGTCTGGTTGCCGTAAAATCCCCCTTCTCCATAGCCGACTATGAATGCGGCCGCCTTTTTAAGGCTTTCAACCAGGTATGGATTTCCGTAGGACATAACCACAGTGGATTTGGGTTTTATCTCGAAAATTTTATTCAAGAATTTGATAACATTTTCTGGAAGAGGGCCATTATCTCTGTAAACATTCCGCTGGTTGAAAACCGAAACCATGACAATATCCACCTCTATTGCGGCCTTTAAGGCCTCTTTGTAAACTTTGTCCGATGTGTCTCTTCTGAAATAAAAGCTCTTGGTTCCGCCAAAAACCTTCTCTAATTTGGATGAGACAATCCTGGGAGCTGTATCTCCGTCCTTCTTTTGAAAGGAAAGGTGTACGATATTGTTTAAACGCGATGAGTCCAGAGGGAAGAATCCATCATTTTTAAGAACAGTAAGGGAAAGGTCGGCAATCTTCTGGGCCAGATCGATATGATCCTGGACTCCGACAACAGAGGCAATCCGGGCTTCATCCACAAATCTGTTCCTGTGAAGATTGAGTCTTGCCTTCCAGTAGAGATTTTTTTTTACCGACTGGTTGATACGTTCTTCCGAAATCTCTCCCGTTTTGACACCATCGACTAATCTCTGTATGGTTTCCACTACGCTGGCTGGCTTGAGAATCGCGTCATGCCCAGCCTTAACAGCCATGATGCAGGCCTTAACAGGTCCAAACCGATCAGTAACCTTCTTATACCACATATCATCTGTGGTGAGAACACCCTGGAACCCGAGCTTCTCGCGCAGCCAAAAAGTCGCCAATTTTTTCTCCACACTGGCCGGAAGATCCGAGCCATCGGTAACTGAGGGTATAGCGATGTGCTCACTCATGATGTAGGTGACTCCCGCTTCAATAGCTTTCCTAAAGGCTAAGAAATCCTCCGCCTCAACCTGCTCTTGTGGTTTTTTGTTGATGGTGAATTCTGTTCCAGGGATCAACTCCACATCCCCGCGCCCGGGATAATGTTTGGCCGTGGCCAGCATCCCATTCTCCTGATAACCTCTGATGTATGCTCCAGCTAAACGTCCTAAAAGTTCCAAATCTCTTCCGAAGGAACGAACACTGAGCACTGGATTTTCGGGCCTTGTCTGGATGTCGACGACCGGAGAATACGTGAGATGGATACCGATAGCCCTGCCTTCCAATGCCCCCACCATTCCAACCTTATAAGCCAATTCCTCCGATCCTATGGCCGAAAGGGCCATATTGGCTGGGAATTCCGTAGCCCCCTGGATTTGCTGTCCCGGTCCGCCCTCAAAGTCTGCTGAGATGAGAAGTGGAATCTCAGACGCTTTCTGGAGACGGTTCAGCAGTCGGGCCGTGTCGTGGGGTGTTCCCCCATAAAGAACAAAACTTCCGACACCATGCTCTTTTACGAGTTTCAAATAGTACTGGAATTTCGGATCATCCTCGGCCACATATTCCCCACGCATCTGCTCACAGATCATCTGCCCAATTTTCTTCTCCAGAGAAAGGGAAGAGAGCGTCTCCTCGGCCCACTTCTCTGCCTCTTTGTGGGTAGCTGTCAGTTGAGCTTCGCTCGATAAAGTTGTTTTCCTTTCTGTAGTGCAGAATCCCAAAACAATCAAAACACATAACAATATTGCCGCATTCTTAGATCTCATATTCACTCCTTTCCTCTCATTTTCAACCAAACATTTCTAGTCCTGGGGGAAATGTCTTTAAAACTGAAACTTTCAATACAACTAAGCACAATCGTTTGCGTATTTCTTCAAATTTTATATATTATTTTTTTCTTTGTCAACCTTTTTGATGATTGGAATAGGCTCCTTTAAAAAAGTAGGCGTCGTTGAATAGAATAAAAGATTTATGTCTTGAAAAAAGAAAAGAGGGCCATTCTCCTTTTAAGAGCAATGGCCCTTTCGAAAAAACTATGTTGTACGGTTCTTCGGTTTCGACTAGAACCTGAACTTCAGGCTGAGCTGTGCAGAACGAGGTGGTTGCGGACTTGTCTGTCTCTGGTAAATATTGATGGGATTGTTCTCATCCACAAAATCACGGCGAATATCATTGCTACTAAAAGAACTGTAGGCACACCAGTTGAACACGTTGAAGAAATCAATAGCCGCTTCCACGCGGAACCTGTCAATGCTAATGCCTTTGGACAATCTGAAGTTGATACTCCAGAGCTGGTCGGTTCGCCTTCCTGAGGTACCCCACTGCTTACCGGTATAGTACTCGTTGTTCGCAACCCACACGATATCGGTAACCCTACGATTGTTGGAGAGAAGACGTATTCGCGCTGCGCTATCATCCCACTCATAATCACCGGTCTCGTCAGAGATAAAGATGCCGTCGTTACCGTTGATGTAGGTGGAGATCAGGAAGTCAAAGGGAAGCCGGTAAAAAGCTGAAAAATGGAACGCCCAACGCCGGCCGTAGTTTTCCATATCCACAGAGCTCGGGCTGGAATACACGAACTGCTTGGGGTCTCCAGGATCCCATTCCACCCGCCTGTAAGTCCGCCACATCAAGGATAAATTGGTCAGGAATCCAAAGCGGCCGATGAAGTTTCTCTTCAGGTTAAACGTCAATCCTTTGTAGAAAAACTTCCAGCGGGGATTATCATACCAGGTCCGCATCCAGATTGTGTCTTCGTCAGGGAATACACGATCAACGAACTGCCCGTTCTCGAAGACTGCGTTCACATCCTCCATGTTGGACATGTGGTTTTGTCTGTAGATAAATGTTGTCTCGAAAGCCAGGTTCCACCCGAGTTCCCGCTCGAAGGAAACAATGAATTCGTCGTTGAACTCCATCTTCATGTCTTTGTTGTAATCGGCATTGTAGGGAAGCGAAGGGTCTGTGTAAAGCTTCATAGCCTCAGGTCCTTTCCCGATGTCGGCGCTGTCCATCCGGTACTGGAACTGGGCCATGGCACGGGAATAGTTGTTGTAGTCACCGGTGCCCACATACTCGAAGTAGCGTCCGAAGTGGAGCTTGAACACACCGACGTTTTTCAGACTATAGGTCAAGCCAAGCCGAGGGGCAAAACCGTTGTCATCAAACTCGACGTTATCACGCATACCTTCATAAATGGCATCCATTTCAACGGGAAGCTCATCCCTGAAGTACATGTATTCACGCTGGTGCTCCCAGCGCAGCCCGAAGTGAAGGGTCAAGCTCTGGCTCACAAGCCAGGAATCCTGGATGTAGACGTTCTGGTTGGTTACCAACACTTCGTTATCGTAGCCGTCCTGGCGAAGTCCAGGATAACCATTCCATCCGTAACCTCTGTAAACATAAGGTTCTGTCAAGCCATAGTTTTCGTAGTCCAATCCGTATCTGTAGCGGAAAAACCCTAAATCATCTTCCCAGTACTGTCGTGTTCGGGTTACGTGCTGCCAGGGCCTGACCTCTACACCTACCTTGATCTCGTGGGATCCTGTGTTCCACAGGTCATTGACAAAATGGGTCAGGTCTCCGCTGAAGAGCAGGTTCTCCCGGACAGAGTAGTAGTCCTCCCCATAACCGCCTTCATATAAAAGCGTAGAGCCGCCCTGAAATCTTGCCGTATATCGGCGGCGCGGCACTCGGTTAACGGCCTCACTATCCTGGGGTTTGCTCATGTAGCCGACCATAAAGTTGAAATACGTGTTATCGCTCATGATCCACCGCCAGGTGAAATTAGCCATCGGGCCGCCTCTGGGGCGATCTTGTGCTGTTTCCAGCCTTGCATAGGTTGTACTTGGAAAGCTGTTATTATGTGTTCTGTAAGAGTCGTCTTGGTAAACGGCGGTCAGAGTGTGCTTGGGATGGGCCTGGAAGGTGAGCTTGAAAAAAGGCATATGGGCTCGTAATTCCCGAACGATTTTAGACTCTGTTATTGTATTCGCAAAGACATGATTCAGGTTATCATACTTATAGGATCCCATAAACCACAGCTTATCCTTGATGATCGGGCCACTCAGAGTAATGGCCGGGATGATGTAGCTATCCATCGCAGCTTCCCCCTCCTCTACGTTCGTCCAGTTGAAGCTTTCGGGCTGGAACAGGAGTTGGAATGAACCATGGAGCTCGTTTCCTCCTGATTTGGTGACCACGTTCATGAAGGCCGCCCTGGCATTCCCGTACTCGGCAGAGGCTCCGGCGGTCTTGACGTCGACTTCCTGGATCGCTTCGTAGTTGAACTGTGCGTAGGAAGTTCCGCTCATGGAGTCGTTGATCTCCATACCATCGATCTTGATCTTGGTCTCGTAGGAGTCGTCCTGGTTGTGGTGTGACCAGAAATAGCTCTCTCCCGGCTCCAGCGTTCTAGTGATGTGCCCGGCGTTGACCAGAGGGGAATCTCCCCATCCTCCTGAAACTCCTGGCAGGGTTTGCCAAATATCCGAGAAATTCATCCGCGGAGCGATCGGCACGGTATCTAACATCTGGATGTTTACGTTGTAGGTTTTGCTTGCGCTTTCCGTATCGATGAGGGGCGCCTCGGCAGTGACTTCGATGCTTACCTCTAGCTCTCCTACCTTCATCTCAATATCAGCCGTCGAAGTCTGTTGAACCTGAACCGGGACTCCTCTCAACCAGCAGGTCTCGAATGCATCCAACTTGGCACAGATGTTGTATTTTCCTGGGGGAAGATAGAGAAAACGGTAGGCTCCTTTCGCATCGGTTACAGTGGCTCTCGGTGTCATCAATGCAGCACTCTCAATATCGATGGCCACTCCAGGTAGAGACGCTCCGGTGTTATCCGTGACAAAGCCTCTGAGTGTCCCTGTTGTTTTTTGAGCTTGGAGCATGAGTGGGAGAACAAGGAGCATGAGGAGCGCCAAAATTCCACTAAAGATTTTTGTCTTTCTTTTCATTTTTCCTCCTTCTATACAAAATTGAGTGAATATATTGTTTTTAGTTTTTCCGTTGGGGCACCTCCTTTCGACTCTGGATTGAACTACAATTTTATCCAGATTCACCATCGCTCAATCCTTCATCATAAACATATCTATTTTTTTATTCTAAATCCCAGAACATTTAACTGTAGTAATAAAAAGAGATTTGTTGTAAAATCATGTTTTAAATGCAATCGTTTAGTACAAACGTTTGTCTCATTGATTTAATGTTTCCAGATTTGTTGTTCTTTGTCAAGAAGAAATTGAAAAAATTTTAAAATTGATTGCACTTGGCGAGAAAATCTGTTATTTCGAGTCAAAACCCGAAAATGCCAGCAAGTTTTTACACTGAAAAGGCATGAAAACTTAAGGAGAAACAACAATGAATAAAAACCTCACTCACAGTCAACATCATGTATCAAGGCATATTTATGGAGTCTTGACTATAAAATTCCTTATTTTTATGGTTATCCTTTCTTATTTTGTTCCGTGTTCAGGAGCGGCCCAAGGAAAAAGTTCTCATGAAGCGGTCGTCATTCTAAAGGATGGACTTCTGGGTAAACCGGCTCAGTTCGGACTTCAACAATTTCTGTCCGCTTTGGATCAAAAAGGTTTTTCTTATCTACAAAAGGAAGCAGCAGGTGACAAAACATCATCACTCCTACTAATAGGAACACTTTCCGGTTCAGAAAGGATTAAATCTCTCCATAGACAAAAAAGGTTGGAACTCAATGAGGCAAAAGAAAGCCTATCGGTTAAACGGCTAGATGAAAAGGAGCAGAGAATCCTGGTTGTTACTGGATCAGATGACCGGGGATTGATGTATGCACTTCTGGAAATGGCTCAACAAGTTAATTTTCTGGAGCCAGGGAGGGATTGGTTCTCGGCCATCAAGCAAACCTCGGAAAAGCCGCTGGTTCCTGTACGGAGCATGGCCGTACTTCTCCACAGTGAAGATTGCGAAAAAGACTGGTATTACTCCAAGGAGTACTGGCAGGAATATTTTGCCATGCTTGCCGCCAACAGGTGGAATGCCTTCAACCTAGTCTTCTCCCACCAGACGCCATATCTTTCTCCCTTGTATGCTTTCCATGTCAAAGTCGAACAGCATCCCGAGGTCAAGGCCAAAGGACTGACCGAAGAGCAACGAATCAAGAATCTCGAGATGCTGCGGTACATCAGCTCGTTAGCAAAAAAGAGAGGAATTGATTTCACCATCGGCATCTGGCAGCAGATTGCCTGGGAGGGAAAGCATCAAGGCTCAAAACAAGTAAGCATGGTGACAGGACTTACACGGAACAACATGCATAGCTATACATATCATGCACTTCTCAATCTCCTCACGGAATGCCCAGATATCCAGGCTGTGCAACTGAGGATCAATCACGAGTCTGGTATCGACTACGATGAACAAACCGAATTTTTTCGAAACGCTGTATTCAAAGCTATAAAAGACTGCGGCAGACCCATCCAGCTCGAAACACGAAACGTTGGTCTCTTGAAAGAGACCCTACAAGCGGCCCTGGACATGGGGCTCCCAACGCGGGTGAGCCATAAGTACTGGGGAGAACACATGGTATTTCCCTACCACCCCACCCGAATCATGTGGACGTACAGCTACGGTGACTGGCTTAAGTATCCCCAGCGATATCAGAATCTTTATCAGGTCTGGAGCCTGGGATCCCATCGGCTTCTTCTCTGGGGAGATCCCGAGTATGTACGGCGGTTCACCCCTACAACCATCTTCCAAAACTCCAGCGGCTTCGAAATATGTGCTCCCCTCTCCCAAAAGTGTTACGGGAATCCGCCCGGCGCCTGGAGGATGTTCCGTGATAAAAACAGGGAATACTACCAGTGGGAATTTGAGCGATACTGGAGCAATTACGTACTCTTTGGCCGGTTGACCTACAACCCGGATGAAACCGATGAAATCTGGCTGAGAGAGCTGCGTTCCCGGTTTGGAAAACAGGCCGCTCCTGCTGTCGCCGAGGCCTACCAGTCAGCAAGCCGCGTCATCCCCCTCATTCTGGGCAGCGCCACATGTGATTACAACATGTACATCTGGCCCGAAAAGGATATGGGCGGTTTGATCAATTTCTACCTTCACCTCCAGTCTTTTAACGAACCGCGGATCAGTAATTTCATGGAATTCATTAAAAATTATCTGGAAGGAAAATCTTCTGCCAAATTGACACCCGCGGATATGGCCCAACGGATGGAATCTACAGCCGCAAGGATTGAAGATTTTCTTAATCAGGCTGATAAGTTTGTACCCGATACAAACAAAGAATTCTGGGCCACCCAAAAGGATTTTCAGATTCTCTCTGGCATGGCCCGCTACTTCGCACAGAAAATTAAAGCCGCCTTAAACTTAGGCTTCTTCTACAAACTGGGAAACTATTCATGTCTTAAGCAGAGCATCACCCACGCAGAAAAAGCCTTAGACATTTGGAAAAAGCTCTCGGCTGTTGCCGAGGATATCTACTACCCGAATCTCATCATGGGTCCTGGAAGTTACGGACATTGGAAGGACAACATTGTTTTTGTCGAGAATGATTTGGAACAGCTCCGACATCAAGAAGAACTTTTCAGCATTTTGCAGAATTTCGACTTCGGCTTTGATTTCGGGCCCAAAGCATATACAGATGTGACGACCATCTACACTCCCTGGTACACTAATTTCTACACCATCGAACACCGATTTAACGGCATTCATCCCCACAGCCTGTTCAATCCCCAACAGGGATTCGGATGGAACGGAGAAGTCACTCTGAAGGCAGATCAACCCCCGAAAATCGCCCGTACAGTCTGGCGGGCTTCTAACCTGGAAAACTTGGATAAAATTCCCTCCCGAGCACTACTTTCTGACTTTGTTAAGGGGACAGATCGTGCGGTTTTCCGCATCGACCTTCCAGAAGGTCACTATCAGGCCACACTCATCATCACCGATGAAAGTCTGAATCCCGAAGACCACGGGCCGATGAGTGTGTCGGTTATAGAACGTTTTGGCGAAAGACCCATCATTGAAAATCTTGTAGTGAAAAAAGGAGAGCGGATCGTCAAGCGCTTCAACTTCAACATGGTAGGCAGCCGGTACAGTAACTTCCGGCTTAACCTCAGCGCAGTTCCTGATGCTGATTTCATCCTCAACGGCTTGACCTTTACGAGAGTAGAACCCCACATCGCACATCTCCCTATTAGAGGAGTTTTACCTGGAAAAGATCTTATTATCCAAGCTACAGTGACTCTCCCTCCACAGATCCTGCAGCCTATGAAAGAGAGCTTGTCTATCGCTCGAGGCACCACGTCGACCGTGGAGCCCCCAGAAAATATTGAACAGGTGAATCTTTCTTACTCTGTCGACAAAGGAAAATCCTTTCAGACCGTGAAGATGGATAAGACTGACGATTTCATTTACTCAGCAACGATTCCAGGCGATGAAGTCCAGGAAGGAGAGATATTTTACTTTATCGAAGCTGCTGATTCAATCGGCCAGGTCGTTCATGTCCCATGCAAATCTCAAGAGAATGCTTTTCGAGTCAAAGTGACTTCCGATAGGACGCCGCCAGTTATTACCCACGACCGAGTACTTAAATGGGAGCCTGGAAAACCTTTGGAAGTTAAAGCCAAAGTCTCTGACCATTCACAAATTGACAGGGTTCTCTTTTATTACAGGCCGACCCGCCAGGCCATGGAGTATTCCGTTGTAACAATGAAATGCATGGGTAAAGGCTTATACTCAGCGACAATTCCAGAAGAGGCTTTCACCACCGAATTCGACCTCATCTACTATTTTGAGGCAATCGATGAGTATGGAAACGGCATCTTCTATCCGGACCCGGATAAGGAAGACCCACATATTGTCATCAAAATAAGAAGATAAACATAAATTGCCGCACGGAATTAGGAATGGTATAATTCAGCTTTCATACCACAGAATTTACATCTCTTTTTCCACCCACATGAGCTTAGCACAGCGCATGCCCTCAAGTGATCCCTGTTTTAAGGCAAAAATATAGTACTGGCCTTCGTATAGGACGATCTCCGGAGCGGCCACTTGGAGGTAACCGATAAAATACTCCTCATCCTGGTCGATCCCGAACATCCTGGGATCCTTCGAGTGATAGACGCTCGTTCGGGGAATACCCCGGTTGCGGATGTCGTCTTTTTCCCGGTCGTAACGTCCGTACGTCTGGGTTTTGAAAAGATAAAAATCATTCTCTCCCAGCTTAACCACATGAGGACACTCTGACGATCCTGTCCCAGTACCCGACTGTCCACCAAAAGACACGATCTGTGACTCACTCCAGTTCTTAAAATCTATGGTGGTCCGGACAAAAACCTGCCCTTTTAAGACCTTGCCTATTCCCTCGGTACGGGCGGTGTAATAGGCATACCACAGGCCCTGATGCTGGAGAAGCATGACATCACGGGTATGGGCTTCCGGCCCTTCTGAAAACATCCCTGTCTTGCTGTTCTCTTGAATGACACGTTTGAAATTCTTTCCATCTTTACTTACAGCATGACAGATGTTCACCCAGTCACCGTAGAAAATATGGTAGGTGTCTCCGATCTTGATAACATGGGGAGCTTGGAGTCCGCCAGGCGTTTCACTCAATGAAGGATCCGCATCCATGGCGATTCCCATGGGTTTCCAATCCGTATCCGTGGGATGTTTTCCTTCCCATCGGTAAAAAAACCGCGTTCTGCCTTTCTCACCCCCTGCGGTGGTCTTTCGGAAACAGGACCACATCTGCCAGGTACCATCTGAGGCCTGCCAAACAGCAAAGTCAACGGGTTCCTGCCTTTCGGTGGCGTATTTGTGGTCCATAGGGTTTCCGGTCACGTCCCACCATTCGCCGTCGATGACAGGCACTAGAAGCGCTTCCTTTTCTTCAACGCTCTGGCAGGCAAAGCACAAAATGACCAAACAACAGAGTAGGATGAGTTTTCTCTTTCCTAACATGGTTTCACCTCTATTAAGATTTTTATCAGACATTTCTAATCAAGCTAAAATCGCCGACTGCGGCCGCACGGAGGATCGGTCCCATGTACTGGTCAACAATCTCGCTGTTTAAAGGAACAGGCATATTCTTGAGCTTCATCTCAAGCTGTGGATTCTTTGCTGCGGTAAGCGCTCTTTCGATGTGGACCTCGCTAAATCCCTGGATTTCACCCAAAGTAGCAGGAAATCCAACTTTCTTTGCCAGGTTTATCATGCCCTTAGCCACTGCTACGGCCAGCTCTCTTCCCTTGAGGCCCGAAATCTTCTCTTCCATTAAACCATATTTTTCATAAATCCTGCCTAGTATCTGGAGCTGCTGTTGAATGGCAGGGCCAAAAAAGACAGTGTAATAGGGATTCATGATGGCACATGCCCGGCCATGGCTCAGTATATCGACCAAGGAAAAACTGGTAAGATGAGCGCCACTTGTCCCACCAACCATGATGGCATATCCACCTAGATCGGTTCCTAATCCCAGAGATTCCCTGGCATCGATATCCCCTCCATCAGCCACAGCTTTCTGTACAGAACCTATGATCAACTCGATACAAACCTCAGCAATTTCGCCAATTTTATCAAAATCCCCTCTTTTAGCCCCGTAAAACACTTCTAAGCTATGGGCGATGCCGTCAAAGGCTCCGTCTAAGGTGAACTCTCTGGGCATTGTCGTTGAGAGCTTGTAATCGAAGAGGGCTCTTGGAGGTACAATGGCCTCATCGACAATCAATTTTTTTTGGGCTTTTTTTATATCAGTGATATTAGAATATTTAGTCAAATGAGCCGAAGAGCTTGCGGCTGTCTGGACCGCGATCAATGGAGTCAGTGTTTTCCCGTAGCATCTGAGCTTCTCAGTGACTTTACCTGTACCGAAATAATCTTCCACATCCCCACCTAATGTGGCAATTACATTGGCAGCTTTGGCAGCGTCGATTCCAGAACCTCCACCTACGACAACAATGCTGTCGGAATTTGCTTTCGATATCTCCTCTGCAAGCCTTGGAACATCTTCCCGGGGAGCATTTGGTTTTGCACTGTCTACAGGACCGATTATCTTGATGCTTTCTCTTC
The DNA here is from genome assembly GCA_964648465.1 of uncultured Eubacteriales bacterium. GTDB lineage: Bacteria > Acidobacteriota > Aminicenantia > Aminicenantales > Aminicenantaceae > Aminicenans. Next base: position 22,419 of record CAZYMU010000003.1, on the reverse strand, counting down.
TCAAGAAAGCAATAATGTGCTCTAGCTCTACCTCATTCCGCTTTCCCAAATTCGTGATCAAAAGGCACTGCTTGCCATAGGGAGTTACCTGTTCACTGATTCTATCCAGACAATTGAGGCCAAAAATATATTTATCCCCTTTAAACTCGTTTAATAGCCTTTTTGCTTTTTCCTTCAATTCTTTCATTCTGTTATTCTCCTTACGAGAATGTTTTTTCAGATATTCCATTTTTAAGAGTCCTCATCTATTATTTTTGCTCATACCTTTCCGTTTAAGCACCAGTTTTGCTGCACGAATAATATCCTGGCATGACATGCCGTACTTATCGAGTAATTGATTATAATCCCCAGATTCTGCGAATACATCGGGTATACCTATCCGTTCAAGCGGAGCCGGTATTGAAGAGCCAAGGACTTCGGCCACAGCCGAACCCAATCCCCCAATGATATTGTGCTCTTCAACGGTCACCAAAGCCCCAGTCTCTTCTGATACTTTTGTGATTGCCTCACTGTCTATGGGCTTTAGGGTAGGAACCTGTAGAACACGGCACTCAATCCCTTCTCTTGCCAGTTCGTCAGCGGCACTCATTGTTCTTTCCAACAATATTCCGGTAACCACCAGCGTTAAATCTGAACCTTGTCTTAAAACATTTGCTTTTCCTAGTACAAATTCATAATCCTCATCAAAAAAGACAGCGACTTCGTTGCGACAGAGTCTGAGGTAAATAGGGCCTTGAATGGATGCAATACCCCTGACCATTTTTTTTGTCTCTATAGCATCAGTGGCTACAACCACGCTTATGTTCGGCATGCTTCTCATAACAGCTAAATCGAAAACAGACTGATGGCTGGCCCCATCATAAGAGTCTGACAGTCCTCCATAAGAGCCTATGATCTTGACATTCAAATTGTTATATGCCACCGAACTCCTTATCTGTTCACAGGCCCGAAGGGTAGCTAAAAATGAGAATGTATTGACAAATGGAATCAATCCCACTGAAGCAAGTCCTGCAGCTGCATCCATCATATTGGCTTCCTGGATCCCAAAGTTAAAGAATCTATCCGGAAATTGTTTGGCAAAGTAGATGGTTTTTGTCGAGTGGGCGACATCACTGTCGAGGACAACAATATCTGGATTATCTTTTCCCAGCTCAAGAAGTGCTTCTCCATAAGATTCCCGCATGGATACTAGTTTATTCATCTTCTTGACCTCCCAGTTCTTTCAATGCTCTCCAATATTCCTCCTGATTGGGAGGTTTTCCGTGCCACTCATGAGTGTTTTCCATGAAAGAGACGCCTTTGCCTTTTATTGTATTGGCAATAATAACCGAGGGATCCCTCAAGTTCGCTTTCGCCCATCTAATAGCTTCCAAGATTTCCTTGATGTTATGGCCATCGATTGTTTTTGTTTTCCAATTGAAAGCTTTCCATTTCTCTACAAGAGGCTCTAAAGGCATGATCTTCTTAGTAGGGCCGTCCAGCTGGACTCTATTTCTGTCGACAATAACGGTTAAATTTGTGAGAAAAAGCTTGTCCGTCGCCATAGCTGCTTCCCAATTTTGGCCTTCGTTTAATTCTCCGTCTCCCAAAAGAACATAGACATTAAAATCCTTCTTTTTCAATCTCGCTCCGAGAGCCATCCCCATAGCGACGGAAAATCCATGGCCTAAAGAACCTGTGGAAATATCAATTCCTGGCACTTTGTTCATACAAGGATGACCCTGAAGAATACCTCCGGTCTGTCTGAAATCACTAAGGGCTTCGGGTTCGACAATGCCTTTCAATACCAGTGCAGCATAAATTGCGGGGGCACAATGTCCTTTAGATGGGACAAAACGATCCCGGTCAGGCCAGTCTAGGTTATCTGGATCAATCCTCATTTCACTGAAATAGAGCACAGAGACGATTTCTGCCACAGAAAAAGACCCACCGAGGTGTCCACTCTGTGCTTTGTAGATCATCTCAAGGACATTTCTTCGGATTTTGTCGGCAATTTTCTGTAAATATTCTCTTTTTTCGGGTGTTAAGGTTTCCGCCAAACTTTTACCTCCTTTTCAAATCAATGATTATGATAACAGTATTTTCAAATAGTTAGCTGCTCGCCTTGCAGCCTCATCTGGAGTGGGATGCGGTAGAATCTCTGCGGTCACATAGCCCTCATACCCTGCTGCCTTTAACACATTGATAATATTGGGAAAATTCAAATGGCCCATGCCTGGAGCCAATCTGTTGCTATCGGCAAAATGAATATAAGCGATGTGGTCTTTATAGTTTAAAAAGGTTGCCTCGATACTGGATTCTTCGATATTCATATGAAAGACATCAGGCATGATCTTTATGTTGGGCCGGTTGATCTTACTTATAACCTTAAAGGCCTCGTCTACCCTGTTAATAAAATTCAGTTCGTAGCGGTTCACAGGTTCTACAGCAATCACAACACCCTTAGGTTCTGCATATTGAGCAACAACATCTAAAGAATCTAAGAATCTGTTTTCTGAAATTTCATAGGGTTCGTTGGGTTCTATGGACCCCCGAACTCTCCCTATATTAACCATAGAGCCAAAGCGCTCAGCCAGGTCAATCAATGCCTTAATGCGCGCTATGGCCTTATCACGAACCTCCTTATCCGGGCTGGAGAAACACAATGAACCCTGGGCATATACTTGACCTGAGGAAATCATCGGTATGTCTAGATGGAATTTCTGACAAAGATCATCAACGGCCTCAACTTTGACCTGGGAGGAATCTAAGAGAGCCATTTCTACACCATCAAAGCCCATATCATAGGCCTTCTTCATAGATATCTCTATGTCATCCCGGAATACAACAAAAGCCGATGGAAGTGCCACTTTAGGGGCAATGGCAATACCTAATTTCATTTTATCCTCCTTAAAGAAAAAATCAGAAAATTTCAGCCACTATGTTTTTCAATTCACAGAATTTTTTCAACTCTGCAGCAAAATCACCTGCTACGCCGTGGATATGGTTGCTTCCGAGGTTTGGTATCAACTTCTCAGGAGAAACAGACAGTTTGACGAACAGATGCGGCCATGCCGGACATGTCTCATCTAACTTTTCGATGGGGAACTCTTTCACCTCGCCCGAAAATATGGTCATATGGTACTGGCCAGCCTTTCGGTACAGCCTGGCAAAAGTCATTTCGCCTTCTCCTGCGATATATCTCACGTGGCAACCGCTCCCTCCGTACTTTTCGATGACCGGAACCAGAGAGACTTCCTTTAAGTTCTCTGAAGGATTTTCTGACCGCTTGGTATACCAGGTAGACATGGCACCACAATTACATAAGACCATGATATTATTTTCAGAATCAAAGTGGCGTAAATCTGTAAAAATGACAGGCTTTCCCGATAGCAGTTTTAATATCTGCATAGTTACAGCGGCATCAGCATCTGCTTCACAGGAAAAGACAAAAGGCTCCTTCTTGCCATCCCAGTCATAGGGATCATTCATGAAGGCTGCACTCAGACACTGCGTAAAATAGTATTCACTCATTTCATAGTGGCATTTGACAGCGACAAAGTCGAGCTGTCTTTCCTCGATTATTCTTTTAGTGGCATAGTAATTTCTGATCTGATCCTTAAGCGACTCCTGCGTTAATTTTTTTGAATCAAACTCAATGGATTTTACATTTTCTTCCAGCCAGTGGAAGGCATGATTAACCTTCTTACTAGTGACTTGCGAAGACCTGCGGACTATCTCTAACTGGTCAACATGATCAACATCTATACCAAAAAGGGAACTGTAGACATCCGGGGAAGCCTCTCCAGTAACCATACCTATGCTTCTTCCTCCTATTAAACCCAAAACGCGGCCTCTCAGGCCGTTGATGGCATGGGCTGTCCGGCAGAAAACTAGCAGCTTATCCGTTACGTTTTTATCATCTAAGGACCCGTAAACTTTTTCGCAAGGAATGCCAACCTGCTCAAGGGCGTTGGAGGAACCGAGCATTCCCCCTAAACCAGGCAAACCGCCGAAAACAGGGCTGAACGCCAGAAATGGTGTCTGAGCAAACTGACAAGCTATCCGGGCAAGATTGGGAAAGGCAAAGACAGGAACATTGAGGATTGTGCCATCCACTCCTTGAGAGGTAACAAAACGGGCTTGTTCTCTTGCCTGTGCATGTTGCCAAATGATTTCCTTTCCAGAGATAACCTCAATTTTTCCTGTTTCTTCAAGTTTTTTTTGGATTAGGCAAGCTGTTTCTTCTATGGCAGGAGAAAGATTTTTATGAACCCTTTCTCTTCCATCTGACAAGGATAAAAGGCCGATTCTTATCATTTTAACCTCATTATTTCATTATTAATATTTAATCTATCTATTCATACCTGGCGCGGTGAAATACGGCGGATCATGAGCATAATCAATCCAAATGATATAGGATGCAAAAGGCTTACCACAAGAAAAATAGGTACATAACTGGCATAGTGGCCTAAGATATAACCCACTATCATGGCAAAAATCATTGCTCCAAAAGAACCGCTGGCTCCTATCAACCCAGCCACCGAACCCACCATTCCCTGCGGGTATAAATCAGCCGGAAGTGTCTGTATAATAACCGACCAGAATTGATGCCCCAAAAAGGCCAGACTGATAAATACGATAGCCAGGCCTGTCGGGCAAGAAACAATAAAGGCGGCAGCAGGCATAAAAGCAGCACTCAAGCCTAATGCTACTTTGCGGGAAGCGTTTAAGGTCAAACCTCTTTTTATCAGAAAACTGGAAAACCAGCCGCCAAAAAGACTGCCAACTCCGGCTGCTGCATAGGGAATCCATGCATAATATCCTATCTGTTTTATGTCAAATCCTCTAGTGTCATGTAAATACTTTGGAAGCCAGAAGACATAAAAGAACCACACTGGATCCGTAAGAAATTTCACGGTTATGAGACATACAACTTCCTTATAAGAGAATAACTTGAACCATTTGACTGTTTTTATTTGTTTGGTTAGATCTCCTCTGCCTTCCTCTTCCTGGCTTTTCCGAATAAGCAAGGATTCCTCCTCTGTTATTCTTGGATGCTTGTGTGGGAGATGATATGTAGACAGCCAATATATTGCCCAAAAAATACCAAATGACCCACTGATGATAAAAACCCATCGCCAGTTCAACAATACAACAATCAAGGCCAAAAGGGGTGGAGCAATAACGGAGCCAATAGCAGATCCAGTATTAAACATCCCGAAGGCAGTGGAACGATCTTTTGCGGAAAACCACTCAGATACAGTCTTAGCAGAGGTTGGAAAGCTCCCTCCTTCTCCCAAGCCTAACATGAAGCGGAAAATGGCCAAACCGCGAAAGCCGTTCACCAGACCTTGAGCCATACAGGAGAGCGACCACCAGGACATCATCAACGCGTAACCTAAACGTGTTCCCAACCAGTCTGCTATGCGTCCTCCTCCTGCGTACATGATGGCGTAAGACAGCAAGAACAGACTATTTAATGCAGCAAATTGATACTCCGAAATTGCAAATTTCTGCTGCAATTGGGATATGACCACAGGTAGAGTCATGCGGTCCATGTAGTTTATGGCGGTGGCAATGGCAAGAATTATAGCTACCCGCCATCTGATGTTGCTAATCTTTCTATCTCCGATCAAAATTGATTCTCTCATTATCAGACTCAAGTGTTTTTATACCCTTTTATTTCACAATGTGGAATTTTGTCTGGCGTCCATCCAGGAATTGGGTACCGTCTTTGGTAAAGGCGATGATCTGTTCCAAACCCATGCGCAACTCTTTTCCATCCCATTCCGCAATGGGATAAGTCACACTCAATTCAGCTGTAAACGTACTCTTGTAGTGCAACTTCACCTTTCTTCCAATATTTAATCCAGATCAAAGAGATCAGAACAACCGCCTGTTTCGGGATCACCGCCTTTGCGGATGATGATCTGGAGATTTTTCCCGCTGTATGGAGACAGGTTGACGGTCACTGTTCCTGACTGCGGAGTAATCCCTTTGGCTAGAACAGCGATATCCTTTGCCTTCTTTTTCTCAAGGTCAATCTTCTGTAAGTAGACAGAAACCTTGGCTCTCGGGTCCTTATCCCACTTGCCTTTCAGTTTCCAAGAGACTCGTGTTTCTCCCTTAGGCCCTTCCAAGTTTACGGCTGTGATGAAACAGAGATTCTTAACGGTTATGTTTTGCCTAGCCAGTTTCCATAGCTCTGGCTTACCGAACCGGCCCTGCAGGTTATACCTTTGATCCCCGCCGCAGTTGTTGTTCACAGCCAGTTTCTCGTCGTATTCAAAATCTCGATAGAGAGGTTTGAATAAGGCAGATCCAACATTGAACACGATCCGTTTGTCCTTGAGATGCCCCCTTGCTGCCCGGTTCATGTATCTCCACTGGGATCGGATCGGAGGCACTGGGTCGTAATCATTAAAATCCGGACGAGTTGGGGTGCCATCAAAACAAATCCAGCCGTAGTGACTTCCCAGCCACACTTGTGTGTACCGATGGCCGCTGGAACATGTGGCGGTCTCTCCTTCATCCAGAAGTCCATTCCCGTTGGAATCCCATGTTTTCGGGCCATGTTCCGTACCTGTCCCCAACCATCTCGCCGGGATTCCTAAATATCGCATGGCTCCGGCGATCATGACACTTGTGCCCGAGCAAGCGATGATCTGGTTTTTGTCATAATCCCGGCTAGAGAGTTCAATTTTCAAATTCCCTGGATTGGCATCATAGTGATTTCTGTCATAATCTACGGCCGCAGGTTTCCGCTTGGACCGGCCAGGGTAGTAATAATGATCCTGGATGTACTCCAGAGTATTGCGTGCTGCCCAGTAAGGATTGTTCATGTCGACCGAAACACCGTATTTCTCCTCGATATGAGCTTTAACCCTCTTGGAAAAGCTGTCATAGGTTTTTGTGTCCGTCAGGTTGAAGAGTTCGGGATCATCGGCCAAGTAATCTGTTCCTTTTAAGGCTTCCGTGTTCTTATCAACCCGGTGCGGATAGATGTATTTGCGGTAGGCACTGGTCCAGATGTCGATTTCGTATTGTGAAGAATAAGAACGGGCTGGTGCACTCGTATACTCGACCAGACCCATGTACTGGCGGCTGGAGACATCACCGGCCGGGTCATAGGTAAATTTTTTGACCTTGGCGTTAGGAACTCCTGAAAGCTCTGTTATTTTCTCTGTTCCCGGCCAGACACCCTGGTTGTGAAGCTGATCGTAGGCATATGGCCTTGAATAATAATGATATACTCTTCCTGGATTAGAAGAGGCATCTCTCTCAGGTTCCGTTTTTATAGTCATAATGAGGTGGCGTAAGATGTGGGATCCTTCATAAAAAGCATCCAGATTTTTGGCTACGTTCACCCGATGCACACGATCTGCCCCTGATACACTCTCCGAAACCCAAAGGGCCTCTTTGCCAAAGGCCAGACCCCAATAAAGATGATCTTCCTCGGCTGCCATAGGGCGATCAAAATGAAAAAGTCCCCGTCCGGTTCGGGCATCTGCACAGTAGATATAATCACACCCGACCGTGGCCCACAAATACCTGGCTCCTTCTATGGTCATGCAAGTCAGGCCGCGGGAAGGCATATATCCTGAATCAGGCATGTGCTTGACAAAATCCAGCTTTCCGTCGTAAGCCTGATTCCACTTCAGCTGGATGATTCCGCGTTGGACACGGAGATTTTGCTCTTTGTAGCCTGAAGAATCAAAACATACAAAAATATTCCCGTTGTCGTAGGCGACATCAAACATCTCCCTGTCGCCAATACGGTAGTTGTAGAAGGACAGGTTCACGGATGAGGAAGTATTTTCCGTGGCATTGTACCGCCAAAGCTCAGAGACCACTTCCCCTCCGGAATCATCCCAATTCAGAAAATAAAAAATGCTCTCATCGTTCTCAAGAGTATAAGCCAGTCCTCGCGGGTTTACGATAGGAGTGTTATCCACATCCTTGGGCAGATCATAGATCTTTAGGTATTCCAACTTGTCCTTTCCCGTTTTTGAGTCCTGATGCAATCGATAGACAAAAATCTTCCCGCAGCGGTCAAGCACAAAAAGTCGGGGAGTATCACCAGAAACATCATCAAAGGCCAAGCCTCTGATGTCCTGGTTTTCATCGGCTAAAGTGTAGACATTCTCGTTTTCTCCTATAAGCGGTGCTTTTTTGGGTGTGGAAGACAGTGCAAAGCCTACCACTGCAATGAACAATATACTTATGAAAATTCGAAGGATTTTCATGACTTCCTCCTTAAAAATTTATATTCATTTTATGATGTAAAAGGCTGTTTGTCGACCATTCAGAAAATATGTTCCTTTTGGTGTGAAAGCAAGTACCTGCTCGAAAGACATCCGCAGCTCCCGGCCGTTCCACTCGAGAACCGGGCAGGTCACACTGAGCTCGGCTGTAAACGTGCTGTTAGAAACCAGCTTGACTTCTCCCCTGCTGCCTGTATTTTCCTGTTCCCAGGGAAGGCCGATCAGCGGACCGGGTTCATGAAGATAATACCCGATCGAGTGAGAGTAAATCTTGGGTTTACAGATGCCTTTTTCGCGAGCTGTTTGGAGGATATTGGTCAAGATCTGGTTGCCAGTGAGTCCCTCCTTGAATTCTGCGCAGAAAATATCCTGGAGCTTGTTCCCTTCAACCATCACTTTTTGAAAACCTTCAGGCACATCCGTCTCTCCAGGGCGGAGGACATAAGCCCATTCGGCATGATCCGTGTAATAGCGCAGATAGTAAATCCCAGCATCGCACTGAAGGAGATCGCCGCGTCTGATAACCGTATCGTCTTTCCCGTATTTTTTCAAGACTTGTGGATCGCGAGCCCTTATGCGAAACCATGGCCAGGCATAGCGTTGAAGGCCAAGATCTGCTACTTGCTGCAGGTAGTAATAAAGGATATCTTCGGTCGTCGTCACACCCGGTGTGATGACTTTGTCAGAGAAAGTCTCGGCCATCAAAGCATGGGCAACGCTCACCACCCTTTCGTAAAGCTCCAGATCTTCGGGAAGCATAGTCTCCAGCCAGAGAGTAGCCAGCTTCTCGGCTGATTGCATCCGCTCGGAATATTTAGGCCCGATGCTTTCCTCGACTTTCTTCTTCAGAAACGCCGTTAGCCCGTCAGCCGCCCAGATTACCCCTGCCACGTTGATTCCGATTTTCTTGGGGTCTCTTTCGTGGACGATTCGTGCTAGGCAATCCCACTGGCTCTCTTTTTTTTCGTTGTCCCAGGCCCGATAATCCCAGACATTCTGGTGCAGGTCTTGCATGTTTGTCCGCGAAATATTCAACCGTTCCACTTCACCACCCGGCCGACGCTGGTAGAAGACAAGGATCTGGGTGATCGGACACCAGACATCATAAGGAATCATAGTCTGGAAAACAGGATCCAGGTTGTCTTCGTTGCAGACTATAAGCCACATGTCAAAACCAGTTTTCTCCATCACTCTGGGCAATAGCCCATCCAGCCGCATTTTCGTAATTTTTTTGATGACCACAGCCCTTTCCCGAATGCTCAACACACCGGGAATATTCTGGGTCTGGGAGAAAAGAAGAAAGGAACTTGACAGAAGCAATGCACTTACAAAAAAAATGGTGATTTTACGCATGTGTCCTCCTTAAGAATGAATTGATATTTTTCTCTATCATGTTGCTTTGTTAACTTAGTTTTAAGCTGATTATTTTCCTTGATATCTGGCCTCCCACTGCAAATGCCCATCGGGACCGTATTTCAAGGTTACAAAATCAAAATCGGTCTCACCGCCATAGCTGTAACCCGTTACATAAACACAACCTCTGGAATCCACATCCATTGCTGTGGCCGCATCTTCCTGGCTGGTAGGACCGTCGTATTTCGCCGCCCAGAGCTGGCGACCCTGGTGGTCGTATTTAATTAGGAAATAATCACGCCCTGTCTCCTGTCCCCTGCTGTATCCCGCCAGGATAACATTCGATTCCGGATCTAGGGCTATGGCCTGAGGCACATCAGCCCCATTCCCTATTCCGTTGTACCTGGCCGACCAAACCTGATTCCCCGCCTCGTCATAGCGAATTGTCAGACAATCCGCAGCTGTTCTTTGACCAAAACTAATCCCCGCGACATATACACCGCCTGTAGGAATAATCGTTAACTCTAATCCGCGGTCGATACGATGCGATGGCCCGTCATGCTTGGCCACCCATCTCTCATAGCCTTCCGCATTATAGCAAATAGTGACAAAATCAAAATTGGTTTCCTGTCTGTAGCTATAGCCGGTTACATATACATTGCTTTCAAGATCTATCCCTACAGCCTTGGCAGCATCAAAAACTTGTCCTGGACCTGCATACCTGGCCAGCCACTTCATTTGTCCACCTACATCATACTTGAGTGTGGCCATGTCATAAGATGACTCTTTCGTACGATCGACTCCTGTGACTAGAACATTTCCTACCTTATCCACAACCATTGCCTCACACACATCATCACGATTGAGGGGAGAATTGTAGCGGGCTTTCCATAAAAGCCTGCCGTCAGCTCTGAACTTCAGGACAAGATAATCATGCTCTGTTCCAAGGCCGAAACTGTATCCGGCCACCGCTATTCCGCCGTCAGGGGCAAGTTTCACAGCATAGGCATAATCATCCCTCTTGGCAGGCCCATCATACCGGTTCACCCACAGCCTATGTCCGTCCTTGTCGTATTTGACGATTGTTGCGTCAAGTGATGAACCTATACCATTACTGTGTCCCGCAACATAGACATTACTTTCACCATCAAGTTCCAAATCCTGAGCGTAATCTGTACCGTTCGCAGGACCGTTATAACGTTCAGTCCAGATGAGTTCTCCCTTTGCATCATACTTCAAGATGACAAAATCAAAATCGGTCTCCCGACTGTAGCTATAGCCGGTTACATATACATTTCCCTTCTGGTCAACCGCAATATCCCGGGCCATATCCAAGTTGGCTCTATCTCCACCAGCCTGCATATCTTTACAATTCCAGACTCCAGCATCTTTTGACCAGAGAAATCCGGTGATAAGAAACATAAGTGAACAAAACGAAATGAAAACACTTCCATATATGACAATTATCTTTTTAAAACTCATAGTATGTTCATTGCTCCACAATCCAAACATTACAAATCAGGATCATGTGTTTCTCTTCGCAGTTCTTCTAATCGCCTCCTGAGCACCTCGACTTCGTCCTGATAACTGGGGTCATGAATCAGGTTGTTCATTTCCTGGGGATCATTTTGGAGATCATAAAGCTCAAACTCCTGCGGTTCTTCAAAATAATGGATGTATTTCCATCTTCCGGTCCTGATCCCTCGGTTCATCCGCCCGGAATGGGCACCGGGGTATTCATAGTATTCATATAAAAAATCTTTACGCCAATCGATCTTTTTTTTCTCCAATAAGGGCATTAGGCTCACGCCGTCAAAATCCTCAGGAACAGGGATTCCTGCCAAGTTTAGGATTGTGGGGGCAATATCAACATTGAGAGCCATTTCAGATTTTATCACACTCGACCTGATAATTTTCGGATACTTGATAAGCAACGGCACACGAATCGATTCCTCATACATGAAACGTTTATCGAAGAAATGGTGCTCACCGATAAAAAATCCGTTGTCCCCGGCGTAGAGAACAACAGTGTTTTCTTCCAAGCCGCGTGCAGAGAGCGTATCGAGCACCCGGCCCACATTCTCATCCACTCCTGCCAAACAGCGGTAATAATCCTTGACAAATGTTTGATAATCAGGGATGTCGGCAAAATCCCCAATCTTCATGTTGGCATTCTTCACTGCATCCGGCCGTCCCCGATAATCATCAAGGAAATTGTCCGGTTCGGGTATAACGTCATCAGCATAGAGGCTCTTGAACCGCTCAGCCGGCTGAAAGCTCCTGTGGGGCGCCTTGAACCACAAGAGAAGACAAAAGGGTTTGGAGTGTTCTTTTCTTATGAAATCAATCGCTTTATCAGTCAGGATATCGGTTACATGGCCTTTGTATTTCTTTCCAGGCCCATAATTTTCAGAAATAATCGGATCATAATACGACCCCTGTCCCTTAAACCCGAAGTGGCAGTCAAAACCCCGATTCCTGCTCAGGTCAATATTATGCCACTTTCCGACAAAAGCTGTTTCATACCCCGCATCCTTCATAAACTCTGGAAAAGTCTCATGTTCTATTGTTAAAGCCAATCCGTTGCGGCGTACATCATGGTTATGGGCATATTTTCCGGTTAAATAACTGGCTCTGCTGGGACCGCAAAGTGAAGTCGTGACAAACATATTCTCAAAACGCACTCCCTCCCTTGCAATCCTGTCCATATTCGGTGTCTTCAGAATAACGTTTCCCGCACAGCTCATACTGTCCCAACGCTGGTCATCGGTTAAAAAGAAGACAATATTCGGCTTCCAGCTGGGCTGTGTACGGCAGGAAAACAAGCTCGTAGTCAAAACAGCGCCGAGCATTCCCACTGAGGAATATCTGAGAAATTCTCTCCTCGTAAAATCCCGCTTTAGTTCTAGAGTCATTTTTTAGAGACCTTCTCCACTAATAGCACAATCGTTTGGCACAATCATTTGTATTATTTATAATTTATATAAGGCTTAGGATCAATTGTCAAGAGAAAAAAATGGATTGAAAATTTAAATGCCGAGCCTTTCAAAAAACATGGAATTTGGAAAATGAGATTACCGTCATGTATTTTTTGTCATCATTACTCCTTTCAATATAGGCCAATATATTATTTTTTACTCCTCATCTTCGATAAAAAATCTCGGCCGAAATGGTCGAGCATGCGGTTGTAAGCTTCGGCTGCAGACCCGTTTCCCCAGTCGTAAATGGTGAATACTCCCATTCCTTCGCCTTCAGGGCTTGTTCTTCCTCCATGGCCGTAGTTTTCCATGGTAAATCCATAGTCTTCGGGTCCGAAGAAGGGATGTTTTTTCTCCCACTGGGCCTTTGTTTTGTCGTTCTCCGGACAGTACATCATGACAAAAGACGACCTCAAAGCAGCCAGGCCCCTCTGGATGTATTCCTCCATTCCGAGCTCCCGCCCGTATTTGACGATGATCTCGGCAAAAAGACTTTGGCGTGAGTCGAGCCATTCTCCGTCACAGTTCATGACCCCGAAGCCGCCAAGCACATCCACATACATGTAAGGAGGCTGCCAGGAAGCCTGGGTCATCAGCATCTCGTCCAGAACCCGCTGTCCGTACTCGAGATATCGCTCTTCTCCAGTGACTTGGTAAGCTTCGTACAAGGCTTCCGTGGTCCAAAACATGGAAAAATTACACTGCTTGTACATGTTGTTGCGTACCACTTTTTTCCCGATGAGCTCACTGTTCCCGTAGCTTGAACTAGACCAGTAAGTCTCAAAATCTTCCCACCTCCCCACAGGAATGATCTCTCGGATCACGGCTTCAAGCGCTTTGAGTGCAGCATGTTTGTATCTTTCCTTCTTTGTTATCTCTCCCAATTTCAAAAGGAAGGTTGCGGACATAGAGGTTTCGGGAGATTGATCCAGAATGCCCAGTGACTGCAGCGTGTCTTTGTTCAGCCAGCCTGGGAAAAAGCCCGCCTCATCTTGAAGCTCAAGAAGGCTTTCCGCATAGGTTTGGGCATAATCCAGAAGCCTCTTATCTTTTTCAAGCTCATCATACCAGCGAAGCATCAGAAGTGCTGTCCAACTCATGTCCAGGATGTGGTAGGGAGCGATACTGCAATCCATTATCCGGGGCTTTCCTGGAGGCCGATTCACCGGGTTACGATTCGAGTTTCCCCAGAAAGCTGTTTTCCATCCTTTAGACCGGTTGTATTTTTCTCCTTTGATCTTTACTATCTTCATTTCAGTGGCCACCACCGTGTCAAAAAAGCCGTTTTTCATCGGCGCGGAGAGTGCCAGTTCCTTGGTCAGGAGAGCCTTCTCGAGAAAGTTCCTGTTTCCAGTGTGGCGGGCGTATCGAAAAAGCCCAGAGGCTGATCGCAGGGAACTGAACCAGGCTTGATTCCAGATGGAACGGAACTCCCTTTCGTTGACTTCGCCGGGATAGTTGGGACTCTGTGTAACATTAACAATAAAAACCGGTGCTCCTACCTTTCTTCCCTTTAGATCAAATTCCTGCCAAACACTCTTTTTCCAGGTTTTGAACGCCCAGTCGTAGGTGTATTTCACATAAGGTTCTAGACTCGGAGGAAGAGGCTGTCCAGACTCAAAAAGAGACTTTCCCCAACGTTTCCACAGGAACTCCAGGGGCCTCCGCCAAGGATCCTGAATATCCTTCTCGTCATCGGAAACAAATACATAGAATCCAATCTGATGTTTCCCGGCAGGGTAGACAGCTCCCGGTTTCCTTATAAAAAACAACCCTCTTTTGACCTCGCAGTCGCTCATTCCCAGGGTCAACAAATTGTTAGGAGCATCAAGGTCCATGTACCACCGTACCGGAGTCCCCCTGCCCATAATCTCCAGATCAGGAACAATAGTGAGAAGCATGTGTTGTTTAGAAACAATCAGTGCCGGTGACCGGAAAACATGCCGGTCGATAATGTTATCTTTTGTGGGCGTCAGATAAGGGGCCCAGTGGAAATCAGGATTGAAAGCGAGGTGAATGCGGGCCTGCCAGTCATCTTGCTTCACAGCACCATCAATATCAAAATCCAACCGGATAAAGTATGTTCTACCATCAAGTTTTTGGAAATTTATTACAGGCTTTTTCTCACCCAGATCATCCCACTCCACTATCTCTATATAAGATTGAAGCGCATTAGGTACTTCAAGAGTATTTCCCTTAGAGATTGATTCATGCCGGCAGCTCGCCAAGCATAGAATAAAAACAAAGGAAAAGAAGAAGAGCCATTTTTTAACAATCATCACTTCCATTTATTTAGCTTTTTCCAGGACCAGACAATCAATCCCAACTTTGTATCCCTCTGCCGCTATGTTTTTAGATTTGACCATAAACTCAAAAACATTATTCCCTTTCATCAAAGTGATTTCACCCAAATCAAAGGCTTTGGGCGGCCATATGGGTCTGGTGAGGTCATCAGTCTTCAAGTATGTATCGATAAGCTCACATGCTGGCTCTCCATTGACATAAAGTTGTACGATACCATAATCAGGAGCGCGAACAAAATAAACCTTAATTTTATATTTTCCCATAAGGTCTACAGGAACAGACAAGGAAAATTTCCCTTTTCCACCTGAATCAAAAAGAAGCATGTGGTCACCGCTCAGGTTTGGCATGACTTTCTCCACAACAGGTCTAGCGTTTTTCCCAAGTTTGCTTTCAAACCCAATAATCCCCAGGTCTTCGGCCTCAATCGCTCCCTGGACATGCCAGCGGCCCTTGCTCGAATTCCATGGCTCATTGGCCATTATTTTCTTCAGTCTCGGCCAGGACGAATGGATCTTTTTCTGGTACCAGAAGCCAACGCTGGAATAATATCCCCGTCCTGTATTGGGCAATGGACTGATCCACGGCCAGTGCTCTATCTCAAACTTAAAGGACTTCCGGAAAGGTATCGGATCCAAGATATGAAACCTGTAAGCACTTAGCTTCCGTCCGATACCGCGCTCCTCAAGGAAGGGCACACCATGATACAAATCGCTAAATGCCCTGAAACCCCAGGCATCGCAAAAATAATCCTCGGTTCCTGTTCCCAAGAAAGACACTTTGCCGTCCACGGTGATGATATCATCGCCTTCGCCGAACCAGCCAGGTGTCCGGGCCCGGTGCCCCATAACCACCCCCACAAAATGGCCTTCTCCTTCGGCTTTGGCCAGCAGGATGGGCTTTCCGCGCTCAGCAGGATCAGTTTCCAGGAATCGGGCGTGAAAATAATGTATATCTTTTATAGCCTTGGCATAAATTTGATAGTCGATATAGAAATAAAGCGAAACAGTTTCCCTTTTCACGTTTTCCTCAGATTGAGTAGCATTCACTGTAATTCGTGCAGACTTGTTGAATGGCATGTACCACCAACAGTTGCGTGAACGTCCTTCAGAGGAAACCTGTAAAGGGACGCTATTCAGCGGGGCGTTTACGCCCATTGCGACACCGAAAAAATCTCCGATAGGTGCTTCTACGCTAGGATGATCGCTTCCTTCCCAGTACATCCGCACAATCAGATCACGGCCTCCGCCCCGGTGAGTCGTCCAGATATGGGTGACGGCACCTGGTCCTTTGATTTCTGCAAGAGTCACTTCCTCTCCCGTTGTTGGAATCCAAAAGTTGTCGCGTGGACCGCCTTCTTTGTTGTAAGAGCTGATGCGTGATGCAGAATAGTCTTGGGATGTGGAAAGAAAGGCCATGGGATTCTGGACTGCCTCAAACTTCGAAGGCGGTGAAACAGGTCTAGGCTCTGGTTGAGGGAAAAATCTTTTCTGTGCCATGATGCAAAGAAAAGATAGGGCAAAACACATGGCAAGAATTCCAAACAGATAAGTTTTCTTTTTTTTCATTTCTTTCTCCTTTTCATTTTTACGCTCCACTGACCATATCTCTGAAGATCTGTGGAGAATTGATGATAATCTTCTCCATAGCCCTGATCCGAGGCCTATTTCTTCTATTTCTTTTTGGACTCCCAATGCCGGGACCGTGAGCCACGGGATTTTCGGGTGGCGGTTTGCTTACCGGTGATATCCTGAGGCAGACTGGTGAGGTACCCAGGAAATCCCTGTGCTGCGTCTTTAACTTCCACAAGCCAGGCATCCGGAAGTTTACCCTTCACGTAGCCCTCGTAAAAGCCGCCTTTTTTTCTAACCATAAACTCGGGGTACCAGACCAAATCCCGCCAGTAAGGTTCATCATCATTGTACACATACCAGATTTTGGCTTGGATAATCTTGTCGAGAGACTTGATACGGGCTCGAAACAGGGTCCCGGCCTCGACCTGGCGGCCGCCCCACTCAAAGCCTTCCTCGACTTTTCTGTAACTCAGGTCGCTGATACGGCTTAAAGGCCTTCCCTCAAATACATTGATAATCCACATCCTCCAGTCCAGGAAATGCTTCTCAGACATCGAGGCATGCCGATAGTTAGGAATGTATTCGAGCATCCATGACCCGTTCATTATCTCCTGAATCCGGTTGATGTTGTACATCCGGTAGCCATCCTCGTTCGTGGCACCGATGTAGAGGACTTTGGCCTTGACCCATTTTTGGAGACGAGCCGGCGAAACGGCCTGCCAAGGCTGCTCTCTCGTGCTCCCCCATGTCGATTCATTTCCCATAAAAACAACACCAGCAATGCGTTCGGGATCCACTGCAGCAGCCACATAGGCTGAGGTCGCTCTTTTACTATGTCCACCGATTACCGCACGGATTTTGTCTTCTTCCACACCGAGTACCCCTGCCATGACATCGAGTGCCCTCAGGTAGGGCACTGCAAGACGGAAATAAGGGTGGTCCACAGGGTCCTGTGTCTTCTGGCGATATTCCCTCAAAAAACCTATGGATAGCTCCTGGCCACCCGTGCCATCATATTCTCCGGGAACAGGACAAACCATTGTCGGGTATCCAGTTAAGGCAGCGATGGGCTCTCCGTAGTTCCCAAGAAAGGCATTACGCCAGGGACCGGTGGCCAGTCCATCCCAGCTGCGCTGTCCGACAATCACCACTTTTCCCCGCTTCTCCGGTGAGTTAAAGACTTTAGGATCAGCCGGCATGTAAATCACACAGGGATGTCCCCATTTTCGGCCTTCCATCTCCTGGCTGTAAAACTTTAACTCAATACGCCGAAGTTCCGCCAGAGGCAAAGAATCAGAATCAACAATCTCATCCTTTTCAACAACATAATTAAAAGGAATTAAAGTTTCCTGGCACCGCAGCCAGAGATTCTGAGGCGTAGGAAGATCCAAATTTTTGTCCCCTGAAAACAAAACACTTGTCAATATCAGAATGAGAATAATATGGATCAATGTCAAATTGACATTACTAGAAATTTTTACCATCTTTCTTAACTCTCCTGTTTTTGTATTTGGGCTCCCAGTTTCGGGAACGCCATCCCCGAGAATAGCGTTCTTTAGTTGGCTTTCCAGTTATATCCTGAGGCAGACTGCTAACATAGCCGGCAAAACCATTGGCTGTGTCCTTGACTTCGACAAACCACGCATCGGGAAGCTTCCCGGAAATAAAAGTTTCATAAAATTCACCCTTCTGTTGCATAAACGCAGGATACCACATCAGGTCTCTCCAGTAAGGCACATCATCACAATACACATACCAAACCTTAACCGCAATGATCTTATTGGGCGATTCAACTCGAGCCCGGAATATCGTCCCTTCCTCGTTTTCTTCATATCTCAAGTTGCTGATTTGGGCAAGAGGCCGGCCGTCGAAAATATGGGAAACCCACATCTGCCAATCAAGAATTTGGATTTCCGAATATGTGGCATGGTGAAAATTGGGGATGTGCTCGATAGTCCAGGGCTTTTCCATCACCGCCTGGACACGGTTAACATTAAACATTTCGTAACCGTCCTCATTGGTAGCACCTAAATAGAGAACGGGACACTTGACATATTTCTGGCTGTAGATCGGAGATATCCCCTTCCAAGGTTTCCCCTCATAGTTGCGGAAGGTAGATTCCATTCCCATAAAAATCACTCCTGAAACCCGCTCTGTGTCTATGGCCGCAGCGTTGAAGGCTGCCGGGGCTCTCTTGCTGTGTCCCCCAATCACTGCTCGGATATTCTCTTCTCCCAAAATCCCTTCAAACACATCCATAGCACTGATATAGGGAATGGCAAAACGGAAGTACTGATGATTCATGGGATCTTGGGTATCTGCCAACATGGAGCGAAAATAATAGACCCAGCAGCTTTCTCCATCATGGCCATCATACTCACCGGGAATAGGGAGAACCATTGTCGGATAACCTGTCCGGGCTGCGATTGGTTCTCCATAGTCATCAATCATCATCTTGTCTCCGAATCGTTCAGCGATGATGACAACTTTCCCACGACGTTCCGGTGCCTGGTAAATTTTAGGGTCAGCAGGCATATGAATCACCGCGGTGTGGGCCATTCTCCTCCCCCACTGCCCTACAACCTGACTTGTAAACCGGACTTCTATCCTTCTCAGGTTTTGCCGTGGATCGGTTATGGATGGAACGATTGCATCTTTTAAAACCTTGTAAGAAAAAGGAGGAAGTGTTTCCTGGCAGCGTTTCCACAATTCTTTGGGCGAAGGAAGAGAGCTTTCCTGGTCTTTCTCTTGATCAAGCGCTCTGATACCTACACAACAAAAAATGAATAAAAATATGACTGATATAAGCTTTTTATATACTTTTTCCATCAGGGCTCCTTACGCCAGATTTCAGATATTTTTTTGAGATATTCCTGGAACATATTTTTTGGGACTTCTGTCCAAGCATCAATCAGCACAGCCTTTTGTTCGCGGGAGAGCCGTGTTGGACTTCCCACCACAAAAAGTGGAGACTCGACCGTCCGGTTGTCCGAGAACACAAATCTGGCTTTAACTGAAGGAAGGCACAACTGAGATAGTGCAAAGGAAGAAGCTCTCACATTGAATACCGCATGCCGCCAGCCATTAGCTGGACAGTCTACCTTGATTCCCTCCTTTTCCTTGACCCTCCAACCGTCTGGAACGTCCAGACTAACTATCCCCTGCACGATTGTCTCTGTCTCGTTGTGCATCAGGATGGCAAAATCGGTCTTCTGATCCGGATAAATCACCCTCAGCTCATTATCTCCCACCTGGAACCGAAATTCACCCGGAAGTTGAGGATTGATAACCCAAATAGGACTTGACCATGCCTGGCCGCCGTCTGCTTGAATCACCCGTACGTAGTAATAGTTCTCCCGACGAGTGAGTGGCTCACTATCTTCCCATTCCAGGTTCACTTTTTCGTTTCTCACCGCCCACTTGCGGATACTCCGTCCGTTCCGGAAGAGATCGATTTCCACGAGAGAAGTTTCTCCAACCGCCTTGATTTCAACCTTTCGTGATTCCTTTTCCAAAATAAATTCCTCACCCATGAACCGGCCGTTTACCCGGACATCCAGGAATATGCGTTCACCGGAAGTGCCATAGGTTCGTTTGTTTTTGAGATTCTCAAAGATGGCTTGCCTGTTCAAGCTGGTGGCAAAAACGGCTGCCAGCTGTCGGCCTGCATGATCACCATTCGCCACGAAGCCCCACCGCATGCCGCGGTCCAGCCCATCCCGTATGTAATGTCCCCGGACCCGTGCACAGTCACCGTGCAGTTCAAGACCTGTGAAGCATCCTTCATACTCATAGCTCCCACGCACCTGGGCGATTTCGATCAAAGGAACCATTACTGGGTCATAATAGTTCCAAGAGATCCATGCCATACGGCGGCTGGTGTGATGGGGAAAGGTCAGTACATTTTCTACTCCTCCCACTGTCTCCTTCAAAGCATTCCATAGTTCTAGAGGCGTGTTGTACCTCGGGTTACTGGCGCTGAAGTAATAATCTCCTTTTCCCACGTTGCGAAAAACAACATTGTAATGACCTCGATAAAGATTGCCTCCTGCGTCGAATTCACTTGTCCATTCAAATCCGGTAAAGGTTATAAACTCACCAGGCTGGTTGTACATCTGGGCTGCAAGCTGGGTCATGTGCCAGGTGTGATCGTTCTGATGTTCCGCATGGTCAATAAGTACACATGAAGTCCAAACCGCGCACGAAGTGCGTATAATGCTGGTTCTGGTCGATTCTTCCGTTTCTCCGGCCACACCCGGAAATCTCGCTATGCTGATGCAAATCCCCAAAATAAACCTGGAGAGTTTTCCCCTTGTATGTAGTTTGGTATCTGGGAAAAGTCTTCAGCTCCGGGAACTCGACTGCTTTCCTTTCTAAAGGAATCAAACGTGGAGTACCTTCTTTCTCCAATTCAGGCATGGGAGCAACAGCGATGAAATCCGGTCCGTCCATATGTGTCCAGCTCGGATTATCCAGGAAACCTTTTTTCTCACGATCGTGCTGAGCCCAAGCCGTCCAAACCCTCCCTTCTGGGTCCTCAGCTAAGGACAGGAAAGCTTTGTAGCTTTGTCCCTTCAACCAGGCCAGTCCATGATTGATCCATCCCTCTGTTCCCAGGCTTTCACAGATCGGACAAAAATAACGGCGCGGCCTGGAATAACCTGTAAAGCTGCTGGAGGTAAGCCAAACCGTACCTCTGCTGGAGCAGAAAATCGTCGGCATCAGCCCCATAGCCGGAGCCTGAGGTGTTTCAGTGGCCCACCATTTTTGGCCGTCAGTGACCTTAATTACCCGCGAAGGATTTTCCACACCATATACTTTGTCGAGCTCATAAACTGGCCGGCCTGTCTGTTCCCAGGATACGGAATTGTTATCCAGTTGGCACATCAATCTTTCATATACGACCCAAACCCGGCCCTTTCCATCTACAGAAAGACGTGGATTTCTGTTGACTCCGGTACCATCGTCTACGGTAAGCAGGGAATGATCTTTCCTGTCAATACGCTGAAGCAAGATAGACTGGAAACCATGCTGAGCGGCTGTCCAGGTCAGCCACACATCTCCGTTAGGCCCTTTGCCTATAGAGGGTGAAGAATAGGATATTTGGGAACTCTTAGGCTTTATGGACCGATAAGGAATCTCCTTATCCGATCCTGCACTAGGAATGACAAGGATTTGGCCTGCTCTTTCCCAGGCCGCCCATAGTTGGCCTTTCCTCATAACTGCAGAAGGATGAAAACCCTGGCCCAAAACCTGTGGTTTGTCCCAATCTTGCTGGATCTTTGTGGTTCGCTTAACAAACCACCGCTGTCCATCGTAAGAAGAGTAAACAAGAACAGGCTTTTTTTGTGAATTAACAAGAAGTTGAGGCTCAACCTGGTCCGTCAAAGTGGGATCAGGATAAGAGAGCACTGACCACTTGCCTCCAGAACGAGAGCAGACAGCAATCTTAAAGCGACCTTGCTGATAAGAAGGCCAGGCCATCCAAAGTGTGCCGTCTGACGCGAAAGCGATGACCGGAGGGTTGCTTCGCGAATCTTTCGGCGGGTTCAGCCGCACCAAATCAGACGGCAGGCAATAAGCTGTACACAAAAGTAATACACAAATACCGAGGATCCAATATTTTTTCATGATAAATCTCTCATTAAATATAGAAATTAATGGGACATGCATAAATCTTAATTAGATCTGGTACGGGGTGTCATAACTTGAATCGGAAGTATAATATGTGTATCTGTGCGCAGTTTTCCGTTGAGCGCTCTGGAGACAGTCGAGTAGGAAAAACCTGCCACTCTTTGGATTTCTTTAATGCTCATTTTCCAAATAAACTTTAAAATATTTTGAACAAACGCTTTGCACAATCATTTGTTCTATGCTATATTTATATTTTAAACATTCCATTTGTCAAGGATAAATATTTATTTTATATACAGAAAATATATTCCCCAGACCTTTTTTTGCTTTGCT
>CAZYMU010000002.1:0-130577 GCA_964648465.1 uncultured Eubacteriales bacterium | reverse complement strand
TTCAGTTGATTTTTATAACAACTTCCCTGTATTATGACACAGCCTGATCTGCTTCTTTACAGCCCATTCGTGGTGAAGGACCACAACTTCATGCGCTGTGCCTTGCATCTGCAGCAACTTCGACTCGTGAATAATCCACGTTCACTTGAATTATCCAGGCGGCCATGTCATCCGCCTTCCTCCTAAAAGATGAAGATGGATGTGAAAGACCTCCTGTCCTGAGTTTCCGCCTGTATTAAGGACGAGCCGGTACCCATCTTCCCCTATTCCTTTGTCATGTGCGATCTGGCGTGCCTTTAAGAGAAGATGTGCCAGGATACTCTCATCCCCATCAGGAACATCATTTAAAGAGGCATAATGTTCTTTGGGAATAAGAAGAACATGAACCGGTGCCTGAGGTTTTATATCATCAAAGGCGATAATCTTTTCATCCTCATAGATAATACTGGCAGGAATTTTCCTGTTGATAATTTTACAAAAAATACAATCTTCCATTTTCTACCCTTTCACTCATTTTAAAATTGTTTCTATTCTTCTAATCTTTTTATATCAGCACCAAGAGAGTTAAGCTTTTCTTCAAATTTTTCATAGCCTCTGTCAAGATGTCCAGCACCACTAATAACTGTTTCCCCACTTGCAACCAATCCTGCTAACACAAGAGCCGCTGCAGCCCTTAGATCCGTAGCAATTATTTCTGCGCCTGAAAGTAAGGATTTTCCCTTAACAATCGCTTTGTCTCCTAATATTTCAACATTTGCACCAAGGCGCAGTAATTCGTTTACATGTGAAAATCTTCTATCAAAAATAGTCTCTGTAATTATTGACGTTCCCTCAGCCTGTGTCATCAATGTAGTAAATGGCGCTTGAATGTCGGTAGGAAAACCTGGGTAAGAGGAAGTTGTAATATCCTGAGCTTTGATCTCCTGGCTTCCAATAACACGCAGAGAATTATCGTCAAGCTTATCTATCTTTGCCCCCGAAAATTTCAGTTTCTCGACAATCGTATCAAAGTGCTCTGCTTTAATATGTGTAAGTACTATATCTCCCTCGGTCAATGCCCCAGCAATGAGGAAAGTGCTGGCTTCTATCCTGTCCGGAATAATATTGTGGGATGCCCCGCCAAGTTCTTCTACACCTATTATACGGATAGTCTCCTCGCCTATTCCTTCAATCTTAGCTCCCATTTTTAACAATAGCTCACAGAGATCTGAAACTTCTGGCTCTAAAGAGCAATTTTTTAAAATTGTCTCTCCATGAGAGAGGGAGGCTGTCATGACCAAATTTTCAGTTCCACCAACAGTTTTTTTCTCAAATTCTATTATTGTTCCCTCAAGCCTCTTTGCTTCTGCTTTAATATAGCCATGTTCAAGATTAACAGAAGCCCCTAACTTTTCCAGCCCATGGATGTGCAGATCTGTAGGCCTGGATCCAATAGCGCAGCCTCCAGGTAAAGAGACAACCGCTTTACCATGGCGGGCTAAAAGTGGACCCAGCACTAAAATCGATGCTCTCATGGCCCGGACTAGTTCGTATGAAGCTTCCTCAGAATGAATTCTCTTGACCTGGATCGACAAAGAGTCGTTATCGAGTTCATATTCTGCCCCAAGCTCCTGCATAAGGGTTAATATTGTAAAAACATCTTTCACAAGGGGAACGTTCTTTAACTGGATTTTCTCCTCGGTAAGAAGGCTGGCAGCAATTGTTGGTAATACAGAGTTTTTAGCTCCGCTGATTTTAACTTTTCCCTTTAACTGAAGGTTATGTCTTCCGAGAATCCTGATTTTTGCCATGCTGTTTAATTTTAAAATAATATATCCCAAAATTCAACCTCTAGCCTAATATGTTGTAATACAGCAGATGCAGTAAGATCGGGGTAGGTTGGGTCGGCTCGCCTGGATTATTCACTTGCGATTTTTTGTATTGTATGGCATTTTATGTTTTGAAAACATATATTATCGGCGGCAAAAAAGAACAATTTTTTGATAAATCCAACCGCCCTTTTTAGGAGGAATACTATGCGCTTATTATTTATAGGCTTTGGAACCGTTGGACAAGGACTGGCAGAACTCTTGATTGAAAAAGAGAATTCTCTTTCTGAAAAATACGGTTTAGATATTAATGTCATCGGAATCTCGGACAAAATAAAAGGCAGTGTTCATAACCCTCAGGGGATAAATCTCAAGGAAGTACTGGAAAAGCTAGGCTCTGGAGGTTCACTTTCTGAGCTTCCACACATTGAGTACAAAGGCGATGCTTTAGATCTGATTCAAGATGCTGACGCTGATGTGATGCTGGAAGCAACATACACGGATATAAAGACTGCAGAACCTGCAACATCCCATATAAAAAAAGCCATGGAAAAAGGGATGCATGTTGTTACTACAAACAAAGGACCTGTTGCTCTTTATTACCAGGATCTTGCAAAACTTGCTCGCAAAAAGGGAGTAAAGTTTCTCTTTGAAGGTACAGTTATGAGCGGAACCCCAGTCCTCAATCTTCTTCGGGAAACTCTTGCTTCAAGCACTGTGAAAGAAATAAAGGGAATCCTGAATGGGACAACAAACTATATACTTACTCGTATGGAAGAGGGCTTATCTTACAAAGAAGCCTTGAAAAAAGCACAGGAACTTGGGTATGCCGAGGCCGTCCCGGATGCTGATGTTCTAGGATGGGATGCACTTGCCAAAGTAACCATCCTGGCAAAAGTAATCTTTGATGCGGACAGGAAACCTTTTGGCTATCCTTGTGAAGGGATTACAGGCATCACAGCAAGCGCTATTGCTGATGCAAAGAACCGTGGAAAACGTTTCAAACTCATTGGAAAAGTCTGGCGCGAAGCACCTTATATCAAGGCATCCGTAAGCCCGGAAGAAGTAGATATCACTCATCCTTTGGCCGGTGTCATGGGAGCCACAAATGCTATTACCATTACTACTGATACTCTAGGAGACATTACTGTAGTTGGGCCAGGCGCAGGGAAAAAGGAAACAGGCTACAGCATGCTAATAGACCTGATAAATATTCACCGTAATTCATAAACTCCTTGGATTCCCTCGAAGATCGACTCAGAAAGGCTAAATCTTTCGATGTTGTTTCTTATGGTGTCGGCATTCTTTATGAATAATCCAGGAGAACGTGGGTTATTCACGAGCCAAGCTTGCTGCAGATGCAAGGCACAGCGCATGAAGTTGTGGTCCTTCACCACGAATGCGCTGTAACGAAGCAGATGCAGTAAGATCGGCTCGCCTGTAAGGTGAAAATTGCTGATAATAGGTTTAAATTATATTATGGCGATAGTGTAGAACAAAGTCCTTCTGAGATTTCTATAGAGAGCGGTTATAGCTAGGTTTAATTGTTATAACTTATCAGCAATTTTTATGAATAATCCAGGCGGACGTGGGTTACTTAATCTGCTCTTCAATCCAATCAGTTGTAACAGTCTTAGGCCTTTCTATGGACAGGCCAAGAGCCCTATCCCAAATCAATGAAGAAAGAACACCCATTGCACGGGAAACTCCGAAAAATACTGTAAAAAAATCATATTCTGTAACACCATAATGGACGAGGAGACAGCCGGAGTGAGCATCTACATTAGGCCATGGATTTTTTGCTTTTCCATGTTCCTTAAGAATGTCAGGGGCAACTTCATAAATGGCACTGACAACTTTAAAGATCTCATCATCAGGACAATGCTTCAATGCAAATTCCCTCTGAGCAGCGTATCTTGGATCTGTTTGCCTTAAAACAGCATGACCGTATCCTGGAATGACTTTTCCAGCATTCAGGGTATCCCACAGATATTTTACCAGCTGATCTTTTGTAGGAACTCCGCCTAAATCTTTTTTAACATCCATGATCCATCGTAGAACTTCCTGGTTTGCTAAACCGTGAAGGGGGCCAGCCAATCCATTCAAGCCTGCAGAGAGAGCGTAGTAAGCGTCAGAAAGAGTAGAACCAACAAGGTGTGTGGTATGGGCCGAGACATTACCTCCTTCGTGGTCGCTGTGAATTACAAGATAAAGTCGCAACAGTTCCTTAAATCCTTCCCCTTCAACTCCAAGCATTTGAGCAAAATTGCCAGCCCAATCCAGGTTAGGATCAGCAGGAATGTGCACATCGTTCTTGTAAATTTTACGGTAGATGTAAGCTGCAATCCTGGGAAGCTTTGCAAGAATATTCATAACATCTTCGTACATGGGATCCCAGTAATCCATTTTGCTCATGCCCTCTCTATAACTTTTTGCAAAAACAGAATCTTTCTGGAGTGCCAGGATGGCCTGAGAAAATTGGGTCATGGGGTGAGTTTCTTTAGGGATAGATTTTAGTATGTCAATAAGATAATCAGGAAGTTCGCACCGTTTGTCCCACTCTGACCTTACTTCTTTAACATCATCTTCTGTGGGCAGGTCACCTGTAAGAAGAAGGTAAAATATTCCTTCGGGGAGAGGTTCTTCACTACCTGGGGCCTTGGGAAGTTTTTTCTTCAGTTCCGGGATGTTAAAACCTCGAAAACGAATCCCTTCATACGGATCAAGAGCCGACGTTTCTGTGACAATACATTTGACACCGCGCATTCCACCATAAGCCTGTACAATTGTTACATCTGAGATCTTCTGATCTCCATGTTCCTTGATGATGCCTCTGATTCTTGACCGCATGGGGTCAATTTTTGATTGTAATCTCTCCTTTACTGTTGACATTAAGAAGCCTCCTTTAGCTTTTTTAAAATATTATTTCTGTTATTATTATAATAAAATAACAATATTGTAATATAGCATTGTCATCAATTCCTGTCAATAATAATTTTACTTCTTTTCTAGCTTGAATTATTCATAAATGTTGACATTTTGTGTCTAAAATAGTTTATTATCAGTAATAAAATTCTTTGGTTTTGTTAGAGGAGAACAAATATGGCAAGCTTATGGATTTTACTTATCTTACTAGGAATCTTACTGGTCATTTTTATTGGAATCTACAATGGCCTTATTAACTTACGTAACAGGGCTGACAATTCCTGGGCCCAAGTTGATGTTCAACTAAGGCGAAGGTATGACCTAATCCCGAATCTGGTTGAGACTGTAAAAGGCTATGCTAAACATGAAAGAGAGACTTTCCAGAAAGTAACAGATGCCAGAGCCAAAGCTATTAATGCAGGTACAGTTAAACAACAGGGAGAAGCAGAAAATATGCTTTCGGGTGCGCTGAAATCACTTTTTGCAGTCGTCGAAAATTACCCTGAACTCAAGGCTAACCAAAACTTTCTGATGCTTCAGGAAGAATTGGCAGGCACAGAAGGAAAAATTGCATACGCCCGGCAGTTCTATAATGATACAGTAATGAAGTTTAACACAAAACAGCAGGTCTTCCCTTCCAACATCATTGCGAATCTTTTCAACTTCAAAGAAAAAGAATACTTTGAGATCGAAGAAGCCGAAGCCAAAGAGCCTGTGAGTGTTAAGTTTTAGCAAGATATCATTCTGCACCAGAACGGAGAAAAACTAAAATGTACGAACAGATCTCCAGCAACAAGAGGAAATCTTTTTTTCTAATCTTGTTCTTTATGTGCTTTATCTTCCTCCTGGCGTGGATTTTTGAACAACTGACAGATTGGGGGCCTGGGGGACTGGTACTTGCCGCAATTATCGCTTGCGTCATGACTCTGGGCAGTTATTATTCCAGCGATAAAATTGTCCTTGCAGTTAGCCGCGCTAAACCCGTTAGAAAAGAGGATTATCCTCATCTTTATAATGTTGTGGAGGGATTGGCTATCGCCGCAGGTCTTCCAAAGCCTCGTTGTTACATCATTGATGATACAGCTCCGAATGCTTTTGCCTCCGGCCGCAATCCTAAGAATTCCGTTATCGTAGTTACAAATGGCCTACTACAAAAATTGAACCGTACAGAACTGGAAGGCGTGATTGCTCATGAGATGTCTCATATCAAGAATTATGACGTTCTCGTTCAGACACTGGCAGTCGTCATGGTTGGAATCATAGCCCTTCTTAGTGACTGGATTCTAAGAAGTTTCTTTTGGGGTGGAGGAAGAAAGCGGCGGAACACCAAGGGCTCAGGAAATGCAGGTTCCATTCTGATCATTGTGGGGCTTATCCTGGCTATTCTATCTCCTCTTATTGCCCAGCTTTTGAAGCTGGCTATCTCCAGAAAAAGAGAGTTTCTTGCAGATGCAAACGGAGCCTTACTCACAAGATATCCTCCTGGGCTGGCCTCTGCTCTAAGAAAGCTGGCTACAGATAAAGAACCTCTTGAAGTTGCAAACAAGGCGACTGCCCATCTTTATATTGTGAATCCGCTCAAAGATTTTAAAAAAAGGGCAAGGGCAAGCAGGCTGTTTAGCACACACCCCCCTATCGAAGAGCGTATCGCCGCTCTTGAAAAGATGTAAATCTGTTAAGGCAGCTTAATCCGTTTAGACTATTGAAAATTTAGTACTTAATGATTATAATTCTTTCGCCCTGAGCGGGGTCGTAGTTCAGTCGGTTAGAACGCCGGCCTGTCACGCCGGAGGTCGCGAGTTCGAGTCTCGTCGGCCCCGCCAGATTCTGGTTATACAGAGAAAACCATAGAACCAAAGGCTAACATCGTCGTCAGAGAGATGTTGACAAGATTTGCCAATTTAAAATATAATTTGTGTTTAGGAGTTGGGGGCGAACTGGATTCGACGGAGGTAGTGAGACAAAGGTTGCATGTCGAGGTCCCACCCACCTCGATAAACAGGTGGAACAAAGTAAATGCAGAACCACTGCAAGTTGCTGCCTAATAAGTAGGCATGCCGTTTCCCCTACATTTTCCTGTGGTGTTTGGGAAGCGTCGACAAGCAGGATAGCAAGCCAGGCAGGTCCTAAACCTGGTAAGCGAAACAGTATCGGGACTGGTTTCATAGTGTCTTGCCTTTTCAGAAACTGTGGAATAAGATTCAAGAAAAGGATAAACGTGTAGAAACCTTATGTTGAATATCTTCGGACGCGGGTTCGATTCCCGCCGCCTCCATATTATCAGTCTGAGAGGATCAAATTGCATAGCCTTAAAAAAAGAATATTAATATTTTCATTGATGTTTTTCTCGCTTGCAATATTTTTCCTCTCGCAAAACCTGCCTTTTATAAAATTATCTGCCATAGATTACTCTGGATACAGTCGGGTACTGATCGAGCCCTCTTTTCCACTTCAGTCAAGCGTGGAGAAAAAAGGAATAAAAACCATTGTTATTGACCCTGGCCATGGAGGTCTTGAAACTGGAGCCAAAGGGAAATTTGGATCATTAGAAAAAAACATTACTCTTGCAGTGAGCCTTAAATTGAAGGCTATTGTAGAGCGTATGGGCTATCATGTCGTCCTTACAAGAGATAAAGACATCGATGTTTCACTGGAAAACAGGTCGGCTATTGCCAATAACAACAGGGCATATTTATTTATCAGTATCCATGCAAACAGTTCCCCCAGGAAAAAAGCCATGGGTTCAGAGACCTATTTCCTCAGTTTAAACGCAACTGACGAAGAAGCAAGGCGCCTTGCTTACATGGAAAATAATTCTGCTACAATCGAGGAGAAGATCCAGAGCGAAGATGAGGATAATATCATGATGATTCTGTGGGACATGGCACAGACAGCCTATCTCCAACACAGCAGCCAGCTTGCTGAAAGCATTCAGATAGAACTTAATTCACTCCTTAGCACAATAAATAGAGGGATCAAACAGGCTCCCTTTAAAGTCTTGACAGGAGTGGCGTGCCCTGCTGTACTCGTGGAAGTAGCATTTATCTCCAACCCTGAGGAAGAGAAAAAATTGTTAAACGAAGAATTTCAAACTAAAGTTGCCATGGCAATTTGTCGAGGTTTGACTGATTTTCTCAGAAAATATTCCCAATAACGACACGTAAAGATGAAAATGAAAAGGATTGCTCTTCTCGGACTGCTTCTTATAGTGCTTATCATCTTGATTGTAATTTTCTTTGGAAGCGGAGGTGAAAAATACAAAAAAGAAGCATATACGACAACTTCTCCAGCATCGGATCAATTACCAGGAGAAGTTCAAGACTCTAAAAAGATTATACTTTTTTTCGCCTCAGAAGATGATACGTTTTTACATCCAGAGGAAAGAGATATCCTCTCAGACTCATCAATTGCCCCCCAGGCAAAACAAATAATTAAAGAACTCATTAAAGGGTCCCAAAACAGTTTTATCTTACCTCTGCCCCCGGAAACAAAACTTAGAGAACTTTTTATCACTAAAGAGGGAATTGTATATGTCGATTTTTCAAGAGAGATTCAAGAAAAACACCTTTCTGGATCTTCTGCTGAAATACTGACAATTTTCTCAATAGTTAATTCCCTTGCATATAATTTTAAATCTATAAAAAGAGTCTTCCTTTTGATCGAAGGGAACGAAAGAGAAACCCTGGCAGGACATGTTGACCTAAGCCGACCTCTACTGCCAAGATACGATTTAATCGCCAACTAATTTATTTCCTAGATAGCAAATGGAGTATTTCCTTATATGAAAAAAGTCGCTATTGTCGGTTTTCCTAATGTGGGAAAATCCACTCTATTTAACAGACTCCTAAAAAGAAAGAAATCGCTCGTTCACTCACTACCCGGCATGACACGTGATCAAGTTTCCTCAATATGCAAATTGGATAATAAAGAGTTTGTTCTTGTCGATACAGGAGGGTTCTTTGACTCCAAGGGAGACCTGCTTTCTTCTCAAGTAAAAAAGAAAGCCTGGGAAGCATCAAAGGAGGCCGATATTCTGCTTTTTGTTCTCGATGGAAAGAGAGAACTGCTGCCTGCAGAAGAGGATCTCTTTTTTTCATTAAAAAAATTGAATAAACCCATATTTGTGATTGTCAACAAGATAGATTCCCCTTACGAAGAGAAAAATCTCGGGGATTTTTTTCGGCTGGGAGAAGAACAAATTTTTGCTATCTCAGCCGAACATAAAAGAAACCTTGAGTACTTGGAGGAAAACATCATAGATGTCCTTCCCGAACCTTCTTTGGAAAAGAATGACACCGATCCTTTAAAAATTGCAGTTGTCGGCCGTATTAATGTGGGGAAATCCTCGATAGTCAACCGTTTATGCGGGCAGGAAAAATTGATTGTAAGCGAAATCCCGGGGACAACGAGAGACAGCACCGACACTCTGATTTGCAGGAACAAAAAAACATTTTGTCTTGTTGACACAGCAGGCATACGCAAGCTAAGCCGCACACGCGACAAGCGAGAAAAAGCCAGTATTGTCAAAGCAAAAAAAGATATTATTCAAGCAGATGTAATAAGCCTGATTGTGGATGCACAAGAATGTCCCACACGCCAAGATACAGCTATTGCTCACCTAGCACAGGAGTCAGGAAAGCCCATGCTAATAGCTTTGAACAAGTGGGACTTAATCCCGAAAGATTCCAAATCGTCTGAAAAATTTAAGAGGAGAATTTATGAAAAGTTAGATTTTGTCTCCTATGCTCCACTTCTTTTTATCTCCGCTTTATCCGGCCAGAGGGCAGTAAAAATTCTTGACATTGCTGAACAGGTATATTCAAATGCATGCAAGAAAGTTTCAACATCTAAGCTAAATAATTTCTTATCCTGGATAAATTCGAATCACCCACCGGTCTCAAGGGAAAAAAGGAGAATTAAGATAAAATATATGACACAAAAGAAAATTCTTCCACCTACTTTTATTCTTTTTACCCATTCAAAATGTTCTCTTGCTCCTTCCTACAAGAAGTTTTTTATTCGCCTCATACATGAAAAATTTGATTACATTGGAACACCAATCCGTCTGCTCTTGAAACAGAACTAAGATCCTTGTTCTTAACCACAACACTGCCTTTTTTATCCTTGACTTTAATGCTATATTCCTTTATAAATTTAGTTTTAAGAGGAATATTTCTTGACAATATATGACTCGATGATTAAGGAGGTCACGATGTTTCGAAAGGCTATAAATGTTGCTCTATTAATTCTTCTTGCACTGGCCGTTATTTTCATTTCTACAAGCTGCCAGAAACTCAGTATTAACAAGCTGAAGGCAAACTATCATTTTACTGAGGCCAATAACAATTTCAGTGATAACTATTACCGAAAGGCTATAGAAGAGTATGAGCTGGCTCTAAGCTATAATCCTGATCTAATTGAAGCTTACCGTTTTTTAGGAGAAAGCTATAAGAACCTCTATAAACCAGGAGACGAAAGCGAGGCAAATGAAGAGAGAAAAACAAAGGCCCTTGATGCTTTGAAAAAGGCACTCGAAATCGATCCCACTAATAAAGATATTATTTTCTCTTTAGGGGACATGTACGATAATTTGGGCGATTTTGACAATGCTGAGGCTCTATATCTAAGTATAATCAAAATGGAGCCAACACATATGGATAACTACTACGTTGTTGCCGGATTTTATAAAAGGTATGCAGGCGAAAAGGAAGAACTTGGGAAAAAAGCCGAAGACATGTACCTGCGAAGAATTGAAACCGATTCTGAAAATCCCGAGGGATACGCTTATTTGGCTCAATACTATGGTGAAAAACGACCAATGCCTCTATTCGATAAGTCCTGCGATTTGCACAGAAAAATTTTAGAATTAAAACCAGACGATGCCTTAACCTACTATACGATAGGAGTAAACCGTTTTTCCAAGGTTTACCGACTTCAGAATATCCTGTCATTAGAAGAAAGAAAGAAGTTGGCGGATGAAAGTGAAAAGGCCTTGATGAAATCATACGAATTAGACAAAGACTATTCATTCACATATTCATATATCAACATGCTTTATAGAAATATTCACTCAAAAATTTATCCAAATAGAGAAAAAAGATATATTGCTGAGGCTGACAGGTGGAATGAGAAATTCCTGGAACTAAGAAAAAAGGAACAAGAAAGAAAGAGACTAGAGCGTGAATTAAGAGATGCACACTAGAAGATAGTCAACATTTTCTGTTTCTAAGGTTAAAGGTTAATAATAATGAAGACGTTTATTCCTAAAAAAAAGGATATCGAAAAAAAGTGGTGGTTGATCGATGCAGAAGGAAAAATTCTCGGCCGTCTTGCTACTGAAATTGCAGTCTTGCTGCGCGGGAAGAGAAAACCGGAATTTGTTGATTTTCTAGACTGCGGAGATTTTGTTGTTGTTATCAATGCTGATAAGGTTAAGGTAACAGGAAATAAGATGGAACAGAAAAAGTATTACTCTCATACCGGCTACCCAGGCGGGATAAAAGAAAAGAGTCTCAAAGAACTTTTAGAAAAAAAACCTGAGGAAGTCATTAGAAAAGCAGTCTGGGGGATGATTCCAAAAAACAAGCTTGGACGTTCTGTTTATCAAAAGCTTAAAGTTTACAGTGGTCCAAATCATCCACACGAAGCACAAAAACCAGAGGAACACCAGATTTAGGAGGAATCTTGAGCTTAATTCAGTATTATGGAACGGGAAAGAGAAAAACTGCTGTTGCCAGGGTCTTTTTAAGGCCAGGAAAAGGAGACATCACTTTATATGTAAACAAAAGGCCTCATCCATTTGATGAGTTCTTTAATTCAAACTCACAGAAGCATATCATCAAGGAGCCACTTTTTTTAACAGGAACAGAGAATAAATTCGATCTGTTTATCCGTATAAACGGGGGCGGAATATCCGGACAGGCAGAAGCAGTTCGCCTGGGAATTGCAAGAGCATTAATCGAATTCAACATGGAATTAAAACCGTCTCTTAAAAAGGCGGGATTTCTAACGAGAGATTCCAGAATTAAAGAAAGAAAAAAATATGGACTTCTCGGCGCACGCAAGGCCCCTCAATATCACAAGAGATAAGCGGAGGATTAAAGTTGATATCAGTAAGCATGAAAGAACTTTTGGAAGCGGGAGTTCATTTTGGTCACCAGACAAAAAGATGGAATCCCAAGATGAAGGATTATATCTTTGGCCAGAGGAACAAAATCTATATTATCGACCTTCAAAAAACAATAAAATCCTTTAAAGAAGCTCTTGAATTTATAAAGAGTGTCGCAGAAAACGGAAAAGATGTCCTGATGGTAGGGACAAAAAAGCAGGCACAAGATATCATTAAAGATTATGCTCAAAAATGTGAATCCTGCTATGTCAACCAGCGCTGGTTGGGAGGATTGCTGACTAACTTTAACGTCATTAGGGGAAGTGTAGAGAAACTACTGGAATTGGAAGAGATGAAATCGGACGGCCGGTGGGAACTCCTGTCAAAGAAAGAACAGTCCCGGCAGGAAAAAGTTTTCAGGAAGCTCTCTAAAAATTTGGGCGGAATAAAAAACATGCTGGAAATGCCAGGTGCAATGTTTGTAATTGATTCGTGTAAGGAACAGATCGCCATTCTGGAAGCCCAGAAACTCAACATTCCCATTGTAGCAATAGTTGATACAAACGGAGACCCTGAAAATATAGATTATCCAATTCCAGGCAATGATGATGCGGTAAGAGCCATTGAATTATTCACGTCAAAAATAACAGAAGCCATAATAGAGGGCAAAAAAAACAAGATAGAAAACGAGCTTCAGGAAATGGAAAGAGAAAGCGAGGTAAATCCAGATGAAAACCAGATTCCTCCCTCTGAAGAAAAGACTCCTGCAGAAGCAAACGAAAGCACTTCTGCTGAAAAGGAAAAAAAGATAGAGGAGAACTAAGAGATGGAAATTATAGCTGGATTAGTCAAAGAACTTCGCCAACGTACGGGAATTGGTATGATGGAATGCAAAAAGGCACTCCAGGAAAGCAGTGGAGATATCGAAAAAGCAATCGTCATTTTGAGGAAAAAAGGCTATGCAAGAGCCAAAGACAAAATGAGCCGGGAAACTGCAGATGGAATAATAGGATCATACATTCATCTTAACGGCAAAATAGGAGTTCTTATAGAAGCAAATTGTGAGTCGGATTTTGTAGCCCGTAACAATGAATTCCAGGAGCTAGTAAAGAATATCACTCTGCACATCGCAGCAGCCAATCCAAAATATATCTCTTCAGATGAAATACCTCAGGAAGTTATAGACCAGGAAAAAGAGATTATCCTTGAGCAGTTTAAAGACTCAAACAAACCTCCTGAAATAATTGAAAAGATTGTACAGGGAAAGCTGAACAAATTTTTCCAAGAGGTCTGTCTACTGGACCAACTTTTTATTAAGGACGATAAAATTTCGATTAAAAAACTTATTGCTTCATATATTGCAAAATTTGGGGAGAACATAAGAATTAAAAGGTTTGCCCGTTTTGAAATCGGCCAACCCTAAGATTTAGCATGTCTCAACTAAAGCCAGCATACAAGAGGATTTTACTAAAATTAAGCGGTGAATCTCTTTTAGGAAAACTCCGCTTCGGAATCGGCCTAGAAACAACCAGGGCCATTGCTAAAGAGATAAAAGAAATCCACGATTTAGACATCCAAATCGCCATAATGATAGGGGGCGGAAATATCTTCCGCGGAATTCGCGGAACCGAAGCCGGAATGGATCGTGCTTCGGCAGATTACATGGGTCTGCTGGCTACAATAATTAACGGAATTGCCCTTCAGGATGCCATCGAAAAGGAAGGTGTCGCTACGCGCCATGTCTCTGCCATTGAGATCAAAGCAGTTGCAGAGCCTTTTGTTAGAAGAAAAGTCAATAGGCATCTTGAAAAAGGAAGGATTGTTATATTTAGCGCCGGCATCGGGAGCCCATATTTTACAACAGATACAGCGGCCGCATTGAGAGCTCTGGAGATAAAGGCTCAGGTAATATTAAAAGCAACAAAAGTCGACGGCGTTTACTCGGCAGATCCTTTAAAACATCCCGAAGCTAAAAAGTTCATTTCAATCAAGTATATAGATGTGATAAAAGAAAATTTAGAAGTCATGGATGCAACAGCAATCTCCTTGTGCAAGGAAAACAACCTTCCTATTATTGTCTTCAGCCTTTTAGAAAAAGGAAACATAAAAAAAGCTGTATTAGGGCATGAAATCGGAACCCTGATTTCCGGGAAATAAATCCTAATTTTCATAAAAATGATGTTTTCCTGAATATATATTTTGGAAACGGATAAACATGGTTAAAGAGGTTTTAAACGAGCTTAAAAAAAGGATGGATGTTTCTGTAGAACATTTCCGTAAGGACATGAGCAAACTGAGAACCGGCCGGGCAAATATCACTCTTTTCGAAGATATAAAAGTTGACTATTATGGCACCCTAACACCTATTAACCAGGTAGCAACACTAGGCGTCCCTGACCCCACTTTAATTTCTATTCATCCCTGGGATCCATCTTATTTAGGGCCAATTGACAAAGCGATAAGAACTGCTGATCTGGGTCTTAATCCCATAAACGATGGCAAAACACTCAAAGTCCCCATTCCGCCTTTAGATGAAGACAGAAGAAAGGAAATAGTAAAATATATTAAAGGTATTATGGAGGAAGAAAAGACAGCCCTCCGCATTATGAGAAGAGAGGCAAAAGAAGATATTGAAGAATTAGAAAAAAACAAAGAAATCACAGAAGACGATAAATTCTGGGGTTATGAGAAAGTGCAGGAAATTATTGACGATCATATAACAAAGATAGAAGAACTTGCCAAGGCCAAAGAGAAAGAAATTCTTGAACTGTAAAAGCTCTTCAAATTTTAAGATTACTCAGTTAATGAATTTCTCCTAAACCAGTTTTCCACTGTTCCGAATCTCGTCCGAATAACAACACCCCATCCAATTATACTAAGCACAAAGGAAAACAGAGCACCAAGAATCGGGATAATAGTTATCATCCCTACCAGCAAAAAGCCAAGACTCACAGAGAGAAGTAGGGAGGGCTGTTTTGAACCAAAAGCTCTTGCAAGACTTTCTCCAAAGAAATGGAATAATATGACGCGTCCGAATATTTTGATGATTATGCCGATAGTAATAAGAGAGATCAAGATTGGAATTCCTATGATAACAAAACATAGAAAGACAGATAAAATAACCAACCCAAAAAAAATAATGAGACCCAATAAGCCTGTACCAAAGATTGGCCAGAAAGACTTTCTTATCTGTGCCGAGGCTAAACAAATCTGTCTTGGAAAGACTGCTGCAAAAATGACAGCTAGGATAAACCATATGAACAGTGTAATTAATTTTATAATTAGCAAAAACGGGATCAAGGAGATCCCAATAACGCCACCCAGGCCTTCTTTCAGAAACTTTGAAACATCTTCAGAAGTATTGAAGTAGACAGTATCCCCTTTTATGACAACTCCATATTCCCTGTCGAGTTCTCCGCCTAGAACAACAACATCCCCATTTATTATTGCAGATGATTTCAGAGTGATCTCTGAGCCGACGCCTAAAACTACTTCGCCTACCTCACCTTCAATAGTAATAGTACCTCCAAAGGCAATGACACTCTCATTAATTTTGCCTTTAACCAGGATATCTCCCCCAAAAGTCATGGCATTATCCAAGACTTCATCTTCCGCCACATAGATATCTTTTTTTAAAACAAACCCTTGGCCTTTCAGAGGAACAAATCCTAAAAAAAGAAAAATGAGAATAAGAGATAGACATGCTTTATTTCTTATATTTTTCACGCTTTTTCTCCTGTCAAGATTATTTTTCTTACCCCGTAAAGCAATAAAAAAGATAAAATTAGAGTAATGAAAATAAGAACTATCTGAACGTCAGCGCTGAGAACTGTTGTAAGAAAAAAGAATCCTTTAGATATATACTTAAACAAAAGAAGAATGATTTCTGCAAAAATATAAACTAGCTTAACTAATTTAGCAGAGACGACAGAAAAATTCAGCATAAAACTCCGCACTACATGATTAACGCCAACAACGATGCTTAATAAACTCTCTCTTGTTAGCAAAAAGAAAGCGAAAATCATAAGAGCTTCAGCAGAAAATCCAGCAGCCTCTGCAATAAGCAAACTGTGTAATGAAATCTTTTTAGGGAAAATTTTTCTCATGACCTGACGGGTAAAATCAGGCGGAGTTTCCAACGCGGGGAGGCTCTCTGATGCCCTAAGCAACATTCTTCTTTCCTCGACGGCTTTTTTACATTTCGGACACAAGGAAAGGTGCTCCTTAATAGTGCTGACTTCAGCAGAGGACAATTCTCCCTCGAGGAAAAGATAAATCTGATCGATACGAAGACAGCTCATGTTTTTCCCTCTAAATGCCGTCGTATCAACTCTTTTGCTTGAAAAATTCTGTTTTTTACTGTACCAACAGGCAAGTTTTTTATCTCTGCTATTTCATCATAACTGAAGCCATTGATATGCCTGTATACAAATAACTCTCTCAAAGCAGCCGGGATTTTCCCCAAAGCTGTTTCTATACTTTTTCTTAATTCTGATAATTCAAACTTTTCGGCAACAGAAAATTCATCATCGGGGATTTGAAAGGACATATTATAGTTTTCTTTACTCTTATCAGGGTCAATAGAAAAAGTATCGATTTTTTTCTTTCTCCAGTAATCTATGATGGTGTTAGATGCTATTTTAAAAAGCCATGTGCTGAATTTATATTGAGGACTATAAGAGTCAAGAGAATAATACGCTTTTATAAAGACTTCCTGGGTAAATTCAAGTGCGATTTCGCGTTCTCCCATTGTCCGCCAAACATAGTTCAAGAGGGGTTGCTGATATTTCTGAATTATCATCTCAAAAGCCTTTTTTTCGCCTTTAAGGGTTTTACTTATTAATTCCTTATCTTCATTCACGGAGGACATCCTGCCCTCAAAATCTAATACGTATGCTTGGCAAAAAGGTTTTGAGTGTTAAGAGTTGAGGGCTCTTATTTATTTTCAATTATTTCAACCCCAGGAGGTGCATTCAGATTAAAAGTATTATTAGAGAGATTAATATTAGTTTTTATACGACTGAAGATAAATTCAGTCTTATTACCTGCCCAGTCAAAGAAGACAGTTTTTTGTATAAGCCAGGTTTTCTCATTTATTTCCAAGAGAATAAATGAATCTGTTTCCTCATCTTTTGGAGTTAATTTTATCTGTTTAGCTTTTTTATTTTCTGTAGGGAATGGGCTGAACTCGACTGAATAATTGTCCAACAACCCTTTCTGTCCGGAAAGAATTAAAAGAATCTCGGATTCATCACTCTCTTTTGACATATCATATTTAGTGATTTGATTGTCTTCTGGAATATATTCCCAAAAGAAGCCATCTTTAATAAGATAAGTTCTTTCTTCTTTGCCCTTGTATTCCCATTTCATCAGACCCGGTTTTTTAAAATAGAAGCGTCCTTTCTCTTTTAGGGGGGTAGATACAGAAGAAGAATAGTAGCTATGCTCAAAATTGGCCTGAAGACTTTTGAAAGAACGCAATTTTTCTTCTGTCTTTCTGGCAACATTCTCTGATGTTTGAAGAGAAACGGATATTGATAAAAGCAATAGCCAAACAATGTTTTTCATCTTTCCTGGAATTATAACATATTAGCAGCTTCACAAGTACCATCATTGCGATTGGGCCATGTTTCTGCTATATATTCTTCAATGAAACTTGAATTCCTCTTTTTTCTCCTTGGCTATATCATTATTGTCCTCTTTCTAAGCTTTTTATTCTCCAAGAAGATGAAAAGTCTTGAAGATTTTTTCTTTGCGTCCAGAAATCTCCCTGCTTTTTTAGTCTATCTATCACTTGCTGCTTCATGGATAGGGGCAACTTCCATGCTGGTTTCGGTTGATGAAGCTTACATGCAGGGGGTGAGTTCATTCTGGGTCATGGGAGTACCTGCGGTATTGACCGTTTTTGTCTTTATACTTTTTCTTGCACGGCCAATCAGACGCCTGAATATAGTGACTCTGCCAGACCTTGTAGAGAAACGCTATGGCCGGGTGGTCCGTCATCTTGCTTCGCTGTTGATCGTGTGGTACATGGTCCTTTTAGCATCTTCCCAAATGGTGGCAATAGGCAATTTTTTAAAATCGTTTCTGGGAATATCTTATTTTTACGGTCTCTTATTGGGAACAACCATTGTTTTTATTTACTCTATTCTCGGGGGTTTTTTTTCGGTTGTTGTTACAGACAGCTTTCAATTTTTCCTACTGGCTACCGGAACAGTGATCCTTCTCGTTTTCTTAGCCGGGACCTCAACGCCTGGGGAAATTTCTCTTCATGCATCATTATTAGGAAAAGAGGGTTATTTCAATTTTCTATTTGACCTTAAAAAGAACTGCCTTATTGCCCTCTCATTTACTCTTGCCTGGATTATTTCTCCGATTGTTTGGCAGAGGATTCAGGCCGCAAGGACAGAGAGGAAAGCAACACAGGGTTTATTTGCTGCAGGAATAACATTTTTTCTCCTTTACTGGTGCATAGCCATTATCGGCATACTTTCCCTTCCTATCTTTCCTGCAGGGACCCAAGAAGGCCCTATTCTTTCAGCCCTTATCTCATCGAAGACAGGACCTTTTCTAGGCGGGATCCTGTTCGTTGCAATCGTCGCGGCTGTCATGTCCACAATGGATACGGCAATCAACACAGGAGCTTTATCATTGACGCGGGATGTCTATCAGCAGATTTTTTCTTCAAATAAGACCAAAAACATCGTTGCAGTAGGACGTTTATCAACTCTCATCGTGGGAGTAATGGCCTTTCTGATCGCCACCAGGCTGCAGAGTATTCTAAAAACTCTTGGACTGGCCTCAGAAATCATGGCTGAAGGATTTTTCATTCCGGGATTTGCAATGATCTTCCTAAGGAGAAAATTACCCACGGCTGGATTTTTAAGCCTCCTTCTAGGTGGAGGCTATTCTGTTGGCGGTTTTTTATGCGAAGTAAACTTGCTTCAACTGCAGTGGCCTTCCTGGCCCTATTCAGTGCCGTGCGGGCTCGCATTAAGCCTTCTAGGATTTATATCAGGTTCAATAATAGATTTGCATGTGAGAAAAAGATAAGACTTCAGGCACATGGCAAAAATTGTTCGGCCTTTACTGTTAGCCGGGTTTTTTATATCATCTTAGAAAATGCCAATTTTAAAAAATATCCGCTGGAAGATTATTGGAACCTTCGGGAGAGCGATTCTATGGCTTTGGGCAAAATCAACCAGGATGACCGTTCTGGGAGAAGAAGA
Organism: uncultured Eubacteriales bacterium; assembly: GCA_964648465.1. GTDB lineage: Bacteria > Acidobacteriota > Aminicenantia > Aminicenantales > Aminicenantaceae > Aminicenans. The sequence continues at coordinate 111,507 of CAZYMU010000002.1, read as the reverse complement.
TTATCTTAAATTGAGAAGTGAACAAAAACCAGTGGTTCTTCTTGTCTGGCACAGCAGAATTCTAATCGTCCCTTTCTTCTTTCGCCGCCGAGGAATAATGCCCCTGATCAGTCCGAGCGAGGATGGAGAAATCGCCGCCAGTATCATGTCCAGATGGGATTATAAAATATTAAGAGGATCGGGTTCCCACCCCATTATAAAAACTTGGAATGAAATGAAAAGAGAACTTAAAAGAGGCGGCGAACTGCTCATCGTTCCTGATGGTCCTAGAGGGCCAAACCGAAAGATGAAAGCCGGAGGGATTAAACTGGCTCATGAGACAGGTGCATATCTCGTTCCTTTCAGCTTTTCAACATCAAAGAAAAAATATCTCAAAAGCTGGGATAATTTTTTAATGTTTTATCCTTTTTCAAAGGGCATAGCTATTTACGGAAAACCAATCCGTTTGGATTCAAACATGGAAACCGATGAACTCGAAAAGGAACGCCAGCGGATAGAGCATCTACTGGTAAAATTAGACAATAAAGCAGATCATTATTATGATTAATCCTAAAAACAAAATTCTAAAAACATGTATTCCTCGATTATGTCATCCATCCGATATTTGGATTTTGGATTTTTATACAAATTGTGCTATAAATACATGCAAAAAAGGAGAAGCAAATGAAGGTAAAACCAGTAATTATCCTTATTGTTATTTTATTTTCATCTTTTATTTTGTATTCACAGGATACAGAAGACCCGATTTCTAAAGGGGATAGTTTGTTTTCTGAGATGAAGGACATGGCTACTGCCAAGGAAGCCCTGGTAATCTATCAGAAAGCTATTGCAACAGAAGTCGACCAATACGAGGTCTTTTGGCGAATCTCAAGGATTAAGTATTACATCGGACAGCATTCCGAAAGCAAAAAGGAAAAGAAAATCATTTTTTCTCAAGGTGTTTACTACGCACAGAAAGCAATTGACCTGCAGCCTGAAAAGCCGGATGGACATTACTGGCATGGTGTCAATAATGGAAAATATGGAGAAGTCAAAGGCGTGCTTAAAAGTTTAGCTCTTGTAAAACCAATTAAAGCGGCAATGAACAAAGTTTTAGAATTAGACCGTGCTTATGAGGATGGAGGAGCAGACAGAGTATTGGGACGGGTTTATAAGGAACTTCCGGGTTTTGCAGGCGGCAGCAAGGAAAAATCTCTTGAGCACCTGCTAAAATCCAAGGAACTCGGCCCTGAAGATGCATTAACACGATATTACTTAGCAGATACTTATCTTTCCCTCAAGAAGATAGATGAAGCGAGAGAGGAACTCGAATACATCCTTAATATGGAAGACGACCCACACTGGGAAAAAGGAATACAAGAAGCAAAGGAAGATGCAAAAAAATTGTTGGAGAACAAGAAATTCAAAAATAAGTAAACACAAAGATTGAAGAAAATAATTATCATCTGCCTCTTATTTATTATTTTCTCTTTTCCAGAAGCTGTACTCTCTCAGTTAAGCTTTAGAGTTTTTGCAGGCAAAAGCTTGATTCACGGAGGAGATTTAAACCAGAATATCTACGGGTGGAGTGAGTACTTCAAGGACCAAAATCAAGCTCCTTATACATTTAATTACAACCTGAAGGAGCTTCACAGCCTTTTAGAAGGGGGAGTGGATCTTGCCTACAATTTTTCCCATCGTTGGAGTGCTGCCCTGAGCATTGAACTCCTTGATGGGACAACTCATGGAGAAATGTCTTCAAGCATGAATGATGAGCAGGACTATTTTCACTCTCCAGGTGATTCCGGAACAATTTATCTTATTGAACAAAGCCTCCAGGAACCTAAATATCATCTTCAAACTATTCCAATATCTCTAACCATATTTTATTCATTCCCATTCAGGGATAATATGAATTTCTATCTTGGCTGTGGTGCAGGATATTACTCTGGAAAAATAAATTACAGGGAACACTACCAATACGATTTTGACTACATTGATGAGAAAAACAATAATGGCGCTCCTGTGAACTTTGTGGATAAATATTCTTTATCCGGAAGCTATTATGAAGAAAGTAGGTGCAAAACTTTTGGGTTTCATCTAAGAGGAGGTTTAGAATATAAAATACGGAGTGGAATCCATTTAATTGTTGAAGCCGCAGGAAGGATGGTCGAATTCAAGGAATGGAAAGGGACCAAGAATGACAGCTTCAAATGGGATCATACATGGGGTTATTGGGGAGCTTACTCTGATAAAGATTCCCTTAAGGAAACGGCTGAAGGAAAACTTTGGATGGTTACCTTCCACAGCGAAGAAACGGGAAAATCATATCCGCGTTTCATTTTTTCCGATGAAAAACCCTCCTCATCTTTTTATACCGAGGCAAGGCCGGCAAGAATAAATCTAAACGGTCTCTCTTTAAGAGCAGGAATAAAAATTAGCTTTTAAATATACTGGGGCAGTTTTATATCCTGCAGAAACTTCTATCTCGAGATTGTGATTCTAATACTTTCATACAGTGTTAGGATATTCACTCCTTCAACTTTGAAGCGTAGGACAACATGATGCCCAAGAAAAAATGGTGGAATTTTTATCACAAAAGGACTCTCTGATGACTGCTCGGTGAAAGGAAGGATGGAAGTAAACTTAACCTGTGAAGGGGATATTATGATTTCAGGGTGAGGACAGGTAAGAGTTCCTGAAGGAGAAAGGGCAGCCGTCTGCCCATCATTCCTCAAGGTAGCAAAGAGCTCTATTGTCTCCCCCGCTTCTGCCTTTCCATTTCCGTTTCCAAAACTTTCTCCTTTATTGTCATCATCTATTCTGAAAGGCTGAAGTTTTAATATGTTCACATCCAGGCTGGCAGCCAAGGCCGCATTGATAATTCCCCACCCATAATCATTGTCAGGCGCCAGACGCTGGCTTGAAGTATTGATTAAGGCTGATCGCACTTGCGCAGGTGTCCAATCACGGTGTATCTCCAAAAGAAGAGCTACAGCGCCTGCAACAAGAGGAGTTGCAAAGGATGTTCCTGATCCCTGGGAATAGTAATCTCTACCATCATCCCTGTTAGCAGCCAGCCAGTTGTCTACACCCAAAGCACAAACCTCGGGTTTAATCCTTCCGTCGTAAGTCGGGCCAGGAGAGCTGAATGAAGCAATATTCCCCGATATATTTACTGCCCCGACTGAAATAACATCGAATCCATCTGCAGGGGCAATTATGTGGCCCCACGCTTCGCCGCGTTCATTACCTACTGCATTTACAACAACCACTCCTAAGCTTACTGCCCGGTCGGCAGCCAATGTTGTCACAGCTGTCTCTCCATCCATGTCTTCGAAAGAATACCAATCCGTATACCCCAAAGACGATGAAATTACTTCGGCCCCAAGAGACTCAGCCCATTCAATTCCAGCAACCCAATAATCTTCTTCTATTGGCTTCTCAAATCGATTGGTTTCGGTCTTTGCCAGGATAAAATCAGCTCCGTATGCAGGCCCTATAAGCTCTCCAGGTTTATACCCTCCGAGAATTGACCACGTCCCTGTTCCATGAGAATCAGAATAGTCATTTGGGTCAAAGGGGTCGTATTGGACATCATTGTCTCCGTTAACAAAATCCCATTCAGATATTAAGTTAGCATGTTGAAAGATTTCATGACTTTTCCTGAACCCTACATCCAGCAAGCAGACTAAAACACCTTTTCCGCTGTAGCCAAGCTGATGGAGGGGTAAGACATTAATCTGATTGAGTTGATCAAACGACGACCCGTAGTCAGTATTGGTGGCACTCTGTTTTTTCCCAGCCGAATCACTTACTTGATAGATAAAACTCTCACTCCGCCGGAAAGAATTAACAGGTTCGATCTTACGTACAAATTCAAGCTTTTCGAGTTTCTGCATTTGCAAAATGTTAGCTTCTGCACTGAGAGCGTTAAGCCAGCGGGAAGCAATCCTGACCTGGTTAATAATCGTCTTCACTCTATCTGTATAAGATGGAAAAAGGGGAAGATCCAAAAAGTCGACCATGTTCCTTTCACTCCGGACTTTCATTCGGCGCCAGACACAGCGGTCCTTCAGGCCATGTCGTACTTCAGCCAGCCTCTTGTCAACAGATGTCTGAGCCATAACTCCTTTATCAGTGAAATAAACCCATATTTTTAATTTTGTACGGATATCGCTAATAGCAGAGAGCTTATTTCGGAGTCTTGGGGTGAGTTTTTGATTTTGAGGGATTGACCCTGCAGAAAATGACTTCTCTTGAATATTAGAATAGCCTACACCTTGAAATAACAATAGAAAGCAGAATGTAAGAGGTAAAGAGAAATATTTTCGTTTTAAAGTCTTGGACTTTCTAGATAAATCGGTGCATACGAAGAACGAGCTAAATTGTTTCAGTTTTCTCTGCATTTGTCAGATATTAATTTTCTTGCTAACCCAGTTTATTCCGAGAATACTTGAGCAGAAAACACCTCTATATTAGCCCCTTTTTCCCAGTCGTTTTCTCCAAGTCCTGCTTTTAGACAGCCGTGGTGAAGAAATGTTTCCAGATCCCAGCCCCACTCAACAGGAACCTGTGGAAGAAGAAGGCCTTTATTTGAACCCTTGGAAATAATGATCCCATGTTTGCCAATTTCGATCTCCGAAATATCTTTTACTGGCCTAGGAAGAGTAAGCACGGATATTTCGATTTTAACATCGGCCAGTTCCTCAAGAGAAATGGGTTGGAATCTATAATCTTTGGATGCAGCCGAGACAGCCATCTCAATAACTGTTTCATATAATGCTTTGTAGGGGAGGGGATATCCGATACAGCCCCGAAGCTTGCCGTTCACCTTCAATGTAACAAATGCCCCTCTTTCCCCAAGAAATATTGTATCCGGTGTCTCTATTTTGAGCTGCTTTCCTGTTTCCAGGTAATGCTTTATGGATTTGCGTGCTAATGTCAGCAGGAATTCTTGCTGATCTTTACTCAATTGGCTTTCCATTTTTCCCACGCTTTATTATGATTTGAGCTGAATAGGAGAAAGAAAAAATTCCTCCTCATATTCTATAACAAAAGGATTAATATTTATCTTCTTCTGCTTATCTAAACGTATGTCCAAAAAAACTTTTCCAAAGGCAAACGGTGCCAATATCTTTCTAATCTTTTTTTCATCAGGATGGAAGGAAAAAAAACCAATGATACTGTCATCAAAAAGTTCGTTCAATAACAAATATTTTTCTTTTGAAGGAAAAAACCCTTTCACCGTAAGAAAAATCTTTTTCACAAAAAATCTATGCCCTCTTTTATGGCCAATAAGCAATCCATCAAAATTTGAACTCGACGAAATAAGATTTATAGCTTTAATGGAAAGGAGAGCATCACGGGAAATATAAACATCCATTGATAATGATTATATCAAAAAATCCCAAAACGCAAAACAGAATATATCCTGAAAATTCTGCACTTAACCGGTTTTTTTTGCCCAGACTGTGAGGCAGTATCCCTTATGGAAAAAAAGCAGTTTGTCCAATCGGGAAAAAAACCAAACGAGTGGATAGATAAAGGAATAAATTTTAAAGGTTTTCTCTCTTGAACTGAATTCGCCAGAAGTTGTCGGTCTGATATGTCCATCTCTCAAAGAACCGGTGAACTTTCCAGAATACAATTTTATATAGAGAAAGTTTATTACAAATTCAATAAACTCAGAAAAAAACCGTGTAAATGTTTTATGCCTCTCCACAATAAATTGAGCATTCTCCAGCTTTGATTTCAATCCTTTCAAGCTGTATCCTTCCCTTTTATGCCCGTAAACTTCCGGTTTCAACCCCATGATGGAGCGAAGCTTGTGAAGAAAAAGAAATTTCCCCGTATGTGGAGTGACTATTATGAATTTTCCTCCTTTTTTAAGTACGCGGTAGACTTCCTCAAGACATTCGTCATCGTCTTCTATATGTTCCAAATAATCCAGGCTTACTACCATATCGAAAGACTCGCTTTTAAAAGGGAAAATTCCTGTGCCAAGCTGAACGATATTTTCTTTAAGGAGTTCTTGGCTCGTTTTTAGATTGACAAAATCAAGGTCTACACTTACCCAGAAACCTCCTTTTTGACGCAGAAAATAACTTAAGATTCCCTGTGCGCAGCCTAAATCCAAGATGACAAAGGACGGTTCAATGTCAATGTTATTTTCGATAAGTTTAAGCTTGTCTTTTTTCTTAATAGATTTCTTAAAAATCTCAAGCTGCCAGTGACTTTTATTCATAAGGAAAGATTATATTTTCCCGCTCCATAAAATACAAGGATTATTCATAAAAATTGCTGATAAATTGTAACAATTAAGCATAAATTTTATCGTTCTTCATGAAACCCTCATAACTAGGTTATCCTCTATCATATCGATAATATAATTTAAATCTATTATCAGCAATTTTCACCTTTCAGGCGAGCCGATCTTACTGCATCTGCTTCGTTACAGCGCATTCGTGGTGAAGGACCACAACTTCATGCGCTGTGCCTTGCATCTGCAGCAAGCTTGACTCGTGAATAACCCATGTCCACAAGGATTATTCATAAAGAATGCCGATACTTTTATTTAACCTTGATATCTTGACTAAAGAACACTATAGAATTAATATGAAAAAAACATGAAGTATGAAACAATCGTTGTCGGAGCCCTCAAGACAAACTGCTATCTTGTATACTGCAAAGAGACTCTCGAATGTGCTGTCATTGACCCAGGAGCCGAAGCCGAAAAAATATTCAGTGTCATATCGAGAAAAAACCTTAGACCCATAGTCATCATCAATACACACAGTCATTTTGACCACGTCGGAGCAAATAAACACATAAAAGACAAATACAATATTCCCCTTTATATCCACTCTTTAGACAGCAAGATGTCCGGGCTCTTTCAGCAGTTAGCACTAAGCTTCCTTCCGGGAGCAAAGGCCTCTCCACCTCCCGATAAACTTCTGGAGGACGGTGAAAACATAGAAATTGGGAAATCATCCTTAAAAGTTATTCATACTCCCGGCCATTCGCCAGGAAGTATAAGTTTAATGGGAAATAGTTTTCTCCTGTCCGGTGATGCACTCTTCTGCGGAGGAATCGGCCGCACCGACATCCCCGGCGGATCCTTAAATGATCTGCAAGACTCCATCAAAAATAAAATACTTGTCCTGCCTGATGAGACAATTGTTCTTCCCGGCCACGGCCCTTCCACTACTATTGCGCAAGAAAAAGACTCGAATCCTTTCATTAGATGAAAAATCTAACTCTTAAACCAGAGGAAATTCTCAAGGTCTTTATCGAATATCTTTCTGTAGAGAAAGGTCTATCTTCAAATACCCTTCTATCTTATTCCCGGGATTTAAAGAAGCTTTTTTTATTCTTTAATAAAGAAAAAATGACATGGTTAAACACTACAGAAGAAGACTTGATAAAGTTCATTCATCATACAAGCCGGGCCGGTCTATCTGCCCGTTCCATGGCCAGACTTATTTCATCTTTGAAATCTTTCTACAGGTTTCTGATTTTGGATGGAATCATTAAAAAAAATCCTACAGTTAATCTCTCAACGCCAAAGAGCTGGATCAGCTTGCCTAAATTTCTAACAGTGAAAGAAGTCGGACTCCTCTTACAACAACCCGATGAAAAAGCGCATCACGGGTTAAGGGACAAGGCTATGCTTGAACTTCTCTATGCAACAGGATTAAGGGTATCAGAACTTGTCACTTTAAAACTTAAAGATTTGAACCTGAATGAAGGATTTCTCATATGCCGGGGAAAAGGAAATAAAGAAAGGATCGTCCCCTTCGGAAATTCCGCATCAAATGCCATTAGAGAGTATCTAAAAGAAGCTCGGAATAAATTTTTAAAAAAAGAGACGGGTATTCTTTTTCTAACCATTCGAGGAGAAGCTTTCACCCGCCAGGGTTTCTGGAAAATGCTGAAAGGTTATGCTGTATCGGCAGGCCTCGGCACGAAAATAAGTCCTCACATGCTCCGTCATTCGTTTGCCACTCATCTTCTGGAAAGAGGAGCCGACCTCAGGTCAGTACAGCTAATGCTGGGACACAGCCAGATTACTACAACACAAATATATACTCACGTCAGCCGCAGACATCTGCGAAAAGTATATGACAAATTCCATCCCCGCGCATAAACAATTTATCCTATTTTTTAATTACGCTCCAACTAGCTTTTCATATAACATTTCAGATGAAATATACTTGACAATATCTGAAACATCTGCTAATGTAACTCTTTAGTTTAACTATTAAACCCTTGAGTTTGCCAATAATACCATGGAGTATATAAAATGAAAAAGCGAGACCTCAGGGCCGAAAGAAAAGAGCACAGACAGCAAGAAAACAAGAAGTCTATTTTAAAAGCATCAGAAAAAATTTTTTCCAATAAAGGTTTCACTCTAGCCACCATGGATGATATAGGTAGAGAAGCCCAATTTTCTAAAGCTACCATCTATAGATATTTCAAAAGTAAAAGGGACATATTCATTAAAATTATCTTAAGATCTCTCGAAGAAGTACATGAGAGCCTATCAGAAATACTCACAAAGAAAATAAGCTCAGAAGAAAAATTGAGGAAAACTATCTATTATATTACTTCTTACTATAGCAGAAAGAGAAACATAGCTCGAATATTCTTCATAGAAAGATCTACGATGAAAAAGATTTTAAATATTAGTCAAGAACAGCAGCTTCAAACTTTACATGGACACCCAGCGATTCCGAATGAATTTATGGTAATGATGAAAAAAATTTCTGACATTACACATGAAATCATTAAAGAAGGAATCGAATCCGGTGAATTCAGAGAAGTCAATGTCACAGATGCATCTTTCATTTTAGGGTCTATGCTGCGCGGTTTTTTCTTGAGAGGCCCGATGAAAACTAAAGAATACGGTTTAAATGAAGGCACAGATTTACTGATGAGTTTTCTTCTTTACGGCATTAAAAAGGAAAGAAAAGGAGCATAAAAATGCGAAATATAGGAAAATTACTTCTAATAATATTTATGCTGTTTACTGCAGGGAGATTTTCTTTTTCCCAGGAAAAAATAACCCTGACACTCGAAGACAGCATACACCTCGCACTCTCTCAAAACCCTTACCATCTCGCTTCTGAAGAGAAAGTTGAGGCGGCTCAATCCCAAGTCAGGCAGGCGGCCTCAGGTTTCTTCCCTTCTCTTAACGGTCAAGGGCTGCATACTCTGAATGAAAAAGTCATGGAACTGGAGTTCCCATCAATGATTCCCGGACAGCCCCCACAGAGAGTAGAAGTGGACTTTACCCGGGATTTCCAGTTTTCCCTTGCCCTTACGATCCCTGTTTTCACCGGAGGCAGGCTGGTCTCCGGATACAGACAAGCAAACTATAACCTAAAATCCACAGAAGAGGCTGTACGACAATCCAGACATACGACTGTTTTCAATACAAAAAGGGCATTCTACGGGGCTCTGCTCGCAAAGGAATTTATCAAGGTATCTGAAGAAGCTGTCGAAGTTGCCGAAAAACTTCACAAAAATATTAAAACCCAGTATGAAGTAGGAATGGCCTCAAAGTTTGACCTTCTGAGGTCAGAAGTGCAGGTCGCAAACTTAAAACCCCAGTTGATTAAAGCAAAAAATAATCTGAAAATACTCGAGCTCAGCCTGAAAACACTTCTAGGCCTGGACCTTTCAACAGAAATCGAAATTAAAGGCAATTTAACATATAAACCCGCCAATCCTGAGTTAGAAGAATGCTTGACCAGGGCTGTGCAGAACAGGCCGGAGATAAGCCAGCTCAGGTTCCAGAAACAGATGGCCGGAGAAGCTTTGAAAATGGCAAGGTCTGCAAGCCTGCCTTCTATTGCACTATCTGGTCAATATAATTACTGGTCGGATCATCTTAATTTTAAGGAAAACAACTGGTCAAACTATTATTCAGTCAATCTGGTTCTAACTCTTCCGATCTTCAACGGGTTTTCTACATCCGCCAGGGTAGCTCAGTCAAAAGCCATGATCAAAGAGCTGGAATTTACGCAGAAAGGTCTTGCAAATACACTAAAGTTTGAAGTCAGGCAGGCTTTCCTAAAGCTTGAGGAAGCGAAGGAATCCCTTCTTTCGCAAGAAAAGAACGTAGAACAGGCTCAGGAAAGCCTGCGAATTGCCGAGTTGAGTTTTGAAGAAGGCATGGTAACCGTTCTTGATGTAAACCAGGCCCAGACCGCCTTGACTCAGGCAAAGACTAACTATTCCCAGGCGCTTTACGATTATGTCGTCTCTCTGGCAGAACTGGATAAAGCCATGGGAGTTGGCTGAAATATATCAACATGAAAGAGGATATATTGATAGTGATACATGGAGGAATCAAATGAAAAAGATTACAGCAGTGAAATTGTCAATCGCGCTGGTTCTCTTAACCTTCCTATTTGCTTGCCAGAATCAAAAGCAGAGCGAAGAAATAAAGGAAGAAAGTGCCGGACTCACATCTGTGAAAGTTTTTAAAGTCAAAAAACAGAGCATTTCAGAAAAACTCTTTTATACTGGGGTAATAGAGGCATGGAAGAAAATAACCATTACTCCGGACATCGGCGGAAAAATCGCCCATATTTATGTAGAAGAAGGAGACCATGTGAAGGAGGGCCAGCTTCTGGCAGAGCTCGATACAAGAGCCATCCGGCTTCAGATGGAACAGGCAGAAGCTGCCGCAGCAGTGACAAATGCAAACTACAAAGATGCCCAGCGAAACATGGAAAGGATGGAACGCTTAAAAAAGGAAAATGCTGTCTCCGACCAGCAGTATGAAAAAATAAAACTTGCCTCTGAAGCAGCCGAAGCCCAGCAGGAGCAGGCCCAAGCCACTCTGAACCTGGCCAAACACAGCCTGGATGTATCTATAATGAAAGCTCCTTTTAGCGGAGTTGTTGCTTCTAAAAATGCAGAAGTCGGTGATGTAATCAACCCCATGATGGCAGGATATTCAACTACCAGCGGGGTCTTGACTATTATGGACTTTTCTAAAATAAAAATTTACATCAATGTTTCTTATCAGGATATAGTGCTTATCAGGAAAAACCAGGCTGCTTCTCTCAAAGTTAAAACCTTTCCTAATAAAGTCTTTAAAGGCCGCATCTCAATAGTCAATCTGACTGCTGACCCTATGACTAAAAAATTCAGAGTCGAAGTTATAGCGGCTAATCCCAGCTTGATACTAAGGCCAAACACATTCGGAGAAGTCACACTGAAAGTCAGCACTCACGAAAATGCTCTCACCATCCCTCAAAATGCTGTTCTTGAAAATAAATATGTATTTCTGGTTGGGGAGAATAATACTGCACAGAAAAAAGAAGTCGCTTTAGGCCTTCAAAATACTGACCTGGTTGAGATTGTGAAAGGGCTTCAAGAAGGGGATCTTGTCGTCGTCGATGGAAACTACGGCCTTATTGAAGGAGCCAGATTAGAAGTGAAAGAGGTAATCAAATGAAAATAGCAGAATTTTCTGTCAATAGAAAAGTTACCATAGCAATGCTGGCCCTGATCCTGGTCGTATTAGGAGGGCTTGCGCTAACAAGGCTTGGGCTGGACTTTTTCCCTGAGATGGAGTTCCCCACAATATCTGTGGTGACTGCTTACGCCGGAGCTTCTCCAGAAGACATTGAAAACACTATTACACGACCCATAGAGCAAGTTGTTAATACTGTCAGCGGTGTCAAAAAAGTAAACTCGACAACGTCTGAGGGGGTTTCTTTGATCATGGTAGAATTTGAGTGGGGGACTAACCTTGATTTTGCCGCCCAGGACCTCAGAGAGCAAATCGGGCTTTATAAATCCTACCTCCCAGAAGAAGCATCCGACCCTTTGGTAGTTAAATTCAATATGTCCCAGATCCCTATAATTTTCTGGGGGATTAACTCTAAAACAATGCCGACTTTCGAGCTAAAAGAGATCATAGAAGATGAAGTAGCAACCAGGCTTGAAAGGATAGAAGGAGTAGCATCAGCCATGGTGTTTTCAACCGACGAGAGAGAGATACTGGTTGAAATCAACAAAGCCGCCCTTGAATCTCACAGCCTTTCTATGGACAACATTCTACTTGCACTAAGGATGGAAAATCTTAATCTCCCTGCGGGACGAATCGTTGAGAGACATTCCGAAATCCTTTTGAGAACTCTGGGAGAATTCAAAAATCTTGATGATATCCGCAGCACTATCATTGGCACTACACAAACAGGCGAGCCAATATACTTGAAGGATATTGCAGATGTCAGAGACACCATGAAAGAATCCCGCTATTTAGCACGGGTACAGGGGGAAAAATCCGTCTTCATGATCATAAGCAAACAATCAGGAGCAAATACTGTTATTACAACTGAAGCAGTAAAAAAAGAACTCGAAAGAATACGTAAAACTATCCCTCCCGACATAAATTTTTATACTGCTATGGACCAATCGGATATGATTCAGAAAGTAATCAATAAGACCGGAAACAATGCGCTGATCGGAGGTCTTCTTGCCATCATTTTTATTTTCATATTTCTCCGCAACTGGCGGCCCACACTTACAATCGCATTGGCCATTCCCCTCTCGATTATCACAACTTTTATTGCTTTTTACGTCGCAGGCTATACCATTAATATGCTTACACTCGGGGGATTGGCTCTCGGTGTCGGGATGCTGGTTGATAATGCCGTTGTTGTCATCGAAAACATCTATCGTCATATAGAAGAGGGAAAAAGCAGGAACGAGGCTGCAAAAGACGGCACCTCTGAAGTAGGAATGGCTATTACAGCATCCACATTAACAACAATTGCAGTTTTCTTCCCTATGGCCTTTGCATCCGGAATAACAGGCCAGATGACTCGTGCGCTGGCTCTGGCCATTGGATTTTCCCTGCTAGCATCGTTATTTGTTGCTCTTACAGTCGTTCCTATGGTTTCGTCTAGTTTATTCAAGGTAAGAACAAAGGAAAATATTGAACTCTACGATAAAAGGACAAAACAGTTCGGGAAAGCCAGAAATTTTTATAAAAAAATTCTTAAACGCACTCTTCAGCATAGAGGATGGATATTAGGAGGAACTCTGGTACTATTCTTGCTCTCCCTGGCTCTCATTCCTTTCCTGGGAACAGAATTCATGCCCTCAATGGACAGAAATATGTTGATGCTTTCGGTTAAGATGCCTATCGGCACTTCTCTTGAGGAAACGGACCGCGTTGTCAAGATGGTAGAAGATTTAATGGCTCAAGAACCTGATGTGGATTTAGTTACTGCCCAGGTCGGCTCGCAAGCAGAAGATGACCCTGCTGACTCTGCATCAGGATTTGGTGCTACAGGCACTCATGAGGGATCTCTCTGGATAGGATTGGCAGAGAGGAAAAAACGTACACTCAGTGACTCTGAGATCCTAGAAGAACTCAGAAAAAAACTCCCCAAATTGATGGGTTTTAAAGTTGAGGCTCTTGATATGAGCCAGATGATGTTAGGTGGAGCGGCGGCTCCTGTTGAGATAAAGATATTCGGAAGTGATCTTAACAATCTTAAGATTCTCGCTGATACGATTGTCGAAAAGATCCAAGATGTGGAAGGGTTAAGGGATATCACTCATACATTCTCCGAGGGAAAACCAGAATACCACATTACAATAAACAGGGAAGAGGCTTCCCGGATGGGATTGATGGTCAGTCAGGTGGCTAACACGGTCCAAACAGCATCACTGGGGAAAGTCGCTACACGTTTTAGAGAAGGAAACGAGGAAATCGACATACGCATCCGTCTTAAGGAAGAGTTTAGAGACACCCTGGATGACATAAAGAGTATTCCTATTATGACTCCTTTAAATACTATGGTAAGCTTGGGTCAGGTTGCTTCTGTCTCAAAAGAAGAAGGCCCCATCAAAATAACAAGAGAAAATCAGGCCCGGCTTGTTACTGTGACAGCGAACATCGCCGGCAGAGACCTCGGCAGTATTGCTAAGGACATTAAAACGAGAATCGCAAGTGTCGAAAAAGGACTTCCACCCGGATATTTCATCGAAATAGGCGGCGCATATGAAGATATGCAGGAAGCTTTCATGATTATGGCCGGTGCATTAGCCCTGGCAATGCTTCTGGTTTATATGATCATGGCATCACAATTTGAGTCCCTGCGCCACCCATTTGTCATCATGTTCACCATTCCGCTCGCGCTCATTGGAGTATTGATTGCTCTACTCATATCAGGAAAGACTGTTAGCCTCGCCGTGCTCATAGGTGTTATCATGCTGTCGGGAATTGCGGTTAATAACGGTATCGTGATGGTAGACTATACCAACCAGTTGAGAAGAAAAGGCATGGAAAAGCTAGAAGCGATTCTTCAAGCCTGTGCTGTCAGGCTGCGTCCTGTGCTGATAACGGCCTTGACTACTATCTTGGGAATGCTGCCTATGGCCATTAGTGTTTCGGAAGGATCAGAGATGAGAGCTCCCATGGCTATTACTGTAGTAGGAGGATTGGTTGCCACAACGCTCCTTACCCTGTTTATTATTCCAATAGTTTACAGCCTGGTCGAGCGCGTCAAAGTCAAAGGATAAAAAGAATAGGGGACGGGCCATACTATCTTATTCATAATAAATAAGATAGCCTCTAAATAGAGGAATTTTTTATCCTTAAGACAGCACTTTCAATCCCAAAAACACGCCCCTGATCAGCAGCAATAGTTGGGCATAGTTCACTCAAATTGCTATATTATTTTCCCATCTTTCTTTGCTTTGGCTTCTAAGGCGCTCCCTATCCCAGTGCCTAATCCAGCTTATACTTTTTTGAATCTTTTTTGCTGAATCTCTCTTTATATCTTTCGATATCATCGACGATATCATCAAGCCAGTTCTTAAATGCTGCCATCTTATTCTGTCTCATCCACTTTGGGCAGAACGATACCTTTTATTGTCTGCTCTATCTTTTGGAATAGTGGAATTGTAACATTCTTCAGTTCCACTGTATGGAATTGATCCTCATATCTTACAGAGAGGAAGGATGTCGTGCCTCCGGGAACACCAGACCGGGAACGCAACTCCCTAAACCGGCTGCTGCTGATAGATATTTGTATCTCCTCAAGCTCTCTATTCTCCAGGCGAAAGGCTTTATTTACAATGATTCCTCCCTTTGACCTTTTATGAAAGGTTCCCTGCCCATTCATCCAAATCTCGATCATGACCTGTGATTCAGTGTCTCCTACCGGACCATATCCGTAGCGAAGGAACACTTTTTTTTCCTTTCCTTCCAGAATCTTTTCCTGTTCGGTTTTGACCCATTCCAGGGGATCAGCATCAATATCAACTTCAATAACCATTTCTGAATCGATATAAGTATACCTGAAAATCCAGCCAAATTCATCCGTCTCCTGCATATCCCAATATACAGCATTGTGCCCGGCAATTAGCTCAGGCCTGCCATATTCCTTTGTCCAATCTGTCCAACCGGTGAGAAATTCAGTTTCCGGGACTGAAGAAAGTCTTTGAATTTCATACTCGTCTAAAAAGCAGTACTGGATATATACTTCTTCTTTGACTTCTTCTGCCCGCACCTTTTGATAGACCACATATCCACAGGGTTCATCCATATCCGGAAGTCTCTCATTGACCATCTGCCACTCTTCAGGAAGATTCTTTATTACAGGTTTCGGAAGGCCTGCAACTAAATTCACTTCAATGTTCCAGGCTGCTTCCATTGCTTCTGATTTGGTTGGATGCCATTGGTCACTGACAGGCAGCATCTCCCAAAAATTTAAGGAGCAGTAGATATCATTCTGCCCTCTGACATTAAATTTCCAATCGGGCTTGTGCAGTGGGACAATAAAAACATCCCCTGCTTCCAGGCAGTCCAGATCCTGGCCATCTTCCACAAAAGAGAGGTCCGCAATCTCGTAGGAACTGGTCGGAGTAAAAACGGCAAAACTCATTTTCAGGATATCGTCCAGCATTATGCCTTCTACTTTGACAACAGCGTCATAATATCCGGAGTCAGGGTTTTCTCTCAGCTCAACCAGGCTGCAGTCAAAGGCTTCCTTTTCTTTTATAGGCTGGCAGCTCATGACAAGAAACAGGCAGAGTACTAACCCGGCCAGCATAACCAGAGAAGATTTTTTCAGAAAAACAGCCATTGTTTTATATCCTTCAACATTGATTTTTAGAACTATCCCCTGGAATCCTCCAAAGATAAACTATTGTTTACTATTTAGTATAGCTATTTGTCAACCATATTTCCCTAATAGTCTCCTACTTTATAGCTATTAATTCCATACATGAATATTCCTTAGATTAATATTTTTCCTAGATAAATTATTGTTTCAAGATTAATATTACCGGGCTTTTTTAACTTATCTTCAATGAAATAAGTCAAATGCTCCGGCCAAGCAGCAAATGATCGCAAATGCCAACCAAATGCTCAGAGAATAAGGTCAACTTAAAGAACGAAAAAAATAATTCTAGGAAAATTAAGCTCTTTTTCGGCTTAATTTTTTTTGGAGTCCTTTATTTAAAAAATTGAAGGCATATATTGCGGGACCAGATAAAACGTTAAGAGAAATATAAAAAAGAAGGAAAATCCTGGGAAAAATGACGAGGCTGCTAAAGATGACTGCTAGGAATAGAGCTGTTCTAAGGTCAATTCTCTGGCGGAAATTGAAATTTAAATAATTCCTGTATTTTATAGTACTGATCATACAAAGGGAAAGGATAACAGCAAGAAGGGCAAGGGAAAATGCATACAGTCTTACCCCGACAGGTTGGGGATGGCATAAAACAATAGCTGCAAAAAGCAAGGAGGCTGACGGAATAGTTAATCCTGTATAAAATTTCCTGTCTCCTTTATTACTTTTCTGAAGAATATTATAGCGAGCCAGCCGCAGGATACCTGCTATCAGAAAGATAAAACTAAAAAAGACGGCAGCGCCAGAAGGAAAAGTCAGTCTAAATCCCCAGGAATAGAGTAGAAAAGAGGGAGCTAATCCAAAGGAAACAACATCAGCAAGGGAATCGAGCTGAACACCAAAGTCTGATTGGGTTTTGGTTAAACGGGCAGTGAATCCGTCAAGGGCATCCATAACAGCCGCACTAATTATAAAGAAAGCTGCCAATAAGTATTTTTCATGGTGGGTAGCAAATATGCTGAGATAGCCAAAAAAAATGTTAGTCATTGTTATAAGACTAGGTAATAGATAGAATTCTTGATGCCTCTTTTCATTTTCCATGTTTTTTCTCACCTATTTCTGTACATCCCGCCTTAACTTTTTGGTTTAAATTGACTTTTAATTGTATTCCTTGGGGGATGAAAATATCAACCCTGGATCCAAAATAAATCAGACCAATTTTTTGTCCCCCCGTTATCATTTCATTCTTTTTAACAAAACATTTTATTCGGCGGGCCGCAAATCCTGCAATCTGCTTAACGAGAATATTTGTCTCATCACCGTTTATCAATATTGAATTGGATTCATTTTTAAAGCTGGCTTTATCCTTATAGGCAGAAAAGAATTTTCCAGGCTTGTATTCAACTTCTCTGACAGTTCCAGAAATGGGAGCTCGAGTGATATGAACATCAAAAAGAGACAAAAAAATGCTGACGATTGTGACTGAGGAAGGGAAAAAAGGATGGGATTCAACAGTCTGAATTCTAACGATTTTACCATCGGCAGGGGAAAGAAGCAGGTTTTTATTTTGGGAAATTTTACGCTTCGGGTCACGAAAGAAAAAGCAAAAACAGCAAGCTGTGATTATAAAGATTGCAAAAGGGAGCCACAGGCTATATTTAAAAAAAAGAACAGCTGCAGCCAAAGAGGGGAGAATGAGAAGTAAACCCTCCTTCGCAATTTTCATTATGTATCCACCTTTAGATTTATGTTCCTTTGCTCAGACCCTATAATTTTGCTCAGGCTCTATAATAATGTATTTAAGCTGCAAAGAAGTTGCGGTGAACGACCACAGCTTCATCCTTTACGCCTTGCATCTACAGCAGCTTCGACTCGTGAATAATTCAGGCTACATGTTTTTTTTATAAATATCAATAGAATTTTTACCAATTTTTTTCTGAATCTTGTCAAAGCAAAATGAAGCTCGACTCGCTTGTCGCTGCCATCCCAGTAATAACGGCTATCGTGGATATCACTGGCTTGTTTATTTACTTTACAACTGTAAAGCTTCATCTTGGGTGTCTAAAATAAGCCCGTATCCAAGGCCATACCGCCTTGGGGGTGGGCTTATGAACAGATTATGGCTGCTGAAGTTTTTCTGCTTGCGTTTCAAGTTTTGTAGCGCAAGATTGCGCCAATATTTCCGTATCTGCTCAGCTTGGAGGGCGGATTGATATGTTTCACTCTACATCTTTTATCCATGGCCAGTTCAATGGCTTCATCAATGACATCAACGAGAGGTTCTGTTTTGCTCTGGCAGACCGGACATTGTGTCTCATCTACAAACAAAAAGCCGCACTTAGGACAGATTTTCCCTGGCTTGGAGAAATTCCGGATGATAAGCAGTGTTTGAACCTCTCCATTATTAAGCTTTCTAAGAGTGTTTTTTAATCCTGAGATAGCCAATCTGCCCTTCTCCAGCTCGGAAACAAAGCTTAGCACAAGATCCTTTTTCTCCTGAACCTTCAGTTCATTTTTCAATTCCAGCGCTTCCTTAAGTATCCTGTCAGGAGGATCGGCTGGTTTTATTCTGAGCCGGCCTTTCAATCTATCCTTACAATATGAATGAAAAAGGGATTCTAACTCCGTATAATATTCATCTTGACAGCCAATGAAAAACCTGTCAAAACTAGTTTTTTTGAACAGTTCGAATGTTACTTTAGCTGCCGTCTTAAGATGTTTACGAAGACGGCCGGATATATGTCTTTCGATACGCTTGGATTCGTACCCTTCCCAGCCCCCTTCCTTGACCTTACTCGGAACATCTCCGATTATGCTTTTAATTAGGGTGATGTCTCCCATAAAGATGTCATACCATTTGGCTTCTTTCCTATCGAGAGTTAGAATACATATCCTGTGGTGTTCGTCAAGAATTGCAGAGAGCGGGCGAACATACGGGTTCTGGTCGAAAATAATCCTGTTTCTGGGTGAATTGCTAAGGTTAAAAACCTGCCAGAAATCTTGACTGCTGCATGAGAAAACCGCGATACCGGCAAAATTATAAGAGGAAAGCTCGTGGGAGCAAAATCGATAGATGCTATCCAAATCCTTGAATATAGATTCCTTTTTCGCCTTGTCTAAACTCATCTGAGACAGCCGTGTTTTGCTGCTGCTGACAAGATTTTTCAAAGATAGTTTGACTTCTTTCTTCGTCATCCTGCTTTTGTTTGTGTCGAGATAGAATGAAGTCGTCAGAAAGTCCCTGCTTTTAAATTTAGCCAGACTCTCAATTTGCTTCCGGTTCAAAAGTTTCATTTAACCTCCATTTTATATAAAGTAAATAATTCAGGATAAAAAAGACTTTTGATGAAATATTGAAGATAGAAAATTTTTTGCCACTTATCATTAAGATAAGAACCGAATTTCGATTTGTCAAGACTTTACTCTTTTTTCGAGTAAGATTATAATACCTGCTCCAGAAGAAAGGCGCGGATAATACGAGTGCGGAAGTGGCGGAATTGGTAGACGCGTAAGCCTCAGGAGTTTATGGCCTTAAAAGCCGTGTGGGTTCGAGTCCCACCTTCCGCATTTCATCCTCCCTAAAACTTGAATTTATCTTCATCTCACTATAGATTTGTAAGTAAGGAGTTATTTGTTGAAAAAAAGGAGAAATAAAATGTCTGGCACATTTATATTAAATAAAAAAAAGACTGAGAAATATTTATTTAGGCTGTTTGCTCTATTTATATTGACTTCATGCCTTGCACTCTCGTTTTTTTCCTGCTCTTATCATTATTACAAGTTAGCACAAGAGCTCAACCCCGAAGATGCCGAGTTCTTTGCCAAAGTCAGATACATTATTACAAAGAAAGAGGAAAGAATTTTTCTCGATCTTCCGGATTCTGAAAAGGAAAAATTTAAAGAAGAATTCTGGAAACGCCGGGATCCTGATCCGTATACAGAAGAAAACGAGTTCAAGACGGAATATTTTAACCGGATAGAAAGAGCAAACGAACTTTTTTTTGGTGAGGGGAAAGATGGATATTGGACAGACCGTGGACGTATATATGTTCTTTTCGGACCACCTATGGATAGGATAGTTCACCCACTGGGTTACAGCTATTATGGACGCTGTTCGGAGATCTGGTATTACGGAAGCTTTCCCGTTGTTTTTGTTGATCCTAGCTGCACAGGGACTTACCGGTTAGTTACATACAATCTAAGTACTATCAGTTCTTATAACATTGCATATATGCAGGGCCTTAACGCAGCCCAGGCCAGGTCGCAGGATACAATACAAGGAGAAAAAATGTTTTTCAATTTCACCTGGCATGTTAAAAGCACTTTAGTCAATGCAGAAAGAATCGAGGGCATCATATTCATCGAGGTTCCTATGACAAATATCTGGCTTAAGGAGAAAGAAGAAAAGCTGGAGACAACACTGGAACTTCATCTCAAATTAATCGATGCCGGAGATTACCTGGTGTGGGAATATGAAGATTCCTATGAAGTCGAAGTAGCCGAAACCGAACTTGAAGCAAACAAAGAAAATAATTTCAAGATTGAAGTTCCTTTTGTGTTAGAAAAGGATGTGGATAAGCTTTTTAAGGGGCAAAGCAAACTTTTTGCAACCCTTAAAAACAAGACAGGAGGAGATGAACAGAAAAAAGTTTTGGGTTTAACCTTTAAAGTTAGAAACTGAAACGAAGACTAAATCTGAACACCCTTACTCCATAGAGAGAGGTAACTTTATCATAATTGGGACTCAATATATATGTCCCCTCTTTAGAATTTTCCTCTTCCGGAAACCAGTAACCGCCATCGTTCCGGATTGTCGTCTTGTATTTGTTTCCAAGAAGATTGGAAACATCTATATAAGCATTTATGCTTTTAAATCCGGCAAAACTGAGTTTCTTCTCAATTCTGATATCAAGATTGTTAAAGGCTTCGTTTCTCCTGAGGCCGGGCTCCTCAAGAAGAACATTAACATAATAGCCATAAGTATTGTTTTCTTCGACCCACGACGAAGGAGGAATGACTGTTACACTTCTTGTCCATGGAGTACCGCTCACATGAGTGAAGTAGAAACTTAGGAAAAAATCATAAGGGAATTCGTATGTTCCCATCAACTTTATGGCCAGAGGCCTGTCATAGTCCAGGCGAGAAGTTCCCGGATTGTTGACGAAGTAATTTGGACTGTTTGCTGCATTAGTATTTCCCGAACTCGCGTAATAACCCGAATTAATATTGCCCGTTGATTTACTTAGAACTAAAGAGCCATTCAACTGCCAGTTATTTGACATCCGTTTCTTAAAAACAAACTCGAATGCACGATATTTTCTATTTAATTCAGAAACATTTTTAAAACGATCGAAGAAAAGAGGAGAATCTTTAGACGGAAAATAGAGTGAAACACTCGTGTCCGGAAAATCATCGACCTCTGGAACAAAAGTATGGAATGGCACCCAATATGATTCAGTATCCTTGTTGATTTCATACCATTCCAAATCCAGGTCAGGGTCATAAGGAACATTCTCAAAAATGCCCTTTTTGTTTCTGTATATATAATTTATTTTAATAGAAAAATCATTAAACAGCTCATTCTGAAGTCCGATTATATATTCGTCAGTATATGGAGAATCGATTTCAGGGTCTATCCTTTTATTATAATTACCCTCTGCATATAGACGATAATTTTCAGCATACGAGACGTAGGTATCATCAACATCGACATTGCCATCCATGTTTTCATCATACCAGAAGAATTGATGAGAGCGGCCACTATAAAATGGATTTAAATCATATGCATACTGGAGCATCAGATATTCTTTATAACGAGAAAAAGAAGCCTTAAAAAGTGTTTTCCCTTCCCCAAAAACATCAAATATTAAGCTTATGCGTGGAGACCAGGCATTCCAAACTATTACATCATCCCATGCTAAAATCATGTGTTCAGCAAAAGGGTTTATCCCTGCTGTTGGTTCAATTAATTCTTCTCCAATTTTAAGAGAGACCGGGTTACCACTTTCTTTTGTAACACTAGGAAGTTGATTTGTTACGCTTCTGTCAAATCTGATCCCAAGATTTAGAGTCAACCTCCTCCCAAAACACATCGAATCCTGGACAAAAAAAGCAATTCTTCTAAGCTCATTTCTTGGCTTCAATTCGCTTTCAAGTTTTCCTACAGTAAAAAAAGAGACCTTTCCTTTACCAACTGTGCTTCCGGTCACAGGGGATTCGGCCATACTAAAGAAGTAGGGATCTCCGTTGTTGTAGTGGATCATTAAATTGTCATCCTTCCACACGTTCCATTCTCCAAAGCAGTATTCATACTCTCCGCCTGCTTTGAACTCGTGGTCAACTCCAAATAAATCATCTTGAACTCGAGTTATGGACATATCGGCCTGCAGCCTCTTTCGGCGTTGAACCTCATTGAACATTCCGCTCCCCCAAATATATCCGGAGCTTTCATCATAATACCTCGGGTTATTACTTGCTTCTTCATTCAAGAGTAAAGGAGAGTTGTTGACTATGTACCCTCCTTTCAAGTCAAGAAATGTATCTTGATTAAATGAATAATTTAAAATTCCAATGGCACTGTAATTCCTTGCATTATCCAGGATGCGCGTTGCCTCTTCAGTGAGGTTCCAGTCAAGATTAAATGCGTGTGCAGGTTGATAGCAATCAGCAAAGTTAAACAAGCCCGTCACTCTAAATTTCGAAAGATACTGGAATGTCAACTTGAAAAATCCCAATTTATCCTTATTGTCCCAATAATATTCCTTCTGATTATTACCTTGGGGATCTTTCCACGGAATAAAGGAAGTTGTACTGGACTGGTTTATCATTCGGATATTGGTGAAAAACCAAAGCATATCTTCTAATATCGAACCTCCCAAGGAAAATGAAACATCCCACAGACTTTTATCCATTGGAGCAGGAGAGGTTTCCAGATTAGCTATTTCATCTTCAGAATATAATTGTTTGGCAATTTTATCATTAGTATGGTAAATAGTAGCTCCTCCGCTAAATCCATTGCTCCCCGATTTTGTGACAACATTGATAAATCCGCCATCTATATTGCCAACATCTGCAGGATGAGCTCCTGTTTCCAATTCCACTTCCTCAATGGCATCAAAATTGATGTTGTTGAGAAGACTCATTCCTACCGGATCATTCATCTTCGCACCATCCAAAGCATAGACGTTTCCTCTTGTTGTTGAGCCGTGAATAATATGGGCTTGAGAATAGGATGCGTAATCCGATATAACACCAGCAGCAGAGTTGGTAATATCGTGCAAATCTCTTCTAAAGGGAATTTTTTCTAAAAGGTCATCTTCAATAACTATGGCTATTTTTGCGGATTCTGAATCCAACATAGGAGATGTAATTTTAAATGGAATTTCTTCCTCGATTATTGTCATTTCCATAGCAACATCAATATAAAGTGTCATCCCTATTCGAATGATGATGTTCTCTATATTGACTGTCTTAAATCCAGGCATATCAACAGTGATTTTATACCGTCCTGGAGGTAGGGCATGAAAATTGATCTTTCCTGAAGCTGATGTCGTGTAAGTCTGAATGTTTAACAAGCTTGGCGAATCAATATAAACAGAGGCACCAGGTAAAGGAAATCCTTCAACATCAGCAATTTTTCCTTTTATGCATCCAGTTTGTCTTTGTGCAGCAGCCATTGAGCTCAAGAAGATTAGAAGATATATAAGAAAAAAACTCCTGATTAATTTTTTCATCACTTCGTGTCTCCTTTTCTCACCTTTCTTATTTATATTGAGCTTATTACTCTTATATTGAAATTATTCCTCTTTTCAGTTATGCTATCTGGCTAATAATACTAGCAATAATACAAATTTTTTACAAGTTGCCTAATAAAAAATGGTACCAGGTACCTTTTATAACAGGCTTTGATAACAGGAACCATCAGTGATAACATTGATAATGGGGACGGGCCATCAGAAATGATTAATAAATATGAAGTTAGTTCTTTTTTTGCCCAATGGCTGCATAGTTTGGTGGGGAATAGAGCAACTTATTTAAATTATCTATGTTTTTATTCTGAACAGATATAATCTCATCCGCACCGGGTAGTACTTGCAGTTTCTCCTGCTCCAGTGGGGCGGAATATTTAATCTCAACATCTTCAAACCCAGCGCTTTCGAGTAAGAACTTAAGCGTCTGCGGATGGATTGGCTTCTGATGTGTTATGTCCAAAAAATAAATCTGAACAAGGGCAAAAACAGAGGTCGGATTTATTGTTTCAAGAACAATATAACCTGGCGAAGCCATCTTGAAATAAGCAATCTCTATCATTCTTCTCAAATATGAGGGTGCTAAATGCTCTATGACCTGGGATGAAAATATACCTGCTAGTGAATTATCAGGACAGGAAGTTAGCTTTTCCAAGATGTCAGTTTTATTACATTTAAAGCCTTTATCACGGCAAATGCTAATCATCTGGTCGTTTACATCGATGCCTTCACATTCTATTCCATTTTCTTCAAGAAGCTCTATAAACTCGCCGCGGCCGCAGCCCAAATCCAGAACTTTCCCCTTTCCTTTAAAAAACTGGACATAATCTCTCTGCTGTTTTTTAACCTCTTCTTCTGAACCTCTATAACGATTTTCAAATCCTGCATACCGCCAGTCCTCCAAAGGGACAAGAACATCCTTGACTTGATCCTGCGTAGGAACATTACTTTTTTCCAAGGTGGCAAGCAGTCGATTCAACTTTTCTTTAAGAAGAATGAACTTTTTCATCAGGAGGTTTGCATCCTTGTACTCAGCGGCCAACTTATCCACCCGCCATTCCATGCTTTTAAAAATCATACCCACATGGTTGCTTCCAAGAGCATCCCACTCTCGATCCTTTGCATCGACAAGTTCAGCCTGAATCCGGATAAGGTCAAATAGTGAAAGAATAATTTCTTCGAGGCGGGAGATAAGATCCTGGAGTTTGAGAACGTTTTTTACATCGTAAAAATCATCAAACTCTTTTTTGACACTTTCTAGCTTTTTCTCAAAATCCCCTTCTTTCTCTTTTCTCTGCAGAGTAAGTTTCTCAATGATGCGTTTCATCATTCCTTATCAGGAGGTTTTGGCTTATCGGGAGGGAGCTCTTCATCCTTTTCCTTCGAGCTTATAGATTTCTTAAAATTCTTTATGCCCTCTCCCATGGATTTTCCCAATTCTGGCAGTTTCCGAGCACCAAAAATGATTACAATGATCAGGACAATGAGAAGAAGTTCCGTCGGTCCAACCGGTCCAAATAAAAACATTTAAATCTCCTTGAGGACTTATTATGTCTTGTATCTTTCTATCATAAAAATTACTTTAGTCCAGCCTAAAAGTCAAGTCTCAAACACTGCTCTGCTTGTTCATCCTCTTGCTAATCAGTCAGTCAAAATATCAGATTGTCTGCTTTAAAATCATTTAAATCATATTAGACTTTACTCTTTTTAAGTTAATGATTATATTATAGAAAAATGAAAAAATCCCCTGCCGAGACAATTCTCAGCAGTGCCGTTGAGCTGCTCTCAGAATTCCTGCCTAATAAAAGCTATCTATATTTTCCTCTTCTTTCTTCTTCTTTGAGCTGGGCAATAAAAAGAACAAAAGAGTGGAAAGAGAATATTTTTTCATGGAAAGTCTGGCCAGACCCGGGAATTATAGAGGTAAAGTCTGAGGAATTTATTTATAGTTTTTTTAAAAATAATCCTGCTCTGGATAAGGCATACAGAGATGAGATTAAAAGAAGGGATTTTAGTACATTAAGGCAGGCTTTCAGCCGCCTTTACCCAGTTATTGGTCTTGAGGACCCCTTCCTTTCGGCCTTTTTCCATCAAGAGCTGAAAACCGGAGAATTTAGAAAAATCGTTAAAGAATTCGATGCAAAAGTCAGTCAAGCCAGAGAAGATGTTGAAACAATCCAAGCAAAAACGAGGCTTCTTGAAGGCTTGAAGACATTTGCCGATGAGATGGTATCAATTGGTTCCGACTTATTTTCCCGCAAAGATGTTCAGAAAGCTGTAAAAGAACTTGTAAAAAAAAATAATCAAGAGAAATGAACAGCCGATTTCGTCCAGCAAAGACTGCAGCATTACTGTATATTCTGATATGCTTTTTTCTTCTTTCTTCATGTGTTTCCCATCTTAGAGAAGCCAAGTTTTATTATACCCAAGGAGAAAAACTCTCCCGCGTCTATAAAGAAGAAAAATCTCTGGCTTATTTCAAAAGAGCGCTGATTGAAGCGAAACTAGAAGTGGCAAAACATCCGTCTGCCCAGGCCTATATGTTAAAAGGAATGGCGGAACTCAACCTGGAGTTATTGGTGGAAGCCGAGGAAAGTTTTTTGCAAGCCTTCTCATACGGTTTTGAAAAGGGAGAAGACTGGGCTAAACAGCTTTCACTCTATGGGCTGGGGGTCTCACTTCAGGAAACCGGCCTTGAAGACTCCTGTTTAAAGATCTATGTTTATCTATTAAACAGGTCAAATTTTAAACAAGTCTGCCTTTTAGCTTCCCAAAGATATTCAGATATCATGTTAAAAAAAGCGCTCCCGAAAAAAGGCAAAGAACGGGGGAAAATACTGGCAGATCTTCTCAAGACTGCTGAAAAGCTTACAAACAAGGACCTGAGCTGCGGTTTCTATCATTATATCCAATCTCAAGTATACAGCCATATTGAAGACTACAGGAAGAGCTTTGAAGAGGCCGTTATGGCGAAAGAACTCGGGCTTCCAACAGAAAAGATACTGAGAGATAATGATAATCAGATCATCTTTTGCCATCGCAAATTGAAAGAAGAATTATCCCCCAAAGATTGGGAATACTTTAATTCCCTCTATCTTAAATGGATGGAAAAGTGGAACTGGGAAGGACCTGAGACTCCTAGCTGGAAAAAGAGGTAGAGAATGCTGCCAACGATTCAATGGGAAAAAGATAAAGTCATTATGATAGACCAGAGAAAACTTCCTGATGAAGAAGTCTATGTAAAATGCACGGACTTTAACGAGGTTGCCGAGGCTATAGAAAACATGGTTATCCGAGGGGCTCCAGCTATAGGAGTAGCTGCTGCCTTTGGAGTGGCCATCGGTGTAATGAACATTGATGAGAAGGCCAACCTCGATGAAGAATTCAAACGAATCTATCAGCGCCTCGAGAAAACACGGCCAACTGCACGCAACCTTTTCTGGGCCCTCGAACGTATGAAAGAGACATTTTTAAAAAACCGTAACCTTAGTCTCTCTGAACTTAAAGAAATTATGCTGAAAAAAGCTCTGTCAATCGAAGATGATGACATCAAAACCAATAAGAGGATCGGTTTTTGGGGGAAAGAGCTGATAAAAGACGGCCAATCCGTCCTTACGCACTGCAATGCCGGAGCCCTGGCAACGGCGGGCTACGGGACTGCGCTTGGGGTTATCCGTGCAGCCTTTCATGAGGGGAAAGACATAACTGTCTATGCAGATGAGACCAGGCCATTTCTTCAAGGGGCAAGACTAACATGCTGGGAGCTGGATAAAGATAATATTCCTGTGATTTTAATAACCGATAACATGGCCGGTTACTTCATGCAAAAAGGGGCGATTTCATCAGTTATAACAGGGGCAGATAGGATTGCTCGTAATGGGGATACGGCAAATAAGATTGGGACATATTCTCTGGCTGTGTTAGCCAAAGAGCACAGTCTTCCTTTCTATATTGCTGCTCCTTTAAATACTGTTGATTTTGACCTTCCAAATGGAAGTGAGATTCCTATCGAAGAAAGAAATCCCAGTGAAGTAAGGAATATCAGGGACTGCCGTATTTCACTTCCTCATATAGAGGTGCGCAATCCTGCCTTTGATGTAACGCCAGCAAAGCTCATTTCAGCTATAATAACTGAGAAAGGAATTGCCCGGTCTCCTTTTGAAAAAAGCCTGGAAGAGATACGAAAAAAGATTTAGGGCAATGATAATATTAGGTATTGAAACATCCTGCGATGAGACCTCAGCCTCTGCTGTAACAGATGGATTTAAAATCCTGAGTTCGGTTGTCTTGTCCCAGGATAAAATTCATGCACCCTACGGTGGTGTCGTGCCTGAGCTTGCATCACGACAGCACATCACGTCCATCACATACGTTGTTGACGAGAGCTTGAGACGCGCCAATCTTAAGCTTGAGGACATTGATGCTTTTGCCGTAACACAGGGGCCGGGCTTGATCGGATCCCTTCTGGTAGGACTCTCTTTTGCAAAGGGCCTATCCTATTATTTCGAAAAACCCCTTGTGCCTATCGATCACCTTGAAGCTCATATCCAATCTGTTTTCCTGGAACACAGTAACATTCCATTCCCTTCTCTGGCCATTTTGGTCTCAGGAGGTCATACGTCCCTTTACTTTTTGAAGAAAAAACTGGATTACAAGGTCATTGGAAGGACTCGGGATGATGCTGCAGGAGAAGCTTTGGACAAAATTGCGAAGTTTCTTGATCTTGGCTATCCAGGCGGGCAAATTGTCGACAGGCTGGCAGAAAGTGGGGACCCGGGAAAATTCAGCTTTGCCATACCACATATGACAGACAAAAGCCTCGACTTCAGTTTTAGCGGGCTCAAAACAGCAGCCCTTAGAAAAATCAAAGAGCATAATATTACGAAAAACCACCCCCTTTTCATTGACTTCCTGGCCAGCTTTGAAAGAGCCGTTATACGTGCTCTACTCTCAAACATGTCTAAGGCTATCCAGGATTACAAGCCTGAATCACTATTGCTCTGCGGAGGAGTTGCCAGCAACAAAAAGTTAAGGAAACATCTTGCAGAACTTGCTCAAAAGCACAGGCTCAAATCATATGTCCCATCCCCTCAATTCTGTACTGACAATGCGGCTATGGTTGCGGCTCTTGCTTTAGAAAAAATAAAAAGCGGCGAAAAAATCTGTTTTTCACCGGACTTAAATGCCTATCCCCGGTTTATCTAAGGGAGATGGGAAAATGGTGCCAAGTCACTGAAATTTCCACTTTCCTGTGTGTTTTTCGTTGACTTGACATGTTTTTCTGGTTATTGTTTTAAATAACGCAGATCAAATGGTGATAATTTGATGAAATTGCGTGAAAATCATCATCAACAGAAAAAATGAAAGGGGACATACATTATGACAGATAAAAAATCGATCAAAAGACGAGAATTTCTTAAATTGTCATCAGCTGCGGTTTTTGCCGGGCTGACCGGCAGACTGACTAGTAAGCCGCAGGAAGAAAGCTCGGCTATCGCATACACAATAGAAGAAGCTGCACACCTAGTGGGAAGATTGTCCAGACGGAAGCTGGGCTACAGCGGGCGGGAGGTTTCCATTTTAATAGGAGCTGGTGACCTGGCCGATGCTCCCAGAGAAGCAGGAATCTTATGCGGGATGAACTACTGGCATAAGGCTAACCGATGGATGCGGACCGGAACGCCGGATTCTATCCTAAAAAACCGCGAAGCTCACTACTGCCAGGTCACAGTGGATCGGGTGGATGGAGATCATTATGTAGGCCGCATCGATGAAGAGGAACATTATGCTTATATCAAAGAAGCTTTAAACCGGACGGGTCTCGGGTATTTCGATGACATGCAGCTCCATTATGGCTATCATAATTTAGATGAGCTTAAAAATGAGCGGGGATTTGTACGTGCTTTTGAACGGCTGAAAAAAGAAGGGCTGGTAAAGCATCTCTGTCTTTCACAGCATGGCTACGCTGGGAATTCCAGGGTTCCGGGTGGACAAAGCGCTGCAGAAATCCTGACAGCTGTGGTTGAAGACAGCGTCTATGAAAACGCCCAGTTCATATATTCATACGGAGCTGACCCGGAAATGGACAAGTTTATAGAGTTTGCCCAGAAAAAAGGATTTGGCACCATTGCCATGAAAACAGCACGGGGCATCGGACGAATGAAGGATGATCAGGCATTTATAGATAAGTTACCAGCCGGCGTTTCCCCTCACAACGCGCTGGTGCGCTGGCTGACAACCAGAACCAAACTGGACGCTGTGGTTATGCGGGTGAGAAACCTCAACGAATTTGTGGAATCCTATTCAGGCGCTGGAAAATCCCTTCGGCCCAAAGACGCGCAGACCATCCAGATTATGACCACTCAAGCTGACAAGACAGCCTGCAGCCTGTGTACAAAATGCCAACCTCACTGTCCTCAGCAAATACCCATAGCTGAAATTCTGCGCTTCGAGCGCTATGCTTTAGATGACCACGACTGGAATAAAGCTAGAAAGCTTTATGCTACGCTTGATTCCAAAGGAGATGCCTGCGTTCAATGCGAAACCTGTATTCCATATTGTCCTCAGAACCTTAGAATACCGGAAAAAATCGCAGCCGTCCATGCTCTTCTTGGCTGAGCTAAGCCAATCTATTTTTAGTTAGGGAACAGGGATTTTTTTTATTGGATTTTTTCTAACCCATATGATTTTCGAAAAATGGGGAAAAGCTTGAAAAAGTAAGGAGCTTTGAGCATTGATTCAGAAGAGAGTTTTTTCAAGTTAAGATTGACCTCATAAAGATAGTGTTTTTTAAACGGATAGTATGCAGGAAGCTGCATCGTTATTTCTTTCTTTTCATAAATTGTTTTTTCATTAAAAAAGGAGATGTCAAAACAAGACATTTTTACATCATAACCGCCACTCTCTGAACCAAATACCAGCTTGACCTTTTCCAGCCTTTTCCTGGAAGCGAAAAGGATTCTGTAGGCACCCTCCCTGTGAAGGTATAATTCTCCCCTATCATTCGCCACAACTCCTTTCCCCATTGGAAAAAAGTAAAAACCTAGAGCCTCCCGCACTGAATAATGAAAAGTGCGGTGGGGATAAAGAACGGGTCGAGGGTAAAGAACCCAGAGGAAGAAAAAAATAACAAGCAGAGAAAGCGAAACAGAAAGATGGAAGTAAGAATTAAGGCGAATTTTCCTTTTGATAAAAACATAAATTATAACAAAGGCAATAACAGCCAGGATCCATAAATAATTTGGTAAATATCCTGTGTTTTTAACCTTAATGAAAGATGGAAGAAAATTAGGAAGGAAAATATTGATATTACTGAGGAAAGTAAACATCCCTCCGGGCCTGGAAGTAAACTCGTGAGTTGTGGGCTGGTAAAGAAAGTCCGGGTGCCCAAGGAGAATGACAACAGTGCCAAAACTTATTAAGCAAAAAACCCAAAAAATGAAAGAATAAAATTTTCTCTTATTATGAAAGATAAAATAGCCGACAAATACAGCTCCAACCCAGGAGATCGGGGCCAATATCCGCCCCTGAGGACAATAACCCTGCCGATGTGAAAGAAAGGCGTAGCTCAGGATAAAAGGCAGTGTTATAAAAAGCAGGATAAATAAGTCCTTTTTTGCCTTGCGGAAAGCTTCAACTAACCCGAGAAATAAGAAAAAATAAAACGGGGCATAAAGGAGAATTCCATCTCTCTGGTCAAGGAAATAGTCGAATAGGGTGTCAATCCTCATCGATATAGGAATATTCATGGCTGTCTGCTTGAATGCATGCATTTTTTCAGGGGTCATAACACCTTCGTAGACTGCAAAAGGATAAAAACTGCCATAGATTCCGTACAAATATAAATAAAAAAGAGCGAGGGACAATAGAGGGAAGGCCAGAAAATAGAGTATTTTCAGCCGGGCTTTATGGTTTTTTAAGAGAAAATACACAGACACAATAAGAAGAGGCCAGAATATCATGTTGTACTTCAAGCCAAACCAGAAAAACGATGACAGGAGAAAGCCAAGAAAAAAATAGTCGAAAATGGAAAGCTGCTTTTCTGAACGGATTTTGCGGTAAACGATAATCGAGAAAAGAGCAATAGGAATTTCAGGATAGAGATGAATTGCATAAAAAAGCACCGGAGAAGAAAAGGAATAGAAAAACCAAAGAAGAAGAGAAACCTTTTCCTTCTGCCACAGTTCTTTTGAGAGAAGATAGAGCTGGATACCCAGCAGAGCTGCCCATATAGAGAGGCTTCCTTTCAATATAAACGTAAGAACCTTTCCACTGAAAAGCTGGCTTAACCAGTAAAACGGAAGCATCAGGAATGAAATCCCTGGCAAATTAATAGGATATATATATTCCCCACCTTTTCTGCCAGCCCGGGCGTACATCCCTAATCTGAAGCGTGGAATTTCTTCCTTGGAATAAAAAGAGTAATAATCGCGGTTAGCATAATTGTTTGCAACATTAATATCTTTATCTTTAAGAAGGCTGTGAGTTGTCAGGAGATAGTAAGGTTCATCTCCGGAAAAAGAAATTCCTTTTGATACAAGGATAAAAGTACAGCCGTTGTAAATGACAAAAGCCAGGCAAAAAAGCACTAAAAACTTTTTTTTGATGGATAAATAGCTAAACTTTTTTACTTTCTTCTCAAGAAAATCTTTTACTATCAAATATCGATTCGATTGAACCATTATCAAATAGACAAAACCACAAAGCAAAAAGAAAGCCAAAAGATTCAGTCGAACTTTCAGGTCATTCCTATTCAGATAATGTTCAAGAAGAATGGGGGCAATAAAGAAAAAACAAAGAGGAAAATAAGGAAGAAGATTTCCTATGCCATGGGAAGGTTGATCTATATTAAAATATTTTTTATCAAAACGTTTCAATGAAAACCGGATTAAAACCAGTATGAAAAACGCGCCTGCCAGAAGAATTAAAAAGAGCAAAGGCGAGAAGACATAGGAATGATTGACAATCGTAAAAGAAGGCAGCTGAAAATATAGAGACAAGTATAAAGCAATAGCGATGGAAAGTAATAATAATATGCTTAATGAAAGATACCCTTGGGATTTTTTCATTCTATTGAGAGATAGTAAAATTAGTGACAGATGTCAAGAAAATATCCTAAGAGTCTGTGCTGCTAGGTAAGACAGAAAAAACATAAGGTTCCTCATAGGTCACAGGTCCCGGCTTTTTTTCCAGGTAGATACTGATTTGATACATGTTCGATCTTTTTAGGCGATAAGATGGAGAAGGAGAAAAATAAAGAGTCTTTATTTCTTTTTTCGTATACCCTTGAAAAACCTCTGAATCAAAATATTTTATTTTTACATAATAGTCCTCTTTTAGAGAGCCAAAATCGAGCCGGATTTTCTCTATCCTGCGCCAGGATGTGAAACTGAAAACATAAGCTCTATTATCATCCGGCAAATGAAATTTCCCGGGTTCTATCATCCTGGTCACTCGCCCTATAGAATAAAAATTTATCTTCTCCCCGGAAGGGAAGGCTGCCTTTTCAGGATGACTGATGATTGTTCTTGGATAAAAAACAAACCAGATAAAAAAAATGGTTAAGCCGATAAACGAGAAAACAACATGGAAGGATAATTTTGAGAAAATCCTGCGTCTTTTTACAACCAGATACGCTGTTAAGAAGAGGAGAACAGCCCCTAGCCAGACATAATTTGGAATCCATTTGGAATTATCTATCTTCAAGTATGAAGGCAGAAATCTGGGAAGAGAAAAGTGAAGATTGCTCAATAGAAGAAATAACTTTCCAGCCCGTTCTGTTTCTCCCCTGGTCGTAAGCTGATATAGTGCCCGAGGGTTTTTCAACAGGAGAAAAACTGAGAGGCAGCTTAAAAAGACAGCGACAGAAAAAAAAGTGGAAAATATCTTTTTCATGTTATAGGCAAGGAAAAAGCCAACAAAAATCGCAAGCCCCCAGGAAACAGAAACTAACGGCCTGGCTTGAGGGGCATATCCGGTTCTCTGAGTCAGGAAAGCATAGTTAATCACATAAGGAACTGTAAGAAAAAGTAGAAGGATAAAATCTCTGGATTTTCTTTTTGCCATTTCTATCATTCCCAGAAAGGAGAAAAAATACACAGGGGCATAGAGTAGAAGTCCATCTCTCTGGTCAAAAAAATAGCCGGCCAGGCTTTCCCATCTGTAACGGAAAGGAATATCCATCATTAAAGCCTTCAAATACCCTAAAGATTCCCTGGCCGACAAAACTCCCCGCGGGGATACTGCAGATAGCGAAAAAGAGCCGTACAGGCTGTATTGAAAGATAAAATAGAATATGGTAAGTGCAAATGGAAAACTAAGAAAATATATAAGATTCCATCCTATCCTGTGTTTTTTTATCAGAATCCAGAGCCCGTAAATAAATAAAGGCACTACTATGAATATGTACTTCTGAGCGTGGAACCATATAAATGTTGAGAGAAGAAAACCACAAAACATCAGCGAAAACTTTGAGAAAGAGTCTGAGAAACGAAAAATCCGAAAGACAGTAAGAGAAAAAAGAGCAATTATGATTTCCGGGTAGATGTGGATAGAATAAAAAAATACAGGTGATGAAAAAGCGTATAAAAACCAGAGAGCAAATGCAAGCTTTTCATTTTTCCACTCCTGGCGAGCATAAAGAAAAATCTGAAGCCCCAGCAGTGCTCCGAAGATACTCATGCCGAAACGCACAATAATGATCAGAAGCTTTCCACCTAATAAAGAACCACAATAACAGAAGGGAAGAATAACGAGAGATGTCCCGGGGGAATGAATAGAATACCGGCCTTCTGTGCCTAGAGCAATATGAGGCTTGATTTCGACCTGGCTCTTTAAAAATTTTGTATAATCTCTATTGGAATAATTATTTGCAAGGTCAAAATCACCGTCTGCAGTAAGACTGTGGGAAATGAGAAGATAGTGAGGTTCATCTCCGGCAAAGGCAGTCCCCTCGGAAACCATCAACGCTGCTCCTGCATTGTAAAGAACAACAGCAGCAATGAAAAGAAGTGTTAACTTTTTTCTTAGTGATATCGATGAAAACCGCTCTGCCCAATTCTTAACTAATAAGGGTTTCTCCTTTACCAGTCGATAGATGTGAGCTGTTTTCAAGTAGATAAAAGAAAAAATGACTGCTATGATGAGAAGTTTACAGCGTTTCAGGAGGTCCTCTGACGATAAATAATTAGTATTTGCAAAAGGAAGAAAGAGAAAAAAGACAACAGGAATATAACTCAGGAAATCCTTGGCAAGAACTTCATTATAATCGACGAGGAAGGTCCTGGATATTATCTTTGAATAAAGCATCCAGATTCCGAGGAGAAAGAGAAAAAAAAGAAGGCAAAGTAATATTACAGGAAAAGTACTCGGACGAAAGGAATGGTTCTTAATAGAAAATTCACCTATCCGACCAATAAAAAGAAAAACCATACTAAGAAGAAAAGAGTATAGTAGGAAAGGAAGCAGAAAGAGAATGAACCGCCTTCTTTTCATCTTATTTTTTTGCTGATATTAAAATACAATAAATTGTCAAGTAAGAAAAGCACCCATAATGCTGAACTAATTTAGTGGATATAACGTATAAAGATCTAGAGTTTAAAATCATAATTAGAATTTTTAGGTTTTATTAACATTATTTGCTAGAATGAAAAGTTAAAAAAGAATTATGCAAAGTGGAGGATAAATATGAAATTTAAAATTCTTTGTATTCCAATCATTATTCTGTTTTACTTTAGCATCATTTCACCTTGTACGGGAGAAGAAATCCTTTCTTTATCTCTCGAAGACTGTATTGTCAAGGCAATGGAGAATAACCTTAAAGTAGCTGTTGAGGTCTATAATCCTGAGATGGCTGACGTATCTGTTACACAAGCCAAAGGACTTTTTATGCCGCGTTTTGACATAGGCTACAGCAACCGCCAAAATGAAAACCCTTCATACTGGTGGATCCAGGGTGCAGGCACAGTTGAAAGCAAGTATTCCAATTACTCTATAGCTCTGGTTCAGCAGATTCCTACCGGAGGTAATTTTTCTTTATCCATGACCAATTATAGATCCGAAACAAATGAGGGCTTCCAGCTAATCAATCCGCGTTATGGCAGCACTCTCCAGTTTGACTTTACCCAGCCTCTCTTAAAAAACTTCGGTTACAAAATAAGCCGAAAAGAAATCATTATTGCCCAGAATAATCTGGATATTTCGCGTAATCAGTTCAAACTAATTCTTCAAGATACAATCTATAAAGTCCAGGAAGCCTACTGGAACCTTGTCTATACTATTGAAGACTATAAAGTAAAACAACAATCTCTCCAGCTTGCCAAGGACCTACTAGCAAAGAATGAAAAGGAAGTCGAGGTCGGAAAATTAGCACCAATAGAAATCCTCAATGCAGAGTCGGTCGTAGCCCAACGTGAAGCTGATATTCTTGCAGCAGAAGCTCTGATCAAAGGCAGTGAAGATATTCTAAAAAACATTCTTAATTTGCCAGAAGAAGAGGTCACAATCAAAAAAATTGTCCCACTTGATGAACCCCGTTTTGTGAAAAAAAAGATCTCTCTTGACAATGCTTTAAAACAGGCGATTATAAACAGGCCCGATTTAAAAGTGAATCAGACAAATGTGGAATCTAAAAATTTAGACCTGAGTATAGCAAAAAATCAGATGCTGCCAGGGCTAGACTTAAGTTTTTCTTACTGGAGCCCAGGCATATCAGGAGACAGAATCATTTATGAAGGCGACAATGTCTTATATGGAACTGTCATCGGCAAGGAACAAGGCAGCGCCAGAGACTCGGTTCGCGATGCTTTTAAATTCCTTTACAAGAACTGGACAGTAGGAGTCACTCTTTCTGTACCTCTTAGTAATGTTTTGACAAGAGCCGAGTACGTCAGAGCCAGAATGGGATTGGAACAGAGCCTCCTGGAGCTCAAAAACAGCGAAAAACAAATCCTGCTGGAAGTAAGGGATGCGGTCAGACAGATTGACACAAACTCAAAGAGAGTTGAAGCCTACGGACTTGCAAGGGAACTTGCTGAGAAAAGAATGACAGCAGAAGAGAAAAAACTTAGCGTAGGCCTTACAACCAACTATTTCGTCCTCGAGTACCAAGAAAAATTAGCTAATGCAAGGTCCATGGAGATGAAAGCCCTGGTTGATTACAGCCTTGCTCTGGCCAAGTTAGAACAGGTTATAGGGACAAGTCTTGATACAAGAAATATAAAAATATCCCAATTTCACTAAGCTATTAAAGGGGACGCTAGATTTGGATAAGATGAATTTGAGGGCATGTCTGCGCTCCACTAAGATTTTTAACGCCATTTCCTCCTGATCTTCTCGGCTCTGCTGGAACTCCGCATGCTTATCTTAAGCACCGCCACAATATACGCGAGCCATAATTAACACCGCCCTTTTGATTATACAGTGCTCACACATCCATCAGGCCAGACTTCGTCTGGTTCCCTCGAATATCGACTCGGCAAGGCTAAATCTTTTAATGTCGCTTCCTCCATCCCCTCAAATTCATTTGCTTTGACTAGCATATTTCATCAAGCTTAAATAAAGGTATCGGCATTCTTTATGAATAATCCACAAATGATGTGAATTATGCTAATATGGAAGAAATGCAAATTTCAGCTGTAATCATTACTTACAATGAAGAGAAAAACATCGAGGCTGCCCTAGGGAGTATTTCCGACATTGCCTCTGAAATCATCATTGTGGACAGTTTCAGCACGGATGATACTCTCAAAATTGCTAAAAGCCATTCAAAGCACGTTTTCCAGCGGAAATGGACCAATTATGCTGACCAAAAAAATTTCGCTAATAGTAAAGCTTCCTATCCGTGGATTTTTTCCCTAGATGCAGATGAACGGCTTTCGCCAGAACTGCGTGAGGAAATACTCCAGATGAAAGAGGAGCAGCCGGATTGTTCTGGTTTCTCCATCCCACGGAAAGTCTATTACCTGTGGAAATGGATACGCCATTCCGGCTGGTATCCCGACAGGAAAATCCGTTTATTCCGCAAAGATAAGGCCATCTGGGAAGGTAAGTATATCCATGAAAACCTGAATATTGAAGGGAAAATACAAAGGTTAAAAGGTGTTATTTATCACTTTACATACCGTGATATACATGACCACCTTAAACGGATCAACAAGTTTTCCGATCTCGCTGCACAAAAGATATATGCACAGAATAAGAAATGTCACTGGTACAATCTGGCAATCCTTCCTTTTTTTCAATTCATAAAATCTTTTTTTCTGAAAGCCGGGTTTTTGGATGGATATGCCGGTTTTGTAATTTCTGCCCTTCACAGCTACTCTGTCTTCGCCAGATACGCAAAGCTCAAAGAGATATGGAAGAAAGGAGAGAAGATTGAGCCTTTTTCAAATTGATGCGGGCAAGGAATGGAGAGGCGGACAGAGACAGTCTTTCTTCCTGGCAAAAGAGCTGAAACGAAAAGGTTTTCTCTTTCATTATTGTGTCCAGCCCAGCAGCCCACTTCACCGCAAAGCCTTAGAGGCAAACCTTCCTGTCATCCCTATAAAAATCGGAAATGAACTTGACATTGTAGCCGTGCTCCGGCTCGCAAGTGCCATGAAGCGCAGGAAATGCCGTCTGGTCCATTTCCACGACGCACATTCCATAACGGTTGGATCCGCAGCTGCATCCCTGGCCAAAGTTCCTCTGAGAATCATTTCAAGGCGGGTAGATTTCCAGCTAAAAAGCAATTATTTATCCCGTGCTAAATATATGAAACATATCGATGCCATCATTGCTGTCTCTGAAGGAGTAAAAAATGTCCTTGTTGATGGAGGAATAAATCCAGGAATAATAAGAGTTGTTCCTGATGGAATTGACTTTACTCCATACAAGAAGGCTGTTTCAAGCGACTATCTTCGTCGTGAGATATCCTGTTCTCCAGATAATTTTCTTGTAGGGATAGTGGCGCATCTTGCAGACCACAAAGGTCATAAATATTTAATCCAGGCTACAAAGCTACTCAAAGAAGTCGCACCTAAGATTAAAGTTATAATAGTGGGTGAGGGGCCTTTAAAGATGGAATTAAACAGGCAGGTAAAAGAGATCGATGTAGAAGACATGGTATTCTTCCTCGGATTCAGAAAAGATGTTCCTCAGATCCTCGCATCTCTTGATTTGTTTGTACTCTCTTCTCATATGGAAGGAATGGGAAGCATCCTTATGGATGCCATGGCCTGCCGGCTGCCCGTTGTGGCTACTAAAGTCGGAGGAATCCCTGAAGTTGTAATTCAAGGAGAAACAGGCCTGTTAGTCCCCCCACGCAGGCCTTCAGCTTTAGCCAAGTCCATCCTTAAGCTCTACAACGACAGAACACTTGCATCACGCCTGGGAGAAAGAGGATACGAGGTTGTCCATCAGAAATTTTCGGCCGAGTCCATGGCCGACAAAATCATCAACGTGTATGATACACTAGCCCGGAAAAAAGGAATCAATATTAAAGGGGGAAATTATTATGTCACCTCTAACCTATAAAAAAGCCGGCGTTGACATCGACAAGGCTGAAGTATTTATCAAGGAAATCGAACACCTCATAGAAAAAACACGGCGTCCAGAAGTCCTGGGAAAAATTGGGGGGTTCAGTGGACTTTTCATGCCATGTCTCAAAGGAATAAAAGATCCCGTCATAGTCTCTTCCACGGACGGCGTAGGCACTAAATTACTGCTGGCAGACGCTTTAAATAAATATGACACTATAGGAATCGATCTTGTAGCAATGTGTGCGGATGATGTCGTAGTGGCAGGTGCGGAACCGCTGCTCTTTTTGGATTACATAGCATGCGGAAAGCTTAACAAGAAAAAACTCTATTCTCTAATGAAAGGTATTGCCAGAGGGTGTCAGGAAGCAGGCTGCGCTCTTGTTGGAGGGGAAACTGCAGAGCTTCCAGGAATGTATTCACAAGATAAATTCGACCTTGCCGGTTTTTGCACCGGCATCGTGAGCCGGGAGAAAATAATCGATGGCCATCTCTGCCGAAAAGAAGATAAAATCCTGGGGCTTGCCTCAAGTGGTATTCACAGCAACGGTTTTTCGCTTGTACGAAAAACATTCAGCCATGAAGAAATGAGTGGAAAAATAGGAAAAGAACTGCTTAAACCAACCAGGATTTATACGAGGTCAATCCTAAAAGTCATTAAGAGAATCCGTATTAAATCCATGGCTCATATTACCGGAGGAGGTTTTTATGGAAATATCCCAAGAGTCCTCCCGGAAGGCCTTGCAGCTAGGATAAAGAAAGGGTCCTGGCATATTCCTCCAATTTTTAGAAAGATTCAGAAAAAAGGAACAATAGCAGAAAAGGAAATGTTCAGGACGTTTAACATGGGTATTGGGATGGTTCTTGTCTCAAGCACACGAAGTGCAGAGAAAGCAATCACCTTATTTGAAGAACTTGGTCAGAAAGCATGGGTTATAGGTGAGATTGTTGAAGGAAAAAGAGAAGTGGAGATACTGAACTGAATGATCCAGATTTAATAATAATTATAAAATTGTTATACAGATTTGACTCCCAAGACTTATTTTCTCTTTGGCATCGGATCCAAACGCGCCAGTTTTCTCCGTTCGATTTCAAAAGAAACTAAGTAAATTACCAACAGAATTATCGCCGCAATAAGTCCAATCCAGCTAAAAATAGTCAAGTTAATTTTGCCGATTCCAACTACAGGGTTTTTAAAACACCAAATAATGATATTAGCAATAATAATTGCAAGTCTTACTTCGGTAGGCCCTAACCCACCAAAGGAAATTTTAAAAACCCCACGCGCCATCGAGATAAGATAAACCAATATGGACATAGAATAATAGGCGATAAGAACCAAAAGCGAAATGCTTAAGTCCATCAAGGGGGATACACCCATTCCCACACAGATTAAGAACATGGAGATTGTATCGCAATTGTGGTCAACAAAAAGACCATAGCGTTCGCGTTCAATATGACGGACTCTGGCAAGGGTTCCATCCAGACTATCGCCTGCCCAGTGCACTATAAGGGCAAAATTGACCAGCCAAAGCCAATCCAGGCTAAAACGCGCTAACCAGTAGGATATGAAAATAACCACGGCAGAAATGATGGCTACAAGCGAAAGATGGTCAGGAAGCACCCATGATGGTAAATGTTTTGCCATCCAGTGTAGTGCCGGGCGCTCAAGAGACCCAAGCATAATCTTGTTGATACGGGTCTTAGGAGGGGAAACTTTATTATCTTGATTTTTCATCGGATTTATTCCTCCCTTACCTAGAAACTAATACCACAGCCCTCATTTGGTGTCAACGAAAAACCATCTGCTATTTACTAACAGAGCAAAATATTGACTGGCTAGCAAATAATTTATATGATATTGAGGAGGAGAAAAAAGATGACAATAGACCCCCAGCTTCTTGCAATCCTTGCCTGCCCAATATGCAAGGCAGATGTCAAACTTACAGCCGATGAGAAAGGCCTTAAGTGCGTAAAATGCTCTCGTGTGTACCCTATAAAAGACGACATCCCGGTTATGCTCATTGACGAGGCAACCATTGAACCAGACAGAGCAACTAAGGATTGATCCGTCCTCAATAAAAAAAGTTCTTCTTATAAGGCTGAGACGAATCGGAGACGTCGTCATGACTACCCCTGCAGTCTCGGTACTAAAAGAAAGCTTTCCCCAAGCCGCTATTTCATACATCATAGAAGAACCATACAAGGAACTCGTCGAGGGAAACCCTGCTCTATCCAAAGTCATCATATTACCAAAGAATTTAAGCACACAAGAATTCATAAAACATATCCGCAAGGTCCGACAAGAAAAGTATGATGTGGTTATCGACTTTCACGGAGGGCCGACAGCATCTCTTATAACTCTATTTTCCAAAGCAAAGTTAAAAATCGGATACAGAATAAAATACAAGAATTTTATCTATGACATCAAGCTCCCCCGCAAACCCAAAAAAGGCACTTTTCACAGCGTTGAAAACCACATCAACCTTGTCAAAGCCCTGGGGATTACAACCACCTCTTCTCCACCGTCATTTCTCCCAAAAGCTCAAGAAGCAGAAATGAAAAGAGTAAAAGCATTCCTATCTAAAAACAATCTCAACAAATCCAGGGTCATAATAGTACACATAAGCGCCGGGAACAAATTTCGCGACTGGGGAACAGACAATATAATCAAATTAGTTCATCTCTTGTCTGAATTTCCAAATGTAAAGATTATCCTGGTAGGTGCTCGTGAAGATAAAATTGCTGGAGAAAAAATATTGAAAGAAAGCGCTGTGCCTCTTTTCTCCCTTGTCGACAGGATTAATCTAAGGGAATTAAAAGAGCTCATATCCTGTTCATCCCTGTTTGTAGGCCCTGACTCCGGCCCTATGCACATTGCAGCATCTACTTCTACTCCTATAGTGGCTTATTTTGGACCTACTCTCCCTGCCAATTTCGCCCCATGGCAGGCAAATGCATTTATAATTGAAAAGGAGTTTGAATGCCGCCCCTGCAAACAAAGACACTGTATTTACGGAGATTTCAGGTGCCTAAGAAACATCACTCCTGAAGAAGTTTATCAAGCCTGCCTTACTTTTCTTCAATAAATTAAATTGGAATACAAGTTGAATCCATCCTGATTATTTGCTATTTGAACTTTTTGACCTTCTATTATATTATCCTACTATTCATAATGAGTGTAAAAAGCCACCAAATAAAAATTTTAGCCGTTCTCCCGGTAACCCTTATGTTCTATCTGCTTTTTTCAATGATATCCATAAGCATAAGTCAGATTATTCTTTCCATCTCTCTTCTTTGCTGGCTCATCCTACTCTTAACTAAAAAACAAAAATTTCTTGTGCCCCCTTTCTTCTGGGCCATGGCCGTTTACTGCATCCTTTCACTTATTTCTTCCTTTTTATCGGTTAATCCTGAGGTCAGTTTAAAAGACTGCAGGGAGCTCCTCCTTTTCCTTATAATCCCAATGGTCTACACTGGATTTAGCAGGGAAAAAGATATTAAAAATGCCAGCCTGGCTCTTCTGGCTTCGGGATATATTACTATTCTCTGTTCTATTTTCTATTTCATATTTAAGGCCTCGCCGGGAGAAAGAGTGGCAGGATTTATGGGACATTACATGACACAGGCCGGCCTTCTGCTTCTCTTCAGCACTATGGCTTTGAGTATGTTTCTGTTTTACCGCAACAGGGTAAGGTTCCTCTGGGGATTGGGATTTCTCCTTTCCACTATCGCACTAATATTTACTCTAACAAGATGTGCCTGGATTGGAATCATTGTCGCTTCACTCGTGCTCCTTTTTCTTTACAAACCTAAAGCTTTAATCATCATTCCCCTCGCTGTGGGACTAATTTTTCTTCTAAGCCCCCGGGACGTAAAAAAGAGAGCCCTCAGCATCTTCAGCTTGAATGGCTATTCCAACACGCAGAGAATCGAATATTTACATGCCGGGATTAAAATAATCAAGGATTTCCCTCTCTTTGGTACAGGTCCAGACACAGTGGACATGGTATTCCAAAATCCTGAATACGGCCTTTCCGAAGAGGCGAAGAGGAATGTTCATCTTCACAACAACTTCATTCAAATCGCAGCAGAAAGGGGGATTCCAACACTGCTTGCCTGGCTTGTATTCGTAATCTGGATATTTATTTCACTTATCAAGCTTATCAAACCCAAAGATTCCTCTGTCTTCCCCTTTGCCGCGGCTTCTCTGGCCGCACTCTTAGCACTCATAACAGCAGGCATATTTGAATACAATTTCGGAGACTCAGAAATTACTTCGCTTTTTCTCTATATGATGGCTGTTCCTTTCACTCTGGAACGTATCCTTAAAAATAAAACTCAGATTAATGAAGAGAAATAAAAAGGCACCTCGTTCAAAAGCACAACGTTTAGTTCTATCATTCCTGTACATCCTGCTGGGTATATTTCTGATTTATTCCCTGTGGCTGAGCTTTAACCTCTTCAGGTTTAAAACATACAAACCATCCTCTCAAGATGTATCTCTCCGGGAAGTAGAAGGGGCTTATCATATGCACTCTACCTTTTCAGATGGGAGAAAAAATATCGAAGAAATCGCAGCACTTGCCTCATCAGCCTCACTCGATTTCATTATTCTTACGGACCATGGAGAACCAAATTTCGAGGCACTTGCCTGCCAGGGCTGGAAAAAAGGAGTACTTGTGCTTTCCGGATCCGAGCTTTCTATAAGCAGAGGCCATCTTGTTGCACTGGATTTCAAGACTCCTTCGCATTCTTTTTCTCAAAATGCAGAGGAATCTGTTTATCAAATAAAAGCTTTACATGGATTTACCATAATAGCTCATCCTTACTCAAAAGTTAGCTGGTCGTGGGGCAAGTTTATCGACTATTCAGGAATTGAAATAATAAATGCCGACAGTATGCTGAAAAAAGACTTTATCCGTTCCCTGCCTCATATGCCTGCCTTATTCATAAAACCTCAATATGCTCTTCTAAAAATACTGGTCCGACCGGAAAAAAATCTAAAAAAATGGGATGCACTCAACAAGCTGCACCCGATTTACGGCTATTTTAGCGTGGATGCCCACCTTCTTTACAGGTCTCTATTCTTCCTCCTCAGGCTTCATCTCCCCCTCAAAAAACCTCTTTCAGCGGACTTTGAAACTGC
Source organism: uncultured Eubacteriales bacterium (assembly GCA_964648465.1). Lineage (GTDB taxonomy): Bacteria > Acidobacteriota > Aminicenantia > Aminicenantales > Aminicenantaceae > Aminicenans. The sequence continues at coordinate 67,004 of CAZYMU010000002.1, read as the reverse complement.
CAAACGACAGATTTATGACCTTTTGAAACACGGAAATTTTTACAATGCTGTGGACTCTGCTGCTCAAGCAGATGGATTCCGGTTTTGGGCTGAAAAAGGCAAAAAAAAGATCCCAATGGGAGGAACAACTTCGCTTGATTCTGTCACCACTCTCTATATTAAAACTCCATTTCCTTTTGCTAAGGAAGCTTTTCTCATTCACAACGGAAATACAATTCATCATTCGCGAGAAGAAATGCTGTCATATAAGGCGACACAGCCAGGCGTTTACAGGGTCGAAGTCTACCTCAAGGAAAGAACCCCACTGAATAAAAAAGTCCCATGGATTGTTTCCAATCCTATTTTTCTAACGGAGGAAAAACAATGAAAGGAGTTGACCTTAAAAAGATAAAAGCTATTACTGACAATTTTAACGATAAAAGAGTTCTTGTCTTGGGAGACCTTATGCTTGACAAATACTTATGGGGTAATGTCGTTCGCATCTCTCCCGAAGCTCCTGTGCCAGTTGTTGAGGTAAAAAAAGATACATACTGCCTTGGAGGTGCAGGCAATGTAAGCCGCAACCTGGAAAGCCTCGGAGCCCTTTCTATTCTTGTGGGAGTAGTTGGAAAAGATCAGGATGGAGAATGGGTTAGAAACGTAACTTCCAATAATCATGGCATATTTACCGACTCTACCAGGCCCACTACTGTAAAAACACGAATCATTGCTCACCAGCAACAAGTTGTCAGAGTAGACCAGGAAAAAAAGAATCCAATCTCTTCCCAAATTGAAAAACAAATATTTAACTTCATCCAGCAAGAAAAATACGATGGAATTCTTATCTCAGACTACAATAAAGGAATTCTTTCAAAATCCCTCATGGACAAAATTCTACCTTACGCCCGGAAAAATGAAATTCCTGTCTTTGTAGACCCAAAAGTCGAAAATTTCTTCTCCTTTTCACCTGTAACCCTCATCAATCCCAATCACATTGAAGCAGAAAAAATTGTCCATCATCCATGCATTACTGATACTCAAGTTGAAAATGCAGGTCAGAAAATACTCTCTCAAATTGAAGCAAAATATCTCATGCTCAAAAGGGGCGAACTTGGGCTAAGTGTATTTGAAAGGGGAAAAATGCCCTTCCACATTCCGACTATAGCCAGGCAAGTCTATGACGTCACTGGAGCAGGGGATACAGTGATTGCTTCTGCTTGCCTTGCGCTTCTCTCGGGTGCTTCGATTCAGGAAGCCGCAGTAATTGCCAATACTGCTGCTGGCATCGCAGTAGGAAAAATCGGGACAGCCACAGTTACAACCGGAGAACTCATCGAAGTTTTATTTCCCCAGAAGTAGAATCTGAAAATATTTTCAATCTTGAACTTTATAGAATCTTACGACTGCCTCAAGTGCTGCCCTCTCGTTTCCTCCAGTATTCAAGCAAATCCTTTAAGGTCTGTTCCAGGGGTATCTTCGGTTCCCAGGATGTTTCTCTTCTTATTTTCCGGTTGTTGCCAACTAGAAATGGAATGTCTGTCTTCCTCAATTTTCGCGAATCAACCTTAACCTTAACACTCTCAGAAGATAAAGAACAAAGAAATTCAAGTATTTTCCGAAGAGCGACAGCTTTTCCTGAACATATGTTATATGTCTGCCCTTTTTTCCCTCTTTCCATAAGAGAAACATATGCTTTGACCACATCCCTTACATCTGTATAATCTCTTTGGATATCGATGTTCCCTACTTTTATCACAGGCTCAGCTAATCCTTTTTCAATCCGCGCAATCTGACACGCCCAATCAGAACATGCAAAATCAGGCCCCTGGCCAGGACCTGTATGCGGAAAAGACCTCACTATTAAGACATCAAGCTTTTCAATTTCCCAATAGAACTTGCTCAATATTTCTCCGCCAATCTTCGTTAATGCATAAGGATTTACAGCCCGGGTGTCATCTTCCTCTTTCAAAACTCTTTCCCCCGGTGATATAATCCCGTAAACGTCAGAAGAGCTGACAAAAAGAACTCTCGCTTTCTGAGCATGTTTTCTTACAGCTTCGAACAGGTTAAGAGTTCCCATGATGTTTGTCTCGAGAGTTTCTCTGCGCTCCTCCCAGGAATGCTTAACGTTAGATATGGCCGCAAGATGAAAAACCCAGTCAGGCTGGACTTTTCTTATGACCTCAAAGATGTCTTCTTCGGCTCTTATATCCAGGTGAAAAATCTCCCTTCCCCCAAGTCCCTCAAAAACTTCCGGCTTCTCGGGAAAAGAGCTGCCGTAAATAGTGTACTGAGGGGAATTCAGCCGGGAGATGAGATGGCGTCCTACAAACCCTGTTGCCCCGCTGATAAAAACTTTTAGATTCAAACCCTTTCCCTCCAGTAGTCAAGTAAATCTTGAAGTGACTTTTGAAAAGGAATCTTCGGCTCCCATCCTGTAATCTTTCTAAATTTCGTGCTGTCAGATAAAAGGATAGGTACGTCAGAAGGCCTTAATCTTTCAGGGTCAACTTCTATCTTAAACTCGGCAGTGCTTAAAGAAATAAGAATGTCTAGAACTTCTTTCGCTGTGTAAGTCTTTCCTGTACCGATATTGTAGACATCTCCTTCCTTTCCTTTTTCAAGAGAAAGCCAGTAAGCCCGTACAATATCCCGGACGTCCGTAAAATCCCTTCTTGCTTCCAGGTTGCCTACATAAAGAACGGGTTCCCTCTTGCCGTGTTCGATCTCAACAATCTGCTTTGCAAAACTGGAACAGATAAAAACCTCACCTCTGCGAGGGCCTGTATGATTAAATCCCCGTGTCCTCACTACTCTCAATCCATAACTCTTAAAATACTGGTATCCCAGCAAGTCCTGTGCAACTTTGCTTACAGCATAAGGGCTCAGAGGCCGCAATGGGTTCGTTTCCTTCATTGGAACCTCATCCGAGTTGACTAATCCATACTCTTCGCTTGAACCAGCAATCTGAATCTTAGGCGAAAAGTCGAGGCTGAGGACCGACTCGAAAAGATTGATCTCGCCGATTGCATTGATAGTAAATGTCTCAGCCGGCAATTTCCAGGAGGAGGGAACAAAGCTCTGAGCCGCAAGATGAAAAATGAGGTCAGGTTTAATTTCGGCCAGGCACTTTTTTAAAGAAACAAAGTCTTTCAAATCTGCCTCAGAAAGCGTTATTCTGTCCTTAATATGGAGTATGTTTTCCATGCGGCTTCTCCAGCGCACTACTCCGAAAACTTTGACATCAGGATGATTTTCAAGAATGTAATCAGCAAGATGGCTTCCTGCAAATCCTGTAATCCCAGTGATTAATACTTTCATTTATCCTCCTTGAAAAATGGGGATCACTCCCGGTTCTTCAGAATCCCAAGCCTCCAAGAAAATCTGTTGTCTTTCCAATGTTTCCTAAGCCTATAGAGATTCTGAAGTACGTCTCTGGTTTTTCACGAAAATAAAATACTCTAACATCTGCGGTAAAATCAAGGCATTGATAATGGTAAATCAGAGAAAAAGCAGAATAAAGAAGCTTTTTCTCCTTAATATTAAAATCCACTTCAGCCATAGCTTCCATGGAAAGCCGGGGGATCTTTGCCCCACCAAAACAGCTTATCTGGTGACGGTCATATAGTATATTACTATAATAAGGGTTGATACTTTTGTACCAATTTACCTTTAAAAATAAGGGATCCTTTGGCATCCCAAAGTTGGCTCCCATCCGAACGCTTGAAAGAGTTTTATAATAGGGATTGAAGCCAGCAGAAACATCAATACTGAATTTTTGCTTGGGGTAAAATCTTAAATAACTGCTTATATCTGTAAACTGTGGTATTTCATTGTCAACCAGGAAGCGCTTTAAAGGGCTTTCCTCTGGAAGCAGATAATACGTCTGTGATATCCCCAGAGTAAAAATCTCCTTTGCCATTTTATCCTGCTTAACTAAAAAACGGTTTGTTAAGCCGTAAGTTACTTTGTGATATCGAAAATAGTAGCCGCTTGCAGTAATAATCCTGTCAGAAAAAGCAACCGGCGTCTCGTAGCGGTACACAACAGAAGGCTCAATAATATGCTTCAGCCTTGGCGTCTTATCGGCCCCTAAGAAAATCCTATAAAAGACAGGCCCAATAAATTCAAAGTTGACTGCATGTTTGTGGGTTAAAATCGGATCATCTACTACTGTTTTAGTGTTGGGTGTATAACTCTGAAAATAATAATTGATATTGGAAGAAATCGAAGAATTCAGTGTAAACCAGGGAACTGCTGTAAAAGGGATTGTGAATGCTGGATTAAACGCCAAACTCTGCGAATGTTTCTGCGTGTTATTTTCATAATCAGACTCCCATCCGTATTCCCACCGCGCAAAAGACGAAGAAAAAGAAAAATATAAGGGGTAAAGAATCTTTATTTTGGAAGAACTAAACCCTATCTGCGGCAGATAGTGTCTGATTATTGAGTTGTTTGCCTTCATGAAAAAAGTCTCAAACCTTGAAGCCCTGGCATTTAGATTAAAATAAGACCATGCCCTGGATAGATATACCTGGGAGCTTCTATTTGAAACGACGGCCCGCCTGAAGTTGTTGTCAAACTGTCTTAAAAAATCAAAAGAACTTTGATAGTCAACATTTGCCACAAGCTTAAAGTTAAGAGGGAGCGGTTGGTTATGACTGAAGCGAAAGATATAAGCATTAGGCTGTTTTTCCTGATCGAGAGTGTTTTTAAAATTGAAATAATACAGGTTTAACTGTCCGCCTGTTCCTTTAGAAAATAGATAACGGTATTCGAGTCCTCCTCCCAAACCTCTTTCCGAGTAATAATTTAAATTTAAGGTAGCATCCATGTTCCTTCTTATCGCCCAGTAGAAGCTCTGCGAATAAGTAACTCCCTTTATCCCCGAATATCCTAATTGAGGCGTTAATAACCCGGTTGCTCTTTCCTTATTTAGAGGATATCTCAAATAAGGAAAATAAAACACCGGAATTTTCTTTATAAAAAATATAGAATTCCACATTGCCACGTAATCATTTTTCCTGAAATCTGCCTTAGAACAGGAAAATTTCCATCGCGGGACAGGCTGAGTGCAAGATGTTATCCATGCTTTCTGAAAATAATAGACACTTTCACTTTTCCTTTCGAGAGACTCTGCTTCGTAAAATATGGTGGGCTGCACCATACCATGGACTTTTTTAATTTCTCCTATTGAAGAATCTAAATTAAAGCTGGCTTTTTCACCACTAATGTTCTCGTTGGGCAATTGAATCACTACATTGCCTTCAGCCGATACATCTTTAGTTTCTGTATTCAATTTAATGCTGTCGGCAAATAATTTAACGTTCTTGTAATGAATCTCAACATCACCAGTTGCAATAATCCACTCTTTAAGCCTCTCTTTATAATGTGCTATTAATGTAATTTCCCCAGAAATAGAATCCTTCTGACTAAACGAAAAATTTCCCCAGATCAAAATATAAATCAACATACAAACTGGGGTTATTTTTCTTTTCATCACGAGGCCTTTCCCAGCATTTTCTAATTATATCTCATTTTAAACGGCCAAAGGAAGCACCGCAATTTCATATTAAGTCCATATTGATGACAGTTTGGAAAGTGTAGACACAGTATTCACATGGTGCTTAACCTTGGAGCACACCTGGCTCGCTGCCCATTTATACCTATCTTCTTTACGGCTCATACAATACTTATACTTAATACAAGATTCAAATTCAAGACAAAACAAAATATGGATCTCTACCTGCAAACATAACAAATACTTTTTATGTTACATCCTTAAACAATTTGATTTATACTCAATTGAATGTTTAAATATTGAAGGAGACAGCAAGGAAAAGAGTCTAATATTGAATGAAAGATTATCTTGTTTTTTGCACCAACTGACAAACGAAAAAAACGGAAATGAACTTACACGACTGAAAACATCATGGAAATAGAATATTCGATTCAGACTATCCTGGAATTAAAAGAGTTTTTCCAGGAGCAGAAAATCCTGCGCCCCATGCGCGTCCAGCGATACGAACCTGGGACACAGCTTTCTTATGAAATCAAAGGAATCGTTCCCGCAAACACAGGGCATTTAAAATTAGAAGTAGAAAAATTTATAGGCGGTGGCTATGCAGGCCAGGTTTACAAGGTAAAAACTCTGAGTATTGAATCTGCCGACGGCCAGCTTGAAGGTATTCATCCGGGCCATACCTATGCTATGAAAATTCTAATTCCTCCGACTGGCTTCTCAAAATTATACCGAAACGTGATTTATGCCCTTGGCTTTCAGGGCCCATTTTCCCTCCAGGTCAACCCTGACGCTGCCCGTGCAGGTGCTCTTTGGCAGAAACTTATCCGGCAGGGAGCGAAAACATACTTTGGTTCAGAAAAGGTTGTAGTCAATATTCTGGCAACCTTCATTGACCCTGTTCTCGGGAGCTGTGGAGAAATCAGCGAGTGGATCGACGGCCGCGTTTGGCATCTCGAGGTAGACGACAACCTGGATGCCAGGCGGAAATGGAAAGCAGGAGATTTCGGGGAAGGGGCTGGTTCCCCAGAGTTCCGCTCAAAACGGATTTTTATGGCCCAACTTGTTAATTTGTTACATGAAATGGGCGCCGTAGAACTGGCCCGCCAGTATGAATGGTGGACACTCAAAAGCCAGCCTAATGTTCTCAAGCGAATCGAAAGCGATCCCGCTCCTGAAGCTGGGCTAGTGGCAGTGGATTTCCGTGCCGGACTTGCTATTCTTCCTTTTCTTCCTATGTGCCCTGCTGACTTTAAACTCATCTTCAAAGGCATTGGCAGGGGCAGTTTAGTTCAGTTTGACCGCGGAAGCATAGACAAACTGCAGAGTTTTGTGAATAACAATCCAGAAACTTTTACTGGAATACAAGATGCCCTGGAGGAGCTTAAAGAGGCAGAGAAGTCCTACCGCAACTCACTACCCGATATCACACATAATCATTTTAAACTGATCTACAGTAGGAAATTATGGGTATCCATCATGAACAGCAGTATAAAAAGCTGGAAGATCCGGAACATAATCGATGAAAAAAGCTTAAACAGATTAGTTCATAATAAGTTTCTCACACTGATTTTCTACTTCCTCGGTCTTATTCCAATTCTTGGATATTTTGTGCGCAGGCTGTGGGGGAAAGAAATTTACAGACATCACTTAGCACATTTATTTACCAACCTCGACTATTTACGGCGCGCCGGAAGAAGCCGCATTGCTGAGATTCTAATCCGCTGGCACAGGAAAGGACGTGTCGATGCCAAACGGGCAAAAAAATTGGCCGGACACCCTGCGAGATTTCTTGGACACCTGCCGCTTTCAATATTACCTGCAAAGATGCACCGATTCTTTTCAGACCGCCGCTTTGCATTACAGTCACTTGATTACATATTTGCAAGACCTTTACGGCTTTATTTCAAAGCCCATGCCCGAGAACAATGGATGCGTGAATTGGTCTCTACAGGACATAAAAACGGAACCCTGAGCTCTGAAGAGGCGGCAAGAATCAATTCCCAAATAAAGGAACCTTTTATCCAGAAATACCTTAAAAGCCTCGCTGTCCATATCTGCACAGTACCTGTAACACAAATAGTCTCAATTATCGTTGCATTTATTTATGTAAAGCTGCATCCGGAGCTTTCGTGGCAGGCAGCTTCTATACACGCAGGCATTATTCTGGGTCTTTTTCAGGTTATTCCGATATCGCCCGGCTCTCTTGTTCGAGGTTTTTATGTATCTTTTCTTGTTTTGCACGAACGCAATTTTAAAGATTACAACATCGCATTTTATTTAAGTTTCCTAAAATATATCGGTTACCTTGCTTTTCCGATACAGATGGCATACCGCTATCCAGACCTTGCCCGCTTCATGGCTGGACATTGGGCAACAGGAGCCGCACATATCGTGCCTGTTTTTGGGGAAAGAGGGGCTCTTCTGGAACATGCCTTCTTTGACTTATTCTACAATTATCCCCTGACTATAGGCCGACGCATCCGCCAGCGCAGCAAGCTTCGATCCGGCCTAAAACCTAGAACCTGGCACTTACCTCTCTGTGTGCTTACAGGAACTGCATTTCTAGCTTTAACCGAAGTAGTATACCTTCAATGTACAGGTCATCTACCCAAATTCGGCAATATCTGGTGGATTGCTCTCTGGTTCCCTATTTTCACGGCTGCTGGGACTTCCGTATGGGCAGGAGGTGCTGCCTTCTCAAAACGAATGACAATGGGGGCAATCAGCGGAGCCCTAACAGGTCTCTTTCATGCCGTAGTAAGCACAGTGCTGTTGATTGTATTCACAGGAGAAGGTGAGCTGCTTACAGCCCTTCTGGGCAATACTGCAGTCACAGCTCTATGGAGAGTCTTTTTATTCACATTTGCTGCCTTGATCGGGACGTTCATAACTGAAACAAGGCGCCTGAAGACAACGCAGTAAACCACTCCTGAATAATTAGCCCTGATCGGCTTATCACAATAATCAGGACTTAGATAGAACATCTGAGAGTGGATGAATTTGAGGAGATGGCGTTAAAAAATCTGAGTGGAGCACAGCCATACTCTCAAATTCATCTTTTCCTCTTCTTCTTATCTGTCAGATTTCTTCAATCCGAGATCCTTGAGCTGCTTTGGATCAACCTCTGAAGGAGAATTTGTGAGCAGACATAACGAGCTTGTTGTCTTTGGGAAAGGAATGACGTCGCGTATAGAATCCTGGCCTGCAAGTAACATGACAATACGATCCACTCCAAGAGCAATCCCACCGTGAGGAGGTGTCCCATAAGAAAGAGCTTCCAGGAAAAACCCGAATTTTTCCTGGACCTCCCTTTCATCTAGGCCGAGAGTCCTGAACACCTTTTCTTGAAGGTCAAAGTTATGAATGCGGATCGATCCCCCTCCTATTTCTATCCCATTAAGAATAAGGTCATATGATTTCGCTCTCACACGAAGAGGCTCTTTCTCCAAGAACTCCGTATCCTCCTCCCAGGGAGAAGTGAAAGGATGATGCATCGAGACAAGACGGTTTTCATCTTCGCTCCATTCAAAAAGCGGGAAGTCTGTCACCCATGCGAACTTAAATAATTCTGGTTCTTTGTACTGCTCAGAAATAAGAGACCGGCGGATTTCCCCCAATATCTTTAATACGGTCTTTTTCTTATCAGCAATCAGCAAAACTAAATCTTCCTTTCCCACATTCATTTTTTGCCAGATCAAATCGATGTCTTTTTCTACCATTCTCAAGGAAGACTTAAACCCTTCTGGCTTTTTTATCCAGATAATACCTTTTCCTCCACGGACTTTTACATTCTGATTGAGCTTTTCAAGCCGGCTTCTGGAAAAACTTTCTCCTTTTTCCACGGCTATTCCCATTAATACACCGCCTGCAGAGAGCGAGCTTTTTATAACATCTGAATCGACTCTGGCAGCAATTTCCGTTAAGTCCTCTATCTTCATCCCAGAACGCAGATCAGGCTTGTCAGTCCCGTATGCTTTCATACTCTCTTTATAGGTGAGTCTGGCAAATGGCACATCAACCTTTATCCCGATAATTTCAAAAACCGAAGCCATCATGGCTTCTACTATTTGAAAAATCTCTTCCCTGTCTATAAAACTCATTTCCAGGTCGATCTGAGTAAACTCGGGCTGGCGGTCTGTTCTTAAATCTTCATCCCGGAAACAGCGCACAATTTGGAAATAACGGTCAAGTCCCGAAATCATAAGGATCTGCTTAAAAATTTGGGGAGATTGAGGCAAAGCAAAAAACTTCCCCTTATACACCCGGCTAGGCACAAGGTAATCCCTGGCTCCTTCTGGAGTCGATTTAGTAAGAAACGGAGTCTCAACCTCGTAAAAACCTTTACTGCTCAGGAAATTGCGAATGCAGAGTACTGCCTGATGCCTGAGCTTTATACTACGCTGCATGGAGGGCCTTCTTAAATCCAAGTATCTGTACTTAAAACGGAGCTCTTCAGTCGCATTGGGAGGATCAGAAATCACAAAAGGAGGAACCCTAGACTCGCTTAAAACTTTAAGCTCTTTTGCTTCAACTTCTATCTCTCCTGTTGAAAGATTGGGGTTTATAGAACCCTCCTCCCGCTTCCTCACGACTCCCTTTATTCCAATCACATATTCCATCCTGATTGTCTTTGCTTTCTTGAGAAGCCCTATGTTCTCAGAAGTTACAACAATCTGGGTCAATCCCTCTCTGTCCCTAAGGTCGAGAAAAATTAAATTCCCTATGTCTCTTTGTCTATTGACCCAACCGAGAAGGGTCACTTCCCTGCCGGCATCTTTCCTTCGCATAGCACCACAATAGACTGTTCGTCTCCAATCTGACAATGTGTCGCACCCCATTTGTTCTATCCTTTTACTAAGCTAAAAGAATGCCAGGTATTTCTTCCTTAGTAATCTCTTCCTGTAAGCCAGTTGTCATATTTTTAAGCTGATAACGGCCTTTTTGCACTTCTTCCTCTCCTACAATCAAGACCCATTTCGCTCCCAGCTTGTTTGCACGGCTTATTTGATTCTTAAGGCTCCGCTCTTTGTACTCAACAAGGCATTCTATCCCTTTCTGCCTCAAGAATCTGGCTAATTCCATTCCCGCCTTTTTTGCTCTATCCCCCATATGGGCTAAATAAAGGAAAGCCTCTTTCTCTTCTTCGAAAGGTACAACCGAAATAAATCTTTCCAGCCCCATGGCAAAACCGATTCCGCAGATTTCCGGACCCCCAAATGCTTTCATCATATCATCATATCTGCCTCCGCCAAGAACAGCATCCTGGGCCCCTAATTTCGATGAAACAAATTCAAACGTGGTTTTTGTGTAATAATCCAGCCCACGAACCAGGCGGGGCGCTACAGTATATTTTATTCCGTAAAGATCCAGATAAGAACAAAACTTTCTGAAATGTTCCTTACAATCCGGACATAAATAATCAATGATACTAGGAAAGCTGCGGGAAATTTCATTACAGAGTTCAACTTTACAGTCAAAAATTCTTAAAGGATTTGTTACAATTCTCCTCTGACAGTCCGCACAAAGCTGGCCTCTGTATTCGCTGGCCTTACGTCTTAATGCTTCAAGATAGCGAGGCCGGCACTTACTGCAGCCAACGGAATTTACCATGAGTTTCACATCAACAACATTTAATTCTTTAAAAAGACGAACTGCCATCTCTACTATTTCAGCATCAATAGCCGGATCTTTCTCACCGAAAACTTCAATGTCTATCTGATGAAACTGGCGGTAACGCCCTTTTTGAGGTTTATCATACCGGAACATAGGGCCCATGAAATAAAATCTCTGTGGTTGAGGTTGAAGATACAACCTGTTCTCAATGATGGCACGCACTACCGAAGGGGTATACTCCGGCCGCAGGGTTAAAGAACGTCCTCCTTTATCTTTGAAAGTATACATTTCCTTGATAACAATATCTGTTGTCTGTCCAGTACCTTTCTCGAAAAGTTCTGTAGCTTCAAATACGGGTGTCCGTATTTCCCGATAACCATAGAGTTCAAAAATTCGCTTGGCAACTGATTCCACTCTTTGCCACTTCTTCGCTTCTTGAGGAAGGATGTCTTTCGTACCCTTTATGGCTGAAATTTTCTTATTCTTTGTCTTTGATGTCATTTCTCGACGAAAATTCCTATCTTCCTGAATTTTTGGTATCTATCTTCCAGCATGTTTTCTACTGACTTATGCTTTATTTCTTTCATAGACATGTTTATCTGTTCATCTACATTCTTGAATACCTTTTTATAATCTATATGTGCACCTCCCGGAGGTTCCGGGATAATCTTGTTAACAATTCCCAGCTCCAATAAATCTTTGGCCAAAAATTTTAGGTTTTCTGCAGCCTGATTAACAGCACTCTGGTCTTTCCAGAGAATTGCCGCACATCCTTCAGGAGAAATAACAGAGTAAAATGAATACTCCAAAATCAAAAGTACGTCGCCAACACCGATACCCAAAGCCCCACCACTTCCTCCTTCCCCAATAACTACATTAACCACAGGAACCCTCAGCTTTGAAATCTCCTTTAAATTATATGCAATCGCCTCAGCCTGGCCTTTTTCTTCAGCCTGGATTCCAGGATAAGCCCCTGGTGTATCGATCAGTGTAACAACAGGAAACCCGAATTTTTCAGCAAGTTTCATAACCCTCAGTGCTTTACGATAGCCTTCAGGATTAGGCTGGCCAAAATTTCTGGCAATTCTTAATCGGGTTGTCCTGCCCTTTTGATGGCCGATAAAAGCCGTTGTCTGGCCCCTATAAGATCCAAAACCAGCTATGATCGCAGGGTCGTCTCCAGAACGACGGTCCCCGTGGAATTCCATAAAATCCTCAGTCAGATACTCCATATAATCCAGTGTATAGGGCCTTTTTGGATGCCGTGCAATCTGGACAATGTTGAACGGTGTCAGCTGCGGTTTGATCTCAGCCCACTGCTGTTCGATCTTCTTTCTTAACAGACTAACCTTTTTTCCCCATCCAGATTCCTCTTTTTCCTCGAGATCGTCTATCTTCTCCTTTAAAAGGATAATGTTTTTTTCTAATTTATAAAAATCTTTTCTTGCCGCCATTGTTTTTCTTAACGAATTATTGATTTTACTCGTCTATTCTATAGATTTGCCTGAATCAATGTCAAGATAAGTATTCCATCCTTTTTTAGCATTAAGATACTGCAATTAATATGCATTCCGGTAAGATATTTTATGCCTGGACATACCTTTTGCAATAGAAAATATCCACTGTAAGTTATAAAAGTCAACCGATTTGTACTTATTTACAACCTGGAGTCAAGCATAATGTTTTAATTTGATCTCAAACTTTGTCCCAATTTGGTAACTTCTTTATACGGCTGCCTTGATAATTTACTTGTCCAGTGCAATATCTTGTCTATAATCTATTTCAATCCTCGCATCTTTCTTGTTTGTCAATAAATCTACAACTTTGAGAAATGTTTTATTTTTTCTCTTCCACATCCGGTTTAATTTTCGTGCATAGTGAGCAATGGCCAGGTCAAACCACTTGCACTCAAAAAACTTTTTTATCGTCTCCCTCAAGGAATAAAATTTTTTATGGCTGAAAATTTGAGCCCATTGCAAACGAAAAAGGGAAAGGCGTGAAGGCCAAAAAACAACATGATGGGCATCATATAATGCCCAATCATTAAATAAAATTCTGTTTTCAGCTCTCATCCTGTTATAAAATTCAGATCCTGGCAAAGGCGTTAAAATAAGGAATTGTGTGGATGTTAATTTTGTTCTTATGGAAAATCTTACTGTCTTTTTTACCGTCTTCCAATCATCTTCGTCAAAACCATATATAAACATTCCATGAATATGGATCCGATGGCGCCTGATCACTTTAATCGCCTGAGTCATTTTCTCTACTGTCTGTTCTTTCTTCATCTCTTTTAAACTTTGAGGATTTACCGATTCAAATCCAATATACAGGATACGGCAGCCTGCCTTTCTCATGAGCCTGATTGTTTCTTCATCTCTGGCTGCATCTGCTCTCACTTGAGTCGACCACTTAAATTTAAATTTTTCCTGTATCATAGCCTCCAACAATTCTTTTGTGTGCTTGGGGCTGGCCGCAAAATTGTCATCATAAAAAAATATAAAATTTTTCTTATCATTGTACTGGCGTAATTCTTCGATAACACTTTGTACCGAACGAAACCTGTATTTCCTCCCGAACATCCCAGTCACAGAACAGAAAGAACAGTTATACGGACAGCCCCTGGAAGTCTGGATTGGAATAGTCCTGTGGCCGGCAACATGTTTATCTGCTTCTTTAAACTTCGAAAAATCAGGGAATGGAATTTGATCTAAATCATCCAGAAATGGTTCGAGAGGATTATGTACAACTTCCCCATTTTTCTTGTAAGATAAACTTTTGACAGAAGAATAGTCATCAGCCCCTTTCTCCCATGCATCAATAAATGCCATGAGAGGTTTTTCTCCCTCTTTACGCACAACATAGTCAGCATGCTCGAGTGCTTCCTCGGTCAAAAATGTGACATGAGGACCTCCCATGATAACCGGAATTCCCATCTGCCTGATTTTATCTGCTATCATGTATGCCCTCGGTGCAGTTGAAGTAATCGTCGAGATGCCTACAATATCCGCAGATTTAACGTCTTCAAAATCTATCTTTCTTACTTCCTCATAGATCACTTCAACATCCCATCCCCTCTTTTTCATTAAAGTTCCTAAAATATAGCTTCCTAATCTGGGTAGCGGATACTGTGAAAATATGTGTAAATTAGGAGCTTTTGGTTCAATAAAAATCATCTTACTCATTTTTTTCTTCCTATCAAATCACTGCGTTTCTTATTCTGATTTTTGAGGCTCATTACCTCTTTTTTCTTCTTTTTTAATAAATCATCCCATCGTTCCATTCCTTCTTTCAAGAGCCTTGTTTTACTAAAAAGAGCCTGAATCCCCTGAAGCATTTCATTAAATTTTGCTTCGTTTTCCTTCCTGGAGTATATTGACAGGTTAGTCCTGATTTCCAGAAAATCTCTGAATAAATCCGAAATAGTTTTTATCTCTTCAAGTGAATATCCGAAAAGCTGGAGGTCTTTAATGAGATTACACAAATAGATGTATATTTCCGAATACAGTCTAAAACCTCCCTCGCTTCTCATGTCAGGTTCTATGATGCCTTTAGTTTCCCAGTGTTTAATCGCGCGAGGGCTAACACCAACACGTTCTGCAAGGCCTCCAACGGTCAGGAACTCATTCGACTTTGCCTGAGTTCTGCTTGTTTTTTCTGTCTGGGGCATCCCGACCTTTCTTATGATCTTACTTATATCACCCAATTCATAGCCCATATCCAACAGCCTCTTAATATGAAGAACTTTTTCAAATGTATGTTCCTTGTAAAAAGGGACCTTACCGTTTGTCATACCATCCGGTTTTAACAGTTTTATCTTTTCCCACTCAGTAAGAGTTTTTTCTGCTGTCTTTGCTTTAACTATAAGCTCATCCTTTGAAAACACAACTTTTTTCATCTTATTCCTCTACGCATACTTCCATAGTGTTAATGACAGTGTACGTACGATTGTATATTGATTTTCCCTTTATGTCAAGCGTTTTTTGATTGTATTTCTAAAGATTATCTTGAATCACTCTCAAGTTTTGGAATGGGATATTAAGGCTTTTCAGATTCCCGTTACCATCTGTTTCAATGTCAATTTGCGTGCCGTTTATTTGCATGATAAGGAAACACGAATCATCTTCTTTAAGCTCAAGAGTAAACGAAGTCTCAAGCTGTGGAATAATATAGGCAGACAGATCAACTTTTTCTTTAAGTGTGCATCGGAATTTTTTAGTCAGAACCATATAAGGAGAAAAAATCGGATTTGGCAAAAGAAAAGCATTACGCTTGACATTGACAGAACTCTTTTGTTCCTGGCCTGCAACAAGAATCCTGTTCTCTACATGCCCCTCTATAATGGAGCTTGACACTTCCTGTGTTACCCCATTTATTGAGCCTTTAAAAACAAATTCGGCAGGGATAAAACTTTCATCCAGACGAATCGTAAGGTGCTCAATCTCCATGACAACCGGTTTTGTCATCCGGCCTTTTACAGTGAGAATATAACCTAACTCATCCGACTGCCATGTATACTCCTCGTAGCCGACTTTCTCATCCATAAAAAAAATGGAAAGAGTCCCGCTCTCAATTTTTTCTTTAAAGGATGCAGAAAAAACAGAGAAAAACAGAGAAAATAAAACAATAATCAAGAGCAATATCTTCTTGAACATCCCTCTTTCCAGACGATTATACACAGAAGCTGAATAAAGTTTCCATCCCTCTTCTCTAGATTTTTTTGGCCTCATTTTACTCATCACTTCCTCAAATTTTTCCACCAGATGCTTTCTGTGACTACCGCTCCTTCAAATTATGACCTGTAAATCATGCAGCAGACACATAAAGAATAACTGAAATCATTTGCAAAATCCATATCAAATTTGCAGGATACATCCTATTCGGCTAAAATACTGCTATGATCATATCCGGCATTTCAACATTCGGCTTCCTCTTTATAGGTGTGGCTGTAATGATCATAGGAACTCCTGTAATAGCAATAATCCATATCATAGACCGGTCAGGGAAAACGGCCCATTATATGATTAAATGGTACTTTACAATGTTATCTCTGATTCTCGGGATAAGAGTCTCCATTGAAGGAAAAGAACATCTTAACCGCAAAAAGTCATATCTAATAATATCCAATCACAAAAGTTCTGTCGACATAATTGTCCTCGCACGAATACTTCCTACCCATTTTAAATTTCTTGCAGCCAGCTTCTTATTCTCATTTCCGTTCTTCGGGTGGTGCATGTCAATGGCAGGATATCTACCGATAAACCGTTCCAACACCCAGGAAGCATACAAATCACTGGATAAAAGCATCGATGTCCTCAAACAAGAAAAAGCCAGCATCCTGATTTTTCCTGAAGGAAGTCGTCATGCAAAACCCGAGATCGGGCGTTTTAAAAAGGGTTTTCTGCATATTGCGACCAACGCACAAAAACCCATCCTGCCAATAGTAATTGACGGTACTGCAGAAATAAAAAGAAAGGACAATTTTTGGTACCATTCCGGACGAGTAAAGATTACCATTCTTCCCCCGTTAGCTATAAAAAGATTTAAAAGAGACGACTGGAACGAACTACGTGAAAAAATAGAATGTCGGGTTCGGAAGGAATACAACAGAATTCACAAAGCTCGCATTGCTCAACTGGAGGGTAAGAACCAAGCTTAAGTTCCAGTTATTTTCTATTATCTGACTATAAGATTAAGTCTATCTGGAATTACTTCTGCACTGATGATGTTTTGCTCAGTATAAAACATTTCCCCTTCTGTATGAAAGGCAAGAGGGAGCTCACTTTTAACAACCACTTTCCGTGTTTGTTGATAATGGACAAGCGGGTGGCGAAGGTGAGTGGCGCTTTTAACCATTTGTAACAGCTTCAGGCGGGTCATGGGCGGACAATCCTCAATAAACATTACATCCATTTTACCATCATTCATATCAGCCTCTGGACAAGTCATATAACCTCCGCCCGAGATTTTATTATTACCAAGATTAAGCATCATTGCTTTCCCTTTAAATTCCTTTCCTTCATCCATTTCTACGGTTATCTCAAACCCTTTATGCCGAAAAATCGCAACAATAATGGCATAAAAATAAAGCAGCGACCCCTTTAGTATTTTATTTTTAAGGTGCACCTCGCTCATTGTAATATCAAAGCCGAATCCCACGAGGCTCACAGCGTAGCGATTTCCGATTTTTATAACATCCCGTTTCTCAACCCTGCCCTGTTTAATGATTTTTACTGCTTCATGCAAAGACCGAGGAATGCTGTTCCCTGTAGCATAATCATTGCCTGTCCCGTTAGGGATTATCCCAAAGTTAATCTTCGGATTAGTTGTCAATATTGCATCAGCAATATTACTTATGGTGCTGTCACCGCCAGAAGCAATAATTGTTTTAAATCCATCCTCGACTGCATCCTTAGCGATGATATATTCATCCATCGGGTTATCTGTAATCGCGTATATGAAGTCGAGCCCTTCTTTCTTAAGGAGTTTAATCTCGCGTGGAATCAACCTCCGGTGTCGGTCCCGGTTCGAATGGGGATTGCAAATGACAAATATACGGCTGTCATTACCTATGCCTGTCTCCAGCCTTTTGTTTAAAGGTTTCCATATGAAAGGAATTGTGTTCACCTCCTCAATAGAAATCCAGTCATTATTATCACAACCGTTTTATAATTTCAATATGAAGATTAGCATTTAACAGAGTTACAAGCCCTGGAATAGCATCATCCTCTGTCGTGCAGCCTCATAAAGGAAAACAGACGCTGCAGCGGCAACATTAAGAGAAGTCAATTTCCCAAGAAGCGGTATTGAGAGAATTTTGTCACAACTTCTTCTGATAATGGGCCGCAGCCCTTTGCCTTCCGAGCCCAAAACCAGCCCGAGAGGAACTGTATAATCAAATTCATACCAGTACTGCCTGCTTCCACTTTCTGCCCCAACTATCCAAATTCCCCCTTTTTTCAAATCATCTATAGTACGCGCTAAATTAGTGACCTTTGCAACTTTGATATGTTCAAGCGCTCCTGCTGAAACAGAAGAAACAACATGTGTTAACCCTGCAGACCTCCTTTCGGGCAGTATGATTCCGTCCACTCCTGCTCCTTCAGCAGTCCGGATAATTGCACCTAAATTCTGAGGGTCTTCAACTCCATCCAGTAAAACAAGAAAAGGAAGCCTCGAACCTTCTAAGATGGATCCCAGGGAGGAAAATTCTTTTGGAGATAATAAAGCAACTGCCCCCTGATGATTTTTGTCCAGCACCTCGAGCTTTTTTCTCGGTACAAAAAAAAGAGGAATTCGCCTGTCTCTGGCGAGATTAATGATCTCATGAATCTTACCTTTTCCCGCTCCGTTTTGAATGAATATTTTATTCACACGGCATGGAGAAGATTTTAAAGCCTCCAACATGGGATTTAGTCGACCGATTGTTTCTCTAGACATTGCCTTATGGAAAAATAGCCTCAAAGTTTATCAAGTCTCCCATTATACTGCTTGCTTTTCAATAAAGAACTCCTTTTAAAATTTCATTTTCTATTCGTGAGAAAATCTATTAATGCGAACCGTCTCTCTAAATGAGGCGCTAATCACGCCCTGCTGTCTTCTTTCAGAATCGGCAAACCAGGGCTTTGGGGTCTTTGGCCTCCACTCGGCTCGTATTTGTCACTTATTCCTCATTTCTTCTGACTTCGCCTCTGCAGGGATAATAACTTTATCTTCCAGCGTTGCCATTAGATCATTAAGGTCCCTGTATTCGTGGATTGAAAGGACCCAAGGGTATCTTCGGGAGGTTTCAAACATACTGTATTTATCTTTTCCTTTTTGAAGCAACGGCTGAACAGGGACAGATGGGAGATTTGGGACAATGGCTTCCAGCTCTTGTGGGATGCTTCTGGCATCTGTAATATCAGCAATGATAAAGCGTGCCATATGTGCTAATGTGGAAACAGTTTCTTTAATATCCCTGGACCTTGGCTCCTTGAAATCAACTAATACAGGTATATAATCTCTATTGCGCAGCTCTTTCTTAATCGTATCCAAAATGGTTTTTCTCTCTGGTGTAAACCGCCCTAAAATCAATACAACTTTAGTTGTGATGGTATCAATAATATGACGGATCTTCTCATTGTGGAGTAACAGATAGATGAACTGGGCAACTTCAAGATTATCAACCGTGATACCAGAGGGCTCAAACCTGGGAGTAATTACCAAGTCCTTTTGTTCTGTTTCATTTAATTTTACATCCCAGGCTGCGACTCCATAAACAAAGCAGTTTGTTAGGGCAGCCCTCTTGAAATTTGTATTAACCAATATAGCACTCTCAAGGTCTGTATAGTATAGGTCTGCATGAGTGAGGTTAGCATCTCTGAGAGTTGAATCTCTGAAGTCTGCTCCACTAAGGTCCGACTCGCTTAGATCTGCATCTGCAAGAAGCGCTCCTGTGAGGTCTGTCCCACTGAGATTCGGTCTTTCTTCAGGATTATTTTTCCTCCATTCATTCCAAGCTTCGACTCCTTGTTTTATAATCTCAAGGTGTTCCTCATTTGCCATGAGAATTCCTGTCCCCCTCTCTCGTCTTCTATAGCGAGGCTTTATTTATACCCTCTGTTTGCATGGCATCTTTTTCAGTATCGGGAAGCTAGGGCTTAGGGTTTCCGGCTTCCACTTTTCTCAATCTGTTTCTAATTGTCGACCAACTTTTTCTGCAACCACTCGTAAATTTCTTCCAAATCATTATATTCTTTTTCTGTTACTTTTTCTCTTGAAGGATGAGAGTATTTATTGCGTATTGAATTTATATCATCTAACCAGGAGAGTTTACTTTTTCTAGATGCTTGTTCCATACCTGGTGGAGTAAAAAAATCTCCAAGTAAATTCCATTGATAGTTAATAATTTCTTTATAGTGAATAATATCTAAAAATTTCCAAGGGCTTTCTGAAGAGCTTTCTTGTTCTTTTCTTATAACACAGGGTTTTCTTACCGTGAATGGGACTCCTGCTGTCCACCATTTCTTTTCCCCATATTCCCTTACCAATTTTTGCTTTATAAATTTATCAATTAGTGGTTGTATCTTTTGGTTTCCTAAAGCAAAAGATAGATTCGTAAATTGTCCAGAGCTCTCTTTAATCCACTGGTCAAGACCATCAGGATTAAAATCTTTGAACTCCTCATGAATTTTGCTTTGAAACTCCCTTTGAACCTTCTCCGTAGCCCCACTACCAAAATATCCTCTAAATTTTTTTCTTTCTTCAAAACTTAAGATTTTTACAAACTCAATAACAGGATCTAGATATGAAATCGCTAAGTCAGCTAATTCTTTACCTTCCATTTTTTGTGGAACAATGTTTTTATTTTTTTCCAAATGTTCAAGAAGAGAATCTAGTGTTCTTATGATTGCAGAAACACCAATGTTCATTGCAATAAATCCGCCTTCTTCCCTTCCTAGATCCCATTGCTCCTCTAATTCATTTTCAATTTTACTAAAACAGGCATTAAAAAAACATAAAGATTTTTTTAAGGTTTTTTCATAGGAAACATCATTCAAGTACCCAGTTTTTATAAGCTTGTCATTTTTTATTATTCCAAAAAAGTTTGTTTTATTTATACCCCAATCTAGAATTGATTTTAAAGTTAAACATCTAATATCAGTTTTTTTCTCTTCCGAAGAGATAATTCTTTTATAGAAGGGGCTGAAATCTTGATTGTTCATCTCAATAAATGTCCTTGTTCTCACAGCTCTTAAGGCTAGCCTTTCGTTATCGGATCCCCAATTAAAATCAGACATAATTGACTCTATTAAATTTGCAGGGACTGATTTTTGTGTTTGGTTGATTTTTACAAATATTTTTGCTTGTTCATCATCCCTCATATTATGGAAGGCAACTACAGGAATTGTATGATTAGAATCATATTTTGCCTTTGAATATCCATATAATCGATGCTGTCCATCAATGATAAATACACTTCTATAAGTTTGCGGGAGATGGAGAATACCATAGGATGTGTATGGAATACCGTCGGATGTGTATGAATCGTGAGGTATCTTTTCTGCCTCATCAAATTTAAGCTTTTTTCTCTTACCCGTTATGATATTAATAATTATTGAATTTGGAAAATATCCCCCATTATCAATATATTTCGCTATTTTATTCAGCCTTGACTTCTTCACCAATCTTTGATACGCCATTGAAGTTTCTTTGTTTGGTTCGATCCTATGAAGCATAAATCCTATCTTTAATAAAAAATCTGGCTCAATGCCAAATGAGTAAAAAGTATCACCTGATGCCATTTTCCCTTTAATAGCAGGCACTCTGGTCTTTAGTCCTGGAATTTTATGACCCGCAAATAGTCTTCCAAATAATTGGAATTTTGAAGCAGCACCTAAATGATCCGTAATAGTCTCATAATATTCAAAATCATCTTGATTAAAATGGAAAATTGAATCTTCCTCTAGCCTTTTTCTGTCATTCTCATTAAGAATTGATTTATTTGTTGCAAAAACAAAAGCAACCTTTGCATTTTCTGAAATTAACTTTTTCGCTGCCCTTCTAATCTTTTCTTTAAGCTCAATTAGTTCATTTATATCCTTTTGATAATTAACCCTTCTTTTTGTCTCACAAGATTTGCACTCTACAATTAGAATAGCTTCTTCGTCAGCTGCAAAAATATCTATCTGCTTTTTCAAACCTTCTTGATATTCAATCTTAAAATTGCGATCCTCATTCAAATACTTAAAGCCCATCTTTGCAAATAAAGCCCAGACTCTATCTTCGAAATAAATATCATGGGATTTTGGTTTACTCATTCTTATGGAATGTTTTAGTTTGGAAGGAACAAACTTCCATCCTTCAAGTTCTAGTTCTTCTCTCTGTTTAGGCTTACATGTCTTAAAAATCTCAAGAGATTTTTTTTTATTAATAGCCCTTGCTGATATCCGTTCAATATTTATTAGTCCTTCTATCCCCATGACACTTCCTTTTTAAATTGTATTTGTGAAGATATATTCTTCTGTAATCCCTCGTTTTGCGTTTTTTCCTCCAATAACATTAGATCTTTTAATGCATATAGGAGAACAAATACTTCCGAATAGCTCCTTGATTGATTCATGCTTTCCGTTTGTCAATATAAAAAATGCTCCTTTTCTAATCAGTTTCTTTATATAGCTGGCTAGGCGTTTCTGATCATGCCATGCATATAGCTTTTCATTGTATTTTATAAATCCATTTTTAACATTCGATTCAGTATAGGGAGGATCTAAAAACACTAAATCACCAGCTTTGATCCTCTTCAATGAAACTTCAAAATCTTCACATGATAGAAATGCATTTTTAAAAAGGAGGTTAGCTCTTCTTAGCCTTTCATAATCAAAAAGATGTTTATATTTTTTAAATCCATATGGGACATTATAGATACCATTTAAATTGACCCTGTATAATCCATTGAAGCAAAATCGATTTAAGTAGATAAACTTAGCAGCTTTTTCAACAGCACTTTGAAACTCTTGATCCCTAATTCTATAGTATTCCTCTTTAGTATTTTTGAATTGCTTCAATATTGTCATCACTTCTTCGACATTATTTTGGATTACATGATATGCATTTATTAAATCATCATTTTTGTCAGACAGGTAAGATTTTCCTTTTGGTTTCAAATAAAAAAATACAGAACCACCGCCGAGAAATGGTTCATGGTAATTGTTAAATGAAGAAGGCAAAAATTTATGTAAATCCCTCAAAAACCAATTCTTCCCTCCTGCCCACCTAAATATTGGTTTATCTATCAATTCACCCATGTTATTTTTGTACAATAATTTTCTTGATTAGGGTAAAAGGAGAAATTAATCTTAGCAGAAAAGAGGTTTGAACCCCTCTTTATTGTTTGGACAGAAAATATATCTACCACCCTATTTAATTTTATAACACAGGCAATAATCTCAAGTCAATCCAAAATAAGAGAGTAATCTTGTTCTTTGTTATCTTCTTAAATTGAGAATTCAATACCTAACTAGAAACAAAAGATTTGCCACTCAAACCTGTTTTGTACGAGGTAGAGATTTGTCATTCTTTTGCCATTTAATGGCAAAAATAACTGAAAATAAAACCTAAGGAAAACTATTGAAAAATAAGGGATTTATATGGCATGCCTGGATAAACTCGAACTCCCGACCCGCTGCTTAGCAAGCAGAAGATCCATTTAAAATGCACTCCCCTCCCTGAATTGTGGCTACGTGCTATCACAATTGCTAATTAAAATATAAGAAATAATAAAAACTTGAAGCTGTCCCTCTACTCAAGACGCTCAGACAGGCGAAACGTCGGGAGACAGGTGCAGGGTGCCGAGAAGGCTAGTTTTTTCTTCAACCACCAAAAAAATTTTTTACTGAAAATTAGGTAATTTTACAATATTTTGCTCCGGTATCAAGGATTAAGCTAAATTTTGCCAGAATTTGACGCTAAAAATGGCAATTTTGCGAATTTTGGATAGAAAATGGGAGGAGAGATTTTTGTCTATTTCTTAGGCTTGGCTTTGGCTTTTTCTTCTTCCTCATTAAGCCTTTTATGCAGGATTTTTGCTTCCTCCCACCACTTAGCAAACAAGCTGTCTCTTTGCTTTTCATCTCTGAATTCTCTTCTCGGGTCTATTCCCAACAAGTTGTGTTTCAAAATCTTTTCTTCATCCTCAGTTAGCCTCTCTCCTTTCAAGATTTTCATTTCAATGTCACGCATCAGCAGAATAACGACCAATAATGTAGTTCTATCTTTAACTCCTTCAAGCATGACTCACCTCCTTTTGGTTTGGCTTTTTACCCGCTTTTTTCTTCAGGAGTCAAATAGCGAACGATCGCTATTAAATCCTCCAAACTATCTTCTACGTCACCTGTAATGGGCAATATTTTGCTAACATATTTGCATTCAATAGTTTATTTACCAGTGGGAATCGTGGGCAACAATGGGCACCATTACTCAAATGCATTTCCTTTACCCTGTATTACATTCTACCCACATTTACACTCACATTTAGGAAACGTTAATCCATTACTGCCATTGCGCTCTTAAATCTTTCTCTTCTTTTTAACGCCTTTCTTTCTTCTTTCTCTTCTGTTTCTTTCTCTTCTCCACTTCTCTTCAATTCTTTTTTTTCCTTTCTCCTGAAACTCTCTTCCTTTTCTCATTCTTAGTCTTCTCCCGTCGGTCCAAGTATAACAGCGTTTTTATGTTCTATCTTCTTTCCTAATTGCCTCTACAGTTTTTCTGAACTTTTCAGGAATCTTTTTCTCTCTCTAAGGATTCACATCAAAACACAAAACACTTTTACTCCATTTAAAAACCTTTAGCGCCTTAGCGCCTTTAGCTTCTTTAAAGGAGCTAAAGAGTATAAAGAAACTAAAGAATATAAAGAAGTTAAAGGGGTTAATAATATTTTAAGAGACATCGCTTTCATACGTTTTCTTTTTTCAACCTATCTACTGCCCTTATTCTTCTGAGCTTTCTCAATCTTGGCCCAAGTATCGCGCAGAGTCGCTGTGCGGTTAAACACAAGTGCCTTATCGGAAGAATTAACGGAATCCACACAGAAATAACCCTTCCTGAGAAACTGGTAAAAACTTCCAGGTTTCGCACCGGCAAGACTGGGTTCAACTCTGCAAGAGGTTAGAGTCTCCAGTGAATCAGGATTTAAACAGGTTTTAAAATCACCGCCATTTCCTTCTTCCTCCGGCTTCTCTTTTGTGAAAAGATAATTGTATAAGTGGACCTCGGCTTCTAAGGAATGAGCTGCAGAAACCCAATGGGATGTTCCTTTGACCATTCGGCCGTCCTTGGACCACCCCCCACGCGTTTCCGGATCATAGGTACAGTGGAGTTCAACAACCTCCCCGGTCTTTTTGTCTTTTACAACACCTGTACACTTAATATAATAAGCATGTTTAAGACGTATTTCTCTCCCTGGGGAGAGGCGGAAAAATTTTTTCGGGGGATCCTCACGAAAATCATCCTTTTCAATATAGAGCACTCGAGAAAAAGGGATCTTCCGCGTGCCCATACCGGGATCCTCAGGGTTATTCTCAGCATCTAACTCCTCCACTTTGTCTTCCGGATAATTGTCAATAACAACGCGCAGCGGACGTAAAACTGCCATTACACGCGGGGCCCGCTTGTTAAGTTCTTCACGGAGACAGTGTTCGAGCAGTGCAATATCAACATAGCTTTCCCTTTTCGCCACCCCAATTCTCTCACAGAAATCCCTGATCGCACCCGGCATATATCCTCGCCTACGCATGCCTGCTAAAGTGGGCATCCTGGGGTCATCCCATCCTGTTGCATAACCTAATTTGACCAGCTCCAAAAGTTTTCTCTTGCTTATAACAGTATATGTCAGATTGAGGCGGGCAAATTCGATCTGCTGCGGGTGAAAAACTCCCAATTTATCGAGGAACCAGTCGTACAGCGGCCGATGGTCTTCAAATTCCAGAGTACAAATAGAATGCGTAATCCCTTCGATGGAGTCTGAAACGCAGTGGGCAAAATCATACATCGGGTAAATGCACCATTTGTCACCTGTCCTGTGATGCGTGGCCCTCAAAATGCGGTAGATCACCGGATCACGCATATTCAAATTCGGAGAAGCCATATCGATTTTGGCCCGAAGCACATGAGAGCCGTCTTTATATTCACCTGCCTTCATACGCATGAACATATCCAGATTCTCCTCAATTGGCCGCGTACGATACGGACTGTCTTTACCCGGCCGAGTCAGAGTCCCACGGTATTCCCTGATTTCATCAGGACTCAAACTGCAGACATATGCATTACCGGCTTCGATCAGTTGAACAGCATAATCATAAAGCTGCTCATAATAGTCAGAGGCATAATATAACCTATCACCCCAATCAAACCCGAGCCATCTGACATCTTCCATGATAGATTCAACATATTCAGCCTCTTCTTTGCTGGGATTGGTATCATCGAAGCGCAGATTACAAAGGCCACCGTATTCAGCGGCAAAACCAAAATTCAGGCAGAGAGATTTGGCATGTCCAATATGCAGATAGCCGTTCGGCTCCGGCGGAAACCTTGTATGAACCCGGCCATCATTCTTATTGTTTTTTATGTCTTTCTCAATTATATCGCGTATAAAATTGGAAACTAATGGTGAATCTTTTTTGAATGTATTTTTAAAGGTTTCTAGCTTTGCTGATTCTGATCTTTTGTCTTTCATGAGACTGTCTCCATTATCCTTTAAAGGCCAAAGTTATCCCAAAAAATCCAACACCTCAGTCACACGCTGTGCACAGTTTTTCATGGTCACCGGGAATTCGAGTTTTGCGCCCTGTTCTACTATAGGAATAAATTTATCAAGATCAAGACCAGATCCTCTCGTGGTAAGAGCAATGCGCAGCGGATGGTAAAGATCCTTACCTTTACAGCCGGTCTCTGTCTTGATTTCTTTTGCTACAACAGCAAATTTATCAAAATTAAATTCTTTAATTTGAGATATCTTTTCATTAAAGAGTTTAATAACTCGGAAAGCCGTATCTTCTCGAAGCTCCTCTCTTGCCTCATGCTCCATATCCTTAGGAGAAAAATCGAAAAGCATGGCAACCTGAGCAGGAAAATCCGAGAAGCGGTTTACACGTTGGATTAAACTTGCCGCCACTTTTTCCAGCCATATCCAGTGGGCATCGGACATTACTTCAGGCATGAGGCCGGAATCTTTTAAATAAGGATACGCCAGCTCAGCTTGCTGCATGGAAGCTAGTTGTTGCATATGCTGGCGGTTTATCCAATGCAGCTTGTCATAATCAAAAATTGCAGAAGAACGGCTGACTTTATTTAGAACAAAAGTCTCAGCCAATTCTTCTCTTGCTAAAACTTCCCTCTCTCCTGGGGGAGTCCATCCAAGCAATGCTAAATAGTTGAAAAGGGCGGATGAGAGAATCCCGTCTTTTTTGAACTGACCGACAGCAGTAGCCCCATGACGTTTGCTCAACCGTGTGTTGTCCTTACCCATAACCATTGAAAGGTGAGCAAAATGAGGAAGGGAAAAGCCAAGAGCCTCATATGCAAGGATCTGACGAGGAGTGTTGGAAATGTGATCTTCCCCTCTAATCACATGAGTGATTTCCATCAAAGAATCATCTATGACAACAGCATAATTATAAGCAGGGAGTCCGCTGGAACGGACAAGAACCGGGTCTCCGACCAGTCCCAGGTCAAATTCAATCTTCCCTCTGACCAGGTCAATATAATTTAAACTGCCCTTCCCTGGAGTGCGGAGTCTAACTGCAGCTTGTTCTCCGGCTTCGATCCGCCTCAAGGATTCATCTTTAGGTATTGAGCGGCATTTTCCGCTGTAAACTGGCATTTTACCTGAAGCTATTGCTTTTTTTCTTTCTGTTTGCAGTTCCTCTGGCGCACAAAAACAATAATACGCTTTCCCTTCTTTCAGCAATCTCTGTGTGTGGGTTTTGTATATTTCAAGGCGGAGGGACTGCCTGTAAGGACCGAAATTTCCTTCCCTGTCAGGGCCTTCATCCCAATTCAGTCCCAGCCATTTCAGGTCTTCTATCAACTCCTCCTCGTATTTAACAGCCGACCTTTCAAGATCAGTATCTTCTATCCTGAGAATAAAAATCCCTCCCTGCTGCCTTGCAAAAAGCCAGTTAAACAGAGCTGTCCTCGCATTCCCCACATGGATAAATCCCGTAGGGCTGGGCGCAAAACGAACCCTAATATTTTCCATTATCATTAATACTAATATATTTCCCTTAAAAATCCAAAGGCTTATAGGTAATTTAGGTAATTAAGGTTATCTAAACTGGATAATTCACACGCCCACACTATTCATGATATTATTTTCCCGTTATCAAACAATCTTAAAGCCTCGAGAGGATTCTCAATTACAACACTAGCACCATTTTCAATAAGCTCCTCCCTGTTCCTGAATCCCCAGAGAGCACCAACAGGAAACATGCCGGCCGCATTGGCTGTTTTCATGTCAACATCCGTATCCCCTATATATACGAATTCTTCAGGGCTGAAACCAAGATCACGGGCAATCAAGAGTGCTCCGTCTGGTGCAGGCTTTTTTGGGATTGATGGCGTTATTCCTATGATCTGTGCAAAAGGCCACTCAGACAAAAACTTTCTCGCAGTCAGTTTCGTGAACCTGTCCAGCTTATTTGAAAGAATGGTTATTTGTATCTTGCGTCGAACCAATTCATCCAGAAGTTCAGGGATGCCATTGTAAGGACGTGTCTTGCTTGACCAGTGCAAGTCGTATTCCTTCTGCATCTTCTCTACTCCAGCCTTGACAGTCTCCTTATCACGGAACTCAGGGGGAAAAGCTCTTTCGACGAGAGGAACTATCCCATCGCCTGTGAAAGCCTTATATGCCTCAATGTTGTGGACAGGAAAACCCATTTCTTTTAAAACAGCATTCATTGAATCGGCAATATCTTCAAGCGTATCAAGGAGAGTACCGTCCATATCAAAAACAACCGCTCTGAAATCAAATATATTTTCCATAAATGCTCACCTTTTTTTCTGTAATTTAGAGAAAACCTTATACAATCCATGAGATGTAAACTGAAAAACTGTCAGCTCTGGAAAGAGATTTCCTCAGAAGTTTATTTAACTTCGTTATAAGCCCATTCGATCCACTGTGTGACGATCTCAAGATCAGAGGCTTCAACTGTGGCCCCGCTCCAGAAACGCAAACCCAGTGGAGCATCACGGTATGAGCTGCAGTCATAGGCTACCTTCTCGTCGGCAAGAATCTTCACCAGCTCTTTCAACTTCTCTTCAGGCAGGTCGAGTTTGAAACAGACACTCGTATTAGAGCGTGTCTCTTTATCTTCTGCCAGGAAGGTAATCCAATCGTGTTTCGCTACAAAATTCTCCCAGACTTTCAGATTGGCATTACTGCGCCTGATCAATTCTTGCAGTCCTCCGACGGATTCAACCCAGTTTAAAGCCACTAGATAATCCTCATTGGCAAGCATCGAAGGAGTATTAATAGGCGCGCCCTGAAAGATGCCCTCCATGAATTTCCCTTTCTTCTTCATACGAAAGATTTTCGGCATAGGCCATGGTGGTTCATAACTTTCAATCCTCTCTACTGCACGCGGTGAGAGAATAAGAACACCATGAGCAGCTTCTCCTCCAAGCACTTTCTGCCAGGAATAGGTGATGACATCAAGTTTATGATATGGGATCTCCATGGCAAAGATTGCAGATGTTGCATCACACAATGTCAGACCGGCACGATCATCCGGAATCCAGTCTCCGTTTTGGACCTTAACACCGCTTGTCGTGCCGTTCCATACAAACACAACGTCATTATTGAAATCGGCCTGGGAAAAATCCGGTAATTTTCCGTATTCTGCCTTAAAAACCCGCGCGTTTTCCAGTTTTAGCTGCTGCTGAATATCAGTAGCCCAACCTTTACTAAATGATTCCCATACAAATACATCCACACCGCGTGGCCCAAGCATGGACCACATGGCCATCTCGAACGCTCCTGTGTCGGAACCGGCAACGATGCCAACCCGATAATCAGGCGGCAGGCCGAGTATTTCTTTTGTTCTCTCGATTGATTCTTTTAATTTTCCCTTTCCCAGGGTACTCCTGTGAGAACGACCAATAGGCGCATCTCTGAGTTCATCAAGAGAATAATCCGGGTGCTTGGCACATGGGCCGGAAGAAAAACATGGGTTTTTAGGTTTGATTGCAGGTTTCATCGTTGAGTCTCCTTATTAGACATTTATTATAAGTTTATATCATATAAATTATTCAGTTATTATAACTATCTTAATGTGATAATTATCTCAATATAGTTGAAAGATATCAACACAAGATGCAACCTTTTTTTATTTTCTTTCGTCTATATACATGAGATCAAATGACAAAGGAGGTTAAAATGAAATTCAAAACAAAAATAGGAATTTTCATGGTGGCACTTTTACTCACTTTCATCGGGTTCAACCTGATTGTTACTTCTGCAGCCTTGGACCTGGCCAAGATGGGAAAATATGCAGGTTATGAAATCATATCAAACGTAATGTCGAATGCCGATGCTCCTGTTCTTAAAACAAGCCTTACTTAAGGACCAGTGTTTATGAAAAAAAGATTGATGAGTACAATCATCAAAATCAGGGATTGGTTGACCTTCGATTCCGAGAGAATTATTCTCTCCTTTAGAGGCAGAATAAGCCTTCAAGTTCAGCCAATCCCGCCTTTTTTTTCTTCATGTCCTTCTCTTCGTTTTAAATCCCACCTTTAATATCAAGACTTAACATCTAGTTCTTCTGCACAAGAACAACAGCCAATGCGGCAATAGCTTCCCCCTTACCGATCATCCCCAGGCCTTCATTAGTCTTGGCTTTAATTCCAAAGTCTTCCTGTTTAATATTAATGATAGAACATAACATCTCTTTCATCTGTGGAACATAAGATGCAAGATGTGGCTTTTCTGCAATGATAATAGAGTCAATATTCAGGATCTCAACATTTTTTTCTTTTATCCTTCGGACAACTTCCTTCAATAAGCTCGTACTTCTAACATTTTTATACTTCGGGTCAGTATCAGGAAAGCACTGACCTATATCCCTTTCGCCCGCAGCTCCTAACAAAGCATCGACAACAGCATGAATCAAACAATCTCCATCTGAATGGCCAATCAGTCCCTTTGAAAAAGGGACTTCGACTCCACCTAAAAAAAGCTTCCTTCCCTCAACAAGTTTGTGCACATCATAACCAAAGCCTGTTTTAATCTTCAAGAAAAGCCTCCGCAATTATTATATCGTCGGGAGTCGTAACTTTTATGTTTCTCGGGTCTCCCTCGACGGCACATATCTCAATTCCTGTTCTTTCTACAAGGACCGCTTCGTCCGTCCCATAATAATCATCCTCTACTGCTTTATCCAGTGCCTTCTTTAGCACCTTGCAAGAAAAACCCTGAGGGGTTTGAACCCTGAAAAGCCCTGTCTTGGCTACTGTCCGAAGAACATCTTTTCCCCTAACCAGCTTGAGTGTATCTTCCACAGGAATAACAGGTACTGCAGCTCCCTTTTTCTGGGCCGCATCTATAACCCTATCGAGTAAATCCCCTGTGATTAGAGGCCTTACACCGTCATGCACAAGCACAATATCTGTATTCTTTTGGTCAATTCGATTAAAACCCGAAATCACAGAATCTTGCCTCCTTCTCCCTCCATTTGCAATCGCCGATATCTTGCTATAATGCTCAAGATATTTCCTTTCAAATTCTTTATTCCCCAATACTAAAATGATTTCTGAAATAGCTTTATGCGCTTCAAACCTTTCCAAACAGTGATCCAAGACCGGCTCTCCCTTTAAAAGAACAAATTGTTTGGAAGAACCAAATCTTTTCCCTTTGCCAGCAGCAACTACAATCGCAGAAATCCTGCTCATTGTCCCTCTTCATTGTAGCGTCCGAATATCATCTTACCCACTGTTGTCTGAAGCACAGAGGTGACAGTAACGTCAACAGTCTGCCCGATCATCTTTCTTGAATTGTCAACAACAACCATAGTGCCATCATCGAGATAGGCAATTCCCTGGTCTTTTTCTTTTCCTTCTTTAAGAATAAATGCTCCGATTGTTTCTCCTGGCAACACAACAGGTTTCAAAGCGCTTGCAAGCTCATTGATGTTGAGCACAGGAATTCCTTGAAGGCTGGCAACCTTACTAAGGTTAAAATCATTTGTGACGATCTTGGCATCCTGGTGTTTTGCGAATTCTATGAGCTTGGAATCAACATCTTTTACATCAGGAAAATCGATTTCAGAAATCACAATAGACACCTGAGAGGACTTCTGGAGATGATCCAAAACCTCAAGCCCCCTCCTTCCCCTCTGTCTCTTAATCGGATCAGAAGAATCCGCAATAAACTGAAGCTCCTTAAGAACAAACTGGGGAACAATAAGCGTTCCGTCTATGAAAGCCGTATTGCAAATATCGTTTATCCTGCCGTCAATTATCACGCTTGTGTCAAGTACTTTATAGCTTTCCCCAGTACTCTTCTCTTTAAAAAAGCGTAATACGCTGGCCGGCTCAAACCATTCAAATTTTTTTGTACCCACTAAAAACCCGATATAAGGCATAATGACCAGACAAAAAATCTTGATGAATGCCGTAGTCGAGTCGTCACCAGCAACTGTCTGATAAATTAAACCTAACAACCAGCCGAAAAGAATCCCAGCCATGACCCCCAAGGTGGATCCCCAGACAACTTTAAACTGGCTTTTCCTTATTCTTGTCTCAAGATAAATCAATCCTATACTTAATAATAACCCAATAAGGGCCCCATAGTATTGCGTCAAATGAAAAGGAGGGGAAAAATACCCCGCTAATGTGATTAACACAATAACAACTAACCTAAAAGCAAAAATACCCATGTTATATTCCTTAAAAAATATTTCTTAATGCTTCTTTAATATTTTGAACTCCTATTAAATTTATATCCGGCATATTCTCTTCTCCCAAATTGGCCTTGGGAAGAACAACAGTCTTGAAGCCCAAGGATGCCGCTTCTTTAACCCTCGCCAGGGGCTGGCTCACAGAGCGCACTTCTCCGCTTAGCCCTATTTCCCCAAAAACTGTTAAATCAGGAGGAACCGCTTTATTTTTCAAACAGGAAACAACCGCCATTATTACACCTAAATCCATGGCGGGTTCATTAATTACCAATCCCCCCGCAACATTAATATAAACATCTTCTCCTCCAAAACTATACCCAAGTTTTTTTTCTACAACAGCTAAAAGCATGGCTGTTCTAAAATGATCAAGCCCTATTGTCATTCTTCTCGGATTTCCGGTAAACAATGTGGAAGAAACTAGCGCCTGAATTTCTGTCAATAAAGGCCTCGACCCTTTAATAGTACAGACAACTGCGCTGCCCGCTGCACCAGCTGGCCTTTCTTTCAAGAAAAAAGCGGATGGATTTTGAACCGATTTAAGACCCCGGCTATACATTTCAAATATTGCCAGCTCAGAAACAGGACCGAACCTGTTCTTAATAGCACGGAGTACGCGATAGCTATGTTCTCTTTCTCCTTCAAAGTAAAGCACTACATCCACAATGTGTTCAAGGGATTTAGGGCCTGCCAGTGAGCCTTCTTTCGTAATATGGCCGATAAGAAAAGATGAAATCTCGTTTTTCTTTGCAAATCGAAACACCTGATTGGTCACTTCCCGAACCTGGCTGATTGTTCCCGGAGTCGAAGACAGCTTTGACGAGAAAACTGCCTGGACTGAATCCAGGACGAAAACCAGGGGATTCAGTTTCTCAGCATGAGAAATAATTCTTTCTACATTTGTTTCTGCCAAGAGATACATCTCTCCACCCTTAACTCCAAGCCTATCCCCACGCAGCTTGATCTGCTCCAGAGATTCTTCACCCGAGACATAAAGCACTTTCTCACCCTTAGTGGCAAAATCCCGGCTTACCTGAAGAAGCAGTGTAGATTTTCCTATCCCCGGTGCCCCTCCAATCAGCACAAGAGAACCAGGTACAATCCCACCCCCCAAAACTCGATTTAACTCCTCAATCCCTGTCTCTATTCTTTTCTTTTTCGTCTCCTTTATCTCTTCATAAAGACGTGGTTCAGATGGTGAAAACGAAATTTCTTCGGGGAATTTTTCCTCTATTTCTTCGATTAAAGTGCTCCATTCCCCACAGCTCGGACATCTGCCTAGCCACTTCGGAGAATGAAAGCCGCAGTTCTGGCAGATAAAAGTTGTTTTGTTTTTCATCACAAGCCCAGTCCTAAACCAAAAAATAATTCTCTCTGAGGAGCCAATGTAAAATCATCAATACCGAAAAGTACATAAAAATATTTCGAGGCAGCATACCTCGCCCAAACCCTGAGACGCGGGCGAGGATGACGGTTAAAGTCAAGACTCTCAAAGCTGAACTTTAACCTGTCCCCAAGAATATAACAATCGATTCCTGCTCCCATTCTCGATTCCACGATCCCGGCTCTCGGGGAAAGGGCTCCCAAGCGGACTCCTCCCTGCAGAGAATAAGTAAAAATGTCCTGCCACGGGTCCCGTATAATCTCAGCAAATAGATATTTTTTTGATGCCGACCATAAGCTGAGCATAAGCTTGCTCTTCATCATATTGCTTTCGCTATAATAACCAAATTCCAGGCCGGCACATGCCTTAAAAGAAGAAACAGGACGAATAACCCTCTGAAGGCTTTGCACTGTTTCTTCAGTCTTTGTATACAGTTCTGGCTGCTGAATCATCTTTCCTAATGTTCCATCACCACTATTTATTTTGTTCAAAGATTCATTTAAGAGCTGCACTGACTCTTCAATCCTTGATATCAATTCCTTAATATTTTCCAGGCTTAACTTGACATCACCCCTGTTCTCTTCAACGGTGTCTTTCAAAACAGAAATCAGCTCATCCAGATTCCGAGAAATTCTCTCGGATCTCTGGTCAAAATTCTGGATTGCCTTGGAGGAATTTTGCAGGCTTTCGTTCATTATCCCTTTATTTGCCCCAAAGACATCCTTTAAATCAGCAACGAGAGCAGATAAATTCTGGATTGTCTCCTTAAAATTCTCTTTTGTCTTCTCCTCACCAACTAGCTCTCTTAAATTTTTCCCCAATTCCCTGATTTCATCGCCAACAGAAAACAATACCGGACCTAATTGATCAAAACCGACAGGGGATATACTCTCCATCGTCTCCCCTGGCTGAATAATCCCCGGACCCTTTCCAGGTATTATTTCTATGTATTTTTCTCCCAAAAGACCAAGGGCTGCAAGGTTCGCTCTTGAACCTTTTTTAATCCCCACTTTAGAGTCGATGCTTAATACAACCTCTGCTTTGCTGCCTTTTAGCCTGATATCATCGATAAAGCCGATTTTTACTCCAGCCAACCTCACGACATTTCTTTTCTCTAAGCCAACAGCCGAATCAAAATACAAATAAAGAGAGTATCCCGGTTTTTTAAATAAATTGCTTATATCGCCTACCACCAATATGATAACTGCAATCATAACCAGAACGACAGCAAAAAAAATGCCTACTTTAAGTTCGCTCTTCATAACTTTCTCTCCGTAATTTTAAAGGCCATATCGTCATAAGTCATTTACAGGCTACTTTCACCAATTTTTAATAGGCCCTTCCGAACTCCCATGAATAAACTGCTGAACTATTTGATTCTCAGACTGCTTAATATCTTCAGGCCTTCCTGTTTCAACAATTTTACCATCATAAAGCATGGCGATTCTATCTGCAACCTTATAAGCGCTTACCATATCGTGAGTTATGACAATCGAGGTCACCCCTAGTTTAGCTTTCATCATTATTATCAACTCATTTATCGCATCTGCTCTAATCGGATCGATGCCTGTAGATGGCTCGTCGTAAAGAATAATTTCAGGTCGGTAGGCAATCGCCCGAGCCAGGCCGACTCTTTTTTTCATCCCGCCGCTCAACTCATGCGGCATGAGATCCTCCACTCCTTTCAGGCCGACTCTTTCCAGGCTTTCCTCAACAACTTCCTGGATTTTATCCTTTGAAAAATCTCTGTATCTTTCCACTCCAAAGCTAACGTTTTGAGCCACAGACATGGAGTCAAAAAGTGCCGCCCCCTGAAAAAGCATCCCAAATTTTCTCCTGATTTTACGGATCTCGTCTCCGTTAAGACAGGTTATTTCAACACCGTCAACGAAAATTTTACCTCTCTCAGGTTTCATAAGGCCTATCAGATTCTTTATTAAAACACTTTTGCCGGATCCGCTCCGGCCGATAATGACAAGAGTTTCTTCTCTGTTAACAATAAGGTTTACACCTTGAAGGACCTTATTCTCGCCAAAAGATTTGTGCAAATCGACTATTTTAATCATCCACCCAAAGTAGCAGGAAGAGCCTTGCTCATGAAAAAATTTATTATCAAAATACATATACTGGAAATAACAACTGTTCTCGTTGTTGCCTGTCCTACACCGGCTGCGCCTCCTTCTGTTTTCAGGCCCTGCCAACAACCGACAATCGCAATGATGACACCAAAAACTGCCGTCTTAATAAGGCCGCTTACAACATCCCAACCTTCAAGGTAAATCATGGTGTTTTTTACGTAAATAAATCTATTTACCCCCATGATTATAACGTTGTAGAAATAGGCTGAAATCACGCCGATTACATCCCCTATAAACGTCAGGCATGGAAGCATAATCAAACACGCCAGTGTCCTTGGAACAACAAGGTAGCGGTTAGGGTCTGCACCAAGAGTGATAAGAGCATCGATTTGCTCTGTGATCTTCATGGTCCCTATTTCTGCTGCCATAGCCGATCCCACCCTTCCGGATACCATTAAGCCTACCAAAATGGGAATTAACTCTTTTGAAAGGCCGAGCGTAATAACCGCTCCAGTATAAGCTTCTGTGCCACCTCCTATGTATCTGTGAAACCCTATATAGGCTTGAAGAGCAAAAACAAGGCCTCCAAAAGCAGCTGTAAGACAAACAACGGGAAGGGAACGAACTCCTATTTCTTCAAGCTGTTGAATAAATATTTTCTTTTCCCAGGGCTTTTTAAATACATTCCTAAATGTTTTGATAAAAAGCAGCCAGACTTCTCCAAGCTGCTGAAAAAATGGACTTAAAAAGAAAAGTTGCTTTCGAAAGAACATTTTTACTCTTCAGAAACACGGAATTCCATATCAGCAAATCGCGCGTATTCTTTGATGAAAGCGAGGCGTATCTTTCCTGTAGGGCCATTCCTCTGTTTGGCCACATTGACTTCAGCTATTCCGCGTGTCCTTTCGTCATCAGGATTATAAAACTCAGGGCGATAGATAAAAATAACAACATCAGCATCCTGCTCTATCGCACCTGACTCTCTCAAATCTGATAGTTGGGGTATTGGTTTGCTTCGCCCCTTTTCCGGAGCTCGGCTTAGCTGAGAAATGCCCACGACAGGAATACGAAGTTCCTTGGCCAATTCTTTCAAAGAGCGTGAGATATAAGACATTTCCTGAGTCCTGTTTTCAAATCTCGCTCCAGGGCGCATTAACTGTATATAGTCGATAAACAACAAATCAAGATTCTGCTCCATTTTCAGCCGCCTTGCCTTAGACTTCATTTCTATGACAGTCAAAGCCGCACTCTCATCAATAAATATTTTTCCTCTAGAAAGAACTTCCGCACTAAGTCTTAAGCGCTCATACTCTCTTTCTCCGATAAAACCTGTCCTGACTTTTTTTAAGTCTATCTGAGCTTCAGCACAGAGCAGTCGGAGAACAACCTGTTCCTTAGCCATTTCGAGCGAAAAAAACCCAACTGAATAATCCGTTTTTAGTGCCACATGCTGGGAAATATTCAGACATAATGCTGTTTTTCCCATTGATGGCCTTGCCGCAACTACAACAAACTCAGAACCGTGAAAACCCGAAGTCAATGCATCAAGGTCACAAAAGCCTGCAGGCACTCCAGTAACAGCTTCTTTCCGACCGCGTATGGAATCAATCATTTCCAGTGCAGGCTGAGTTAACATCCCAACAGGAACAAAACCCGGTTTTATCCGCTGTTCCGCAACTTCAATGATTGCAGCTTGAGCTTCATTTAAAAGTTGATCTGCATCCTCTCTTTGTTCATAGCTTGACGAAATTATTTTTGCAGAAGATAGAATAAGTCGTCTTAAAAGAGCCTTTTCTTTAATTATCTGCGCATGATATTCTATGTTTAAACTTTTTGGTACTCCATCCATCAAAGATGAAAGGTAAGAGGCCCCTCCAATCTCATCAAGGTAGCCTCCCTTTTTTAGTTCTTCAGCCAGACTCAGCAGGTCAACACGTAGTCCTTTATCAACTAATAAAATAATTTTTTCTATTATTTTCCGGTTTGCCTCTTTATAAAAATCTTCTGGGGAGATAACAGACAGAACTACATTAAGACTCTTATTATTAACAAGAATTCCTCCCAATACAGTTCTTTCAGCTTCAATGCTGTGAGGCGGTGTTTTTTTCAGGAACATCGAGTCTAATTCCATTTTCCCTCCTCTGACTGTCTTAGTTCACAGTAAAAAACTCAGGGCTCCCCCCTAATTAGCCTCTTTTACAGAAGAAATTTCTTCCTTTTTCCCTTCACTCGTAGTTTCTACTTTTGTTTCACTTTGGGGCTCCCCTTTTTTCTCTTTGTCAGCTTTCTTCTCTTCTTTTTTTTCGGGGCCGGTTTCTTTTACCGCTTTTTCACCTTTGTTTTCAGCTGCTTTTTCCTTAATCACTTCTATCCTTATCTCTGCTTTTTCTTCTTGAAAGATCTTAATAGGCACTGAATAATTCCCCAGCCTTTTTATAGGCTCATCCAACAAAATCTTCTTTTTCTCAATATCAAAACCTAACTTATCAAGAGCTTCTTTTATATCTGATGAACTAACCGAACCAAAAACAACATCTTTCTCCCCCGTTTTCCTGATAAAGGATAATTCTACTAGGTTGATTTTCTGGACAAGTTCTCTATAAGACACCATTTCTTTCTCTAATCCCTTTTTAAGGGCATGCTGCTGTATTTCAATCATCTTCATGTTAGATGGGGTGACTTCAATTGCTAAATTTTTGGGCAGAAGATGATTTCTTCCATACCCGGGAGCCACACGCACAATATCTCCTTTCTTGCCAAGATTTTCTATGTTTTCTCTAAGGACAACTCTCATTTTCCCTCCAAATATGAATGCTAATTCTCAATCCGAAACATAAGGAAGCAAAGCCAGGAGTCTTGCCCTCTTTATGGCTACAGTCAGTTTTTTCTGATGGAATGCACATGTCCCGGAAACACGTCTTGCAGTAATTTTCCCTCTCTCAGGAACGTACCTGCGGAGAATTTCTACTTTTTTATAATCTATATCTCTCACATTCCTCTCACAAAACCGGCAGATTCTCGTCTTGGGGGGGAAATACTTCCGGAAATGTGTTTTTTCACTTCTCTGTTCTCTTCTCATTCTTCTATCTCCTCTTTGCCTGCCTCTTCACTGGCAGTTTCCTTATCAGGGGATTCCGGCTTTTTAATTGCTCTCCTTTGCACAGGAGCTACGTATTCTCTTTTTCTAGAAACACGTTTTTTCTTCCTCCGGATATTCTCTCTCGTATCCTTTTTTACGGTTAAATAACGAATAACTGCTTCTGTTTGTTTGAAGCGCCGTTCAAGCTCACCAGAAATATCCGATTCTCCTTCATAAAGGAAAAAAACATAAAAAGCCTCCTCAAATTTCTTGATTGGATAAGCTAACTTCTTCTTGCCCCACTTATCTACGTTCAGCATTTTCCCCTTTTTTTTGGCAACGATCTCTTCCATCTTTTGAATGAGATTTTCCCTGTCTTCTTCTGACAGGTTAGGGGCTATCAGGAATACTGTTTCGTATCGATTCATCAATACCTCCTTATGGATTTAAAGCTCCCTCTCTCTTTATAAGAAGGAACAAGGAGCTTCTTTAATTTAATTTATTCTTCTCTATAAAGCAAATCTTCTCTATAAAGCAAATGATTCAATTATCAATCCTTATCGGCAGGCAACCTAATTCGAATTAACTTTTATGTTGAATAAATTCATAGCCTTTTCGATTTTACCCGACAGGATTAAGTCCAGCGCATCTTTAGCCTTCATCATGCCCTCCTCAAGCTTTACCATCTCCCCTCCATCAAAAGAGGAAAGCACAAAATCTGTGGCATTAACATTAGGAGTTAATGGGCCGATACCGATCCTTATCCGTGGAAATTGAGTCGTATTAATCTCATGAATAATAGAGTTCATCCCTTTGTGAGTTCCTGCCCCTCCTTCTTTCCGTATCCTGATTTCCCCAAGGGGAATATCCAGATCATCATAAACAATAACAAGCTGATCTGGCATCACTTTTCTTCCCTCAAGAATTTGCACAACCGCAAGACCACTGTTATTCATATATGTCTGGGGGACAGCTAAAAGAATCTTCCCTTGCTTGTTTTCTACAATATTAGCTTTAGATGAATACATCCTCTTTTTCAGTCTTACCTGCCATTCTTTGGCAACTCTCTTCAAGAAAAGAAAACCGGCATTGTGCCTTGTCCGGGAATATCGTTTCCCTGGATTTCCCAATCCAACCACAATCCACAAAGATTACCCCTTCTTTCCTTTCTCTTCCTCGGCCTTCTCTTTTTTGATGATTTCTGGTTCCTTCTCTTCTGTAATCTCTTCCTCAACTTCCTCAACTTCCTCAACTTCTTTAACTTCTTCTTCCTTAGAAGGAGCTTGAATCAGGACTATCACTGACTGGGGGTCAGTTGTAATTGTTACTCCCTTAGGAGGAGAAATTTCATCCAGCTTGATGGACTGGTGTAGATGAAGATCGCTAATATCAATTTCTATATTCTCGGGAATGTCCTTGGGAAGACACTCAACCTCAATTTCACGATTAACACAATCAACAAACCCTCCTTCTGCCTTTACTCCCACAGCCTCTCCGATAAGAACGAGAGGAACTGTAATATTTACAACCTCATCCATTGCAATTAGGATAAGATCCGCATGAAGTAATTCATCAGTAACAGGGTCTTTTTGTAATTCTTTTATCATTGCATTTTTTTTCTTAGAATTGAAAGAAACCTTAAAAATTGTGTTCTCCCCAGTTTCAGACTTCAAAACGTCAAAGATCTCCTTTTTATCCAATATGAGAGAAACATTTTGGATATTTTTCCCATAAAAAACAGCAGGTAATTTCCCTTCCTTTCTCAGCCGACGTGATGCATTTTTCCCAAAAACTTCCCTCATTTCTGCCCTAATCATAAAACTCATGTCCTCTTCCTCCTTACGTAAACAAAGAACTTACAGAGCTTCCCCTGTTAATCCTCCGAACGGCCTCTCCAAAAAGTTCTGCAACTGAAAGCACAAGCATTTTTTCACTGGCTTTCCATTTTTCTTTCAATGGAATCGTATTTGTAACAATTATCTTTTCCAAATCCGAATTCCACATTTTCTCTACCGCCCCCCTAGACAAAACAGGGTGAGTGCACGCCGCAAAAATCCTCCGCGCACCTTCCCTTTTCAGGGCTTCGACACTCCGTACAAGAGTACCGGCAGTATCAACCATATCATCAAGGACAACCACATTTCGATCTTTAACATCACCAATAACATGAAGTACCTTGGCGACATTTGGACTTGGCCTCCGTTTATCAATGATGGCCAAATGAGCCCTCAGTCTTTTTGCAAACCATCTAGCTCTACCCGCACCGCCCACATCCGGGGATACAATTGTCAAATTTTTTAAGTGCAAGCTCTCAATATATTTCACAAGCACAGGGCCTGCCATCAAGTTATCAACAGGGATAGAGAAGAACCCTTGAATTTGAGGAGAATGAAGGTCCATTGTTAATACCCTATCAGCCCCTGCCGCTTCCAGTAAATCTGCAATAAGCCGTGCAGAGATGGGTACTCTAGGCCGGTCTTTCCAATCCTGCCGGGCATAACAATAATAAGGAATAACAGCTGTAATTCTCTCTGCAGATGCCCGCTTGAAAGCATCAATCATAATGAATAGCTCCATAATATGAAAATTGGCTTCGTGAGCACCCGCTTGAATAATAAAAACATCTTCACCCCGCACATTTTCATCAATGTAAAAATGGATTTCTCCGTCACTAAATTTTTCTAAAACACACTTTCCTTCATTAATATTCAAGTAATTGACAATTTCTTTTGCCAAAGCCGGGTTAGAAGACCCTGCAAAAACTTTCATGCTGTTCGTTCTTTTCATCTCATCTCCTCATCGGTTTTCTTTAAGAGAAGCTTATCTTATTTTTAATCTTTGGCTGGGGCGGGAGGATTCGAACCTCCGAATGGCGGCTCCAAAGGCCGCTGCCTTACCGCTTGGCTACACCCCAGCTCCCAAGCTGTTCCAATAGAACTCACGTGCCACTGTCGCTACAAGAAGCGATGAATGTTCCTTTCTTATCTTCTCAAAGGCCTTTTTAGCTTTCTCTTTTCCCAGAAAAAGCCCGAAAACAGCAGAGCCTGTGCCACTTACTAAAGAAAGCTCTGCCCCCGCGTTATGCAAAAGGCTCTTAAAGGCTTTTATTTGAGGATATAACTTAAATATTGTCTCTTCTAAACTGTTCTCTAGCACACTTAAATTTCGGCTTCTTAAAAACCCGATAATTTTACTTTCTTTGCCGCTTGAAGTCAAGGATAACCGATATTGTTTATAAACAGAGGCTGTCAAGATTGAAACTCCGGGCAAAATCAAAAGGCAGAAAAGAGGAGGAAAATCTTTAAGGCAACGAACATCATTACCCCTACCGGATCCCATACACAACCCCCCCTGAAGAAAATATGCAACATCAGAACCAATCTGGCGGCTCAGTTCCATCAGCTCTTTTCTTTCTAACCCAAGCCTCCAGATCTTATTAAGAGCATAAAGCGTCATAGCCGCATTGCTGCTTCCTCCCCCTAATCCTCTTCCAGAAGGGATATTCTTTGACACCCGGATTGTAATTCCCTTATTTACCATCAAGCTCTCCTTCAGAAGGGTTGCAGCCCTGTAAATAAGATTGTCCTCTCCCCATGGGATCTCGTCGTCATCTCCTATGAGCAAGATCTTGCCACAAGAATCCGGATGGAATTCAAGAACATCATAAAAATCTATCGACTGGAATAAGGTCTTGATCTCATGATATCCATCCCCCCTTTTTTCCCCGACTTCTAATCCAAGATTTATCTTGGCAAAGGACTTAATTCTCATTGTCAATAATCTCCATAATTTCTGCCCAACTTTTCTGTTCAAACCTTTCTAAAAAGCCTACGGAAAATAGGTTCTCCTTAACAGGGTTGTTAAAAGCTATGTTGATAATCTTCAGGCGGCCTTCATTAAATGGTTGCTTATAAACAAGAAGCCGGGTTAAAGAAGTATGGTTGATAAACTTTTTTACTTCAAAGGTTAGGTCTTTTCTCCTGCCCTGCTTGACCCTTCCCAGAGTATCCTTGTCAAATATCCACCCATTGAGGCTGCCCTGCCAGCGTCCAGTCAATAGACATACTATCTCAAACAGGTCCAGCCGGACTCCTAAAAATTTGTCAATTATTTCTTCCTCTTTCCCCCGCCAAAAGATTCTCTCTGAAGGGACAATAAAAAACGCATTTCCATTATCAATGATAACCTGGCAAATCATCCTTCCAAGGAAATCAGAAACCTCAATCCGCCCTTGGCCTGGAAGCTGAAACAAGAATGAGAATTTAGACCGGGCCGACTCCCGACTGCTTGTGACCTTCAGTGAAGCATATCCTTCAATTCTTTCTAGCTGAGCGGGGAAAGGAGAACGCAAAACATGCGAAGGCATACAGTTCGAAAGAAAAATCAATAACAGCCAGGACCAGATAATCTTTAAGCGGCTCAATATCCATCTCCTAAATTTGCATGAATGAATTTTTCAATTCATTTGGACATCATTATTTTCTGATGTTTTTTCTTTTCCTTTCTCCCCTTTAGTCTTTTGTTCCTCCTTACTCGCAGTAAGGTTAAAACCATAATCTTGTGTCTTTACATCCTGCAATTTCTTTTTTGGCCTTATAAGTTCCTTTTTTTTACTGTCATCCACAAGAGAGAATCCGTAATCACTCGTCTCAATTTTCTTGTGCTTCTTCTTGTGTAATATAGGATAAAAAGGCGACCGGACAATTCTTCCAAAAAACGACAGCCGCGGGAAAAAAATTAAAAGTATAATAAACAAACTAAAAACAATTAAAATCCCGTACATTCCCAGGTTCATTTCACACCTTTTACAAATTATCTGGATAAATATTTATTATATCTTCGACCTTTGAACTAGTCAATAATTAACCTGGGTTATTCATTAAGAATGCCGAAAGATTATTTAGATAAGATGATTTTTCTAATATTTTCTCCATTCAGTTATTGACTTTTCTTTTAATTTAAGTGAAAATTTAAAGAGAATATTATAATGAAGACTATTATTAAATCTCTTTTTACTCTATTTCTCGCCTCTTCGGCCTTTTTGATTGGCTTTTATTTAGGCCAAGAGAAAATAGTGTCCAAGATCCCGGATTTCCAGGAAGAGTTAGAGGAAAAGAGCTAAAATATTCAGCAGCCAATTTTCTTATACATTCCTTATGTCTGTTCACAATTCTATCAGCAATTTTTATGAATAATCCAGGTAACGTGGGTTATTCACGAGCCAAGCTTGCTGCAGATGCAAGGCACAGCGCATGAAGTTGTGGTCCTTCACCACGAATGTGCTGTAACGAAGCAGATGCGGTAAGATCGGCTCGCCTGTAAGGTAAAGAATGCCGATTATTATTAAATT
This sequence comes from uncultured Eubacteriales bacterium, assembly GCA_964648465.1. Classification (GTDB taxonomy): domain Bacteria; phylum Acidobacteriota; class Aminicenantia; order Aminicenantales; family Aminicenantaceae; genus Aminicenans. The sequence continues at coordinate 22,566 of CAZYMU010000002.1, read as the reverse complement.
AGATTTAACAAAGAAAGCAACATTCTTAATATTGCGAAAAATCACGTTGATAAGCAAATTTCATCAATGTTAAATAATGGGATCGGCAATTTTTATGAATAATCCAGGTATTGATTTTTTCGTGTACTCGGAATAAACTTTCCATGATCAAATTACATGCCGATGCCATGAAAAAAGTAAAATCATCTATTTTTATTCTTTTTTGCTTCATCTGCTTTTCATCTTCTGGCCGCTCTCAAGGGATAAGAAAACCTGTCTGGGCAGGACAATTCTATGATGGCCAAACCGAGGTGCTCTCCAAACAGATAGATCGCTTCCTGCTGAATACGAAAGGAAAGTCCCCCGTATCCGGAAAAATCCTGGCTCTTATTACCCCACATGCCGGATATTTGTATTCAGGACAAGTCGCTGCTTACGCTTACAGTACGATCCAGAATAAGGATTACGAAACAGTTATAATAATCGGCACCTCCCATAATTACGGATTTGAAGGATGCTCGATTTATCCTCGTGGTGGGTATGAAACACCTCTCGGGCTGGCGAAAATTGACGACGCCATTGCCATGGAACTTTCCAAGTTTTCTGGCTACAAATACATCCCACAAGCTCATCAAAAAGAACATTCTGTAGAAGTCCAAGTTCCGTTTATCCAGAAAACTCTCCCTCATGCCAAGATAGTTCCAATTGTTATGGGATTCCCTTCAAAAAACTCTATCTCCCGCCTCTCAAATGCCTTAGTAAAAAGCCTTAAGAATAAAAATGCTCTGGTTATTGTTTCAACAGACATGTCGCATTATCTGCCAAAAAAAAGGGCTAATGAGGTCGATTCCCAGACAATCTCGCTCATCAAATCCTTTAAAACAAACTCTCTAATAAGAAAATTAGAACAGAGAGAAAACATTTTGTGCGGAGGAGGCGGGGTAGTTTCAGCCCTTTTTTACGCTCAAAAGTTAGGAAAAGCTAAGGTCAATATTTTAAATTATGCTGATTCATCTCTGGCGGGAGGCCCTGAATCTCAAGTTGTCGGATATATGGCCGCTTCTATCTCCATTGAATCTACTAACATTAGGTTTTCTCTGTCATCAGAAGAAAAAAAGGCTCTTCTGAACATTGCCAAATCGTCCATTAATCTATTTGTCCAGGAAAACAAAATTTTAGATTACAGAACACAAAACCCTAACTTCCTATCCAACAGAGGGGCCTTTGTCACTATAAAAAAAAGAGGCCGCCTTAGGGGATGTATCGGATTTATTGAGCCTGTGATGCCTTTGTATCAAACAATCATACAGGCTTCAATTTATGCCGCTTGTAAGGATGCCAGGTTCGTCCCGGTTTCTCCGCCCGAACTAAAGGACCTAGAAATAGAAATTTCTGTACTCTCACCACTCAAAAAAATAAAGAACCCTGACGTTATCAAGGTCGGAAAACACGGCCTCCTCATCTCCAAAGGAAACAACCACGGCTTGCTTCTACCTCAAGTCCCTGTTGAGAACCGCTGGTCAAGGCTGGATTTCCTCCAAAATACATGCTTAAAAGCCGGCCTGCCAGAGAATGCATGGAAATCAGGAGCAGATATTTTTATCTTTGAAGCCATAATCTTTCATTAAACTTGCTTTGTGCCAGTTCTGTGATATAATAGTTTTTGCTTCTATCCAATATTTTAATCTCTCGCCGTGTATAAAATGCCCCTATACGAGTATAAATGCACAAAATGTGGCTCATCTTTTGAGATCATCCAAAAAATCAGCGACCAACCTTACAAAAAATGCCCTAAATGTGGTGGATATTTAAAAAAAATCATATCTGCCTCTGTTCTAAATTTTAAAGGCAGTGGGTGGTACGTCAATGACTACGGCAACAAAGGGGAAAAAGAAAGGAAATCAAGAAAAACAGAAAAACCCAAAAAAGAATCTGCAAAAGACAAGAAGCCATCTCCTCCCTCTAAGGGTAAAAGTGCTGATTAGCCGAGGCCTTCTTGAGGACTTACCAAGAAGTCTGGGCCAGACAATGATCCTATAATAACCTGTTTCAGGCCCTAGGCTCTTTGACAAGTTCTTCTTAAGCGAATAAAATTGAGCCCATGAAGATTGTTGTTCGAGCACCAAACTGGATTGGGGATTCCATCCTTGCAATACCTGCAATTGAGAGTTTAAGCAAAAATACTCCTGACATCAAGATATGGATTGCTGCTCAACCCTGGGTTAAAGACTTATTCACATCATTCGATTTTATTGAAGGGATAATTCCCATACAATGCCAGACCAACTTGAAAAACCTAAATAATTCCGCCCGCAAATTGAAAGGTTTTCACTTCGACGCCGGCTTGCTGCTTACCAATTCTTTCTCCTCCGCTCTCCTTTTCTATAGGGCCAAAATCCCCGAAAGATGGGGGTACATTAGAGACAGCAGGCAGATATTGCTGACAAAGGGAGTAGCCTTAAAGAACCAAGAGGAATATTCCCACCAAGTCAAATTATATCTAGACTTGATCTCAGCCTTGGGATTTAAGACAATCCCTCCCAAATTGAGCCTTCCATTAACACAAAAAGAGAAAAGAGATTCTAAAGAAATGCTTCTTTCTCTTGGGGTCGATCTTAAGAAAAACATAATAATATTCAATCCAGGAGCATTTTACGGCCCTGCCAAAAGATGGCCCCCCTCAAACTATGCAAAGCTAGCCGGCATGTTACAGCAGAGAAATGACGTGGAAATTCTAATCATCGGCTCTATAAACGAAACCTTCCTTGGTGAATCCATTGCCTCTGAGATGTCAAAGAAACCAACACTGCTTGCTGGAAAAACGAACCTCCGCTTACTAGCAGGAATAATAAGCCACAGTAGTCTTCTTGTAACAAACGACTCTGGCCCCATGCATATGGCCAATGCTTTAAACATTCCGATAGTCTCACTGTTCGGGCCGACCGATCCTCGTGTTACAGGCCCATTCCAAGAGCCTGCTTCTTTTATCAAGAAAGATGTCGCATGCTGGCCGTGCTCATACAGAGAGTGCCCATTCGACCATAGATGTATGATGCAAATAGAGCCTGCAGAGGTTTACAAAGTTTGCCTAACCTATTTAAAATGAAAAAAAAGGCAGTATTTCTCGATAGGGACGGCACTATCAACAGAGATGTAGGATATCCTGATTCTTTCAGCATGATAGAAATATTCCCTTACAGCTTTGAGGCCGTTAAGCAAATAAACCAAGGAAGATTGCTGGCAGTCATAGTTACAAACCAGTCTGGCGTTGGAAGAGGCCTCATTAAAGAAAAAACCCTCCATGAAATTCACAGAAAGATGAGAGCGTCTTTTGCCAAACATGGCGCACATTTCGACGGCATCTATTACTGCCCCCATTATCCTTCTTCAATAAATCCAAAATACAGGGAAGATTGCCCATGCAGAAAACCCAATCCCGGAATGGCTCACAGGGCAGCAAAAGAACTAAATATTGACATAACAAATTCTTATATGGTGGGAGATAAAGTGGAAGATATTCTTTTCGGTTTGAATATAAAGGCTAAATCCATACTTCTGCTTACAGGTTACGGCCAGGAATCATTAAAAAAACTTAAGTCTCTAAGGATAAAACCCACTTATATTGCCCCGGACTTGCTGAATGCGGTAAACTGGATCCTTGAAAAGGAGCGGAATAACAGTTCTATTGCAGGCTGACATGATTTTAATTGCTTCTTTTTACATTAAGCCCAACGGCTGTAGCAACCAAAATGATTAGATTCGACGACATCTTAGAAAAACTTTCCTCCTCCTATTATGATAAAGACATTACTTTCCTTAAAAAGGCTTATATTTTCGCAGCCCGTGCTCACAAGGGCCAAATCCGCCGATCAGGCGAGCCTTATCTCAGCCACCCTCTAGAAGTAACCAACATGCTGGCAGACATGAAATTGGATGTAACAACTTTAGCTGCAGGCCTACTCCATGACGTTCTCGAAGACACCGATATTACTCCCCTGGAACTTCAGGAAGCTTTCGGTAAAGAAACCTCCCATCTGGTCGAAGGGGTTACAAAGATCAGCCTTTTCGGCGAATATTCTAAGGAAGCAAGAAAAGCTGAAAGCATACGGAAAATCATCCTTGCTATGACGGATGATTTGAGAGTCATTTTTATTAAGCTGGCCGACAGGATCCACAACTTAAAAACTTTGAAATTTTTGCCTGAAGAAAAACAAAAACAAATCGCCCAAGAAACATTAGAAATATATGCCCCTATTGCAAACCGGCTCGGTATGGGGCAGATAAAAGCAGAACTAGAAGACCTCTCCTTTCGCTATGTGGAGCCTGAAGGATATTATAAAATTAGCTCCCTTGTTAACCCTCAAAGAAAGAGAGCCGAAAGGGAGCTCAAAAGTATCAAAAAAACTTTAGAACAAATAATGGAGGAGAATCATATCCCCTCAAAAATATTATTTAGAATAAAAAGACCTTACAGTATTCACATAAAAATGGTTAAGCAGGATATCGAGTTTGGCCAGGTCTATGATTTTATGGCATTAAGACTTCTTACAGATTCGGTTAAAAAATGCTATTCTGCACTGGGCCTTGTTCACCAAAAATGGCCGCACCTGCCCCCTCGATTCCGGGATTTTATCGCTATGCCCAAGTCAAACCTCTATCAAGCCCTTCATACAACAATCATTACAGAGAAAAAACAGACAATCGAAATTCAGTTCCGGACATATGACATGAATAATATTGCAAAAAACGGCATTGCTGCCCATTGGAGATACAAAGAAACAGCCCCTCAGTCTATCATGAAAGAAGACAGAAGAATCTTATGGCTGCGGCAAATATCTGAGCTCTACAAAGAGCAAAAAAACCCCCGGGAATTCCTTAAGAACCTTAAAACAGATCTTATTCCTGAAGAGGTTTATGTTTTTACTCCCAAAGGGAAGGTAATCACTTTGCCTTTAGGCGCAACCGCCCTGGATTTCGCTTTTAAAATCCATTCAGAGATCGGCATGCATGCAGCAAATGCAAAAATTAACCAACAGCTCCTCCCTCTTAAAACCATTCTCAAGCCAGGTGACATCATTGAAATTTTAACATCTCCTGAAAAAACGCCCAGAAGAGAGTGGCTGAATGCTGCCTTTACTTCAACTGCAAGACACCACATAAAACGCGGGCTCAATCTGCAGGACAATATTAAAAACACTACACTCGGTAAAAAACTATGGGAAAATGCGTTAAAAAAGTATACTCTTCCTCCAGGTATACTGGAAGAAAATAATCTCCTGAGAAAAATCTCCCAGGGAATACCTTTCAGGATTAAAGCTATCGAAGATTTTTATTCTCTCGTAGGGTTCGGGAAAGTCGTCCTTGACAAAAAATTCATGGAAAACCTTTTCTCCGTGGAAAACCTTTCAGACAAAAAAGAACCCGTCCTAAAAAAAGTCATATCAAAAGTAACCAAAAAACCCAGACCTGGCATTCAGGTCAAAGATATTGCAAGCCTCCATATCAACCTTGCCAAATGCTGCTTCCCAATTAAAGGTGAGCCTATAGTAGGATATATCACTTCGGGAAAAGGAGTAACCATACATTCTTTACGCTGCCCATTAATAAAGAAAGAAATATTAGACCAACACCGTATGGTCGAGGCATCCTGGGACGATGCCTCAGATGGGATCTACAAAGGAAAGCTTCTAATAAAAAGCACACATTCACCAGGTGTCCTTGCCAAGCTTACGGCCGCCATTGCCCAATCTGGGGGAAACATTACTAAGGCTGAAGTGATTACTTTTGCTAACAATAGAGCAGAGATAAAGTTTACTCTTATAATTAAAGATATAAAACATCTTGAAAATATAATAAAGAAAATTTCTGGAACAAAAGAAGTTTTTTCTGTAGAAAGAAGTTAATATAACCTAACGTGGGTTATTCACGAGTCAAGGTTAAAGAGCTTTCTGAACTCTCCCCGAACGAATACATCTTGTGCAAACCCAAACACGTTTTGCCCCAGATTCAGTCTGAATTTTAACACGTTGCAGGTTCGGTTTCCATTTTCTCTTAGAAGCTTTATGTGAATGACTAACGCTGTGTCCGAAGACAGGCTTTTTTCCACAAATCTTACATTCTTTCGGCATTGTATGTCTCGCTAAAGAAATCTTTTATACCATATTTCTAATGAAATTCCAATACCTAATTTTCATGATTTACGAGCCGATCCAACTTACCATCGATCTAACCATATAGAGAAAAACAATCAATCAGGCTGAAATAAAAAATCCGAAAATTATTATTTAAAGCATGTGTCCTCTTTTAATAACAAATAAAACGCGATAAGTTTGCTATCCCGCCTTACCAATTTGGTACGAAAATTGCTTATAATAAATTATGTAAAAGATGAAGGATAAAGTAGTCATGAGATTTCTATAAAGAACGACCCAAATTGGTCATAATTGCTGATAATATATTTAAATTATATTATCGATATGATAGAGGATAAACTAGTTCTGATCGTTTCATGGAAAATAAATATTGGTGTCGGCATTCTTTATGAATAACCCAGGAGGACTTGACGAAAGCAAGAATAACAAGTAACTTTAAGATGGAAAAGTTAAAATGACCAAAAAAACAATATTTTCTATTATTCTGATTGTTCCCCTTATGTTTGTCATTTCCGGCTGTGTTTCTTCTCTTACCCAAAACCAGCTTAGTTTTGGCATTCAGGCCGCTAAAAAAGATTTGTGGGATGAAGCTATCTTCCGCTGGGAAAAATGCTTAAAATCTAATCCAAATTCTGCATCAGCACACAATAACCTTGCTGTGGCTTATGAAAAAAAAGGGCTCCTGGATAAAGCAAAAAAAGAATACGACGAGGCATTAAAAATCAGCCCGGGAAATAAGCATATCAAATCAAACTATGAAAATTTTAAAAAATCCAGAGAGAATACCGATGATGAAAAAAAATAGGTTCATTCTTTTAGTTATCATTCTGGTGCTTTCTTCCTGTGCGTCAAATGAATACTGGAAAGCAAGAATTGAAGTTTCTCAAAAACCTGCTGTTAATCTCGACAAATTTAAAGAAATTATCATTGCCGACTTTTTTGTAAAAGAAGAAACAAAAAATTTCAACATCAATAACGAACTAAAAGACTTTTTTGCTACCGAACTCGGGCAAAAACTTGAAAATAAAATCTCCTCAAAGAAAGTTCCTTTAGAGAAAGAAGACATTTTCAAGGATGAGGATTTCTGGAAAAATCTTTCCGTCGACGAAAAAGAATCCGTTCTTTTTACGGGAAGCATCCAATACTCACAGGAAACCCGCAAGGCCCTTATAAAGAAACTAAAGAAAGAGCAGGAAAGTCCATTCCCATCAGAATCTAAATTCGCTCAAAGAAAATTTTACACTCTTCATCTTGAGGTTTATCTCATTGACACACAAACAGGAAAAATTGTGTACAAAAGAAATTTTAAAGAAACAAAATCCTATAAAAACCCAAACCAGACTGCCTATTTCGCATTCTTTGACCTTGTTAAGAATCTCAAGGATAAGCTTTTCGCCCATATGCTCGGCACTAAAAGAACCCAGGAAAGATATATTATTTCCAACTAAATTAAACAGGGAGAAAGCATGAAAAATTTAATAAAACATATCACATTTTTCCTTCTTTTAACTGCTTTGGCATCTTCTGGTTTCTCACAATTCATATATTTCCCTTACTACGGGAAAAATAAAGTCCTTTATACAAAATTTGATTGGGACTACTACGATACGGATCATTTCGATATTTACTATTACTCCAAAGATGTCCGAACTCTAAAAAGAATTGCAGAATTAGCCGAAAGCGCATACAAAAGAATAAGTAATGACATTAAGCACGATCTTTCCGCCAAAGTGCCCCTTCTTTATTATTCCACGACAACTGATTTCCAGCAGACAAATCTTTTTCAGATGCCAGAGGGAGTCTTGGGCGTAGCAGAACCCCTCCTTTACCGCGTTGCCCTGCACGGAGATATGCCTGATGACGAACTCCAAGACCTTGTAGAACATGAATTGACACACATCTTTGAGTACGACCTTCTCTGGGGAAGTCCGGGAGGCATGCTTTATTCAGTTTCTCAACCTGCTAACTGGATTATGGAAGGTTTTTCAGAGTATAATACACACAACTGGTCCTGTTGGTCCTCATTAATCTTACGCGACAGCGTTCTAAACGACAGGATTCCAGAAATAAACAAAAAGGGAGAGCTGTATTCTCAATACCTGCTGCCTCGAGATCCAGCTTACGATTTTGGCCATGCAATATATGAATTTATTGAGTTCAAATACGGAAAAAATGGAATCCAGTCCTTCTGGCATTCAATGAAGAACTCTTCTCTCGTTGGGAAAACTAACTCTATAAAAAGAGCCTTCAACATAGAACACAAAGAATTTAATTACGAATTCAAAAAATACCTGCGTAACAGATTCAGACCCTTTTTCTTAAGGGAAAACCCTGAAGATTACAGCATTCCCATAGGTCCTGAATTCCCTTTAAATCCATATTACTTCTCCTTTTCTCATGCTATTTCTCCATCAGGAGATATAGTTGCCATCCTCACTTATAATGTTAAGGACAGCGACATCGATATTGTTCTTCTTTCAACAAAGGACGGAAGTGTTATCAAGAACATTACAAAGGGCTATACACTTAAGTACGAACACATTAAAAGGGAAATCGATCCGTCCAAGGGAAAAGACCTCTCGTGGTCTCCGGATGGAGACATGATTGCTTTCTTCGGCCGGGCAGGACAGAAACATTCCCTTTATATTATAAACGCATTAACAGGAAAAACCTTAAAAGCAATTAAGATTCCTTACGACCAACCCGCATCCCCCTGTTTTTTCCCTGAGAAAGAAGAACTTCTTTTTACTGCATTCAAAAACGGAATCCCAGATATCTTCAAAATAAACCTTAAGAACAGCAAAATCCTTAACATGACAGAAGACGATGTCTTTGAGAAGGCTCCCAGCATTTCGCCTGACGGAAAGTTTGTTGCCTATACAATTCATCTCGATACTTATGACAAACTTTTTATGTCCCCAATAAACAATTTAAAGAATAAGACCCAACTTACTTTCGGAAGGGCTAATACAATCACACCCGAGTTCTCTCGAGATTCAGAAAAAATATATTTTTCTGGCGATACTCGAGGCGCATTCAATATTTACTCCTTAAACCTGAAAACAGGCGAACTCAAACGCTATACAGATGTCACAACGGGAAACTTTTTTCCTTTTCCTCATCCGAAAAGCCCCAAAACAATAATATTTTCTTCATTCAACAAGGGGTCATTTCAAGTTTTCAAGAGCGATCTCGAAGGAGAAGTCGAGAAAAACATCTCTTTTGCTGAAAAATCACCTGATGATGAATTCAAGAAGTTTGAGCCCATAGTGACTTTCGAAATTGACAAGAAAAAGATTCAAGCACATAAAGGCATGGGCAAATTATATCTTACAGGCCGACCTCCTGTTGATACTATTATTTCAACAGATGGTTCAATATACGGAGGTTCTGCCCTCTCTTTTTCCGATCTGTTTAGAGATTATACCTTTTCGCTCACAGCTTACCAGGTAAGAAATTTCCGTTCCTACTATTTCTCCTATCTTAATCAAAAAAACAGACTGCAATACATGGCATCAGCTTTTCAGTATACTATCTTTTATTACCCTTCTTATTATTACTTTAACCCTTCTCTTTTCAACTTTCTGTCATACCGAGACGCTATTGCCACGAGAAAAATCTCAGGAATAAACGTCAGCGCATATTATCCTTTCAGCCTGTACTACAGAACACAAGGAACCTTATCTTACAATCACTACGAAGAAGATTTTTACGACCCATACCTCAATCAATTTTATGGGGGCGGTGGCTATTCTATGTTCTGGAATGGAAGCATGGTTTCCGCCTCTCTCTCTTTGACAGGGGAAACTACTCACTTCAAATACTATGGCCCGACAGCAGGCAATACTTTCCGATTTGGTGTAACGCAGGGAATTCCGATTTCAAGTAGCTTCCTCCGGAATACAACTGTTCAAGCGGACTACCGGAAGTATCTCAATATCGGAAGCGATTTCCTCCTGGCGTTTCGTATAAATTGTTTCGTCAGCCGCGGTAAAAATCCATATATCACCTATTTTGGAGGAAACAACCAGGTGCGATCAGCTTATTACTATAGTATTGTCGGAAATGAGGGTTGGTATTCAAACCTTGAATTCCGATTCCCTGTCATAAACGCTGCCAATACTATTATTGGACAAATTGGACCTGTTCGAGGAACTCTCTTCTTTGATGTTTCCCGTTCAAAACTAAAAGGATACTCCGCTCAATTTGCCTCATATGCTGGAACTGATGAATACGGACTTCCTAAATACAGATTTTTTGATGCTCTAGGATCCTACGGTTTCGGTTTCCAATTTTTCTTTTTGGGGCTGCCTTTCCATATAGAATTTGTAAAGAGGCTGGAATTTCCTGATTTTTCTAACCCTCTCAAGTTTGATCCTGTTGGAAAATTTCAGACAAAATTTTGGATTGGTTTCGACTTTTAAAAAAATTGATATAAACTTCTTGAAATCCAAAAATGGGAGTGCTATTATACCCGTGCCTCCTCAAAATCGGCAACCAGCAAAACCTTAAGGTTTTCCACAGTTGTGGAAAATTGTGTGGAAATCTTAATTATAAAAATGCAACAACAAGATAAATTTAACTATTGGTTACAAATCAAAGATAATATTAAAGATAAAATTGATAAAAACAGCTACGAAACCTGGCTTGATCCTACTATCTATATAGGAACGGAAGACGACGTTATTTACATAAAGGTTCCTAATTCTTATTTTAAAGAGTGGCTGTCCTTCCACTACTCAAAACTAATAAATAAATCCTCTCAAGAATTATTTGGTAAGGTTTATGAGATAAAATACATTTTAGAAGAAACGACATCTTCATTCATCCGCCGGCCTCCAGGTGAGAGAAAATCAAAACATGGCTCTTTGTTAAATCCTAATTTAAATCCTAAATATACTTTTGAAAATTTTATTGTCGGCTCATGCAACCAGTTCGCACATGCGGCTGCAATCGCAGTGTCTAAAAACCCTGCCACATCATATAATCCTCTCTATATTTACGGTGGTGCAGGCCTAGGAAAAACCCATCTAATGAACGCTATTGGACATTATATTCTAAACGATATCCGTGGACTAAAAATATTATATATTACGACTGAGAAGTTTATGAATGATCTTATTAATCATTTACAATATGGGAAAATCCTTGATTTTCGTCAGAAATACCGGAGCATAGACGTGCTCCTTATAGATGATATCCACTACCTTGCAGGAAGAGAAAGAACAAAAGAAGAATTTTTCCACACATTCAACCATCTTTACGACAGCCAAAAGCAAATAGTTATATCAAGCGATTGCCCACCTAAAGAGATACCAAACCTCGAAGAAAGATTTCGTTCCCGTTTTGAATGGGGCTTAATTGCTGACCTAAAGCCTCCAGATATTGAAACGAGGATTGCTATCCTTAAAAAAAAATCAGAGCTAGAGGGAATCATTTTACCTGAAAGCGTAGCTTTATATATTGCAGATAAAGTTCACTCCAATGTAAGAGAACTTGAAGGATTCTTGCGACGTGTTATTGCTTACGCTTCACTCAAAGGAAAAGAGATAGACCTAGATGTTACTAAAGATGCATTGAAAGACTTATTGGATTCCACATCAAATATTATCACGGTAGAAAAAATTCAAAACATCATCTGTCACCAATTCAAGATAAAGTTGTCCCAGCTGAAATCGAAAAATAACTCCCCAAAGGTTGTCTTTCCAAGACAGATCGCTATGTACTTATCAAAAGAGCTCACAAAAAATTCTCTTCCAGAAATAGGAAAAAAATTCGGTGGAAAACATCATACAACTGTTATTTACAGTATCCAAAAAATAGAAAAACTGCGAAATGATAGTCCAGAATTCAACAGAGAAATAAAAAAAATAATTAACTATATTTACTAAAAGAATCAACCTATTATGAAATTTTTTCACATTTCATTTGCTTTTATAATTATTGTTATTTATCTTTGTCTATAATTGGATAATAATAATATAATATAGCGAGGTGGAAAAATGAAATTTGTAATTGAAAAAGAAAAAATCCTTCAGGAGCTACAAATATTCCAAGGAATTCTAGAAAAAAGAAGCACAATGCCGATACTGGCAAATATACTAATTAGTGTATTAGAGGATAAAGTTGAAATTACTGGAACTGACTTAGAGGTAGGAATAAAAAGTCATTTTCCAGCCAAGGTGTATGAGAAAGGGGTAATAACAGTATCAGGTAAGAAGTTATTTGAAATAGTTAAATCCATTTCAGAGGGGCAAGAAGTTGTTTTTGAAGAGAGTAATGATTTAACGATGAAGATTTCTGCAGGTGACAGTCAATTTAAAGTGTTGTGCTTATCCAAAGAAGACTACCCTCCAGTTCCTGAACCGAAATTTATAAAAAAGATTTTCCTCCAAAGTGATAAATTAAGAGAGATGATAGAAAAGGTATATTTTTCAATAACACAGGAACAAAGGTACTATTTAAACGGTGCGCTAATGATGCTTAAGAAGGATACTATGGAGTTAGTAAGTACGGATGGCCATAGACTTGCTTACACTTCGGTATCTATGGACAATATGAACTTAGAAAGCGAAATAAGAAGAATAGTATCAAAAAAGACTCTTAGTGAATTAAGAAAATTTGAAAATGATTCTATTGAATTTGACCTTGATGAAAATAATTTATTTTTCAGGGTTGGAAACAGAACTCTTATTTCAAGAGTGATTGATGGTAAATTTCCAAATTATGAAGCTGTTATCCCGAGCGACAATAAAAATATAATGATTGTTTCGAGAGAAGAATTTGCAGATGCGATTAGAAGGGTTTCTCTTTTATCTACAGAGAGATCAAGAGGAGTCAAGTTTAATATTGAAAAAGACCAATTAAGACTATTCTCATCTAGTCCTGAAATTGGAGAAGCCAAGGATAAGGTTGAGATTGACTACGATGGCGAACAAATCGAGGTGGGGTTTAATTCTCAATATCTTCTTGATTTTCTTTCAATTGTAAAATCAGACAAGGTTCGGTTTGAACTAAAGGATGGAAACAGCGCCGTATTAATTAAACCAGAAAATGATGAAGAGGTAGAATATAAGTATGTGTTAATGCCAATGAAGATATAAAAGGAAGCCTTTGTTTCTATTTCTAATATAAAAACTTTCCTAGGTTTATTCAAAACAAGGTGGGAGAATAATGCTGAAAAGAAAAGAGAACAAGAATGGGCGTCTGTCAAAATTTACAAACATCCAGTTAAGCGCACTGGTAATTTTGAGAGTTTTAATTGGGTGGCACTTTCTATATGAAGGAATAACAAAGTTGGTTAATCCCTACTGGTCGGCGGCTGGATATCTATCAGAGTCAAAATGGGTATTGTCGGGTTTGTTCAGATCCATTTTAACAAGTCCGGCCGCTTTAAAGATAGTTGATTTTTTAAATATATGGGGATTGATTGCAATAGGAATAGCGTTGATTGCAGGATGTATGACAAGGACTGCGAGTATTTCAGCGATTGTCCTTCTATTTTTATATTATATATGTAATCCTCCGTTTATTGGGTATAAATACACGAATCCTGCAGAAGGAGCCTATTTAATCGTGAATAAAAATTTAATCGAGATGTTTGCATTGTTTGTTTTAACGGCATTCCCTACTGGAAAGATTATTGGATTAGATAGGTTAATATCCAGAAAAAAGAAGCCTGAGTGAATTAGTTGGAGGGGCGAAATGATTAAAGAAATAGACATTAAAACTCCTGATAAGAAAACAGAAGAAACCGAAAAAAAAGGGATTATTAGGAGAAGAGATGTTCTCAAAGGATTAGCTACTATACCTGTATTCGGTGCGTTTTTTTATAGCCTTTACAAAAAGAAAGTGCTGGACGATTTAAAGAGGAAAGAGATCCTTGATGAACTTGGAATCAGTGGAAAGAGGCCTGCAGTTCCTCCATATAACGCTACGAAAAAACCTGGTGAGTTAATAAGGCTTGGGATAATCGGATTCGGAGGCAGAGGTGAGTATCTTGCAAAAGCAGCAGGTTTTGCACATCCTGACTGGACAGAAAGAAAGCTAAGAGATGCAAAGAAGAACAGGATGGATAAGGCATTGGAAAACTTTTTAAATCAGGAAGATTTGAATGTTGTGCTGGGAGGTGTTTGCGATGTGTTTGATGTTAGGGCGGAACGTGGCCTTGCAGCTTCTAAAAATGACACCAGCCCCGGAGGCAAAAGCAGGGGATTGAAGGAAGCAAAGCGGTACTTGCATTATCAGGATTTAATTCAGAGCAAGGACATTGACGCAGTAATCATTGCTACCCCGGATCATTGGCATGCCCAGATGACAGTAGATGCCGCAAATGCAGGGAAACATGTCTACTGTGAAAAGTGTATAACCCGTACAGAGGAAGAAGTCTACAAGGTAGTTGACGCAGTTAAAAAAAGTGATATTGTCTTCCAGCTCGGACATCAGAATCCTCAGCAAGAAACATTTATCAAGGCCAAGGAAATAATTTATAAGAATATTCTCGGAGCAATCACGCTTGTAGAGACAACAACAAACAGAAATTCTCCCAATGGTGCATGGGTTTACGAAATTCACGAGAAGGCAAGTGATCAAACCATTGATTGGGAGCAATTTCAAGGACCTGCTCCTCATAAAGTGCCTTTCAGCCTGGAAAGATATTTCCGATGGAGGTGTTGGTATGATTATGGAACAGGCCTCTCCGGGGATTTGCTTTCTCATGAATATGATGCAGTTAATCAGATTTTAGATCTCGGTATTCCAAAATCAGCAACAGCTTCGGGCGGGATTTACTTCTACAAAGATGGGCGTGATGTCCCTGATGTATTCCAGGTAGTTTTTGAATATCCCTCCAGGAATTTAACGCTTGTATACAGCGCCACGCTTTCAAGCGGACGGGTACGAGGGAGGATCTTCATGGGCCACGATGCTTCCATGGAAGTTGGGAGCACCCTGACGGTAAATGCTGACAATGAGTCTACGCGGTATAAAGAAAAGATAAAAAATAAAATTATAGACACCTCATTGCCACTCTTCTCTTTCCATCCTGGATCAAAAGAAATAGATACGATTACTTCAGCAACAGAAAGGTATTTTGCGACGAAAGGATTAATGTACACATATAGAGGCGGGAAGCAGATTGATTTAACGCATCTTCATGTAAAAGAGTGGATTGACTGTATTAGAAACGGAAAGAAGCCGAGCTGTGGTATTGATCGCGGTTTTCAGGAAGGAATAACCTGCCACATGGCGACGAAATCCTTTCTTGAAGGACGCAAAGTGGAATGGGATCCAGTGAAGAGAAAAATAATTTAGGATGAACGAGGGGGCTTGTTTTTAAAATAAACTCATAGGAGAGAGAGGGAACAATGGCAAGAAAACGCTTGGGGGTTGGGATTGTCGGTGCAGGTTTTATTGCGAAAAAGCATATTCGTTCTTGGGTTGGTGTACGGGATGCGGATATTTTAGGTATAGTTTCCCGCAAAAAAGAGACGGCGCAAGAGACGGCTGCGCTGGCCAGAAAACTCAATATTGGGGAAGCCAAAGCATATAGTTCGGTGACAGAAATGGCAGCTGATCCTGCTATCGGTGCAATATGGATATGTTCACCGAACTTTACAAGGCTTGAAAACATGGAGGAGATAACTGAGGTCATTGAACGGGGGATGGGGGAATTAATCGGAGTCGCCTGTGAAAAGCCGCTTGGCAGAAATGTGATAGAAGCACGGAAAATGCTTGAGCTTGCAAAAAAGGCTCAGCTTCTAGACGGATATCTGGAAAACCAGGTTTTTGCTCCTGCCGTTTTAAAGGGAAAAGAGATTATCTGGACACGTGGTGCGGCAATTGCAGGTCGGCCCTATCTGGCAAGGGCGGCTGAAGAACACAGCGGCCCTCATATGCCGTGGCTCTGGGAAGGAGAGCTTCAAGGAGGCGGAGTCCTTAATGATATGATGTGTCACTCTGTGGAAGAGGCCAGATTTATGTTAACCCCACCCGGAGCTGACAGGAACATTCTTACACCCGTAAAGATATCAGCTTTTGCCACGTGTTTAAAGTGGCAGCGCCCTCATTATGCAAGAATTCTATCTAATAACAGCAATGGTAAAACAGATTATATTAACAGGCCTGCCGAAGATTTTGCCCGTGCTATAATTGAATACAAGGATGAAAGAGGAGAGAAAATTGTTGTTGAAACGACTACTTCATGGTGTTTTGTAGGGGCAGGGCTGCGTTTAAGCATGGAACTTCTGGGACCAGAGTATTCTCTTTCAATAGACACGCTGGATTCGGTATTGAAAGTGTTTTTCAGCCGGAAAGTACAGGCAAAGGCTGGTGAAGACATGGTGGAAAAACAAAATGCTGAAACAGGACTTATGCCAGTAGTAAGTAACGAGGAAAGTGAATACGGATACATCGAGGAGAACCGTCATATGGTTAAGTCCTTTTTAGAAGGCAGTCGGCCTAAAGAAAATTTTAGTGATGGAATAAATGTGGCAGAACTTCTCATGACAGCTTATATGAGCGCTGAGCAGGAGAAGACAATATTATTTCCTCCCCATGGTCTGGATTCATTTACCCCGGCTGTGGCAAGAGGGACATGGAATCCAAGGGCCAACCCGCATCCGGACTCAGCTATCAAATGAAGGACGATCCTAAAAGGAGGAGGGCATGAAAAAGAAGGGATTTTTACTATTTGTATTAATGGCAGCTTTAATTGTTGCTTGTACAGAGGAAACTCAAAAACAAGGCATAAAAAAGGAGGGGATACAATCAGCTATAAAGGAACAAACTGCCAGCGTTGGATATCAACATGTGCGAATAAAGAAATTCCCTTTTGCAGTGCAGTGCTGGACATTCAGAAAGTTTTCATTTTTTGAGACACTGGAAAAAGTAAAAAGCCTCGGCATAAAATACATCCAGGCCTATCCCGGCCAGGTGCTTAGTAAGGACATGCCCGGAGTTAAATTTAGCCACGACCTTGATGAAGAACAGATATGGATGGTGAAAAAAAGCCTGAAGGAAAAGGGGCTCGAGATCGTAGGCTATGGAGTTATAGGATTTGAAAACAACGAGGAAAGCATGCGCAGGGTTTTTGATTTCGCAAAAACACTGGGCATAAGAACTATTGTGACCGAACCTGAATATGATGACTATTCTCTTCTTGATCGGATGGCTCGGGAATATAATATAAATATTGCTTTACACAACCATCCTGTGCCTTCAAAATACGCGCGTCCTGAGACGGTTCTTGAGCATGTAAAAAGCTGTAGTGAGGGCATTGGGTCATGTGCGGATACCGGGCACTGGATGCGTACAGGGGTAAACCCTGTAGAAGCCGTTAAACTGCTGAAAGGCCGCATATTAGATGTGCATTTAAAAGACTTGAATGAATTCGGGACCAAGGAAGCCTATGATGTTCCTTTTGGGCAGGGGAAGGCAAATATTCACGATATCCTTGCAGAGCTGACCCTCCAGAATTATGGTGGCTTCCTTTCAATTGAGTATGAAAACGAGAAAGAAATTTATAACCCTTCACCATCGATAATAAAAGGGATTGAATATATTAAAAGCATTACTGAATAAGATGAATTTTGAGTGCATGTAGGAAGCGACATTGGCCCAGGCATCATTAATAAATCCTATTATTTTAGGGGCTGGAAGGGATAAGGCTTTCCTATTACTGATATCCTTCCATTAGAGTCGATAAGGAGAGCTCCGTATTCTGGATATTTTCCTATGATCATCTCTGGCTTATTACTAACAAATAGAGCAGTTGAAAGAGCGTCGCAGAGAAGAGTTTCCGGCCCGATTACTGTTACACTCTGTTTGCCTTTAGCAGGATATCCAGTGCGGGGGTTAAAAACATGATGGTAACGAGTACCCGTTTCAATGAAAGATCTCTGATAATCGCCTGTTGTTGCTGTCCCAAGGTCAGAGATGGAAAGCACACCTAAGAATCCGCTTTTTCGTGGATGTTTTACTCCGATCTTCCAGGGTTGATTATCCGGGTTTTGCCCCCAGCAAAACAGGTCCCCCCCAGCATTAATAAAACCTTTTATGATTCCTATTGCGATTAAGGACTTCGAAGCAAGGTCAATGCCGTAGCCCTTTGCAATCCCGCCCCAGTCAAGCTCCATTCCTGGGAGGAGAACAAGGCTGCCATTCTCTTCTTTTATTTTATCCATTCCTATGTGTTTTAATAGAGCGTTTATCTCATTTGAGGGAGGGACATGAAGAGGACCATTGAAAAACCCCCATGCCTTGGAAAGAGGGGCTACGGTTATGTCGAAACAGCCGCTTGAGTTTTGATAAACATTTAAAGCTCTTTGGAAAAGCTCAAGAACAGGCTGGGAGGCATAGTCCCTGATTCCTGGTGAAAAATGGCCTTCGATCTCTGAGAATACGCGCTTAATTTCCTGCTCTGCGGATTTAGATGCGGTCTCCGAGCAGAATATCTTTATTTCACAGACAGTATCAAAGAAAAGGAAGGTTGAAGTGTGCCATTTTTCTCCTGTCCTACAGCCTGGTATAAGAAAAAGAAAAAAGAGAATAAGAATGCAAAGTGTTTTTGCGGAGAGCAAGGAAAACATGAAATGCTGCCATGCCCGATTAACAAACATTATAGAGTCGATGAACGAGTAGATCTTTAGCCAATAACGGTATCAATAGAATGCCTGCCCTGAACTTCCAAGAGGAAGTGGTTTGGCGCACAGATAATGCGTTCCCCAGCAAAGGATACAGGAGGAGTATAGAGGCAGATTTTATGACTGCAGGAAGACTCCCCAATCCAGGCTTTTCTGTCTTTTACAACAACAGTAATTTTCCCTTTTCTAGCCGAGAAAGATTTCGACTGGCTCTCTTTTAAAGAGACCGTTTCTATCCTGTGCCCGTCTTTAAAGATTGAAACGGATTCTCCGGGGAAAAGCCGCGCCGGCTTATCCTTCAATGATGCTATAGTTAAGCAGGAAGATGGGTTGCGGTTTTCATTCATTTCTTTCCAAAGGGAGTAAAGTTTTTTTGATCTTATATCCCAGATTTCGCCTTTTCTGACCAGGGTAAAAGAAGGGATCGCATCTTGTCTCAAAGAGCTAAAGGAGATAGCGATATCCGCCATTGACGGGTTCTGTATATATTGCCAACCTTTTTGAGAAAGGATCTGTCTAAGTTCGTTCTCTTGGGGGTGAGAGTTAAGCAGTGTAAAATTCCGTCCGGTGGATATGCCGTACTTTTGCAATTCCTCCAGGATGAAGGAGATAAACAACTGGGGACTGTCTGCAATAAGATATAGTTCGCAGTTGCCTTGCGTCGTTTTTGATGCCAGTAAGAGTGGGGTAAGTAACGGAGTGGCCAGCATTGTTTTAAAAAAACCTCGTCTATCCATTTTGATCTCCTTTTTTGGCTATATTGTTTATAACAGGATAAAGATAATCCTTGTTTTTTCTATTAAAATAAAAAAACAAACCAATTCCTCCCAAAAAAAGACCGAGAAAGAGGCCAAATACGCTCGCATATGATGAAGATGATTTTAACAAATATGATAGAAAACTTCCAGCGCCCATACCAATTAAAGAAGCAGCGAGGAGGACTCCAAAAAGGAGGATCAGGGCTTTGCTGTAATTAGATTCTGGGATTTCAATCGTGACTTCATCTCCCGGGTGTGCGTTTATGGGGTTCAGAGCAGAAAGAATTCCTTTTGATGTGTTTTGTCCAATACACAAGCTCCTGACAGAGCAGTGATGGCAGGGCTTAAGACATTCAATTTCTACTTGAGCCATGCCTTCTTTTTCAGATATAACCAAACCGTTATCATTCATTTTTTTTATTGAGACAGCCTATAGCTCCTGTTGGGCATTTTTCGATGGCTGGAATGTTTTCGGGTTTAATTTTTTTATAATCTATGATTTTAGCAAGATTGTTTTCCATAACTATTGCTTCGGGACAAGCGCGTACACATATACCGCATGCAATACAGGAATTTTTGCATAATTTTCTTGCTGTAGGGCCTCTATCTAAAGAACGGCAGAAAACGAAGATTTTCTGAGAAACTGGATGCAGCTCAATGATATTCTGGGGGCATGCATCAACACATTTTCCACAGGCTGTGCATTTGTCTTCTATGACAATCGGGAGCCCTTCTTCTCCCATGTAAATGGCGTCAAACATGCATGCTTGTACACAGTCTCCAAAGCCCAGGCAGCCATAGGAACACTGTTTGTTCCCCCCAATTAAGTGAGATGCGTAACAGGTCCTTATGCCGAGGTAATCCCCTCTGCTTTTTGCAGCTTCACGTGTGCCGCGGCAGTGCACACGCGCAACTTTCTTGATGACTTCACCGGCTTGGACTCCTAAGATTTCAGCTACCCTGCTTGCCACTTCTTCTCCGCCCACAGGGCAGCCGTTTACAGGGGCGTTTCCTTTAACAACAGCCTCGGCAAATGCACGGCAGCCGGAGTATCCGCAAGCTCCACAGTTAGCCTGTGGAAGGGCCTCTGATACCTTCGCGACTTTAGGGTCTTCCTCGACTCTGAGTTTTTTAAAGGCAAGAGCAAGCCCAACGGAAAAAAGAAATCCCAGGCTTGTCATGATAATAACAGGTATTAAGAACTCCATTTTTATATCATTCCTGAGAAACCGAGAAAAGCGAGGGCCATTATCCCGGCTACGATTAGTGCGATACCAGCTCCTTTCAAGGGTTCTGGCACATCCGCCAGGTCAAGCTGTTCTCTGATTCCTGCCATAAGAACAATGGCCAATGTAAAGCCCAGGCCGGAGCCAACCCCGAAGACTACCGCCTTTGCAAAACTATAATTATTCATAGCGGAAAGAAGAGCAAGCCCCATGATAGCGCAGTTTGTTGTTATAAGAGGAAGATAGATTCCAAGGGCCTGGTATAAAGGAGGGCTAATCTTCCGGATAAACATTTCGACAAGCTGTACGAGAGAAGCTATGACAAGGATAAAAGATACAATCTGGAGGTAGTCAAGGTTATATGGGATAAGAATCCAGTGGTTGATCATCCATGTGAAAACAGCGGTAATAGTCATGACGAAAGTGACGGCCAACCCCATGGAGACAGCAGAGTCTATTTTTTTACTAACTCCTAGGAAGGGGCATATTCCAAGAAAATAATGGAGAATATAATTATTAATTAGAACCGCTGAAATGAAGAGAAGAATAAATTCCACTATACTGTCCTTTTTACTGTCTTCTTTTTTGTTTTGCTTTCAATGAAAAGCGCTAAAGCAAGCAGGATCCCAAGCGTCATAAAGGCTCCAGGAGGAAGGATCATTATTATCCAGGGTTTGAACCAAGCCCCCATGACTTGGTGTCCCAGGAAAGTCCCTGCCCCCAGGATTTCTCTTATTGAACTTAAAATTAACAGTGCAATAATAAACCCTGTGCTCATACCAAGTGCGTCTATAAGAGAACGGCCCACGGAGTTCTTTGAAGAAAATGCTTCCTGACGGCCTAGGATTATGCAGTTAACAACTATTAAAGGAAGATAAGGCCCAAGGCTTTTAGAAATAGGGGGAAAAAATGCCTGAAGGAACCTGTCGGCCATCGTGACAAAAGTAGCGATAATCACGATGTAACAGGCAATCCGAACCTGACTCGGGATAAGTTTTTTTATGCTAGCCACTACGATAGAACTGAATATCAGCACAAAGCTTGTTGCAAGACCCATTGCAATACCATTGATGACAGCATTTGTAACTGCAAGTGTAGGGCACAGGCCCAGAAGCTGGCGAAAGACTGGATTCTCCTTCCATAAACCTTTGATGTATTCTTGAACGATGCTTTTAGCTGGCATCTTTTCCCTCGCTTCCGAACTTGCCATCTTTTTTCAAGCTTTTTAACTGCTCTAAAGAAAGGTTGACGATTTGCAGCACTTTCTCTGAAGATATTGTTGCACCGGTGATTGTATTGATTTCAGCTTGAGAGAGTTCTTCAATGGAGGACGATGCGGGTTTGTGCAGGCTGAGAGAGCCGCTGCTGTCCCTGTTTTCCCAGTACTTGAGGAAAGATTCTTTATCTGTGATTTTAGCCCCAAGGCCAGGAGTTTCCTTCTGTTCAAGAATGGTCAAACAGTTGATTATTGTAAGAGAAGGGTTTATCCCGTACATTAATTCGATTTTATCCTGAAAGCCTGTTCCAGAGGTGTAGATAGCATAACCCAGGAGATTTCCGTTGTTGTCTTTTCCTGCATAGATGATGAAATCTTTTTCTTCATACAATTTCTGACTGCTGCTTGTTCCCGGAACAACAGAGATGATAGCCTCTTCTATTTGCATTTGTTTGTTTAGCGCTATTCGGTTTTTTGTCAGATGTCCGACACTTGCAAGAAATCCACCAGAAATGATTCCGACCGATGTCAGAACTATGATCATTCTGGAGGAAAGGCTCATTTTTTCCTCCTTTCTCCCAGAATGCGGGGTCG
>CAZYMU010000001.1:0-156125 GCA_964648465.1 uncultured Eubacteriales bacterium | reverse complement strand
TAAATATTGTTTTCTTTCTCAACTTCATAGTCATTGATCATGTCTATTTTTGTCTTGACAGTAGTATATAAAAAAGTAATAAATATTGAATACATTGTAAAGGAGAAAAAACAACTGAATATTATCATTCAGAAAAAACGCTTTATTTACATTTTTTTTATCATTTTTATACTTTTTTTTGGCTCTAAGGTCTTTGCGGATGACTACGGCACATTGTTGGGACAAATTATTAACTCTAACAATCAAGCCCTTCCGAATGTTCAGATTTCTATATCAAACAAAGGGACGGATTTTAAACAAGAATTTATCAGTGATTCTACAGGTTCATTTCAGATTTGTGGGATTGCTCTTGGTCAATATATAATACGATTCGATGCTAAAGGATTTAAATCCTATATTATAGAGAATGTTTTTCTAGAACCTTCTCAAACCCTCTATATAAAGGTCATATTTAAAAGTAATGAATCTTCAACATCCAGAATAACACGTCTCGATTTCTCCAACTGTATATATCAAACAATCCTCGATGAATCTCAAATCAATGAATTACCTTCAGCTCATAATGTTTGGTCTCTTATAGAAAACCAGGATTTATCAGCAACAACCAACCGTATTGACGTAGGAGGTCTTTGGGGGAGCATCCCTGCCCTCTACAGTTCAAGAGGAAGTTGTTCCTGGACTCAGAATACTTATCTACTCAACGGAATGGATGTTACCGACCCTTACTGGACAGGCAAACCCCTTTTTTTTGCTGATTTTTACTCACTGCGTTATACCCAGCTTATTAATGCCGCGCACCCGGTTCAAGCCCTTAATCCAGGTGGATACTTTAACTTTATGACAAGGGAAGAGACAGATGAATACCACGGCAGCATCTCAATTTTTAACATCCATAAATCGTTACAAAGTTCCAACATATCCCCTACTTTGAGGAAAGAAGGAATCTTTGAAAGCCACTCATTCAATCATTTAACAGAAGGAAATTTCCATCTGTCAGGCCCTATAATCCCAGGGAAAATTTCGTTCTTCAGTTCAGTATCTGCCTTTGATACATCACGTAATTTAGCAGACTATGAAAAAGAGGATAAATCTTCAGTCTTATCCGGCCTTTTAAGTTTAAAATTCCGCTATTCTAAAAGCACACTGCGTCTTTTTTGGACAGGACAAATCCTGTCTCATCCATCTTTTGGTGCAGAAAGGAATGTTCCTTTCTCCTCAACTTCTGACCGAAGAGATCTCTATAATGTATTTCAAGCTATATGGAACTTTAGAATTCGAGAGAACAATTTCCTTAAGGCGGGCCTTTGTTTCAGCCATGGAAACATCCATTCCTCTTACCAAAATGAGCCTCTTGTCAATTACGGAATTGATATCTTCAATAAAATTCTTTCTGGAGCAGCTCCTTTTGCCTCGCACGATAAACGCAGCCGTTTAAATTTTCTTGTAAAAGGAGAATCGCTTTTTTCATTCTTCACAACTGCAAGATACAAATTACAATACGGCTTCCAATTGCAGCACTGTGTTTCCTCTTCACTGCAAGAAATCAAAGACAATCTTCACCTACATTTTTTCCAGGGCCTTCCCCTTGAAATCGTTAAATATAATACTCCTATTGAGCATCAGGAGTCAGCTTTCCATTTAAATCTTTTTTTGCAAAACACAGTAACTCTTTCAAATTTTTTCTCCTTTTATTTTGGGTTTAACCTTGCTTCAAGCAGAGGAGGAATACCTAACCAATTTTCTCTTTCGGATGGAACAGGAATAAAAAGCAGTATTAATTGGCTAAATATTGCTCCCCGGGTCGGATTCGTCATTCCTCTATCTAAAGCAAAAACATCGGCATTGAAAATTTCTTTTGCACGTTACTATTTCACCCTGCCCCTTCACTATCTGACATACGGCAATCCTGATGCCCTCGGAGGATCTGTTTACACATGGCAGGATAAAAACAAAGACAATCTCTTTCAAGAAGATGAAATAGGTACACTAATCAGGCGGGAGGGGCCTTTTTTCTCAAGAATTGACCCTGATTTAAAAAGACCGTACACTGATGAGGTTGCTATTTCTTATGCCTGCACCTTCAGTTCCAACTGGTATTTTTCTCTCGGAGGATTTTACAGGGCGACAAACAATCTTATAAAAACAGTTAACATTGGGGTACCATTTTCTGAATATAATCCAGTATACTTCATAGACTATGGCGATGATACTATTCCGTTCACTAATGATGACCTGCTTTTCACTGTATATAATCAAAAGGAAGAAAGTCTAGGTCAGGATTTTTTTATTCTTTCCAACTGGGAGTCAGATAAAAGAGTATCCAATTATTATGGTTTTGACCTAAACCTTATTAAAAAATTCAGTTCGAAATTCACTTTCTTCCTTTCGCTTACCGCAATCCAGGCAGATGGAACAACAAATCCTGGAAATACAGAATGGGAAAATGATGACGGACTCACAGGAACTCTATATGATAATCCAAATACCCTTATTAATGCTAAAGGAAGGCTGCGCTTTGACAGAGGTTACACTGGCAGGCTCGGCTTTAATTATTTAGTTCCATTTGACATAAGAATTGCATTTATCATTAAATATTACGACGGTCAACCTTTTGCAAGAAAGATCATAATTACCGGATTTAACCAGGGTCCTTTTTATATCATGGCTCACCCCCGTGGGGTTGCCAGATATGAATACAATAGAACAATAGACATAAGAATTGAGAAACAATTAAATTTTGGAGAAAAAAGATTGAGAATAATTCTCGACGGATTTAATATTCTTAATCGTGGGCTTGCCACAGAAGAAAATGAATGGACAGGGCCAGAATTTCCTCTCCGCTTTGCAACAGAAATTCAATCTCCAAGGGTATTCCGTATTGGGTTGGCTTATGAATTCTAAAAAAACATTTGTTATTTTATTTCTTTTGTTTGTTTTTATAACCTCTTTTATATGCCGTCCAATTTTAGCCCAAGATATATTTATCTGGAGACCTGATCTAAACAAAAAAATTCTATCTGAGCAGCATAAAATATTCATCCATGGAGAGTACTTTGTACAGCTTCAATTCCCATGTACCTTCCCAAGCTATAATGACCTCAGTGGCCCTGAAGACAGATGGAATTATGGATTTCAAAACCGCATTTTTTTCACGAGAAACACGAGTTTCCTCGGTCAACTTATCACTCATGATGATGACGGAAGGAGGACTAAATTCGACTGGCATTTTTCTCTAAGGCATTCTCCTTTCGAAAACCTTGTCTTTATAATAGGCCATGACAGCAACCATGACTCTGACTTCCAGAGCCATCTTAACCAAAAATCTTTTTATCTTAACCGCAATTACATCGGATTCGGCATTCCTTTCCAAACAGAGACTTTTTATGTCGAACCGTTCACATGGTTTCTTCACCACACAAATCATAAAGGACATCTCGACTTTTCGGGAGAGAAAGTGCGCCAAGAATATGGTATAAGATTAGGCCTACGCCTAAAAAAACTTGCAGTTGCAAATCTTCAGGTGTTATCTCAAAGTGAAAAAATCTTCTCACTTGCCCAGACTGTCAGAGCAGATTTGATCATCAGAATAAAACTCCTGGATTATTTCGAACTGTCCATTGGAACAAGCCTCTGGAAAGACATAACTGAAAGCCGACTTGAAAATAAGAAAAAATTTTATAAATTCATATGGGGTATTGCTATTCCATTTTAAGGAAATATAAAGGCTTTCAATAAATTGTAACATGAAAGAGCTGTTTACATATCATGATTCTTGCTATTTAGGCAGACAAAATAATATTATTAACGAACCCCGAGATATCCTATCAAAGTTGAGCCAGAAAACTATAATCGAACTTAAAAACAACAAAGAACACAGTTTTTGCTGTGGAGCTTGGGGTGGATTGATGTAGGCAGAGGAATCACTTGGGATCCGTATAAATCATATTAGAACAGATGAAATAATTGATTCTGATGTTGATGTTGTTGTTACATCATGCCCTTTCTACCAAAAAATGATTCAAGATGGACTCAAGGACAAAGAAAAAGAAAGTATTAAAGTAAAAGATATCGTGCAGGTAGTTGCTGAAGCAATAGAATATGAATAATTCATTTTAAAAGGATTGCTCTGAAAGCCGCTATTGCACGATCTACATCTTCATCGTCTATATCTTTATTTGTTACAAAACGGGACCCTCCTGCAACAGGCAAAGCCAATATGCCACGATCCTCTAATTGGGACAGAAGTTCTTGAGTAGAAAGAGTTGGATGATTAAAGCCAAATATTACGATATCGGTTTCTATGTTTTCAGGATCTAGGTCAATTCCAGGAAATCCAGCAATGCCTATAGCCAGATTTTTTGCCCTAACATGATCCTCCTTTAACCTATCTACCATCTCAGTTAAAGATATGATTCCTGCTGCTGCCAGAATTCCCGCCTGCCTCATTCCCCCACCTAACGCTTTTCTTATTCTACGAGCATATTCTATAAAATTCCTCGAGCCAACCAACATCGAACCTACTGGAGAAGATAGCCCTTTTGAAAGACAGAACATCATAGAATCCCCAATCTTCGCATACTCTTTCACATGGATTCCTGAAGCAACACTGGCATTAAAAACTCGTGCTCCATCAAAATGAATTTTCAAATTATGCTTATCCGCAACTTCTCTAACAGCTCTTAAATTTTCTATTGGCACAACTGCCCCACTCCAAGCATTATGAGTATTTTCAACACAAATAAGAGATGTCCTTGGGAAATGAACAGAAGGTATTCTTATGTTGCGTTCAATTTCCTCAGGGTCCATTGCTCCACGATTAGAAGTGATCGGACGAGGAGTA
This sequence comes from uncultured Eubacteriales bacterium, assembly GCA_964648465.1. GTDB lineage: Bacteria > Acidobacteriota > Aminicenantia > Aminicenantales > Aminicenantaceae > Aminicenans. The sequence goes on along the minus strand of CAZYMU010000001.1, from coordinate 151,285 downwards.
ATTCTTGATATAAAAGTCATGTGTGTGGATTCCATGTTATAAATATGGGACTTTGCTTCTACAATGACCTCATCCAATTCTGTTGTCCACACTTTGACTGCGATAGAATTTCCCATAGTTCCAGAAGGAACATACAAACTAGCCTCTTTCCCCATCATTTCTGCTGTCATAGATTCAAGTTTTTGAACCGTAGGGTCATCTCCTAAAACATCATCTCCCACAACAGCCTCAGCCATTGCTTTTCGCATTCTTTTTGTTGGCCGGGTAACTGTATCACTTCTGAAATCTGAATATTTTCTCATTTTATTATCTCCTTTCCATACATCAATTATATATAAAAAAAATGATGTTCGGCAAATAATTCGCTTATTTTTTTTACCGAAAATGGAACTTTTTTCAGGTTTACTTGGTTGATAATCTATGGTATAGATAAGTTTGATTTTATTGTAACAATAATTCTATTGTAATAATATTTCGCTATGTCAAAAAATAATCTTTTCAAATGCACATTTTATCTTCTCATTTTTCTTAACATCTTTTTTTTGAGTTCCATTATATCTTATCAAATAACTGTAAGAGGAGAGATGGTCGTAATCCCTGATCTGTTTGGCAAAACACTGGAGGAAGCAAAACAGGAATTGGCAAAAGAAAAATTAGTTATTATCAAAAGCGGAGTGCAACTCCATGAATATTTAGAAGAGGGAAAAATCATTTCCCAGGACATTCTTCCAAATTCAAGGGTAAAGATCAATAAACAAGTAAAAGTCATTATGAGTTCCGGCAAAGAAAAAATAGTTATCCCTCAATTCATTGGGAGAAGTCTCCAGGTTGTAAGTAACGAACTAAAAGACATGGGATTAAGGAAAGGTAATATTTCCCATGTTCATACTTCCAAGTATGCTGCTGGAAAAATAATTGCTCAATCTCCTCTTCCTTTTGAAGAAGCTGGAAAAAACTTCCGCATTAGCTTTCTTGTTAGCCAGGGAGAAAAGGAAAAAAAATATCTCATGCCTGATCTACTAGGAAAACACTCCTCATCTATCATTGCAAAACTAAAGGAACTGGAATTCAACATAGGAGATATTCGCTATTCTTTTTATCCAGGCCTAGATACAGGGATTATTATCAATCAATTTCCTCATCCGGGCGCACGAATCCAGAAAAGAAATCTAATCACTCTTGAGGTAAGTAAATGATGATTCAGATTGCCCCCTCAATTCTTTCTGCAGATTTTTCAAGAATCGCAGAGGCAATCAAACTCGTAGAAAAAGCAGGAGCTGACTTGATTCACATCGATATTATGGACGGACACTTTGTACCTAATCTGACGTTCGGACCTAAGTTGGTAGCATCCCTCAGAGAAAAAACTTCCCTTCCTCTGGATGTTCATCTAATGGTGGAAAATCCAAGGTTTTTCATTCCATTATTCCATGAGGCCGGGGCAGACTGGATTTCTATCCATATTGAAACTTCCGCCCACATTCATAAAGATATCACACTCATTAAAGAATTAGATAGAAAAGCAGGCCTTGCCATTAATCCTGGGACTCCATTTCATCTTATAAACGATATTGTCCAGGAACTTGATTATGTCCTTCTCATGACTGTTAATCCAGGCTGGGGGGGGCAGGTATTTATCGAATCCTGTCATGCAAAAATATCCAATCTCAAGAAGATGTTAACGCATCAAAATATTGATATCCCTATTGAAATAGATGGAGGAGTAACATACGGAAATATGGAAAAGCTCATCAAAGATGGCGCAGAGATTTTTGTTGCAGGTTCTAGCATCTTCAATGATAAAAACCCCGCAGAAATGATCATTAAGATGAAAAAACTGGCCAAAAAATACAATCAACAATGAACTGTCTAGTCACAGGAGCAGCAGGATTTATAGGTTCCCAGCTATGTAGAAGACTTCTCAAAGAAGGATTTTATGTCACTGGCATCGACTCTTTTACAAGTTTTTATCCAAAGTGGATCAAGGAGAGAAATATTCAGCCCTTCTTGAATGAGAAAAAGTTCGAATTTATTGCAGAAGACATAAATACTCTGAGCCTGAAAAAGCTGCTACAAAAAGCAGATTATGTTTTCCACATTGCAGCTCAAGCAGGAGTAAGATCAAGCTGGGGTCAGGAATTTTCTGCTTATACTAAGAACAACATCGAAGCAACACAAAAATTACTGGAAGAATCAAAAGAAGCACAGATAAATAAATTCATCTACGCTTCTTCTTCTTCTGTTTATGGATTTCGTCCTGAGCTTCCTACTTCAGAAGACAGCTCACTTCTCCCCTACTCGCCTTACGGTGTAACCAAACTCGCGGGTGAGAATCTTTGTTTTCTTTATTTTAAAAACTATGGAGTCCCATGCATTTCTCTGCGCTTTTTCACTGTTTACGGACCGGGTCAACGTCCTGATATGGCATTCCACAGGTTCTTTAAGGCCATCGCTGAAAACAGACCCATTTCTATATATGGCAATGGTGAACAGACAAGAGACTTTACATATATCAATGACATCATTGAAGCAAATTTCGCCTCCATAAAACTGGGGAAAATAGGAGAGACATATAATATCGGAGGCGGAAATCGAAAAAAAATGATAGACCTTTTTCCAATATTTGAGGAAATATGCAAGAAAAAAGTGCAAATAAACTGGCAAGAAAATCAGAGAGGTGATGTTCTTCATACATTTGCAAGCATTGAAAAGGCAAAACGTGATTTAAATTATACACCAAAATTTAAGCTTTATGACGGACTCCAGGAGGAATTTAAATGGATTAAGAGTCTTTATTCTATTTAATCCAAAACATTCATAAAAAAATGCCGATCAGGAAAAGTATGATGAAAAAAATAAAAATTGTTTCTTTAATTACCATTATTTTCTTAGTTGTTGGGTTTGGGTGCAAGAAAGAAAAAATCGTAATCTCACCTGAAGTAGCCTCTTCAGATGAGTCTCTATTTAAATTGGGAGAAAAATATATCGAGAAAGATCCGGAAAAAGCTCAACTGTATTTCAGGCAGGTAATCGATTCCTTCCCAAAGAGCTTCTATGCACAGAGGGCTAAATTATCCATTGCTGACATCTATTTTAAAAAAGGAGACGAGGGAAACCTGATAGTTGCAGCTTCTGAATATAGGGAATTTATTTCCCTTTTCCCACTGAGCCCTTCATCGTCTTATGCGCAATACCGGATAGCATTGACTTATTTTAGAAAAGTTTTAGGCCCTGGACGGGACCAGACAAAAACCAAGCAAGCACTGGATGAATTCAAGAAGGTTATTACTAACTACCCGATGAGTGAAGAAGCAAAGTCCTCTCAAGAAAATATAAGGTTATGTGAAGAATATTTGGCAGAGCATACTTACGGCATCGGTTATTACTATTATAAAGTACACGTCTTCAAAGCTTCAATAAGCCGATTGAGTGAAATATTAACAAAATATCCAAATTATTCAAAAATGGATAAAGTCTATTTCTATCTGGGAGACTCCTATCTAAAGTGGAATAAAGCAGATCAAAGCATCCCCTATTTTACGAAACTTATATCTGATTTCCCACAGAGTAAATATGCAAAAAACGCTGTTGAGATAATGAAAGAAATTGAAAATGAGCAGGAGGGAAAGAAAAAATAGATAATATAAAAAAATCTGCCCATGGAGGTTAATATGATAAAGAAAAAACATCTTATTTTGGTTATATCGGCTATCCTATCTTTTACTTGCCTCTCTTTCGCTCAATTTCAAGGAGACAGTGTTTATAATAAAATGAAAGTGAAATCAGGAATCGGATTTGAATATTTTAATCGGGCAGTAAACCTGGATGACGACAAAGCATCTTCCGGCCTCAGTTCCTATCTTTTTACCCTAAATGCAGAATTTGAAACCCAGGGAGGATTCTTTCTAAATGTAATGGCAGGATTTTCTCTTTCAGAATTTGATTCCATTACATACCGGGAATTACCATTTTCAATAGAACTGGAATCTGGGAAAATTGGAGGCTATCTCTTAGGTGGAAAAATAAAAAAAAGCATTATTACCCTGAATGATTTTGAGATTGGAGGCACTGCAGAATTCGTCTATTATATTGGGAAAGAGAAAGAATGGGAGATATCTGACTTGAGTGTTCCAGGAACTGTTTCAGGAAAACCATCATGGATGAGAGCTCTAGCCGGAGCAGTAATTACTTATAAAGGTTATGATTATTTCTATCCATATGTATCTATCGGCTATAATGAACTCTGGGGTACATTCACATTAGAAGAAACAATCCAGAATCTAAAAGCAACAGAAGAGAAAAAGATATCGGGAAAGAGCAATATAAGCACTGTCGTTGGGACAGTTTACGAGCTGACAAACGCCTTAAGTATCAATGCAGAGATCAAACTGTTCCCCTATAAAGACGGAGTAGATTTTGGGCTTTTATTTAAGGCCATGTATTCTTTTTAGTAATTTTGGGAGGATATCATGAGTAAAAACAAATATATATTTTTACCATTCATAATACTGACTTTTTTCTTTACGGTAAGTTTCAAACAGGTCAGATTCGATACACACCACAAGACTAGGCGCGTACCGCTTCATCAAAAATTTCAATCTCTAAAAAATCCTTTTACTCGTTTCCTTAAAGCACAGCGCTATTCCCAAGATGAAATCCTTGTTAAGTTCAAACCTACTGTATCGAGTCAATTCGCAGAAGCAACAATTGCTGCTTATAGTTCAAAAAAAATCAAAAAAATCCCAAAAATAAATATTTATCAAATACACATTCCAAAAAATATATCTGTCGAAGAAATGCTTTATGCAATGAACAGGAATCCTGATATTGAATATGCAGAGCCGAATTATCTTGCCCATATGACTGTCACTCCTAATGACATTTACTTCGAATATCAATATGCCCTCTATAATTCTGGCCAGTCAATTGGAGTCCCTGGGAGTCCTCAGGGAAAAGGCAGAGCTGACATTAAAGCTACTGCGGCATGGGAGGAAACTAAAGGAAAGGAAGATGTAATTATTGCGATTGTCGATACTGGAGTTGACCTTTTCCATACGGAGTTGGAAAAAAAGGTCATATCTGGAGGCCGGGATTTTGTCAACGATGATTTTGATGCCACAGATGATAACGGTCACGGCACTCACGTAGCTGGAATAGCTGCTGCTGACACAAACAACAATGAAGGAATCGCAGGAGTGGCATGGAACTGCAAAATCTTACCCATTAAAACCCTGGACGAAGAAGGAGATGGTTATTACAGCGATATAATCGCTGGAATAATATGGGCCGCTGACAATGAGGCAAATGTTATTAATCTGAGTCTTGGAGGAAAATATCAAGATCCATTCTTAGAAGAAGCTTTGGAATATGCTTATGATAAAGACATTGTTATCGTCGCTTCAGCAGGAAATGATGGAGGTTCAGTGTTGTATCCAGCAGCTTATGACAATTACTGTATTGCTGTTGCTGCTACGGATTACAACGATGAAAGAACCACAATGATAAACACAGACGGATTATGGGAATCAAATCATGGCCCAGAAATTGATGTTGCTGCCCCTGGACGAAGAATTCTAAGCTGTGTTCCTACATGGTATTGGGGGAAAGGTTCCCTTCCTTATGGATATTCCAGCGGCACCTCCTCATCAGCTCCTCACGTTTCAGGTTTAGCAGCGTTAATAAAGAACATAAAACCATGGCTTTCGAATTCTGAAATAATGGATGTTATTCGCTATTCCTCAGATGATGTAAATTCAAACGAATATCCCGGAAACGATGAATTCATCGGATACGGACGGATAAACATGGAAAAGGCTCTTGTTCCGATAAAAATATCCACTTCCAAATAAAGTGAATGATTAAATCTCTCCGTATTAAAAATTTAGCCACCATAGAAGATATCGAGATACACTTTAAGAAAGGATTTTCTATACTCACAGGAGAAACCGGAGCAGGAAAATCTATTATTATCGGTGGGATCATACTGATTATGGGGGGAAAAAGCTCTTCAGATATGATCAGGACAAGAAAAACAGAAGCCTCAGTGGAAGCAATCTTTCTTCCTGCGCATATTTCAAGCAACTTCTCTATTGATGGTACAAACGAACTTACTATACAAAGAAAAATTTCCGAACAGAAAACTGGAAAAGCATATATCAACGGGATTCTTGTTCCGGTCAAAAAACTCAAAGAAATAAGCAGCAGTATAGTTGATATATACGGCCAAAATGACCATGCATTTCTCAGGCAAGTTGAAAATCAACTCGATTACCTTGACTGTTATTCAAATGCTTTTTCTTTGAGAAGAAAAATCTCAAACATAGCACATGAACTAAGAAAACTTATCAAAGAAAAAAGAGAATTGGAAGATAAGGAAAAGGAACGTGAACAACGCCTTGATTTTCTTGATTTCCAGATAAAAGAAATCGAAAGAGCTAAACTGGTGCCAGGTGAGGAAGCAGCCCTTCACCAAGAAAGAAACATACTCAAAAACGCAGAAAAAATAAGCACTCTTGTGGAAGATGCTTTAAACATTTCTTATAACAGGGAAAATTCTATCTCCCCACTTCTAACCAATCTTAAAAACGTGGTAGATAATCTATCAGATTTTGATAAAGAGTTTAAATATATAAGCGATGGAATAAACGAATTTAATATAACTATTAAAGAATTTTCAGATTTTTTAATCAAATTCAAAGAGAAACATGTTGGTGCACCGGAAAAACTGGAAACAATCGAAGAGCGTTTGAGCCAGATAGAAAAACTAAAGAGAAAATATGGGAAAAGTATAAATGAGATTCTTGCATTTTTGGAATATGCAAAAAAAGAATATAAAGAATTATGCACTAGCCATGAAAAAATGGCTGATATGAATGAAGGAATCAAAGTTAAATATGATAAATACAGAGAAAACTCCAAGAAGCTTTCACTTTTAAGAAAAGAAAATGCACACAGACTTGAAAAGCTCATCGAAAAAGAAATTAGCATTCTCGGAATGAAAAAAGCTCAATTTAAAATCAATATCAAATATTACGCACTTGGCCCAAATGATATGGAAAAAGTAAAAGACACCGGTACAGAAGATGTTGAATTTCTCATCAGTCCTAATCCTGGAGAAGAACTAAGGCCCTTAAGAAAAATCGCATCTGGAGGAGAACTTTCGCGCATCATGCTTGCCCTAAAATCTATAGGTAAAGATACAGAAAAATTAAAGACTCTTATCTTCGATGAAATCGACGCAGGGATTGGAGGGAAAACAGCGGAATTCGTTGCCCAAAAACTTAAGTCCCTGGCACGTGAAAACCAAGTTATCTGTATAACACACCTTCCCCAAATCGCCTCCTTTGCCACTTACCATTACAAGGTAGGCAAAAAAGTTGACAAGAATCGGACTTTCACAACCGTAAAAAAATTGAATTTTGATGAAAGAGTAAATGAGATTGCCCACCTTTCAGCAGGCAGCCATTTGACAAAAATCTCTCTTCAAAATGCAAGAGAAATGCTTACCCATAATCTAAATTTAAATCACGGAAATGGGAAAACAGCTTAAAAATTTTGAAAACATGAAATTCTATATTCATACCTTCGGATGCCAGATGAATGTAAATGATTCAGAACGCATCGCAGGGATATTAGCAGCAGAAGGAGCACAACCATCAAATACGATCGAAGACAGCGATATCATTATAGTCAACACATGTGCAGTTAGAGAAAAATCAGTAGACAAATTGCATTCATTTTTGGGCCGTTTAAATTCCCTTAAGAAAAGAAAAAAAATCAAGATCTGGGTTGCAGGATGTGTCGCCCAACTATACCGCTCTGAACTTTTGGAGAGGAATCCTTGTATCGATGTAATCATAGGTCCTGACAATTACTGGAAAATCCCAGAAATATTATCAAACCAAGAAAAAGAAAAAATAATTTCTACAACGTGGAGCCGTAAATGGCATGAAATCCCACATGTTCTGACTTTACGCAATAGCAAAACAAGTGCTTATGTTACTATCATGGAAGGATGCAACAACTTTTGTTCATACTGTGTTGTCCCTTTTACAAGGGGGAGAGAAAAATTCAGGCCCATGCAGAATATACTGATGGAAACTAAAGATCTAGCGAAAAATGGATATAAAGAGATACAACTCCTTGGACAAAACGTCAATTCTTACAATGATCCCCTGACAGGAAAGCGTTTTTCAGATCTTTTAAAGGAAGTAAATAAGATTGATGGGATTGAATGGATTCGTTTTATTTCTTCCCATCCGAAAGATTTTACAATAGATATCGCAAGAATGATGAAAAAATCAAAAAAAGTCTGCAATCAACTTCATCTCCCGCTTCAATCTGGCTCATCCACTGTACTAAAAAGCATGAAAAGGGGCTATACGAGAGAAGAATATCTAAAAAAAATATCAATCCTTCGAGATCTCATGCCGGACATAAGCCTCAGCACAGATATAATTGTTGGTTTTCCAGGGGAAACCGAAAAAGATTTTTGTGAAACTCTCAGTATTCTTAGAGAGGTGCGTTTTACAAACATTTTTTCATTCCGTTACTCTCCCCGACCGCTCACATCATCAGCATTATCAAAGGATTCAATCCCGTTTATAGAAAAAAAAAGAAGGCTTACAGAACTTCAAAATCTGCAGAAAGAAATACAACTTAACATCAATAAATTGTTAATAGACCGTGTTATGAGAGTCCTCTGTTTAGGAAAAAGCAAAAAAGACCCGGAGATTTATTCCGGCCGGAATGAAGGGTATCAAGTCGTAAATTTCCAATCAAAAAATAATGTCTCCGGTAAATTTGTCAATGCCAAAATTACTGGCTGTGGACCACACAGTCTTATTGGAACGGCAATCCCTTAAATTTATTTATCCTGTATTTGATATTCTTCCCCATTTCAGTTATAATTCGCGCCTCTTTATATAGGCATAATTAAGGCATTGAAAATGAAAGCAAACGTCTGGAATACTATTCTCCAGCTAAGCAAAGAAAGAGGCGTAGCAACAGATGTGATTGTCAATGCTATCGAAGAATCACTTAAAGTTACTTCTTCAAAATATTATAAACACAATGAAAATATTAATGTTATTTTTAAGCCTGAGAAAGGTGAGTTGAGAGTCTATACTGTAAAACAAATTTGTGAAAACCCAAAAACCCTAGCTTCAGAAATATCCCTGGATAAAGCAAAAAAAATTGATGCAACTGCAACAGAAGGAAATTATATTGAGATAGATCTACCTTCAGATACTTTAGGCCGCATCGCAGCCCAGGCAGCTAAGCAGGTTATATTTAAAAAAGTCAAGGATGCAGAACAAGAAAAAATTTATAAGCTTTTTGCTCCACGTTTGGGAGAAATCACAACAGGAGTCTTAAGAAGATTTGAGTCAAATAATAACATGATACTCGAGATAAATAAGGATGAGGTTCTCTTTCCTCATCGGGAAAAGCTGCTGGACGATAATTTCAAGATAGGAGATCGAGTAAAAACTGTCATCATCCATGTTTCAAGGGATTCCAAAGGGCCTCAGGTAATTGTTTCCAGAACCGACACAAGATTCTTGATAAAACTTCTCGAATTAGAAATTCCAGAAATTGCGAACAATGATATTGAGATTAAAGATATTGCCCGTCAACCTGGAGAAAGGGCAAAAGTAGCTGTTTTAGCTAAAGAGAAAGATATTGATCCAATTGGTGCATGTATTGGCGTAAAAGGTAACAGGATTCTTGCCGTGAGTAAAGAATTACAAGGAGAAAAGATAGATATTATTGAATGGTCGGATAACCTTTTAACATATGCCAAGGCAGCTCTCAGCCCTGCAAAAATAGCTAGGGTTTTTATTATGAATAAAGAAGAAAAGCTTTTACAGGCCATGGTCTCAAAAGACCAACTTTCTCTTGCCATAGGCAAAAAAGGTATAAATGTCAGGCTTGCATCAAAACTTGTAGACTGGAAAATAGAAATCAAAAGCGAATAAGAGTAAATTTGGAGATATAATAACATATGAAACCTAAATCAAAAACTAAGCCAGCTAAGTCTACAAAAAAACCAACCAAAGATTCACTCAAGAAATTTCAACTTACAGAAGGAATAAATATAAAAGAATTATCTGAAAAAATGGACATTAAGGCTAAAGATCTTCTCGAAAAGCTCGGAGAAAAAAAATATTTTGTTAGTGTTAGTGATATTATAAATAAATCTTTAGCAAAAGCAGTATCTCAAATCCTCAATGTTGAAATCGAGCTCATTTCATTTGAAGAAAAAGCAAGGAAGTTTGCAGAAAGTCAAAAAAAAGAATTGGTTCCCAGGCCACCGGTTGTCACAATAATGGGTCACGTTGACCATGGAAAAACCACTCTTCTTGACTCGATCAGACAATCCAATCTAGTCAAGAAGGAATCAGGAGGGATCACTCAACATATCGGAGCATATAGAGTTTCACACAACAATAGACCAATTACTTTTATTGACACGCCTGGCCATGAAGCTTTTACAAAATTAAGAGCCAGAGGCGCAAATTTAACAGACATTGTTATCCTAATAGTTGCAGCAGACGATGGAGTCATGCCGCAAACAAGGGAAGCCATAAACCATGCCAAAGCTGCAAATGTTCCAATACTTGTTGCAATAAACAAAATCGACAAACCTGAAGTTGATGTGAACAAAGTCAAACAACAACTTTCAAAAGAAGGGCTTATAATAGAAGAATGGGGAGGAGACACTGTTAGTATTGATATTTCAGCTAAAGAAAAAACCAATCTAAAAGAATTGCTAGATATGATACTGCTTCTCAGCGATATCACAGAAATAAAGGCAAATCTAAAAGTCCCTGCCCAAGGAGTTATCCTAGAGGCCCGATTAGATTCTAAAAAGGGAGCTATCGCTACTGTTATAATTCAACATGGGATACTCAACCAGGGAGAGACTTTTATTTCAGGAACATGTTTTGGTAAAACAAGAGCCCTTTTTAGCGAAAACAGAACAATATTGAAAAAAGCAGAGCCATCAATGCCGGTTGAAATACTTGGATTTTCAGATGTACCAAAGGCAGGAGACTTATTCCAGGTTGTATCCGATTTAGAGACAGCAAAAAAGATTTCCCAATACAGACTTTCTCAGTCTCAAAAGAAGATGCCACAGACCACAGAACATCTAACACTAAACCAACTTTTTGAGAAAATAGAAGAAGGAAAGATGAAAGAGCTCTATCTTATCATTAAAGCTGATGTTCAGGGTTCAGCTGAGGTCTTATCAGATACCCTTCCCAACCTAAGCACGGACAATATAAAAATTAATATCATACACTCAGCTACTGGAAATATTACTGAATCTGATATCCTTCTTGCCTCAGCGTCAAATGCAATTGTAATAGGATATAATATAAAACCAAATCAAAATATTTTGGATTTTTCAAAAGAAGAAAAGGTTGAAATAAGAAATTATAATGTTATTTATCAGTTGATCGAAGATATAAAGAAAGCCATGACTGGCATGCTCGAACCAGTAGTTAAAGAGACTTATCTTGGGAAGGCTGAAATAAAAAGAGTTTTCCGCATACCACATGTCGGAATCATAGCAGGATGTCTTGTGATTGATGGCAAAATTACTCGAAACTCAGAAATAAGGCTTATCAGAAAAAATGAAGTTATTCATCAAGGCAATATTTCATCTTTAAAACATATTAAAAATAATGTCACTGAAGTTAAAAAAGACTATGAATGTGGTATTAGATTGGCAAATTATAAGGATATTCAGGAAGCTGACATCATAGAATCTTTTATAAAAGAAAAAGTAAGACCAGAATGACTACTTGCAATATATTTTCCCAATGATCATCGGTTTTCTTTCTTTAGATATTTATCTCCCTTATTCACATTCATTGAAAGAAAAGAGAAAAAGATTGGTTGGGATAAGAGACAGATTGAAGAAAAAATATAATGTTGCTTTTTCTGAACTTGATTACCAGGATAAATGGCAAAGATCAAAAATCGGGTTGGTTTCTCTAAATAGTCAGAAAAGAGTTGTTGAAAAGTTATTTCACAAGATTGAAGTGGATATCCAAGACAGCATTGATGGGGAGATTCTTCATAAAGAAACAGTTTTCTTTTAAGATCAATGAATAAAAGCAGAAGACAAAAAAGAATAGCAAGCTTGATTAAGAAAGATCTGAGCCCTCTTCTCATTGAAACTATCCAAGCTTCCTCTTCATGCCTGATTACTATTACAGGAATTGAAATAAGTAAAGACCTGAAAACTTCCCGGATATTACTTAGTATTTTTCCTGACAGAGAAAAGGAAACAATTTTAGAACTTATTAATAAAAGAACTGGTTATTTAAGAAAAACTATTGCCTCTAAAACAAAATTAAAGTATAATCCCTTGCTAATTTTTTCTCTTGACTCAAGTCCTGATTATGAGCAAAGAATTGATAAATTAATAAGTAATATAAAAAATGACGAAAAATGATCCTGTTGATTTAATCAAAAAGAAAATTCTAGAAAGTAAGCACATCGCCATAACCTCTCATCTGAGACCAGATGGTGACTCTATCTGTACGAGCCTTGCCCTTTATTTTATGTGCAAAATACTGGACAAAGACGTTGCAATCATAAACAAGGACAATACTCCTTTTCCACTCAATAATCTGCCTAATATTGATAAAATTAGAATTGGCCAGATTCCCCCTTATGGTTATGATATTGTCATACTTCTTGAATGTGCCAATGTTTCCCGTTCAGGACAAAATAACCTGGACAACTATTTTAAAATCAATATAGATCACCATCACTCCAATGACTTCTATGCAGATATTGACTGGGTTTACCCTGATGCAGCAGCAGTAGGATGTATGGCTTTGACATTGGGAGAAAGGCTGGGTATTAAATTTACTCCAAATATAGCTAATCTACTTTACTGTGCCATAGTCTCAGATACAGGTTCATTCCAATTTTCCAATACAAATGCTCAATCATTGAAAGTCTGTTCTCAGCTCATAAATTATGGAGCAAGTTCTATTCAGGTTTCTGATATACTATTTAATAACAATCCGCCTGAAAAAATCAAACTTTTGGGCCAAGTTCTCTCAACTCTTCATATAAACAAGGAAGGCAACATTGCTATACTAACAATGTTCAAAAAGGATTTAAATGATTTTAAAATTAAAGAAATCGATACTGAAGACATTATGACTCTGGCCCGCTCAATCAAAGATATTCAAATTGTTTTTTTCTTCAAAGAAATCAAAAAGGACACTTTCAGAATCAGTATTAGATCCAAAGAATCGGTAAATGCTTCTTTAATTGCTGAACATTTTGGAGGAGGGGGGCATCTTCATGCCGCAGGCTTTACTGTAAATGGTAAATATGAAGAATTGTTGGTAAAAATCCCTGAAACGTTCAATAACCTCATAAAGAAATCCAAAAAAGATAAAAAGTCAAAAATAAAACATTAAATTCAAAATGGACGGCATAATTCTTGTCCATAAACCCCCAGGAATTACATCTCACGATGTAGTTGAAAAAATAAGAAAAATTTTAAATGAAAAAAAAGTCGGCCATTATGGGACTTTAGATCCCATGGCTACCGGCCTCATTGTTATTGCATTAGGAAAAGCTACAAGGCTATTCCAATTTTTTTCAAAAGAAAATAAGGTATATAAAGGACAAATCAGATTAGGATATTCAACGAATACATATGATTCTTCAGGCAAAAAAACTTCAGTCGAAATAAATAATTTCCCTTCCAGAGATAAGATCCTTGAAGAAATGAGAAAATTCGAAGGAGAAATATTGCAAGTTCCTCCTGTTTTTTCAGCAAAAAAATTTAGGGGAAAACCTCTATATGCACTGGCAAGAGAGAATAAAGAAGTGAAACTAGTTCCCAGCAAAATTTCTATTTATTTTTTTTATCTTAAAAATTACAATCCGCCAATCATAGATTTTGAGGTGAAATGCTCTTCGGGAACTTATATTCGGTCGCTTGCTCACGACCTAGGCCAAAGCCTTGGATGTGGAGCACACATCTCTCAACTCGTAAGAATATCTTCAGGCAACTTTAATTCAAAGGACAGTTTCCAGTTAGAAAAAATAGAAGAACTAACTCTGGAAGGTAAAACCGAAGAATTTATTCTTCCCTTAAAAACTCTTCTACCTGAAATTCCAAAGGTAATCGTCAATGATACAGGTTTATATCTAGTGAAAAACGGAAACATGATTTTCCCTGAAAACATTTTAAAGGTTTCAAGTCCAAACCTTTCCAGCGTTGAAAGTAAAAAAGAGAAAAAAAATATATATAAGATCTTTAGCTCTGATGGATCACTTCTTGCTTTTGCCAAAAGGATAAACGAAAATAATTGCTTCCATCCTTTTTTCGTTATAGACTCATAAAATGCAATAAATTAGCCTGAATAATACAGGATAATTAAAGCAATAAGCAATATGAACAAAAAAGAAGTATTCGCTTCACGTTGGGGAATTATCTTTGCCGGCCTTGGAATGGCAGTAGGAACAGGAAATCTCTGGCGTTTTCCCAGGATAGTTTCTCAATATGGAGGAGGAGCTTTTATGCTCGTCTGGCTTCTTTTCCTGTTTTTCTGGGCTCTCCCTATACTCACTATCGAAATGTCCATTGGAAAGAAAACAAGGGTAGGTGTAATAGCATCTTTCTCTCAAATAATGGGAAATAAATTCGCATGGATGGGAACTTTTGTTGCTTTTGTAACCGCATCTATTACATTTTATTACACGGTTGTGACAGGGTGGTGTCTGAAATATTTTTTTGCAACATGTTTCCAGGGATTAATAAAGAAGGCAAATCCGGTTGAATATTGGGAAATTTTCTCTTCATCCTGGGAGCCTGTTTTCTTTCATTTAATGGCTGTTTTTATTGGTTGCTTGATCATCTATGCTGGAGTCGTAAAAGGAATAGAAAGGGCTAATAAGATTTTCATCCCTTCTCTTTTTTTGTTGCTTATTATAGCCAGCATTCGTGCTGTAACGCTGCCAGGCGCTTTAAAAGGACTCGAATTCCTTTTTTCTCCGAATTTGTCTCAGCTCGGTGACATCAAAGTATGGTTAAACGCATTGAGTCAAACAGCTTGGTCAACAGGAGCAGCATGGGGATTAATGCTTACTTATGCTGTTTATTCTCATAAAAAAGAAAATCCTTTATTGACTTCAATGACATTAGGATTTGGCGACTATGTTGCATCTCTTTTAGCCGCTGTGACTGTAATCCCTACAGTCTTCTCATTTTTCGCAAGCCAAAATCTCCCGCAAGAACAAGTTTTGGAAGTATTAGCAAAAGGTGACCGAGGTTTGACTTTTACGTGGATTCCTACACTGTTTTCAAAGATCCCTGCCGGATCATTTTTTCTGGCTCTTTTTTTCCTTGCACTCTGTGTTGCTGCTTTCTCTTCTCTTATTTCCATGCTTGAACTTATCACGCGTATCCTGATAGATACTGGAATGGCCAGGAAAAAAGCTGTGCCAATCGTTGGTACAGTATGCTTTTTCCTGGGCCTTCCTTCAGCCCTCAGCATAGCTTTTTTTGACAATCAAGATTGGGTTTGGGGAATGGCTTTAATGATAAACGGGGCTTTCTTTGTCACTCTTGTCCTCAAAATCGGCCCAAAGAAATTCCGCCAGGAAATAATACCTTCTACTGAAGGCAAATTTAAATTAGGAAAAACATTTGATATCTTGGTTAAATCTCTCCTGCCTATTCAAATTCTGGCATTGCTTATATGGTGGTTCTGGGATAGCTATAAAAAAAATCCAGGCAGCTGGCTTAACCCATTCGCACAATCTTCTGTTGGTACTGTCCTTCTTCAATGGACAGTAGCTATATGCATATTTATTCTTTTGAATAAAATTATTATTAAAAATATGGAAGTTAATAAAAATGGCTATTAATACATTTATCTTTATGGTATTTGTTTTTGCTGTCTGCTGCGGTGGTTTTGTTTATTCCTTATACTTATTAGCTAAAAAAAAATAACCAACCTTTAGAAAATCAATCCTTGAATTTTAGTAAAATGTATTGTATTTTTAGATGTGAAATGAGATTAAGTAAAAGTCAAATAGATCACATGGCTTTTTGCATAACACGAAATCTTATTAAAGATGATAAAATAATTTCTGAAAACAAAAACAAACTAATGGAAGACTTTGTTAGTCTCATAACAGAAGAGTTCCAAAAAGAAGATAAACTTGACCAGGAAGTTAGGGTTATTCTTAATCAGAACATGGAAAAGATTCGAAATGAAAATATTGAATATCAAACAATATTTAGAATGATAAAGACAAAATTAGCTAAAGAGAAGGATATTGTCCTTTGAGTATTAGATTATCAAGAGAAAAAATCAATTTTTTATCACGTCAAATCCTTAATTCTCTGTTCGAAAATGACAAAGTAGAGTTTCTCGATGAATCCAATGATATTCGTCTTAGCATAGTAAAGAGTATCGAAGAAGAACTCAAACTATATGACTTAATAGATAAACGTTCAATTGAAAAAATCGAATCACAAAAGAAATCTATCAAAGAAGGCAGCAGAGAATGGGAAATCCTTTACCGCAAGTATTATAATGATGAGATTACGAAGTTGAGTAAGTTTTTCTAACGTGAATAACCCACGTTATCCTGGATTACTCATAAATATTGCTGATAGAATTAATATAATATTAACCCCTCAAATTCATTGCTAGCAAAAAAGAAGGCCAGGGAGTGAATCCCTGACCTTATACTTTCTGAATTATATTTTATGCAACTTTAGAAGAGCAGCCTGAAACCAAGCAATAATTTATGATGATCTGAGAACGACCGATCTTTTCCTACTGGAGCATGAACTTCAAAAAAGAGAGCACCTTTCGTTGTAAAATTGTCAAACAAATCAATTCCCGCATTACCTATAAGCAAAGCATCTGAATCTCTCGTTTCTTTTACCTTGGTTGCAAAGCCAGCCCCACCACCAAAGAAGGCAGGTCCAACATGAACATCTAAAAGCATATTTGCCATAAAGAACGACTTCCACGGCTCACTTTTAAAAGCCAATGCCCCACCGCCTGAAAGGATGAAATCTAATTTATTCGGAATTATCTCATAAAGAAAACCAATACGACCAAATCCGTAAGGTCCATGACTTCCTCTGGCTAATAATGGGCCGCCTTCCACTAAAAAGTAAGATCTTTTCTGTGTGACTTCCATATCAATTTTGGCTGGTTGGGATATTGCCCCAAAATCATCAGTTGCAACACATGTAATAGTATATACCCCGGGTTTGTTAAATATTTTATCCCAAGTGAATGGTTTATCTGAATCAGAATAAGTATCAATAACCTTGCCTTCTTCATCAGTAATCTCGAAATCAGCTTTTACAACTTCTCCATCAGGGTCAGTCGAATTCGAAGCGTCAAATGTTATGGGTCTTCCAACATAATCTTCGCATGGAAGACATGTAGTCCAGAGCTTACAAATAGGAGGATAATTGATATAAGTTTTTGCCTCACAAGGATTTATTGAAGATTTGCCTTCAAAATTTATGGCTTTCGCCTTAAAATTATACTCACCTGGTTTGTCAAATTTTGTCTGCCATTTTGCAGATTCAGAAGACAACGATTTTGTAGTAATCTTTGCTCCTTCAGGATCGAAGACTTCAACTTCCATTGATTTTGCATGCTGTGTTCCGCACATATCAACAGTAATTGGATCATTGATGTTTGCCTTATCTGGATCTATTTGTATATCACAAATTGCATCTGGGATTATTTCTTCAACTTTACGAAGAGAAATAT
Source organism: uncultured Eubacteriales bacterium (assembly GCA_964648465.1). Lineage (GTDB taxonomy): Bacteria > Acidobacteriota > Aminicenantia > Aminicenantales > Aminicenantaceae > Aminicenans. The sequence goes on along the minus strand of CAZYMU010000001.1, from coordinate 133,493 downwards.
TCCCGCATGGTTTTGGGATTATGAATTCGTAATGTTTAAAGCCTTTTTTAACTACAAAAGAAAAAACTTGAAGTGGTTTCTTACCTGCCCATTCAATGTCCTCAACAATTTTGACCTTCCCATGAGAACGAAACAGCATCCACATCAACTTATCTCCGATTGCCAATTCTTTCTCTTCAAAAGATGCAGTTTTTATCTGTTCAATAAAAGGAAAGTACAAATCTCCGCACCCAGCTAAATCAAAACCATATTTAATATCACCTGCATACTTATCGATCAGAATTTTCATCACTTCAGTGGTTGGCACGCTTCCTTTAATGCGAACAAGCGTATAGCGTCCAATCTGTTTCAATTTCTTTGTTTCTGCATACGAACTTATAGTAAAGAGAATAAGTATGCCAATAACCAAAAAAACTATTTTTTTGTCTCTCATGACGCCTCCTCTTCTAATAAATATAATTCATTACCTATTTATTAGCTAATATTATCAATTTATCCCCATTTGTCAAGGAAAAAAGACCGGCTTGATATAATCATTCTTTACATAAAAATCGCTCAATTATCTCGTATATAAGGCCTGAATCCTTATGGATCGACTTCAAAGCTTTTTCAAATAAGCTAGAAGTTTCTAGGTTCAGAGAAATACAGGCTTTTAAATAATCTTGTGTATCAGATATATTCATTTCTGGATGAAATTGAATACCCCATATTGGGTGATCTCTAAGCTGAAAAGCCTGAATCTGGCAGTGTTCTGAAGATGCAAGGATGACAAAATCATCGCTCAAATTTATAACTTCATCGAAATGAGAAGAAAAGGCAAATGCTTGCTTTTCATCTCCCAGAATTGAATTATCCTCTTTTATAAAGATTTTAATCCAGCCTATTTCAGGTTTTGTACACCTCCAGACATACAAAGGGCCTGCAAGAGCCACAGCAAGAAGTTGATGCCCCCAGCAACTTCCAATAATATGAAGGTTTTTTTCAACTGCTTCCTGAATGAGTTCTATTTCTTCATATACCCATTTTTCTTTTTCCAAAATCGAAGATTCAGAACCTGTTAAAATTAAATGAGTATATTCTCCACTTTTAAGATCAGGGAACTGGCTCTCCTTAGCTTTGAAAGCAGCCCATTCTTCATCAAAAAAAGACTTCCAGTGTTTCACCGGTGTATAGATTGAAGAATTAATAGAATTATCAATGATTGCAACCTTAATTTCTCGATTTTTCATGCTAATATATATTTCTTTCCGTCACTATAAACTGCCATATTTTTCTCATAAATTATAATCATTCAGAAATAAAAGACAACTTTTCCTAATTTTTCTTTTTTATTAAAACATTTATTCTGGTATAATTCTTGGTCATAAAGGAGGAAAAAAGTGCATAACATAAAGCAAGAAACTGAATTACATCTCAGTACTTCTAATCAACCTGGTATTTTGGGTCGAATTTTAGGGACTCTTGCTAATGCCGGAGTTAATCTGAAAGCACTCTGCTCATACAATATAAATAATGAAAGAATTTTCAATCTGCTTACTTCTGATAATAAAAAAGCTGAAAAATCCCTGAGAACACTAGGATACAGAGTAAAAACAAACTCAGTTGTTACAGTACTTATCGATGACCGTATAGGCGCTGGAGCTGAGATAGGAGCCCTCCTTGGAAATGCTGTCATAAAAATCAAGTATTGTTATGGTTCTTCGACCGGAACTGGCAAGGCCCTACTTGTGTTTAAAACCAACAACAATAAAAAAGCCATTGAAACCTTAAGCTGATTCGGTACTAATCATAGATAACAAATTTGAGTTATTCACGAGTCGAGGCTGCCGCAGATGCAAGGCACAGCACATGAAGTTGTGGTCCTTCACCACAAATGTGCCATAAAGCAGTAGATGCGGTAAAGTCAACTAGCCTGAAAGGAAAAAATTTCTGATAATAAATTTAGAATAAAAAAGGAGGCTATGTAATATGTCTCAGGATAATAAAGGTGAAATATCGTTCAAGCCATTTATCCCGGCTGAAAAGGTTATTCCTGAATTCACTCTACGAGCAATAGTCGTAGGCGCGATTTTCGGATTGATATTCAGTGCTGTGACTGTCTATCTCGGTTTAAAAGTTGGATTGACAGTAAGTGTAGCAATTCCTATTGCAGTAATGGCTATGGCCCTATTTAAACTTCTCGATAAGATGAGCCCAAATAGAAAAGTTACAATTTTAGAACTCAATACAGTCCAGACTACAGGGGCAGCAGGAGAATCAATTGCTGCAGGAGTTATCTTTACATTGCCAGCAATGATTTTCCTTGGGTACTCTTTAAAGTTCCTTAATATATTTGTTATCGCCCTTGCAGGAGGTCTGCTTGGCACACTATTCTTAGTCCTTCTGCGAAATTACCTTATTGAGAAAGAACATGGGAAACTTATGTATCCTGAAGGGGTTGCTTGTGCCGAGGTTCTAATTGCTGGAGAAAAGGGTGGAAAAATGGCAATAAAGGTTTTCCTCGGCACAATTTTTGGCTTCATTTATAAATTTTTCATGGGAATGTTTAATTTGTGGCCCGAAAAACCTTTCACACGTTTTAGAAACTATCCAGGCTCATTTATAAACGGTGAAATATCACCAGAACTGCTTGGTGTAGGTTATATAATTGGAATAAGAACATCGGCAATAATGGTAGGAGGAGGATTCCTCGCTTGGATGGTTCTTATCCCCGTTGCTACTTTTTTTGGCGACGTTTTACCTATAAAAATTGCAACTTTTCCTGGGGCCGGAACAATAGGTGAACTCTACAGAAGTGTTTCCATAAACGAATTTACAGAAATAATACATAAGAGCTATATCAAATACATCGGGGCAGGTGCTGTTGTTGCTGGAGGGTTTATAAACCTTGCCAAGGCCTTCCCGACAATAATCAAATCATTTAAATCAAGTCTCAAGTCTATGCAGAAAAAAGCCTCGTCGGTTTCTGTTTCTATAAGCAGAATTTCACAGGATATTCCATTTTCTTGGGTAGGTATCGGAACCATAATCATGTTTTGTGTTGTATGGGGTTTGTTGAACTTTTTCATCAATCCCGGCTTGGTTTTTGCAAATATTGTTTCCTCCTTTCTTATAATAATTTTCGGGTTTTTTTTTGCAACTGTTTCATCCCGGTTAGTAGGAGAAATTGGCGTCTCTTCTAATCCAACATCTGGGATGACTATTGCAACGTTAATGGGAACCTGCCTTATCTTTCTTGCTGTTGGCTGGACCGGTGGCGCATATGCTGCTGTTGCCTTAAGTATCGGTGCCGTTGTTGCTATAACTGCCTCTAATGCCGGAAATGTTGCCCAAAGCTTAAAGACAGGCTACCTTCTCGGCTGTACTCCTTATAAACAGGAATACGGATATATAGTTGGTGCTTTATCATCGATTGTAGTCGTTGGCGCAACTGTACTTCTGGTAAACTCAGCTTTCACTCGTATCAACGATGTCAAAATTGAAGGTATGAAAGTCACACCAGAAATGATGATAGAATCTGAAAAGGAGATTGACGGACAAATATACCAAGTCATAAATCCAAACGATCTAAATTTATCCTTGAATATCCGATATTTGGCACGAAAAGATACAGGAATTATTGATAAACAGCTAGAATATGGAATAGGTTCAGAATCTCTTGCTGCTCCTCAAGCCACATTGATGGCAACAGTTATCCGCGGTCTGCTGGATCAAAAACTTCCGTGGACCCTAGTCCTCTTCGGAATATGTTTAACTATTGTTGTCGAGCTATGCGGTGTGAAAGGATTACCGTTTGCAGTAGGATTATACCTTCCAATATCCATATCTACCCCCATCTTCATAGGTGGCTTGACCCGATGGATAGTCGACAACAAATTTAGAAAACGAAAAGGAGGAGAAGATGTCGAAGCTGCTCCAGGAATGCTGTTCAGTTCCGGATTGATAGCAGGTGGAGCAATATGCGGACTTGTGATTGCAATATTAACAGGCCTTAACCTCGATAAAACTCTAAATATCGGCCCATCCATTCTTGGAAAACTAGTACACAACAACCTGTATGGATTGCTTATATTTGCAATAATGCTTGGATTATTATTCTTTATTGCTATTGATAAAAGAAATAAATCAAACTCCAATAAGATATCATGAATTCATTAGTCATTGCTCTTATTTTTATCTTGTGGTTAATCCTAGGTTATAAAATATACGGTAATTTTATCGATAAAAAAGTTGTTAAAGTAAATAAAAACCGGACCACACCAGCAGTACAACTCAATGATGGAATTGATTATTCTCCCGCCAAAAAGGCCATGCTTTTCGGTCATCATTTCTCTTCTATTGCCGGAGCAGGCCCTATCCTTGGGCCCCTGCTGGGAGTTCTTTATTTCGGATGGCTTGGCGCTCTTCTATGGATTGCATTTGGCAGCATTTTTTTAGGTGCAGTTCATGATTTTACTTCACTCATGACTTCAGTACAAAACAAAGGAAAATCATTAGCTGATATTTCAGAAAAGACCCTAGGTCTGCGGACAAAAATAATCTTTTCTATCTTTCTCTGGTTAAGCATGTCATTAGTTATTGCTGTTTTTGCTGTGGTTGCTTCCCAGACTCTTGTTTCTCAGCCAGAAATAGTCATTCCAACCTTCGGACTCATCATAATCGCCATGTTTTTTGGTTGGATCATTTACAAAAAAGGGATGAGTATCCCCATTGTAACTATTATTGCTCTTCTTATCCTATTCTTTCTTATCTATCTAGGAAACTTATTTCCTGTAGAACTTCCTGGACAAATATTTGGAATTTCCAGTCAGAGTTTTTGGTTTTATATATTGCTCCTTTATAGCCTGTTTGCTTCATCTCTACCCGTTTGGTCCCTTCTCCAACCTAGAGATTATATAAGTACTTGGATTCTCTTCTTTGGACTAGGTCTGGGATACATCGGCTTAATTGTTGCACACCCTGTACTCAATGCTCCAGCCTTTGTATCATTTTCCAGCAAGGGAGGGCCTCTCTGGCCAATGCTTTTTGTCATAATTGCATGTGGAGCAATATCTGGATTTCATTCAGTTGTTGCAGGAGGGACAACATCAAAACAATTGTCAAATGAGTCTTCCGGAAAATTTATTGGATATGGAAGCATGGTTACAGAGGCAGCACTTGCAGGCCTTGTCATTTTCATAGCAGCAGGCGCTTTGATTTGGGATCCCTCAGGGACAGAAAGCACCTTCGGATTTCAATACCTGATGAATTCACTTGGAGATCCGATCAAAGCATTTGCAACTGGTTACGGAAAGTTAATTTCAACTATTCCCGGTATTACATTATCATTTGCTTCTTTTTTTGGCATGGTCATGCTCAACTCCTTTGTCCTAACAACCCTTGATACAAGCACAAGGTTAGGCCGATTTATTTCTACAGAGTTATTAGGAAACAAATTTCCAGTTTTCAAAAACAGATGGATGGCATCTACATTAATTCTTGTTCTTGCGGCTTTCTTGGGAGTTACTGAAAGCTACAAAGTAATATGGCCGATTTTTGGGGCATCAAATCAGCTTGTCGCTGGACTCGCTTTGATTGTAGTATCTTCCTATTTCGTTTCAATAAAGAGTCCAACAAAATACACAATATACCCGGCCTACTTTATGCTGCTCACAACAATAGCCGCACTTGCCTATCAAGGCTATCATTTTTTCCATCAAAAAAACTTCTTTCTTGGAATCATAAGCTATTTCTTAATCCTGCTGGCATTTATAATAATTTATGACGCACGAACTGTTCTCTTTAGTTTAAAGCCTAAAACATCAGAGCATTAGCTAGTCCCCCTTGATTTCGTGAATAATCTAGGTTATAGTTTAATTTATATAAAGTAAAATTTCACATTGACAAATATAATGTTATTATCATATAATCATTCTCTGAGCATGCAGAAATTAGGAGGAAATAATGGCTAAAGCTGAGCCTAATGTCGTCCCTTTGTGCGATGTTTTACTAGTTCTATTAATTATTTTTATGGTTATAACTCCTACGATTCAAAAAGGAATCGATGTCAAGCTTCCTGAGACCACTTCTGATACCAGTTCAACACCATCGGGTCTTATTGTCTTGACCTTGAAGAAAGACATGAGTGTTATGATCAATACCCAGCCAATTGATTTCAGTCTTCTTCAGGATGAACTCAGGCGTATTTATTCAACACGTCAGGAGAAAATAATATTTATTAGAGCAGACGCAAAACTTCCATATTCCAGAGTAGTCGAACTTATAGATATTGCTAAAGGAGCAGGGGTGGAAACAACAGGAATCATCCCTGAATATTTCACAGAAGAAAATTTATAAGATCTTTATTCCCTTTATAATTGCTTCAAATGAGTAAAAAAATCATCATACTTTCTCTTTTATTATTATTTCTCTCATTTTCATCTTTTGGAAAATCTGAGCTGGTTGGAAAAATAAGTAAAGAAGAAATCCTAAATAATTTTCCCAACTGGAAAGATGCCTATGATTCTTATATACCTAAGCCCTATTCAATTGAAAAACTTAAATCTATCGATTATGAAGTCCAGATAGAGATTTTTTTAAGTACTTGGTGTCCGGACAGTGTTCAGCATGTCAGTTCTTATTTTAAAATAATGGAACTAACAGACAACCCTCGATTTCTCACAAGCTACATTGGACTCCCCAGAGATAAAGAATCCCGAGAACAGTTCATTCAGGGGAAAGATATAATTAGAATCCCTACTTTTATCATAACCATCAACGGACAAGAAAAAGGCAGGATTATTGAGACTCCGGAAAAATCCGTCGAGGAAGACTTGGTAAGTATCCTATAATCCTTTACACATTACAAATAGGTACGCATTATTGCGATGAGCCAATCTTGTTATTTTTTGATTGGCCCAATTTATTTCGGCATCCATTTGAGCTATTTTAAAAGCAACCCTCTGAAAAAAACAATCGGTTTCCCAATAAGCCAGTTCTTCACTAATTATGACTGTATCAACATGGCTTAATCCACCTCCCCCATATTCTTGAGGAATATTACAGGTCATAAATCCTACATCAAGGGCCAGGGGTTTTAAATACAGTCTTTTCCCGGACCATTAGAAAAACAGGATTTTTTATACCCAAAATCTCTTTTACTATATCCTGAGAACGAACCACTTTTTGAGCGTCATACTTTAAAAAGAGAAAAAGCTTTTCCTGTTTCTTATCGATCTCTATTTTTTCTACAAATTCATTCTTTGACTTCTTTAAATAATCACAAACCAATTCCTCCATCATTTTGCTGTCATTCACACTATATATGTTTCTTTCTTTGCGGATAGATTCGAGCCCTTTATGAACTTCCTTATCTCTCAATTTCATGGAATATATCAACATGTCTATTTCTGAATTCAAAGTGGACTTTGTAGAGTTCAATTCTTTCAAACCTGACATACTGACTCCAGAGGGAAGAAATTTATTAATATGAGATACGAATTCATCCTCCGAAAAAAAATAGTGTGATTTGAATTCAAACAGTTCTTCTTTTCCTTCCATCCCCAACGGAAGAGCCGGGAGGAAAGCAATTACCATTTTAGGGTGAAATCCTTCTGAATAGACAACAGGGATATTTGCTCTTCTGAAACTCCTTTGAATAATATTGTTCAAATCATTGTGAGATAAGTATTTTGCCTTTTGAACTTTTGAATAAGAGACCCGATAACGGTAGATACTCCTGGCTTCTTTTCCTATATAATGATTATGAATGGAGCGAACACTAAGTTTCTCTGAAAATTTCTTTTCATGCATTTGCCACAGAGAACAGCCCTGACACTCACTGCATTTTCTTTCACTGCAGGGCAGAGTGATTTCTTGTTTTAGAGCTTTATCTAACTCATTAAGAAGATGACTCTTCTTGATGCCTGTATCTATGTGATCCCATGGCAGGATAGCATCTCTTTTCAAATCTGAAAGGTAAAACGAATAATCCACACTTTCAGAATCAAATGCTTTTTTCCATATAGAAAAATTAAAAAGATCGTTCCAACTGTCAAACCTTGCTCCATTTTTCCAAGCTCTTAATAAAACTGATGAAAGACTTCTGTCTCCCCTTGAAAAAACTGCTTCAAGAATGGAATTTTTTATAGAATGATTTTTAAACCTAATAAAAGGATATTTTTTCAGCCTGGATTTGAGAAATTTGTGTTTTTCTTTTAGGGATATTTCATCTTCCATCTTTAGCCACTGGAAGGGTGTATGTGGTTTTGGAATGAACGATGATACGCTGAGGTTGATCATAGGCGGCCTTTTCATAATTCCACGTCCTATTCCAATAATTTCCTCAACCAAATCTACAATTCCCTGTAAATCTTCTTCTTCCTCTGTTGGCAATCCGACCATGAAATAGAGCTTGATCTTTCTCCACCCTTGTGAAAAGGCATTCCGCGAAGCTTCCTGTAAATCATTGTCATTCAGATGTTTATTGATAACCCGACGCAATCTTTCTGTCCCAGCCTCCGGGACAAGCGTAAATCCAGTCTTCCTTACTTTGATTATGTTTTCAGCAATATCCGAACTCAGACATTCGGGTCTTAAAGAAGACAATGAGAGGGAGACTTTTTGTTCATAAAGCTCTCTCATCAAGTTATCAATCAGCTCATTAAGATAAGGATAATCTCCAACAGAAAGAGCTGCAAGTGAAACATCTTCATAACCAGTTGATTGCATATTGCTCATAACTTTTTTTATAATAAAGGAAGGACGTCTTATTCTGTGAGGAAAATATATGTTCCTAGCCTGACAGAATCTACAATTCTGGGGGCATCCACGGGCAACCTCAACAGCAATCCTGTTAAAAATTGCACTGATATTGGGGACAATAATTTTATCTGGAAATGGAGCTTTATGAAAAGGAAACATCACTCTCTTTTCAATGTTAGCAGGAACACCACTTCCTGGCTTTTCAGCAAGCAGGAACGAATTATACGGTTTGTAAGAAGTATATAGAGATGGGACATAAACCCCTTTTATTTTTGCCATTTCTTTTAAGACAGCATCTTTTTCCTTTAATTCAGCCTTCAACATCTTAAATTTTTCAATAATTTCAAGAAATGCTTCCTCCCCATCTCCAACTAAAAATAAATCAAAAATATCAGCTACAGGTTCGGGGTTGAATACAGCAGGCCCTCCTGCTATCACTAATGGAAAATTGAGATTTCTTTCAGAAGAAAAAATTGGAATTCTTCCTAGATCGAGAATTGTCAATATGTTGGAATAATTAAGTTCATATAGAAGCGAAAAACCTAATATATCGAATTTATTAAGAGGAATTTTATTTTCAATTGAAAAAAGAGGGATATCTCTTTTCCGGAGCTCATTCTCACAGTCCATCCAGGGAGAAAATACTCTTTCCGCAAGTATTGAAGATTTCATGTTTAAAATACTGTAAAGAATTTTCTGCCCAAGATAGGACATTCCGATTTCATACAGATCTGGAAAAACAAGAGCAATTTTTGATTCAACAAGCTCAGGATTTTTTCTTATTTCATTCCATTCGCCGCCTATATATCGTCCTGGCTTTTGGACATTTTCAAGGATCTTTTCAAAATCAAAGTCAGTATTCATTTTGATATGATTTTACTAGTTTCATAGAATCGGTATTTTTCATGAATAATTCAAGTGAACTTGGATGATTCACTAGAAATCATAGATTTACAAACCTTCTCATTTTAACATTTAAAACCAGAGATACCGCTAAATAATTTGTAAGTAAGGATGACCCTCCGTAGCTAAATAAAGGAAGTGGAATCCCTGTGATCGGAAAAAGCCCAATAGCCATCAATACATTGATAAAAAACTGGCATGTAATCATCATCGACACCATAAAAATAATATAAACCCCTGCCCTATCCTTTGAACTTTTTACAGAATTAAAAAGTCTGTTAACAAAAAAGAAGAAGGCAAGCACAGCGAGAACAACTCCAATAAACCCAAACTCCTCACCTATGACAGAGAATATAAAATCCGTATGTCTGGCTGGCAAAAATCTTAACTGGCTTTGGGTTCCTTTTAAGTAACCCTTTCCAGAAAATCCACCTGAACCAATTGCAATTTTTGATTGAAGTACATGATAACCTGATCCTAGAGGATCTTTATTTGAAGATACAAGCGTTATCAATCTGCTTTTTTGATAATCTTTCAAAAAGAAATTCCAACCAGCAAAACCAAGAACCAAAGCAAAAATCAATAATAAAATTAGAGCTTTTCTATTTATTCCGGTTAATATTATTGCTCCCAAAAAAATCAGAATAAAACTTAATGCGGTACCCAAATCAGGCTGAAAAGAGATAAGGACAACAGGAATAAACACTATAACACTGCTAATAGACCCCAGTTTCCAGGATAAATTACTTCTCTTGGATTTTGAAAAAATATGTGAGAGTACAAGAATAACAGCAATTTTTGTAATTTCAGAGGGCTGGATTTGAAAAAAGAACAATCTAAACCAGCTTCTAGTTCCGGCTATTAGATTCCCAAAAATTAAAACTGATCCAAGAAGAACAATACATAAGACATATAAAAACAAAGAATATATAGCAAGAATATTATAATCGATAGACAAGAAAATAAAGAGCAAAACCAAACTAATAGTGATCCAAATAATCTGTTTCAGGCAATAATTTTCAGGCAAATAAAGTGAGCTACTGTAAATGGCAACAACACCGATAGCTGAGTTCAGCAGTAGAAGACTGACAAGAATCCAATCTATATTCATAAAATGACTTCTATCAATCATATTTCTTCCTGTATAAATCAAATAATTTATTTGCGATAGGAGCTGCGGTTGCTCCACCATGACCTCCATATTCCACAAGGACAGTAATAACTACTTTCGGATCAGATCTTGGCGCAAAACCTGTAAACCACGAATGAGTTTTGACTTCTTTTTCGAGTTTCTCAGACGTTTTCTTACTTATAGTCTGAGTAGAGCCAGTTTTTCCACAAATATCATATCCGTCTATTCTGGCAGCTCTAGCAGTACCATTCTCATTGACTGCTTTCCACATTCCTTTAATTACTTTTTCAAAAACGGATTTCTTTATTTTAACAAACATTTTATCAGGAACCCATTCACTTCCTTCTCTTTCCTGGGAAATAAAATTATCTGACATGAGCAAGTGTGGAGTAATCTTCCTACCACGATTCGCAATAATAGCAGTATGGCATGCCACTTGAAGAGGAGTGGCTAGAAGAGGCCCTTGTCCTATGGAAACCGAAATTGTCTCTCCTGGGTACCAAGGTTTATTCCTAACTCTTTCCTTCCAGGCAGGATCAGGAACTAATCCATCTTTTTCTCCAGACAAGTCAATACCGGTCTTCATTCCATAACCAAGCATTCTTGCATAAACTGAAATATTTTCTATGCCTAGTCTTTTCCCCAATTGATAAAAATATATGTTACACGAATGCTTAATACCGCTGTAGAGGTCCATATTACCATGCCCTGGTTTAAACCAGCACGAGAAAGGATGACCGTAAATAACAATTTTTCCACTGCAAAAAAACAATGTTCTATCTGTTATTATATCCGAATCAAGAGCAGCCGATGCAATTACAAGCTTAAATATGGACCCAGGTGAATACAACCCACGAATAGCCCGATTCTCTAATGGAAATTTAGGATTATTAATTAGATCAATCCATTCTTTAGGTGTAAATCTGTTTATAAACTTATTTGGATCAAAACTTGGATAACTAGCTAAAGCCAGTATTTCTCCTGTCCTTTGGTCTAAAATAACAATTGAACCTTCATTACCTTCTAAAAGTTCCTCTGCCTTCTTCTGAAGGTCAAAATCCAAAGTTAACATGATATTCTGACCTTTTAAAGGTTCCAATCTAGATATTTCATCTTTTTTCTTTCCTAAACTGTCGACAATTTCAATTAATCTTCCTTCTTTTCCCTTTAACTTTGCTTCATATTCCTTTTCAATTCCTGTTTTCCCTACAAGATCTCCAGGTCGCATTTCTCTATAAATATCCATTTTTATATCTTTGAGAGATGGTTCTTGTAAATATCCAATAACATGCGAGGCAAAAATTCCGTAAGGGTAATATCTTTTTGGCTCTGCTTGAATAATAAGTTCCGGAAATTCTAATCTCCTGCTTTCTACTACAGACACTTCCTTTCTGGATAAATTATCTTTAACTATAATAGGAACGAAAGCTGGCAAGGATTCATATCTGTTGATTCTTTCTCTCAGTACACTAATCTTGATATTTAAAAGCTGACATATCTTTTTTAAAGATTCATCAATATTTTTACAATTTTCTCTGATTATTGATACCTTGAAAGAAGCAATATTATTTGCAAGCATCTCGTTGTTTCTAGTCGTAATAAGCCCTCTTTGGGCAGGCAGAACAATTTCTCTAACACGGTTCGCTTCTGCTTTTTCCCAATACTTTCCATGATCAATTATCTGAATTTTCCAAAAGCAAAAAAGCAAAACTATAAATAATATAACAAATACATTAAATGTTTTATGGGTTCTTCCCAAAATTAATGATAGATCTTCGTATATTCTGCCATTCTTCATTTTTTGTATTTAGAAGTTACCCCTTTGACTTTCCGGATTAAAAGGAAAATAAGACTCCCTAAAAATGCTGTTCCTAAAGGCTGTAAAAATATAATTCCTTTTCCAGTATTAAAACTTGCTAAAAAAATATATGAGTAAAGAAAAACCCATACTATTAATTCCAAACTTATTAAAATAAAAATAAAAATAAAACTCCGTATAAAAGGAGTAACATCTATTTTTTTAGAAACATATCCTGCTAAAAACCCTGTGATTGTCTTTGCTATCCCTGCGACTCCAAAGGCCCCCAGTGAAAAAGAATCATAGATGATACCGCAAAAAGCTCCAAAGCATGCACCGAATATTTCTCCTTTTTCCAGAGCAAAATATATTACGGCCAGACTAAAAAGATTAATAATCTGAACAGCATAAATTGAAATCTTTGCTAGAGTTGTATAAATAATTATTGTAATTATAATTGCGGCAGTTATCCTAATTAAATTCTTCATTTAAAATACATTAAAAAATATTCAGATTCTTAATCTTAATCACAGCTAAATTATCCAGATCCTGAAACTTAAAATAAGGTTTCACTATGATTTTTTTAAAAAGGCCAGAAGTAGTTTCGAGAGAGACAATCTCTCCTACACTAATTCCAGGAGGAAAAATTCCATCAAAACCAGAAGTATAAACTCGTTCTCCCTTAAAAAAATCTTCATCAGTTGACAGGATGTATTCTAAAAGACACATTCCCTTTCCATCCCCTGTTAACATTCCTACTACTTCTTTTTTTTCAGAAAAAACACTGATTCCGCAATTATTATCAGTTACCAATTGAATCCTTGACTCTTTTAACGAAATAGGGCCGACTATTCGACCTACTAAATTTCCATATCTATCGAGAACAGGCATATTTTTCTGAATGTCATCCAAAAAACCCTTATTTATAACTACTGATTTATAAAAGTTACTGGCATCAAAGCCTATAACCCGGGCATGCAAAATATTTTCCTGGATATTTCGTAAAGCATCATTAATCTCATTCTCGCTTTTATATTTTTGAAGAAGATTCCTGATAACATTATTTTCCTGCAGCAAAAAAAACATTTCTTCTTTTAATCTTTCATTTTCTTTACGAACACCTTTAAGGCCAAAATAAGACTTCCAGAAACTGCCCGTTTTTTGAAATAAATAGACAACTCCATGTTGAACAGGAGAAAACACAGAAAATATTAATTTTTCAAAATAGGTTTCCTTTTTATCCTTAGGAACTTGAATTGAAATCAAAATTAATTGCAAAAATATCAAACCTATAAGAACTTTAATGTTTTTATTCTTTTTTAAAAAAGAGGGCATAAAAATAATAATTGATTAGATTAACGAAATCTTTTTTAATAAATCCAAATCATCAAGCATCTTGCCTGCACCAAGGACAACGGTAGTTAGAGGATCTTCTGTAACAAAAACTGGCAGCTGAGTTTCTTCACGTATACGTTTATCAATATTTTTAAGAAGAGACCCTCCACCAGTCAAAATGATCCCTCGGTCTATTATATCTGCCGAAAGCTCAGGAGGTGTTTTTTCAAGTGCAAGCCTGATAGCATCCATAATGGAAACTACAGTATCCTCAAGAGAATCTCTTATTTCCTGGTCATCAATAACAATAGTTTTTGGTATACCTTCCCTTAAATCTCTTCCTTTTATTTCCATGGTCATTGGCTCATCCAAAGGATAAGCCGAGCCAATCTGCATCTTTACCTGTTCAGAAGTCCTTTCCCCAATGAGTAAATTGTATTTTTTCTTAACATACTGGATGATAGTCTCATCCATCTCATTTCCCGCAATACGAATGGCATGATTATAAACAATACCAGTAAGAGAAATGACAGCGATATCTGTTGTCCCTCCTCCTATATCAACGATCATATTGCCTGTCGGCTCTGAAATGGGAAGTTCTGCTCCTACAGAAGCTGACATTGGTTGTTCTACCAAATAAACTTCAGAAGCCTTTGCTCTCATGGCAACGTCTTTAACCGCTCGTCTTTCAACCTGAGTTATTCCTGTCGGTATTCCTATCACAATCCTTGGTCTGATTAAAAAACTCCTGTTGTTTGTAGATTTTTTTATGAAATAATCAAGCATCTTCTCAGCAATCTCAAAATCAGCAATAACTCCATCTCTCATAGGTTTTATCGCCACTATACTAGAGGGAGTTTTCCCTAACATATCCTTTGCCTGTTTCCCTACAGCTTCCACCTTGCCGGATTGTCTGTTAACAACAACTATTGAAGGTTCTTGAACAATAATTCCTTTTCCTTTGAGATAAACAAGAGTATTGGCAGTTCCAAGATCTATGGCTAAATCACAAAAAAGTCTTTCTTTGAACCAATTAATTAAACTCATATCTATCTTTCTCTAGTTACACACTTTATTTAACATATTATTTAACATAATTTTAGATTTCACGCAATTAAAAAAAATGAAACGTGGCTATTTGTACAAATCTGAGTCGATCTTCGAGGGAACCGGACAAAGTCGGGCGGGCCTGATGGATGTGTGAGCACTGTATAATCAAAGTGGCGGTGTTAATAGTGGCTCGGGGACATCATTACGTTGCTTAAGATAAACATGCGGAGTTCCAGCAGAGCCGAGAAGATCGGGGAGGAAATGGCGTTAAAAATTTTAGTGGAGTGCAAACATGCCCTCAAATTCATCTTATTAAAACTATTATCAGTAATTTTTACCCTTTGGGTGAATAATACAGGTTAATTAGTCTTAGTGCTTTTTTTTCTTGATTTTTATCCATTGGAAATATATATTCAATAAAAATCAGGTTAATCAAACTAAGGAGGTAAGCATGAATGATAAATCCTTCAAACCTTATGTTTCACCCGAACAATCAATGAAAGAAATATCTTTCAAGGCGATTTTTCTAGGAATAATCATGGCGATTATTCTCGGAGCTGCAAATGCCTATATTGGACTTCTTGTTGGAATGACAGTAGCGGCAACCTTTCCGGCAGCAGTCATTGCAATGGCTGTTCTCAAGCCTTTTAAGGGAACCATTTTGGAGGAAAACCTGGCTCGAACAACAGGAGCTGTTGGAGAAGCCCTGGCTGCTGGAGCAATTTTTACTATCCCGGCTTTTCTTATGACCGGAGTTTGGACAAAATTCGATGTTTTCAAATCTTCTCTTCTAATGCTTGTTGGAGGAGTCCTCGGAGTATTTCTGATTATCCTCATTAGACGTACACTCGTTGAAGACGCTGATCTTCCTTTTCCTGAAAGTGTAGCTTGTGCAGAGATGGTTAAGACAGGCCAGAAAGCAGGCTCTAATGCAAAATATATGTTTTGGGCCATGGGTTTAGGTGGACTGATCGAATTTTTCACCAGCGAAAATGGCGTGCAAGTGATAAAACCTTACGTTCGATCTGTATTCAAAATCCCTGGTTTATCACGCATTTCTTTTCTAGATTCAGAAAACAATTTAATTCACAAATCTACCGAATCTATAAAAGGAAGAATGTTTATGGAATCACCGGCAGCCAATGCAGCTATGACTGGTGTAGGCTATATCATTGGGCCAAAATTAGCAGCCCTCACCTTTTCTGGAGGTGTTCTTGGATGGCTTTTCCTCATGCCATTCATGCTTTTCATAAGCGGAGATTTAGGGAGCATTGTTTCCAAATTTAATGGAAGCTGGACCGCTATGGCCATTTCAGCTTACAATGCTCAGATCAAACCAATAGCGGTTGGAGCAATGCTTGTCGGAGCATTTTATACGCTCTTTAAAATGAGAAAGAGTCTTATCACGGGAATCAGCCGTTCAATTTCAGATGTTAAAAAGACAAAAGGTGAGAAAGTAACAGAAATACCTAGAACCGACAAAGACCTCCCTTTCCCAACAATAATCATTTCAATAGTTGCAATGATAATCCCCATGATTTTTCTCTACAATATGTTTACTCACAATATCGGATCTTCCCTAGTTTCAGCACTGGTAATGATAGTCATGGGACTCCTTTTTGCCGCAGTGGCTGGTTATCTAGTCGGTATCATTGGCTCTTCCTCAAATCCCATTTCCGGGCTAACACTGACTACCCTCCTGATTGCAGCCCTCATGATGGTTCTTCTCGGACAAACAGGAAAATCCGGGATAGCAGCTGTACTAGGAGTAGCTGCTGTTGTCTGCTGCGTAGCAGGTGTTGCAGGTGATATGATTCAAGACTGGAAAGTCGGGCATATTCTTGGCGGCACACCATGGCGCATGCAAATAGGAGGACTCATCGGTGTTGTTGCAGCCGCATTAACATTAACATTCTCCCTTCAGCTTTTGCACAACACAATGAGAATAGGAAGTGATGCCCTTCCTGCTCCCCAAGCTGGTTTAATGGCAACAATGGCACAGGGAATAGTAGGCGGTGAAATGGCCTGGCCCCTAGTCATTGCTGGAATGCTTTTAGCAGTTGCTCTTATCCTTATCGGATCTCCTTCTCCAATGCTCATTGCTGTAGGAATGTACCTACCATTCCGTGCCACATCATGCCTTTTCTTCGGGGGAGTTATTAAATATTTCCTAGAGAGCAGAGCGAACAAAAAAAATCCCACAGCAAAAGGAAAAGAAACCTTGGAAAGCATAGGCCTTCTTCTTGCTTCAGGGCTTATAGCAGGTCAGGCAATTATCGGGATCATTACTGCAGCCCTTAAAGGAGCAAAAGTCACTATGCCAAAATCCTTGAATAATCCCTGGCTGGCATTGATAATATTTTTTATTCTTGGATTTATCCTTATATATTTCCCATATAAAAAGATGATCGATTCAGGAGAATACGAAAAAACAACAGATTAAATACAACCTAATTGTGAAGAAAAAAATAGAGGCAGAAAAAGAAATAAACCTTCTAGACTTAATTCCTATCCGTTGTGTTGACTGGAAAAAAAATAAGGAAGGATTAGTCATTCTATTAAAACCAAAATTCAAGAGTACTTTTTCAAAGAAATACATTATTTCTCATCTAAAAAGACCTTTTTACAAGGTAAGACTCGATGCTGTCGGCAGCTTTGTCTGGGAAAACCTGAACGATACAAATACAGTCCAAGAGATTGCAAAACTCATGCAGGACAAATTTGGAGAAAAACTAAAACCTCTTTATGACAGACTATCGATATTTCTTCAGCACTTAGAAAAAAACAAATTTATCAAGTATAAAGGATTATAACCTGAAGTTAGATATTTATCTAATTTTATCATTTTTCATAACCTACAGTTATAAAACACCTAAACTGTTTTTGAGGCAGCTGACCTGATACCAATCTCTATTTTACAAAAAAACCATAATGCATTTTTTTCCAAGCAGCTAAAGAGGATAAAATTTGGGTAAAAAATAATTTTCAATTCTTTACGTAAATGATATATTATTTTAGAATATAGGAGGAGAGAGAATTGCTACAAAAAAATATGTCCGTTCTTCAAATTATACTATACGGAAATCCTATTCTTACTAAGAAATCAAAAAAAATACAAAATATTGATGAAGATATTCTAAGTTTTGCTCACTATATGGTTTTTACAATGCATAAAGCTCCTGGAATAGGACTTGCTGCTCCTCAAGTTAATCGTAGCATACGGCTCATAACCGTTGACCTTTCTGTAGGAGAAAACAGTAAGGATCTAATTATTCTATTGAACCCAGAAATATTCACTCCCAAAGGAGAAATTGTTTTGGAGGAAAGTTGCCTCTCCATTCCTGGCATAAGTGAAAAACTCATCAGGCCTTCTACTGTTCATGTTAAAGGAATTGACCTTAAAGGTGAAGAAAAAATCATAGAAGCTGAAGGTCTTCTTGCTAGAGTTTTCTGCCACGAAATTGACCACCTGAATGGAAAGTTATTCATAGATTATCTCTCACCCCTTAAAAAAAGCCTCATTAGGAAAAAATTAAAAAAAATAAAAGAAGAAGCCATATCTTGATGAAAATCGTTTTCTTCGGAAGCCCTAAATCAGCTCTCCCTGCTCTTAACAAAATACTAGATGCAGGCAATTATATAAATCTTATCATTACCCAACCAGATAGGCCTTCAGGAAGGGGGAAGAAACTTGCCATCTCACCAGTAAAAAAATTTGGCCTTGACCGTGATATCCCAATATATCAGCCTGAAAAAATCCGAAAAGACCCAATCATAGTGGAAAAAATAAAGGCTTCCTCTCCAGACCTAAATATTGTAGTCGCATACGGCCAGATCATTCCAAGCTCAGTAATTTATCTTCCTAAATATGATTCTATCAATATGCATTTCTCTCTTCTTCCGAAATATAAAGGTGCTTCTCCTGTACATTGGGCTATCTTAAATGGTGATAAAAAAACCGGTATAACTATTTTCAAACTAAACGAAAAAATGGATGAAGGGGATATTTTATCACAGGAAGAAGTTGAAATCTTTTCTTATGAAAGCTCAGTAGACCTTGAAGCCCGTCTGGCATTGATCGGAGCAGACCTCTTACTTAAAACCATATCCAGAATTGACAAAATTAAACCTCGAAAACAGGACCATTCTCTTTCTACCTATGCTCCACTTCTTAAAAAAGAGGATGGAAAAATTAACTGGGAAAAAGATTCAGCCTATATAGAAAGGCAGGTAAAAGCATTTAACCCATGGCCGTCAACATATACATTCCTTGAAGAAAAACGTATTAAAATCCTGCAAGGAAAAAGCACTGATAAAAAAGGTTCACTCGGTTCCCCAGGAGAAATCTTAAAAATAAATAAAGAAGGCCTCGAGATTTGTTGTGGGGATAGAAATTCTTTCCTTATAGAAATTCTTCAACCTGAAAATAAAAAAGAAATGAATGCTTATTCGTTTTCTCTTGGGGGAAAAATAAAACCAGGTGATAAGTTTAGCGTCTCTTAGTCGTCAAGTATGTAATACCAAGGATTAACACGTTTCCCGTTTAGGCGGACTTCATAGTGAACATGGGGACTCGTGGCTCTACCTGTTTTACCAACCAACCCGATACTATCCCCTCTCTTTACCTTCTGACCAGGCTTAACTAAATACTTACTCAAATGGCAGTAAACGGTTGTATAACCTGTTCTTGGATGGTTTATTTTAATAGTTCTCCCTCCGATTTTTTCGGTTTTTGTTTGAAATACCACACCATCCGCCGTCGCAATAACTGGATTTCCATATTGAGTTGCAATGTCAATCCCCCAATGAAAAGCTCGTTTACCTGTAAAAGGATCATCTCTCATCCCAAATGAAGAAGTTATCCACCCTTTTGTTGGCTTGATACTTGGGGTCGCATTCAGTTCCAACTTTTGATTTTCGAAAAAATTAACCAGTGTATTAAGATTATTTCCAATACCTTCGGCTTTTACATCTATGTTTTGTAAGTGGCTAAAATCTAAATCCCCTGAATTACTCAAAACAGGAATTTCCTCGCTGCTTCCTCCTCCAATTCCTGGTTCTCCGCTTAAAACTTCCTCAGATTTCAGCCCTGCCATTATGTTCAGCCTCTTACGGTACTCATCAAAAGTCTTAACTCTTGCTTCCAGTTTGTTTACTGAATCTTCATATTGAGCAAGAGTTTCTTTTTGTTGAGCGCTCTCTTCGCATAATTTCTTGTATTTGCTGCGTGTGCCACTCATACAAAAGTAATCAACCAGAAATACAACAATAATAACAAATAGGAACCCGGCAACGATTGCTGTTATCTTGATGTTTTTTTTGGAAAGAGTAATAGTTTTGGATTTTCCTTTGTTATGGGGGACAATAATCAGTGATAAGAACTTCTTTGTCATAATCTATTCCTTGCTTATCATATTTAAAAGAACTTCGATGTCAAGTAATTTATTCATACAAATCACGTCATCTAATCATCTGTAACTTTAAAAACTATATCATTCTCTCGTACAGCATTCTCTACCTTAATCCCTGCCTCAACTCCTGCTTTAATCGAATCAACAGGAGCGTATTCTATCTGCATTGACTCTATTCTCTGGTGAAAATCCGTCGTGTGACCTTTTATGTGGATGATATCCCCAATTTTTAATTTTCCCTTTAATAGTATCAGGATTCCAACATTAATCTTAGAAAAAAAATGAGTAATTTTCCCAATTTCTTCTTCCATTTTGGCCTCCTTTTTACGTTTCAATCTAAAGCTATCAAAATCTAAAGCATTTCACAAGCTTGTATTAAGCACAAAGCACAGAACTGCCGTTTATATTTAGAACTTCGCCAGTGATATGCTGAGCCAGATCCGAAGCCAGGAAAATGCTGTTTTTCCGTGCAAATTAATCATTAAAATCCATCATTGCTCTACCTCAAGCTTTTTCGTATTCTAGAGAGAGATCTTTCATCTCATCAAACTTAAGGTATCTGTAAATTTCATCTTTCTTTGGAGTAATTTTTTTATTAAAAATGGAAAAATATTCTTCAGGAGTAGGAATTTTTCCATAAAGAGCACATACAGCAGCAAGTTCGGCAGACCCTAGAAAGACCTGAACCTCATCTCCCATTCTGTTATCGAAATTTCTTGTGGATGTGGAAATAATAGTTGCCCTTGGTCTGACTCTAGCTTGATTGCCCATACACAGAGAACAGCCCGGAATTTCTGTCCTGGCGCCAACACTGGAATATATCGAATAATATCCTTCTCTCTTTAACTGGGCTCTATCCATCTTTGTTGGAGGAGCTAACCAGACTCGCGTATCAAGATAACCTGCATCTTCAAATATTTTCCCAGCTGCCCTGAAATGGCCTATGTTAGTCATGCATGATCCAATGAATATTTCTTCAATCTTGGTGCCAGCAACCTCAGAAAGCATCTTCACGTCATCAGGATCATTTGGACAAGCTAATATTGGCTCAGTAATATCTTGGAGATTTATTTCAAGGACCTTAACATATTCGGCATTCTCATCTCTCCTCAGAATTACAGGATTTTCAAGCCATCTCTGGCAGGATTCTATCCTCTTTCTTAAACTAGGTGCATACTGATAGCCATCAACTATTAGTTTCTCCATTAAAGAAATATTGCTCTTAATATAGCTGATCACTATCTCTCTATTCAGAGAGATA
Organism: uncultured Eubacteriales bacterium; assembly: GCA_964648465.1. GTDB lineage: Bacteria > Acidobacteriota > Aminicenantia > Aminicenantales > Aminicenantaceae > Aminicenans. The sequence goes on along the minus strand of CAZYMU010000001.1, from coordinate 111,861 downwards.
GTTCCTCCTGCAGCAGAACGCTCTGCAGTAGCATCTGTCAATTCGAACGCCTGTTCGACGGTTAAATCAGGAAGACCTTCCATTTCGACAATACGACCGTTAAAAAAATTTTTTTTCCCCTCTTTCTCAACCGTCAACATCCCTTTTTTTATGGCAAAATAAGGAATAGCATTTACTATATCCCTTAGAGTAATTCCCGGTTTTATTTTGCCGCTAAACTTTACAAGGACAGACTCTGGCATATCCAGCGGCATAAAACCTAAAGTCCCAGCAAATGCAACAAGTCCAGAACCAGCAGGAAAGCTCAATCCAATAGGGAAACGTGTGTGAGAATCACCAGCTGTTCCCATGGTATCAGGCACCAAAAGACGGTTCAGCCACGAATGTATGACTCCATCACCAGGCCTAATGGCCACCCCCTTACGCTCAACAGTAAACTCTGAGAGAAATTTATGCATTTTCACGTCTGAAGGTTTAGGATAAGCAGCGGTATGGCAGAAAGACTGAAAAAATATCTCTGATTGAAATTCCATGCAGGCAAGTTCTTTCAGTTCATCTGCTGTCATAGTACCGGTTGTATCCTGCGATCCTACCGTAGTCATTTTTGGTTCACAGGAAGAACCCGGAAGTATTCCCTCAACACCGCAAGCTTTTCCAACTATTTTCTGGGCTAAAGTATATCCCTGCTCTTGTATAGGTGTTGGATTTTTAATAGTAGTAAAAAAAGCAGCCTCTGGCATACCGAGCACTTTTCGCGCTTTGGCAGTCAATGAATGGCCAATAATAAGAAGAAGCCGTCCACCAGCCCTGTATTCATCTTTGAGTGTTGCAGGCTTAAATTCGAAACTTGTCAGCATTTCTCCATATTCATTCGTGATTTTTTTAGAGATTGTATCAATTGTGATAATCTCTCCTGTCTTCATTCTGCTTACATCGCACATGATTGGCAGGCCCCCAGAGTCCTCTACTGTATTAAAGAAAATAGGAGCAATCAAACCACCTAATACAATTCCCCCCCTCCTTTTGTTTGGAACAAAGGGAATGTCTTCTCCAGTGTGCCACATCAGAGAATTTGTTGCGGACTTTCTAGAAGAACCTGTGCCTACAACATCGCCAACAAAAACAACACGGTTTCCTTCGCTACGAAACTTTTTAATTGTTTCAATCCCATCAGGAAATCTTGTTTCCCCCATGGAAAGGGCATGCAAAGGGATGTCTGAGCGGCTCCATGCATATTTTGCCGGAGATAAATCATCGGTATTTATTTCTCCGTCCACTTTGTAGACTTTAAGCATGAATTTATCCGGAAAGTCAGGTCTCGAAAGAAACCACTCCCCTTTTGCCCATGATGTGAGCACATCTTTAGCAAATCTGTTGGCCCCTGCCATTTCAACAATCTTATCAAAATTCTGGTAAATAAGAATAATCTTTTTTAACGCTTCTGCCGCTTCCTGAGCAATTTCCTGATCCTTCAATAAGGAAATCAAATGATCAACATTGTACCCGCCTAGCATGGTGCCAAGCAGTTTTACTGCTTTTTTTCTTGATAATACAGGAGAACAGACATCGCTTTTAGCTATTTTCTTAAGCCATTCTGCTTTGATCTTTGATGCCGGATCAACACCAGGAGCTACTCTATTTTTCAATAAATCTAAAAGAAAGCCTTCTTCTCCTTCCTGGGGATCTTCCAAGAACTTACATAGTTTTTCTGTTTCCTTTGGGTTTAGGGGCAGCGGAGGAATTCCATGCTTTCTTTCTTCAATTGTTCCTTTGAAATATGATTTTGGCATTATGACACTCCCTCTTAATTTTATTAATATGAGGGGATTTCTATCCCCTTGTATATATGATCGGATAATATATAATAGAAGGCCAAAAAGTTCAAATGTTAGTTGATTTTACTAGTAAAAAATTATAATATTCTACAGTTATTGTTTTACTCGAATTAATATCAATATTATACGGAGAAGCAATCATGGATAATACAATAATCGAAAAAGCAAAGACGCACTTCTCTCAGATCATAGAAGAACAACTCAAACGCGTTGAGAAACTGAAAGAACCTCAGGACTGGACTGATTTTTCTCAATTAAAACCTATAATTATTGGAATTATTGGCGGTGATGGAATAGGCCCGTTTATCGCTAAAGAGGCAAGGAAAATCCTGGAATTCATGCTTCAGGAAGAAATAAAAGCAGGAAAAGTTGAAGTGCGCGATATTGAAGGTCTGACCATAGAGAACCGTGCAGCACAAAACATATCCGTCCCAGATGATGTTCTTGAAAAGATAAAAAAATGCCACATTACACTGAAGGGCCCAACAACTACTCCAAGAAAAGGAGACCCATGGCCAAACCTTGAAAGCTGTAATGTTGCATTACGGCGTTATTTAGACCTGTTCGCAAATGTCAGGCCCGTAAGCGTTCCAAAAGAAGGAATTGACTGGATCTTCTTCCGTGAAAACACCGAAGGCGCCTACATCATGGGAAGTAAGGGAATAAATGTTACCGATGACCTTGCATTTGACTTTAAAGTCATAACTTCCCAGGGAGCAGAGAGAATTATTCGTCTTGCATTTGAACACGCTAAAAAAAATAATATCAACAAAGTTACCATAGTAACAAAGGCTAATGTCGTCAAAACTACCGACGGTAAATTCCTGGATATGGGGTATAAGATTGCCAAAGAGTACCCTGGAATAGAATGCGATGACTGGTATATCGATATCATGACGGCTAAGCTTATAGATCCCAAACGCAGAAGCCAGTTTAAAGTCTTGGTCCTTCCAAATCTTTATGGGGATATTCTCACTGATGAAGCAGCACAATTTCAGGGTGGTGTTGGAACAGCAGGGAGTGCTAACATAGGAAAACGCTATTCTATGTTCGAAGCTATCCACGGTTCTGCCCCCAGAATGGTTAAAGAAGGAAGAGCAATATATGCGGACCCGTGCAGCATGATCAGGGCTGCCGCAATGCTCATCAGCTATATTGGCTATCCTGAAAAATCCAGAAAATTGGAGATGGCGCTGGACATATGTGGAAATTTCGAGAAAAAAGTTGTCATCACAGGACGTTCTACAGGAGTCACTGGTGCTGAATATTCAAACTATCTCATGGAAACCATACAAGATCCAGACTTAAAAGAAAAATGGGAAAATTATTCAAAACAGGTTAAATAATATAACATAATTTAAAATATTAATTAACCTGGATTATTCATAAAGAATGCTGATATAGAGGAAAAGAATTGCAAGGAAAAGGAGTTAAATGTTATGCTGAAGGAAAAATCAACGCAACTAGCAGATATAATGGAAAATAAATATTGGTGTAGGCATAATTTATGACTAATTCAGGTTAAAAAAATGCGGGTAATAGTAATCTTTTTAAATTATCCCGCAAATTAAAGGAGGACTGCAATAATGAGAAAAAAAGTAACTGTGGTCGGAGCAGGCCATGTAGGAGAAAGTACTGCATTCAAAATCACTGAGAAAGAATTAGCCGATGTCGTACTACTTGATATTATCGAGGATATGCCCATCGGCAAAGGTCTGGATATGCGTGAAGGCGGGCCAGTAGGAAAATATGATTCAATAATCATAGGAACAAATTCATACGAGGACACAGCAAATTCTGACATAGTGGTTATAACTGCTGGAGTTCCAAGAAAGCCTGGAATGAGCCGGGATGAACTTGTTGGAACAAATTTTAAAATTGTAAAAGACGTTACTGAAAAAATCACTAAATACTCTCCAAATGCTATTCTTATAGTTGTTTCTAATCCTCTCGATTCTATGGTATACACTGCATTTAAAGTCAGCGGATTTCCCAAAAACAGGGTCGTTGGAATGGCAGGTATCTTGGATACAACTCGCTACAGAAGTTTCATTGCAATGGAAGCCGATGTTTCAGTAGAAAGCATTCAGGCTCTGGTTCTCGGGGGACATGGAGATACAATGGTCCCCTTTGTAAGATACACAACAATTTCTGGTATACCTATCACCCAATTTATCTCCCAAGAAAAAATTGACGCTATAGTAGAAAGGACAAGAGGAGGTGGCGGAGAAATCGTAAGATATCTGAAAACAGGAAGCGCTTACTACTCACCCTCGCTGGCTATAACAGAAATGGTTGAATCCATTCTTAAAGACAAGAAAAAAATTCTCCCATGCACAGCTTACCTTGAAGGAGAATACGGAATCAACAATATCTATTTCGGTGTTCCGGTTAAGTTAGGAGCTAACGGAGTTGAAAAAATAATTGAAATCGACCTTAAAGAAGAAGAGAAAGAAGCTATCAAGAAGTCAGAAGCAGCTGTCCGCAATGTAATAGACTCTCTAGAATTATAGAAATTTGACATTAAAACTAATCAAACTCCAGTTTCTGACAAAATAAGAGGACAACTTCGTGCTGAAGACCGTGTTTATATTTCAGGATATCTATACACTGGAAGAGACTCTGCTCACAAAAGGCTTATAGAACTTATTGAAAAAGGCAGGAAACTACCGATAGAAATCAAGGGGCAGTTTATTTATTAGGTTGAATAAAAAATTCTTAAAAATACCTTGTGTATTTAGCCCACAGGTCATCACCCAATTTCCAGTATGTCTTAACTGCCTGATTTGCGACATCAAGACAGTACTTCGTTAGAAATTTTTTAGCCTTCTCAGGATTTTTTTTATACATCCTTTCAGCTTCTTCTTCAATTCGTGGCTGATCAGTAAAGGCTTTCTCTTCGATATTTTTCCAGACTTTTGCTATATCCTTAGTAATATCCTGCCATCTGAACTTAGCCAACTGGCTGACTCTTCGGAACGCCCACCAAGCACAATCACGTTTAAACCCCCATCTTCCATCTACCATATAAGAATCAGGCATTCGAGAAATTCCACAGTAAAATGGCGTATGAGGTGTTGTTGCAGGGTTATCATAGCCTATCCAAACAACTCCTCCTATAGCATCAGGAAGCCATCCTCTGGATTGAGTAACTTGAAGATATGTTGCATAGGATGAACAAATAGTCCTTTCCCTTTTAATACTGAACAGTGCCATCAGTTCCCTGTTCATATGAGGACATGCGACCGGGCTTTTAACTTTCTCTCCTTTTCTGTTAACAGTTATCATGCTTTTGGTCATATCAAATTCTGTGCCTTCATATGCGTCCCTAAAAATATCGATAATATTCTTCACAGATATTTTTTTATCTGGCCTAACAGAAAATGGAAAATTTTCTGAGTTAGGATCCAATTTTAGTGATGGAGCTACAAAACTCAATACTCTCCACTCCCGACGGCGCGAACCCATACTGTTTCTCGAGGCATAAGCATAGCAAAACTCAAAGGGCTTGCCGCTTTTTTTGTTCCACCAACCCATTTCTTCAGCCAAAGAATACACATTACTCGATGCCATAAAATAATCTTCGTTTTTGAGGTTAATTTCTCTGATCCTGGAGGAATTCGCTGAAACCCCCACCTGATCATCAGGAATGCGTTGGGCTGCCCATACCGCCCCTTTTTTCCCTTTTCCTGGTCCCAAAATCTCAAACTGCCAGGTTTCTTTGGGGTCTGCAAAAGTGAAACATTCCCCCCGGTCAATATAACCATATTTCTTAGTTAATTCATCAGCAATTTTGATCGCTTCCTTGGCCGTCTTGGCACGCTCCAGTACAAGGCGATAAAGTTCCGGACAATCTATAATACCGATACCGCTGTGCAGCTCACGTTTCCCCCCAAAAGTAGTTTCTCCGATAGCAAGTTGATACTCGTTCATTACCGGATAAGCCGTATTAATATATGCATATGTTTCAGGAACCTGGGGAATTTTTCCTTTTGGAAGTCTGTCCGGATGATCAGGCCCTTTTGTCATTTTTGATTGGAAATAAAGCGTGCACATCTCCCCCTTTTTATGTTTTTTATGAGGGACTATATTTATCCAGGTGCGATCTGTTCCACTATCGCACGAATGAGAAGTCATTGTAGAACCATCGACTGAGGCTAGTCTCCCAGCAATAATACTCGTACACCCCTCAAACTCTATCTTTTGATCATTCTGCAAAATCTCGGCAGAATAAGCAAAAAACAACATAATTAAAATAAACATAGGAATCCAATAATATTTCGATAGTTTTAGCTTTTTCATCGTCTGTCTCCTTTTTTTGTGTGACATTTCAGCCACAATCCAATAAGCTTATAACATAGAGAAAAGTATGAGGTCAACTTAACACATTTTTCAATTGGTTTTGTTTTCTTATTTATTTTAAAATGATATATAAGAAATATTTAACCTGGGTTATTCATGAGTCAAGCTTGCCTCAGATGCAATGCACAGCGCATGAAGTTGTGGTCCTTCACCACGAATGGGCTGTAACGAATCAGATGCGGTAAGATCGGCTCGCCTGTAAGGTAAAAATTGCTGATAATAGATGAATTTGAGTGCATGTTTGCGCTCCACTAAGATTTTAACGCCATTTCCTCTCTATCTTCTCGGCTCTTCTGGAACTCCGCATGTTTATCTTAAGCAGCGCTGGGTTGGAGTTAGTCTGGATTACTTAGCAAAAAATATAATGCTGGCTGTTTTGATTTGGGGAAAACAAGCAAAAAGGGGATAATAAAGAAGGGTTTAAACTCTGTCCAGCCAGCTTAACAAAGCTTACTTTTATTATACTATATTTAAATTAAAAATCAACTTTTTTCATTAAAAATATATAAAACTGGCTTATTCACATTAACTATAAACACAACCCAGTTATTTCTAACTTAGCATACAATAAATCTGCCTGATATCATTAGGAATTAATGTTTGTGTAGATCTTTATGCATAATTTTCTTTATATTGCTGGGACGGTTAAAATCCATAGGTAATATTTCTTCTTTTTTAATAGATGTTGCAAAATAATCAATAACGCTGGCTGGAAAAATGTTTCCTCTTTCATATAAGTTCCGTCTATCAATAAGATTCTGTCCTGATTCTTTACAGCTTGAAGGTAGACACTCAAGAATATCATTATTTTCGAAATTATCCCCTTTTACATATAACTTCTCAGCTAGTTCCATAGAACGATCTTTTTCAAAAGCCCATTCTGCAGCCATTACAATTCCTGCCATAAGCAAATGAATATAAGCACTCCCATCAGGACTTCTCAACTCAACTGTCTGGCGGCATTGTATATCAATAACATCCGGATCATCCTTTTGAGGATTAACTTTTTTTACTATATTGTTTAAATTTGCCCAGCTAAGCGGCACTCGGATCAATACACTCCGATTCAAATTACTCCAGCAGATCCGCACAGGGGCTTCCTGATTAGGTACAAGACGCAAATACGATGAGGCCACTGTATTTCCAAAAGCGGTCAAGGAATCTGCATATTCACACAGTCCGCCAATAAGGCGGAATGCAGCATCTGATAACTTGCCATTTGAATCCAGCATTATATTTCTCCCATCCTTTACAAGCTCAACATGAAAATGGAATCCATTTCCAGCTACACCTTCTTCTAGTTTTGGGACAAATGTTGCAATACAACCGTGTTTATAAGCAACATTGCGAATTATCCATCTTGCCAATACGAGTACATCTGCCATTTCCTGGACATCGGTAGGAATAAATTCTACTTCATGCTGCTCAGCCTGCATGCCATTTATTTCATCCATCTCGCTTTCAATGTTATCAATAAAACCTACCTCGCTGTGACTATATTTCACGGCACCTGTAATCCGTGTGATACATCGAACCATCTCATCTAAAATTTCTCCATTTTTCACAAAAGGTGCTGATTCATGATAGGCTTGCTGGCTGCCTACCGGATAACTAATTTGATCCCTCTTTGATAATAGAAAAAACTCTAGCTCCCCCATAGCTTTTATATCAAGACCTGTTTTTTCACAGAAAAACTTTCTTGCCTTAGCCAAAATATTGTCTGGAGCAAACGGAGCAAGATTTCCATCTTTAGTCATATAACGGCAGATGAAATCCAGACTTCCTTCATCAAAAGGATTAAGAAATGCTGTTTTATACTCTGGCATAATATATAAATCAGATAAAGAAGCATCAACAATCCCCTTAAAAAGGGAAGAGCCGTCTACGCGTTCGCCTTCGGCAAGAATACGTTCAGCATGCTCGGTACATGACACAGGCAATTTTAGTTCTTTTAATCTTCCGTCAATAGCCGTGTAATGAAACGTAATACGCTCAATCTTTTTTTGTTCGATAATCCTGATAAAATCCTTTCTCTTAAAATCATTATTAGGCTTATTTAAAAAAATAGAAATAGGATTTGCCAGGGACAAATTACTTACTGACATATTACAACTCCCTTAAAAAATTATTCATTTTTTCCATTTTAACTTGCTAACTTGAATCATTATGCCGGAGGAGGGAGTCGAACCCACACTCCAGTTGCCTGGAACTGGATTTTGAGTCCAGCGCGTCTGCCAATTTCGCCACTCCGGCATACCACTTTTTTAATAGTATCTTCTTCCCCCATTTCCAAAACGCGGATTTACAACACTGCTAAAAACAGAACCAAATGTATAGCTTAATCCTAATGAAACAGAATATTCGTATTCAGATGCAAGCTCATTTCTTGTTAATAACATTTCTTCCAGCGTTACTCCTTCTATTGGTAATGATAACTGGTCATGAATTCGTTCATATCTCCCGCGTACATTCATGAAAAATCCTTAATAAAACAGATCCACGCAATACTATACTAAATATATTACAATTTTTAAATAAAGATATTTGTTTATTATTTGCCCTTAACTTTCCAAACTAACAGTTTTTAATTAATAATATTTGAAAATATTGCTGCAACTTATGTTAACATTGTAAGTTGACGTTTTAACCTATTTCTGTCAAAATCTTTGACTAAAGTTTTATGAACAAAGAAAAGAAAAAATTACTCGAAATCATTGACCGTTTTTCTGAAAAGAAAATCTGCGTCTGGGGCGATTTTATCCTGGATGAATACCTCTACGGAAATACACGCCGCATTTCTAGAGAAGCTCCTGTTCTTATCCTATCTTATAAAAATGAAGAATTCTCGCTTGGTGGAGCAGGAAATTCCCTCCTTAACCTCAAATCATTAGGAGCAGAACCTCTCCCTGTTGGGGTTATAGGTTATGATGCTGCAGGCAGAAAAATTGCACATATAATGAAACAAAAAGGAATACCAACAGAGTACTTGATCAAAGAAAAGGATTTTAACACACCAATAAAAACAAGAATTCTTGCCGGCGAGGAGACCGCAAAAAAGCAGCAGATTCTCCGCATTGACAGGGATGAAAAAGTCCCAGAGAACAGCGCCTTAAAACAAAAACTCCGAAAATTACTCAAGGACTTAAATAATAATTCGAGCGCCCTAATAATTTCCGATTATAATTATTATTCAGTCAAAGAGGATATTTTTTACCAGGTGCTTCCACTCTTTAAAAAATCCAGCATACCTATTGCACTCGATTCGCGTTTCAGGCCTTTAAATTTCAAGGGCATAACAGTTTCAACTCCAAATGAACCCGAAGTTGAAGAAGCTCTTAGAATTGAAATTGATGATAACTCTCAAACTCTCAAAAATGCAGGGACGACTTTCTTGAACAGAGAAGAAGCCCAGGCTGTTCTCATGACAAGAGGCTCTCAAGGTATGGTGCTTTTCGAAAAGGGGAAAACCCCATATAATATTCCCATATACGGTACAACTGATATAGTTGATGGAACAGGTGCTGGAGACACAGTCATTAGTGTTTTTACACTGGCATTATCTGCTGGAGCAACTTTCAAAGATGCTGCCCTTCTTGCAAACTATGCTGGAGGCATCGTTGTCATGAAAAAAGGCACTTCCACTCTAACTGTAAATGAATTAAAAAAAGTTATCGATTCTTAAAATTGAAAAAACTGCATTCTCTTCCGCAATTAAGAAAGGCAATTTATGATCACAAAAAAAAAGGAAATATGGTCATTCTCGCCAATGGGTGTTTTGACTTAATACATGTTGGACATATAAGATATTTGAAAGAGTCAAAAAATTTGGGAGATGTTCTGGTTGTAGCTTTGAACAGCGATGCTTCCGTTCACAAGCTTAAAGGAAAAGGGAGGCCCATACTCGGGGAAAAAGATCGTGCTGAAATATTAGGCTCTTTTTCATTTGTCGATTACATCACAATATTTGAAGAAGATAATGTAGAAAATATTCTTCTTGTTCTTAAACCTCATGTTCATGCAAAAGGTTCAGATTACACACCGAAGACAGTGCCGGAAAAAAAGACAGTGCAAAGTTATGGAGGCAAAATCATTATCGCTGGGGGACCCAAAATTAAATCAACTTCTGAACTCATCAAGGAAATTGCTGCAAAAATTTGCATTAGTAAAACCTCTGAATCTTTACAATGAATAATTACCTGATTGTAAGGCTTAGTTCACTTGGAGATATCATACATACTCTTCCAGCATATTCGGCTCTACGAAAAAAATTTCCACACACAAGGATTTCTTGGGTCGTGGAAAATAAAGGAAAACAAATTCTTGAACTTGTTCCCGGAATAGACAAAGTAATTACTATTCGAGCTAAAGGATACCAGACAACTCAAATGAGATTCTGGCAAGAAATCTTACATCTTAAACATGAAAACTGCAACGTTGCTCTTGATTTTCAAGGCCTTGCAAAATCCGGGCTCATAACATTTTTATCCGGAGCACAAAAGAGAATAGGTTTCCACCGTAAAAATTTGAAAGAACCTATCGCTTCTTTTTTTTATACAGATAGACTTTGCAAGATACCTGAAAACATTCATGTTATCACTAAAAACATGAAGCTTCTCTCTATGCTAGGAATACAGGAAAAGACATATGAATTCCCTGTTATCATTCCAGATGGAATTACAGAATCAGTCAAAATGAAACTTAAAAAAATTGGCCATGATGAAGAAAAAAGAATAATCATCCTAAATGTCGGTGCTGCATGGGAAACCAAAATGTGGTATCCAGAAAAATGGATTAAATTTATCCAGATAATTAAGAGGAAACAAAAACATCTTTTTCTCCTCCTCTTATGGGGAAATGAAAAGGAAAAAAAACTTGCAGAAAATATTAGTGAAAAGACTGCCATATCCATATCTCCGTTTTTATCCCTTAAGGAAGTCATAGCGCTTATCAAAAAAGCCTCTCTTGTTGTCAGCGGAGATACTTTTGCTCTCCAGGCAGCATGTGCTCTTTCACGCCCAGTTGTAGGTCTATTTGGACCTACTAACCCCAAGAGAAATGGCCCTTTTAATCCCCGGGACAGAGTAATATTTCACGAATTAGACTGCAGTTATTGTTATAAAAGAAAATGTTCAAGCCTGGAATGCCTTAAAAGAATTACTCCTGAGGAAGTAGCTTTTTCAAGCCTTCAAATATTAAAGGAAAATGCTTAATTCAAAATTGGAAGAAACACTCTATAAGTGGAGAGTGAAAAGCGGCTTAATAGTAATTATTCCCGTTATCATTCTTTCCAAATCAAACGTTTATTCTATAGTTGGAGGCATATCACTTACTATGATAGGTCTCCTCATAAGAACTTGGGCCAGCGGCCATATCCAGAAGGAAAAGGAATTGACCGTCTCAGGGCCTTATAGATATACAAGAAACCCTCTTTATCTTGGGAATTTGATTATAGGCATCAGCATTGTTGTTAGCTCTCTTTCATGGTGGGTATTTGCGATTTTTACAGCTTATTTCTTCCTTTTCTACCCTATTGCGATAAACAAGGAAAAGAACAGGATGAACAAATGTTTTCCGAGCGAATATGAAGAATTCCGAAAAAATGTCCCGCTGTTTTTTCCATCTTTAAAACTATGCCAATCAGTTAATCCAAATAAATTCAACTGGACACTTTATCGAAAAAACAGAGAAATTAGGGCTCTAGCTGGATTTTTTTTCTTCTGGTTGGTCATAGCTCTCAAAACACTTTTTTTCTAACAGACTACAAACGCCAGTTTTTCCAAAACCTATTTCATTTGAGTTTTGCGTTTTGAAAGATCGTTTGTTATATTCAGATTATGCCAACAAAAAAAAGAATAGAAAAGGTTGAAAGAGTATTGTCATTACGCCAACCCGACCTGAGAGTTGTCCTTGAAAAAGTCACAAACACCCATAATGCAAGTGCGGTTGCCAGGACCTGCGATGCCGCCGGTATACTGCATCTTGACATTATTTCCCTCGGTCAAAAACTTTTTCCTATTAATGAGGCTATATCTACACGGGCAGAAAAATGGCTTCATTTCAATCATTATTCTTCCCCTTCTGAATGTCTATCTCTATTAAAAGAGAAAGGGTTTAAGATCGCTGCCACTCACCTGAGCAATGAATCCATTTCTTATCAAGCAGTAGACTATACAGAACCAACTGCCATAATTTTCGGCAATGAATCAGAAGGAATCTCTTCTGAAGCCCTGGACTTTGCAGATTATGTAATTAAAATCCCAATGATTGGCATGGTCCACAGCTTGAATCTTTCTGTTTCGGTTGGGATTGTACTTTATGAAGCAATGAGACAGAGGGCTGCAAAAGATTTTTTTAAGAAAACAAGATTATCCCCTGATGAATATGAAACTTTCATGACTAAATGGCTGTCTAAGTGATAAATCCGAAGTCTTAATAAAAGAGGGAGGCCATATATATACTCTCCCTGCCTCCCTCTGAGAATGGACACAAGAGCAAGTCTAAACCCTTATGCACCGATACTTTTTGATTACTTTTTGCATTTCTTTTTCTGCATCTTTTTTCTTTTCAATTTCTTCATTCAATTTCTTTATTTTTTTTCGAGCTTCACTGTAATACTGTTCAACACTTTTTTCATACTGCTCCCTAATTTTTTCTGAATAATTCTTCCAGAGATGAGAAGCATCTTCCCATTTTTTTGAGAAGAAAAGATCATTTCTATTATCTTCCTCGTCAATTTCTACATCTATTATTTTCTTTTTTTTATCCCTCAAAAATTCAATTTTGATTTTTTCGCCTTTATTCTTTCTTTGAATCAATCGACTCAATTCATTAAGGGTTTCTACTTCCTTCTCGTCTGCTCTGAAGATAACATCTCCAACCTTTAACCCCGACTTTTCTGCAGGACTACCTTCACTGACTTTTGAAACAAGTAGTCCCTTGCTTCCCTTCAAGCCGAAATACTCTGAAAGATCTTCATTGAGTTCTTCTATATAAACTCCAATATAATTTCTAGATCTAAGGTTCCATTTGAATATCTCAGGTTTAATTTTTATACGGGGTGGTTCTATAGGCTTTGTTAATTTGGGAGAAAAAAGACGGGGAAATTTCATTTCAAACTCCCGTAAGATATCTTTCTCTGAATATTCACCTAACTTTAATTTTACATCCCGAGTTTTTCTTTCTCTTTCAATTTTCATTGAAACATTATCTCCTGGCTTTCTCCTCCTGATTTCATCAGCAAGCATATCAGTACTTGTTATTTTTATGTCATCAAACTCCAAGATAACATCTCCTTTTTCTAGTTTTGCCAGTTCAGCCGGAGATTTATCTTCAATACTAACAATCTCTACCTCTCCATCTTCATTCTCTACAATTGAAACACCGATCCACCCTCTTTCAACTTTCCCTTTTTCCTTTATTTCAGAGACAACATTTTTAACGATGTTAACAGGGACAGCTTTTACCATTGCAGAAGAAGGTCCCTCCTCTCTATGGAATAAATATCCTGTACTTCTGGTTTCCTCCCTTCCAACCTCATAAACAACACTGTCTGAATAAACCCCTCTTACTAGGCCAATCATATGCCCTTTGCTATCAATAACCGGGCTTCCGCTAGTACCCGGGACGACCCAAACATTCAAACGGAGCGTATCCTTACTAATTGAACTTACAATTCCCTGCGTGACAGCAGCTTTATTTTCAGGCGATATACTGACAACTCCTATCCAGGAGCCAGTTGAGATATCCCCCGTCTTTCCTAAAGATATAGGAGTTAATTTATCTCCTTTGCTTTTGATTAATGCCAGGTGAGTCATTGAATCCATACCCATAAACTCTGCCTGAATATTTTTTCCATCCGAAGTAGTAATAAATATTTCTTCATCTCGAGGCGATATGAGAGCTGTTGTCACTATGTGCCCATCCTTGTCAATAATGACTCCGGTTGCAACCTTTCTTATCCCGTTTCTGACTTCTACTCTTACGACTGAAGGATATACCTTCTTTACTACATCTTTAACTGGTTTTTCATCATTTAATATCGGACTTGCTTCTGCATTTAAACTAAAAAATATTAATACTAAAAATCCGGCCAAATAAAATGCTATTTTATTCTTTTTGTTCATTTTGCACTTGCCTCCTTAATATTTAATTGAAGCATCGGTACTTTCAAAGACTTGTTCTAGTATATAAATCGTTTGGGCTTCATGTGATAAATTCCGGATTTCTCCTGAATAATTCACTTCTTCTATTATTGGAATAAACGGTCTTTTCCCACGTTCTTTTTCTATCATGGACTCTGAAGACAGCCCTTTTTCCAGAGTTGAAAACTTTGCGGTTTCCCCATGAGGAAGGATGAATAAACTCGTTATGACAATGATTACTGCTATTGCACTAAAAGCTCCTGCGAATGAAAGACGTATCTGCCTTGTCCTGACATTTTTCACCTTTCTTTTAGAGAGATCTTCCAAGACTCTCCCCTCAAAATCATCAGGAGCTTTGACTCTCTCAATATTTTCCATGAAGTCAAATTCTTCCATTTGCCTTCTCCCTATTTTTAAAAATATTAATTTTATCCGATTTTTCTTCCAATCCCTTTTTTAGATAATTCCTTCCCCTGCTTATTCTTGCTTTTATAGTCCCAATAGGCTTATTCAGTATTTGAGCAATTTCGTCTTGAGAAAATCCTTCTATATCCTTAAGAATAACCGGGATTTTATATCTAGGATGAAGGGAATTTATAGCTTCTCTCAAATCCTTGATCAAATCCAAATTCTTTTGATTTTTAGTATATGTAAATTTCGTATTGATGTTATTTTCAGCATTCTCGAAAGATACAGAAGGAAATCTCCGCGCTTTTTTCATTTCTGTTTTAGCCAAGTTTGAAGCAATTGCATATATCCATGAAGATAAAGGAGCTATCGGTTTATATTTGTTTGCTTTAAAATAAACTCTCATGAATGTTTCCTGTGCTAATTCTACTGATTTCTGATAATCTCCTGTCAATTGCCATAGAAAGTTAACTATTTTGTGCTGGTATATGTTGACAATTCTCGCAAAAGCTATCTCATTACCTTCCTGTACTTTTTCTATCAGTTCTTGTTCATCCATTCTCATTTTTCCAAACTTTACTTTCCTTTAAATAGTTGCAATTTGTTTACAACATTTAATTTTATCTTCTTTATTCTTATGAGTAAATAACATAGTTATAACTTGTTTTCACTATTATTATAAAATATACTTGTTCTAAATTATTCATAAAAACTGTCATGGAACTTTTTTCTCCAAAATCTCGTCTACAAAGGTGAGGTAAATGCAATTAGAAAAGATTATAGAAAAATGTCTGGAAGGAAACGAAGGAGCTTGGAGAATGCTCGTTAACACCTACTCTAAAAGGATTTTTAACATCGCTTACCAGTTCTCTGGGAAATACGAAGAAGCTGAAGATGTAACACAAGAAATTTTTCTAAAACTTCACTATTCTCTATCCAAATATGATTTTAATAAAAATTTCATCGCATGGCTTCTTTCTCTCACAAGAAATTACCTCATCGATCAATACAGAAAAACAAAATGGAAAAATAAAACACGCGATGAGTTTAATGAATATTATGTTTCTTCGTTTAAAAACATTGGTCCTGAGGAAAGCATTTTGAAGAACGAAACTAGAAAATTTATCTGGGAAGGATTCAAAAACCTTTCATCAGAGATGCGAATAGCGCTCATCCTCAGAGATATTCAGGGCAAAAAATACAAAGAAGTAGCAGAAATCATGAGCCTGCCTCTGGGAACGGTTAAATCTCGCGTTAATAGAGGAAGACTTCAGCTGGCAAGAATCCTCAAAGAAAAAAAGGAGGAAAGAAATGGAATGTAAACACATAGAAGAACTTTTATCTCCTTATATAGAGGATGAGCTTAACTTAAAAGAAAAACAAATGGTTGAAGAACATTTAAAATCCTGCCAGAAATGCACAGGTCTTTTTTTGTCTATTAAAGAAACAACCATGACTCTTGCTGATTTTCCAGAAGTAGATGTAAGCAAGAACTTGCTGGAACGCCTTTATAAAACTCCTGTTAAAAAGAGAAAATTCAAAATCAGCTTTGATTTTCTTGGCCAGCCCTCGCTCCAACCCATCCTGGCTGCAGTTTCTGTTTTCCTTATTCTGATATCGTGCTACATATATAATCCAAATAAAAATCTCATTAACAAATCTCTAAACCGGCAGATTCATATCGGATACAGTAAAATCGGAAGGCTGGTTGCTAAGGCAGAATCTTTCTCAGATTCCCTGGGTGGGTATAAAGAAAATATAATTGTTTCTCTTAAGGATATCAATCCTTTCGGAGAAACAGAGGGATAAAGATATCATAAATTTGGAGGTATAAAATGGAAGAAAAAGTAATCGTCAAAAGACCACCAAAATCTCCATTACTCGCAGGAATACTATCGTTCTTTTTTCCTTTTGGTGTTGGCGCTCTTTATAACCGCCAGATTCAAAAGGCCTTGGTCCACCTTCTCGCCTTTTCTCTACTAGTTACCCTGCTTGCAAATGGCAAAGGCTCTCCTGTTTTCCTAGGACTGTTTCTTGCTGGATTTTATTTTTACCAGATCATTGATTCCATCAATGTTTCTTCAACTATTAACCGAAGAGCCATTCATAGTGAAGAAGAAGAATTTACAGAAGATTTTTCTGATGCTGTAAAATCTGGCTCTATTTTCTGGGGAATTATTTTAATCGCCCTTGGAGGAATATTCCTCATGGCTAATTTTAACTTCCTCATCAACTATGACACTGTGTTCGATTTCTGGCCTCTCATTGTTATCGTCATCGGGATTAAACTTATTGCAGATTATTATTCACGTAAAAAACAGGAAAATTAAAAAAATTAAGGAGAAAAAAATGGCTAAACAAAAACGTACAGACCCTCTTGTATGGGGTATCATACTAGTCCTAGTAGGTCTTACCATTCTCCTTAGCAATCTTGGTACTTCCATATGGGATACAGTAGCTCGTCTCTGGCCCTTAGTACTTATTGTGTGGGGAGTCTGGAAGCTTTACTACGGAATAAAAGAACAAAATGAAGAACCCGAAAATATTCAGGATTAAAAATGAAAGCAAAAGAAATCATCCTTTTAATTTTCATCATCATTGCCGGGGTAATCTTTTTCCATGCCCAAACAGGAAAAATTCATTTCGACTCTTATTGTGGTGACGGTTTTATCTTTTTCTATGGTGAATTCGAATATGAAGAATCACAGGAAATCTACCCCCCCTTCCCTTCTGAACTTCAAGTCATCAATGCCCATGGAGATGTTGAAATACAAGGAACTGAGGAAGAAAAGATAACTGTTGTTTTTGGGAAAAAAATTTGGCGCAGAAATGAAGAACTTGCAAAGAAAATTTCTGACAAGCTGAAGATGTCAGTTAATAAAGGCATCAATGAGTTGATGATTTCGACAAACCGCAACGACTTCAAGCGGAAAAATTTCAAAACAAGCTTTAGGCTTTTTATTCCGGAAGGAATGAATGTAAAAGTAAAAAATTCATATGGAATTGTTAAAACTTACAAACTGGGGAACACGAATATCATCAACAGTCATGGAAAGGTCATTGCTTCAGAAATAGATGGCAATATTTTTGTTCGAAACAGTTACGAAGATGTCGAAGTAGACAATGTTCAATCCGACTGCCGTATAGAAAGCAGCCACTCTTCTCTTACAGCAAAAAGCATCAAAGGAAACACCCATATTATCCATAGATACGGTACAATTCATCTAGAAGATTTCTCACAGGATGTCACGGTTGAAGGTTCCCATAATGAAGTCTTCGGCCAAAACCTATCAGGTACTGTTGAAATTGAGAATTCCTATGAAAAAATAATATTACTCAATGCAGGCCCCACAAAAATCATAGGTAACCATTCATATATAGAAATAAATGGAATAGATGGAGACCTTGAAATAACTGATAGATACAGCAATGTAAGATTGAACAATATCCATGGCAACCTGGCAATAGATGGAAAAAGCCTTGGTATTTATGGAAACACAATAAGCGGAGACGAAATCAATATTTCTTCATCATATAATGACATCGAACTTGATAAATTTTCTGGAAAAACAACCATTCTTCTATCCCACGGAAAAATAATTCTGAGGCCTTCTCCTCTTACCCAGCCAATAGAAGTTAAGGGCACATATACAGATATAACATTACACTGGCCTTCTGAGGGAAAATACCCTGTTGAAGCCCAAAACAAGGGCGGTAATATTAAATGGGAGCTTCCTTTTGAACCCACGTTCCGAAAAGAAAACAGTCTCTCTATAATCAAAGCATTTACTGATGAAAAAGAAAATCCCAAAATTTTCCTTTCAACCAGCTACGGATCAATCAGGATTTTAGAATAAGACTAGATATGATTAACTTTTATATTTCAGGCTGAATATTTTTTCTGACAGATAACCATTTATTTTTATATTGAAATATGAAATAAAGTTTGTAAGGTCCTTTTTATATTTTGTGACATATCGGACAAAATGCATTTCTTTTTTATCTCTTAGAAGATTCTCAAATTCATTTACTTCATCACACAGCTCAATCAAATAATGATTAATTGTACGGTACTGAGCATTAATACTAATCAAGTCTTTTTCTTTTATTTGTTTAAAATCAATATATGGTGGAAGAGATTGAAGGATATTAAAACCCTCGATTCGCAACTCACTTAGATATTCTTTTATTTCCTGAAAAAAGGATTTATATTCGAGAGGATTTTTCAGCTTTTGTTCAGCTTTATCAAGCAAAATCTCATATTGATTTTTTAATGAAGTTATCAGATCTTTAACTCCGAAATATTTTCTCTTAAATTGGAAAAGGTCAATGAAATCTCTGCCGATATAAATCTTATCATTGTAATTTGTCATCAGTTCCCGGGGAGAATGAGTATAGAATTTAATCTCATATCGCCTCCCCTCCGAATCTCTTTCTCTCATCCTGGCTAAAACAAGAAAATTATTTTGCTCAATAAAATAGCTGTTTACATCTAAAAGAACAGAATATTTGGCAAGATTTTGGATAATATATTCTTTGATGTAATTGAGAATATCACCTTTTTTGTTTATAAAATCGTTTATTACTTCGTTCGGACTTGGATTTATGACAGAATAAGATGGTGAAAGAAGATAAAAGACAGGGCCTGCTCCAAGTTCAATATAAAGATTTTTTAACGCATTCTGGTGTAAGTCGTCAAGAAGAAAACTCTTGGACGGCGGTAAATTCTTAATGTCAAGCTTAGAAAGTTCTTCGACTTCGTTCATTAGCAAAAACCCTTGTTTATTAACGCAATGCTATCATTAAAAATTAAAATAATCAATATGTCATCTATATAGCCAATCCTTGCTTTCATATCGCTCTCTTTGAATATTAAGGATATCTTCTCTATTCTTTATACTAAAATCTTTTGGTTTCAAGTGCACTTTGAAATATTCTGAAATTCCTTCCACTAATAAATTCACAACCCAGTCAAAGGCCACCCTTTTGTCCAGAGCTTGTGAAACAGAGATCATACGGATATTCTCTTCTCGCCCTTTTAAAAATGAGACCGATTTCAAAAGCTCTTCTTTCCCTTCAAGCGGAATAGAACCGTGCTGAATAAACTTTGATCCCTCCCTTTTCTGAGCACTCCCAATAATTTTCTTTCTATCAATTTCAACTTCATTTCGTGCAGGATAAGAGAAACAAGGAAGATTTCCTCTGACATAAGAGGAGGGAGCAGCATCAGCAAGACAAGGTTTTAACCCCATTTTCCCAAGTCCACACATTAGTGCTTCGGAGATAATCCTGTAAGAATCATCCAGGGTTGAAGTGAATATCTCTTTATCTGAAGAACAAATAGAATAAGTTACCTCTTTATAATGCAAAACTAGCTTCCCCCCTGTAATTCTCCTAACGATATCAATCCCATTCTTCTGGCAATATTCAATATCAAGTACTTTAAAGATCTTTTGAGAATAGCCTAAAGATACGGTCGGCTTTTTCCAGGCGTAAAATCGAACATAAGTCTGAGGCTCTTCCCCGAGTGACTGGAAAAGGAAATCATCTACAGCCATGTTCCATGAACCTTTAAGTGGTATTTTATCTACAATAAGATTCCATTCACCCATTTGATTTCCTTATTTTAAAAGCCTGATTCTATTGAGAGAAAGAGCGGACAACGGGATTCGAACCCGCGACCCCGAGCTTGGGAAGCTCGTACTCTACCGCTGAGTTATGTCCGCTCTTTCTCTTTGATTACACATTTACTGTGCCTTCTTTCCAGCATCCAAAAACTCAGAAATAGAATTTATAGGCAATTTCACTTTTTGTCAATACAAAGGGGCATATTGACTGAAAGCTATTTGTTCCGAATGATCTCTATCAACGCATTCAGAGCTCTGGGATCATCACTATCGCCCAGGCAGAACAGCGGACAGCCTCCTTTTAGATCAAAAAAGACGGATAAATTGCTGAAGTATATTCTTTCAGGAATCTTCGCATTGTTTTCACTACTTTTTCTCAAGAATCTTCATAAGGGCTTCCCGTGCTTTTGGTGTCCCGATCTTTCCTAAAGCTGATACTGCTTCAGCTCTGACCTTGCGATTCTTATCCTTCAGGGCAATCTCAAGCAGTATAGGAACTGCCTCGTCACTTTCTGTTTCACCAAGAGCTCTGATAATGACTACCTGAAGCTGCGGGTCTTTTTCGCTTTTTAATACATCTGCCAGTGCCTTGACAGCTTTGGGTCCTTCTACATCTTCAATACTGTACAAAGCCGCTTTGCGGACGGAGAAGTACTTTGACTTTTTATAGACTTCCATGAGGAACGCCGGATCACCCTCATCTTCAACAAGATCGGCAAGGGCATAAACAGCGGTCTTAGCCAGTTCTTCATCAGGGGAGTTTAGGGCTGTATCATAGAGGATCTTTTCTGCTTCTTTGCCTTCATAGTCTTCAATGGAATACAGGGCTGTTTTTTTGAGGCTGAGTTCATCGGTTGATTCCAGAATCTCCTTCAGGATTTCAAGGACCTCTTTACTTTCAATATCCCCGATAGTGTATATCGCAGCCTTGCGTAATTCCAGGTTGCTCTCCTTCAGGGCAACTTCCTTCAAGAGGGGAAGTACATCTGCCTCTTCGATGTCTTCAAGTGTATAAAGGGTAGCCTTTTTGACCTCGATGGCTTTGGCCTCTTTTAATATCTTTTTGAGCGCGGGAAGCACTTCTGGACTTTCGACGTCCTCCAGAGCATATACCGCAGCTTTTGCCAGAGTCACATTCTTATCATTTATGGCGATCTCACTCAGAATAGGGATAACAGAGGGATCTTCCGTATCTCCTAAAGCATTGAGAGCAGCTTTCCTGACCTTGGTGTCTGAATCGGTCTCGATGACCTTTTTTAGAATATTGATGGCATCCTTCTCTTCGGTATCCGCAATAACATAAACAGCCCTGCGGCGTAAGGAAGAATCGGGTTCATTAAGAGCAATGTCCTCAAGTTTGTCAAGCGCCCTGGGTGATTCAAAATCTTCGAGCATATTGATGATCCTGCTGCGGAGATTGACATCTGCCGCATCATCATAAAGTTTTATGATCGCGTCTAAGGCCTCCTCATTGCCCATATCTTCCAGTGCATAGAGGGCAACCAGTTTAATCTCATCTTCCTGGCTCTCATAAATGGATTGGACTAAGTGCTGATATTTGGGATTACCTTGCTTAGATAGTTGATGGGCGATGCGAATCATATTGGACTGGGCATCATCTACCCATTTGCTTTTCGGATGAGATTTGATGAAATCCTCATAGCAGTTGAAAACCGTCTCTAAGGACTGTTCCAGTTTCTCTCTGGCATAACACTGCCAGAACCGGGCATCATCCACATAAGCGCTGTTGGAATACGTGCTAATAAATTTTTCAAGGGCTTTTGCGGCTTCTTCCCATCTTTCCTCAGCAATGAGGTTATAAGCCTGATTATAGGATTTGGTATCCTTGTCCTGTATATTGTCGGCATATAATACCGGCGACAGTAGGGAAAATGATACCAGTAGGATAAAAACCGACATCATAATACGTGAAATTCTTAAACTCATGTTTTCCTCCGTTTCTATAGACTTTTGGATTTATTCCTTTCATTAATAGACTGGCGGATGTCCGCTAGATTTATTTTCAACAGAATTCCACGGCTTTCTACGCCGTCCTTAATCATCTTGATAACCGACATATCAGGCTCTGACTCCAGATTGGCTATCTGAAGCAGTATCACCTCAAGGTCAACAATAAGCTCCTGCAGCCTTCTCTGGCGGAATCCGGCAAGTTTCTTTTTCAGCAAGCCCGCCTCTTGTACCAATTCTCTTGACACCTGCTGTTGATAAGGCAGATTCAAGGCAAAGGGATCTTCTGTTTCCGGCTCGAAATTGACGATTGCAAGCAGCATCAGTTTTGAGCGTTCTATATAATTGTGGGTACGCTGTGTGAGTTCGATCCCTGGTCCTGTCTGGGTGAGATTTCCTGATGACAGTGTGGGTGGAACCTGCGGGACACCCTGGGTAAATAGCACCCTGCCTATAAAAATTCCTATAACAATCAGTACAATTGCCGCTGCACCCTGATAAGCCCAACTGGGTGGTGTTTGTATAGTGCGGCTCAAAGCCTTCCACCATTTTTCCTTTTGAGGTTGAAAAGCTGCTTCTTTTTCTATCCGATCGGACAGCCGCCCCCAGTAGCTATTCCAGAAATCTTGTCCGGGCTCAGGACGGACTCTTTTTTCCATAAATCTTACAGTTGCAGTTAATTCAACGAATTCGGATTGGCACTTCGGGCAATCCCGGAGGTGATTTTCGAGGAACTGCTTTTGCTCGGCTTTCAATTCCCCATACAATGAATCGGAAAACAGGGCCTTGCATTTTTTACAATCAGTCATAGTTAGCCTCCATTGAGGACTTTCCCCGATGAGTTGAAAGCTCTTTTCGCATTTTTTTTAAAGCACGGAAAAGCAGGCTCTTGACCGTCCCTGAAGAAACGTTCAGGACTTCTGCAATCTCTTTTATCTCTAAATCATTGTAATGACGCATCACAAACACTGCTCTCTCTCTTGGGGTGACTTTATACAAGGCATTTTGAATCCTACGTTGCATGATAGATGCCTCAGCACTAAGTTCAGGATTTTGGACACGAGTGCCGCCTCCAGCAAGATTGTCCTGTAGAGAAACATGATTGAAATCCTCCAGATTTACTTGGGGTTTTGATTTCTTTTTGCGCAGAGCATCTATGCAGGTATTAGCAGTAATTTGATAAATCCAGGAGCTCATTTTTGAATTCCTGCGGAAATTCTTAAGGGAACGAAACACTTTGATGAATACTTCATGGGAGATATCTTCAGCTTCGTGGTGATCGCCGAGAATATCATAGGCGAGGAAATAAATCTTCTTCTTGTACCTCTCCACCAGTCTTTGAAATGCTGCAGTATCGCCTCGGCAGATTCGGTCAATAATGTTTTGTTCATTTTCTTCCATCACTCTTCTTTCCCCTATTAGACGAAAATACCTTGATAAAAGTTTACAATATAATTATCAAATATAATGGAATAGATATCAACATGATAATTGCGGTGGGCTATTCATAAAAATTGCTGATAAATTATAACAACTAAACCTAGTTTTGATCGTTCCCCATGAAACCCTCAGAACTAGTTTATCATTTATCATATCGATGATCTAATTTAAATCTATTATCAGCAATTTTTACCTTACAGGCGAGCCGATCTTCTTGGCTCTGCTGGAACTTCTGTATTATAATTCTGTTGACATATTAAAGGGAGCAATCTATAATCTGCACATTATTTCAACAGAAGGTATAATGCTGGATCCAGACAAAAAAGAAAATCAAAGTTTTGTTGAAGAAATAATCCCAAAAACAATCGCTCGCTTTGGGCTAACCCTGAATTTTCAAGGCGAACTATACACCAGTGAAGATTTGATAATAGAAGGGCAGTTCCAGGGGAAAATAAACATGGAAAATAACAATTTGACCGTTGGATCAAAAGCCGAAGTCAATGCTGACATTCATGTAAAGAACATCACAATTAAGGGTCTTGTTGAGGGAAATATATTTGCAAATGGAAAAGTCTTTATTGAAAAAGAAGGCCAAATGACGGGTGATATATCAGCTTCCCGCATTTCAATAATGGATGGAGCACAATTCAAAGGCTCTGTAAAAATGGTTTCTCACATTAAATAATAAAATCATTTTAAATCTTCAGCATTTTCACACCTTCCTCCCTGATCTTCTCGGCTCTGATGGAACTCCGCATGTTTATCTTAAGCAACTCCACAATGTCCGCGAGCCACTATTAACACCGCATCATTGATTATACAGTGCTCACACATCCATCAGGCCAGACTTTCTCTGGTTCCCTCGAAGATTGACTCAGAAAAAAGTCTAAATCTTTCAATGTCGCTTCCTCCATCCCCTAAAATTCATATGCTTCACGCTGTTAGGTTATTATCTAGCCTAGAGTATAGTATAAATTAGTTCTGAGCATATCATGGAGAACAATCAAAATTAGTTTATATCATATTAATTCTTTCAGCAATTTTTATTAATAATCCAGGAAGTCCTGGATGATTCACGAGTCAAGCTTGCTGCAGATGCAAGGCACAGCGCATGAAGTTGTGGTCCTTCACCACGAATGCGCTGTAACGCAGCAGATGCTGTAAGATCGGCTCGCCTGTAAGGTAAAAATTGCTGATAATAGATTTAAATTATATTATCGATATGATAGAGGATAAACTAGTTCCAAGATTTTCATGGAAAATGATCAAATCTAGGTTTCATTGTTATGACATATCAGCAATTTTTATTAATAATCCAGGAGAGCAATTTACTGATTACGATTAGCTTAATTTACTGTTATAATATGATTATTCATAAAAACTTCTGATAGAATGAAAAAATTTATACTCCACTCAGAATTCAAGCCAAAAGGAGATCAAATAAGGGCAATCCAGGAACTGCATGATGGGTTAAATAAAAATATTAAACATCAAGTTTTAATGGGAGTCACAGGCTCTGGGAAAACTTTTACAATAGCAAATATCATAGAGAAAATTAACAAACCTGTTCTTGTCATTTCCCACAACAAAACCCTAGCTGCTCAACTATACCAGGAATTCCGCCACTTTTTCCCAGAAAATGCTGTAGGATATTTTGTCAGCTATTACGATTATTACCAACCCGAAGCCTTCATCCCTGCTTCCAATATTTACATATCAAAAGAAGCTACAATAAATGATGAGATAGACCGCCTAAGACTCAGCGCCACAAACTCTCTTTTCCAGCGAAAAGACGTAGCGATCATTGCATCTGTTTCTTGTATCTATGGAATAGGTTCGCCACAAACATATTATTCTCTGAGTATTCCTCTTGAAGTAAACCAAATCATATCAAGGAAAAATATTCTGGAGAATCTCGTCAAGATTCAATATAACAGAGAAGAAGGTGATTTTAAAAGGGGGTGTTTCCGTGTCAGAGGAGATATTATCGATGTTTTTCCTTCTTATGAGGACTATGCTTACAGGATAGAACTTGGAGATAACAAAATATTAGCCATCTCTAGTCTAGACCCTCTTCTTGGCAAAACACTGGACTCTTTTGATAAGATCGTCCTCTACCCAAGGACTTATTTCTCAACACCTCCAGACATTCTTGATTATGCTATTTCCTCCATAGAAAAAGAACTTGAAGAACGTGTGTGCTTCTTTAAAAAACAGGGAAAAATCATAGAATCCAACAGGATTGAAGAAAAAACTCTTTTTGACATTGAGATGCTGCGGGAATTCGGCTGGTGTCCAGGCATAGAAAATTATTCTCTTTATCTAAGCCTCCGAAAGCCGGGAGAACCCCCATTCACACTTCTTGATTATTTTCCTCAAGATTTCCTTATGATTATCGATGAATCACACGTCACTATCCCGCAAATCGGTGGGATGTATAATGGAGACCGTTCACGAAAACAGACGCTTATTGATCATGGTTTCAGGCTTCCATCTGCCCTTGATAACAGACCATTGAATTTTAACGAGTTTGAAAGCAGGATTCACAAAGTCCTTTATGTCTCAGCTACTCCAAGAAATTATGAACTACAGAAGGCAGGTAAAAGGGTAATAGAGCAGATTATAAGACCTACAGGCCTTACAGATCCAAAAATTGAAGTGCGTCCTGTTAAAGGCCAAGTCGATGATTTGATGTCTGAAATCACAGAAAGGGCAGGGAAAAACGAGAGAATTTTGGTAACAACTCTGACAAAAAAGATGGCTGAAGATCTCACACGTTATTATCACGAATTCGGACTCTATGTCCGATATCTTCATTCTGAAATCGACACTTTGGACCGTGTTAAAATATTGAGAGACCTAAGGAAGGGAAAATTTGACGCCCTGATAGGAATAAATTTGCTGAGAGAAGGGCTTGACCTTCCAGAAGTATCTCTGGTTGCGATACTCGATGCGGATAAAGAAGGATTTCTCCGTTCTGCAACCTCCCTCATTCAAACTTTTGGCAGGTCAGCCAGAAATGTTTCAGGTAAAGCTATTCTTTATGCTGATGTCATAACAGACTCTATAAGGAAGGCGATTGCCGAGACAAACAGAAGGCGACAAATTCAACAGGAGTACAATAAAAAAAACAATATCACTCCTCAATCTATTAAAAAAAGAATCGATGAGGTTTTAACCAGCATCTATGAAAGAGACTATTTTGACTATTCTCGAATCTCTGAAGACAAGGATATCTATCTTTCTCCCCAGGAGAGAAAACAGCGAATCGAAAAGCTCGAGAATTCGATGAGGTTAGCCGCAAAAAATCTTGAATTTGAAAAAGCGGCAAAACTCAGGGATGAAATAAAAAAACTTAAATTAAAAGAACTGGAAATTGTCAGTTAAAACAACGGATGCATTGAAATCAAGAGTCAGAGCTCTGCCAAAAAAACCGGGGATTTATTTTTTTAAAGACAGTAATGGAAATACTATTTATATAGGAAAAGCCCGTTCTTTAAGAGAGAGAGTCGGATCGTATTTTCTCACTACATTTGATTCAAAAGTAAACAAGATAATCTCTGAGACAAAAGAAATCGATTACATTCTAACTGATACTGAAAAAGAGGCATCTTTTCTAGAAAATAATTTTATTCAGCAGTCCCAGCCAAAATTCAACTTGAGATCCAAGGATGATAAAAGTTTTCCTTACTTAAAGCTAACTTTAAATGAAAAATTTCCAGGTATATACTTTACACGAAAAGTAAAACCGGACGGAGCAAAATACTTTGGTCCATTCTATCCAACTAATCAAGCACGAAAAACTATGCTTCTCATTAATAAATATTTTAGAATAAGAAGCTGTAAAGAAGCGATCCCTGGCAAAAGAAAAAGGCCCTGCCTTGAGTTTGACTTAAAACTATGCTCAGCTCCTTGCACTGGAAATATCACAGCATCAGATTATAGAGAGAAAGTGAATAACGCTATTCTATTCCTTGAAGGAAAAACAGATAGATTGATCAATACCTTAGAAGAAAAAATGCAGCAGGTTTCTGATAGACAGAAATTCGAACATGCCGCGTATTTGAGAGATCTTATCCTTATGATACATCATATGAAGGATAAGCCTAAATTCATATCTGTAAAAATGGAAAACAAAGACATTTTTGGCTTTTACAGAGAGAAAGATAACATATACCTGAATGTTTTCCTTATGAGAGAAGGTAAAGTTGTCGAATCTGAAAGTCTTTTTACCCGCAGGGCCGAAGGATCTTCAGATAGAGAAACTCTTTTTACACAAATACTAAGATTTTATAAAAACCGTAAAGATTTGCCTTATAAAATTGTTTTGCCTTTTCTACCTAAAGAAAAAGATAAGCTCTCAAAAAAACTTAAGAAAATCAAAGGCAAAAAAATCGAAATTATCATT
Source organism: uncultured Eubacteriales bacterium (assembly GCA_964648465.1). Lineage (GTDB taxonomy): Bacteria > Acidobacteriota > Aminicenantia > Aminicenantales > Aminicenantaceae > Aminicenans. Next base: position 83,672 of record CAZYMU010000001.1, on the reverse strand, counting down.
CCTGTTAAGGGAAAAAATAAAAAACTAGTGGAACTTGCGAACAGAAATGCAGAACATCTTCTCGAAAAAGATATCGAACAATTTTCGCCACTTATGGAGTTAAAGAATATTTTAAGCTTAAAGAGTTTACCTTTGCACATCGATGGGTTTGATATATCCAGCACAGGAGGAAAGGAATCCGTAGGTTCGCTTGTTGTGTTTGAACATGGAAAACCCAGAAAAAATAAGTATCGAAAATATAAGATAAAAACAGTCAAAACACCTGATGATGTGGCATGCATTCGAGAGGTTATCCAAAGAAGGTACAAAAGGCTGCTTTCTACCGAAAAAAAAGAGTTACCTGACCTGATTTTAGTGGATGGAGGAAAGGGGCAGCTCAATACAACAATAAAAACATTAAAAAAACTCGGGTTGGAAAATACACCTGTAATCTCACTGTCAAAGAAAGAAGAAATAATTTTTACTCAACACCACAGAATAGGAATCAGACTAGACAGAACTTCTCCGGCCTTAAAACTCATTCAGAGAGTAAGAAACGAAGCCCACCGTTTTGCCATCTATTTTCACAGACAACAAAGGAAGAAAAAGAGCTTTTCCTCATTTCTCGATAACATCCCAGGTATTGGAAAAAAAAGAAAAGCTTTGCTTCTGGACAAATATAAAGGCATCACAGAGATCAAAAAAGCTCCTTTAGGGGAACTAGCTAAATTAACAGGGCCCAAGACTGCCAGCATACTTCTTGAAAACATAAATATGGAAGTAAATAGCAATGGTGATTGACAACTTCAGGGGTTTCTGCTACAAATTATTCAAATGTTCAAGTGGCTGATCCGAAAAATCTTCGGGACTAAAAATGATAGAGACCTGAAAAAACTTCGACCATATGCTTCTGCCATCAACAAATACGAAAGCCGCATCAAAAAGCTCACAAACAGCCAGCTAAACGAAAAAACCGCGTATTTCAAGGAAAAGCTCAATCAGGGGGCAAGCTTGGAAGATCTGCTTATTGAGGCATTTGCAGTTGTACGTGAAGTGTCTATAAGAACCATAAACATGCGTCATTTTGATGTTCAGCTCATGGGCGGCGTTGTTCTTCATCAAGGGAAAATATCTGAGATGAAAACAGGAGAAGGAAAAACTCTGGTCGCAACTCTTCCTGCTTATCTGAATGCACTTGAAGGAAAAGGCGTTCACATCGTAACGGTTAATGATTACCTGGCAAAGAGAGATACGGAATGGATGGGCCCAATTTTTAATTTTCTCGGTCTTGAAGTAGGGACAATCCAGCATGAAATGGGAGAACTTGAAAGAAAAAAAGCATACAGAACAGACATTACATATGGCACAAATAACGAATTCGGATTTGACTACCTCCGAGACAATATGAAATTTCGTTTCTCTGACCTTGTTCAGAGAAAGCATCATTATGCCATTGTTGATGAAGTTGACAGCATTCTTGTCGATGAAGCAAGAACTCCACTCATTATATCAGGCCCAACCGAAGAATCGACAGCTATTTACTATAAAGTTGATAATCTTGTCAGGCGGCTACATAAAGATAAAAACTTTCAAATTGATGAAAAAACAAGGACAGTCGTTCTAACAGAAGAGGGAGTTGCAGAATCCGAAAAATTTCTCAATGTAAAAAATCTGTATGATCTTTCTCATATGGACTTAATTCATTCCATTAACCAAGCATTAAAAGCTCATCATCTCTTCAAAAGAGATGTAGATTACATGTTAAAAGAAGGCAAGGTAATTATCGTAGATGAATTTACTGGCCGATTAATGCCCGGAAGACGGTACAGCGATGGACTCCACCAGGCATTAGAAGCAAAAGAAAAAGTGCGTATAGAAGAAGAATATCAAACACTGGCTTCTGTTACATTTCAGAATTATTTCCGAATGTACGAGAAACTTGCCGGAATGACAGGTACAGCAGTAACAGAAGCACAAGAATTCCAATCCATTTACAACTTGGATGTAGTGGAAATGCCTACAAATAAACCTCTAATACGGCACGAATACCCTGACGTAATATACCGCACTGCAAAAGAAAAATGGAAAGCTGTTGTTGATGAAATCATTGAAAATAAAAACAAAGGGCGCCCTGTTCTTGTAGGAACAATCTCCATTGAAAACTCGGAGATTCTTAGTTCTCTATTGAGAAAGAAAAGAATCAAACATGTTGTTTTAAACGCAAAATATCATGAGCAGGAAGCAACAATCATTGCACAGGCAGGAAGAATCGAAGGTACAACCATTGCAACCAATATGGCAGGACGAGGAGTAGACATTCTTCTAGGAGGAAATCCTGAATATTTAGCCCGTGAGAATCTAAAGAAAAGAGGAATTAATTTCACAGAGACCACAGAAGATATAAAAAGGGAAACTATTTCTGAAGCACAAAAAATCACAGAAGTAGAGCATGATAAAGTCATCGAACTTGAAGGACTACATATAATCGGTACAGAAAGGCATGAAGCTCGAAGAATCGATAATCAGTTAAGAGGAAGGTCAGGCAGACAGGGAGATCCGGGTTCTTCCCACTTTTATTTGTCTTTAGAAGATGACCTGATGCGTATATTCGGAAGTGAAAGAATATCAGGGCTCATGGCACGGATTGGTATGCAGGAAGGAGTTCCTATTGAACATAAAATGGTCAGCAAAGCTATCGAAAGAGCCCAAAAACAGGTCGAAGGCCAAAATTTCTCCATACGAAAACACTTACTGGAATATGATGACGTGATGAACAAGCAGAGGGAATCAATCTACAAGCTAAGGAGGGATATACTTCAAGGAGAAAATAAAAAGAAATATGTTGATAAACTTATTGTCACTCTTGTTGACTGGATAATGGAAAACCACACAGGAAAGGAAAAATCTCCAGAAGACTGGGACACTGAGGGATTTAAAAAGGCAATTGGAGCTCAATTCGGCTTGGATGTTGAAGATCTTCGAATTGACTGGGATACAATAAACTTTGACGAATTAAGAGAATTATTACTTAAAACTTTAAGACATATATACGAAGAGAAAGAAAACATAATTACTTCAGAACGCATGAGAGAATTTGAAGGAATGATCATGCTCCAAATCATAGACTCTCAGTGGAAAGACCACCTTCTAGCTATGGACTATTTGAAAGAAGGTATCGGCCTTCGCGGTTATGGACAGAGAGACCCGTTGGTTGAATATAAAAAAGAAAGTTATGACATGTTTCAATCAATGATGGACAGAATTGAGGACGAGACAATCCGATATCTTTTCCTTCTTCAACCAATTGTAGAAGAAGAAATTCCGGAGAGAAAAGAACAGCCAATATATTATCAACATCCTCAAAATGTAACCGTTCAAAGAGGAAAACAAGCAAGATCATTAATACCAAAAAAGAGAAAGAAGAAAAAAAGGAGAAAATAAAGGGGGGCAAGATGTTTAATCAAAATATGAAGGAAGGGTTGACTTTTGATGATGTTCTTATTCTCCCGACAAAAACCAGTGTGATCCCCGCCGAGGCAGATGTTTCCACGAAGTTTAGCCGGAATATTTCTCTCTTTATCCCTATTATAAGCGCTGCAATGGATACGGTCACAGAGTCAAAAATGGCCATTGCTTTAGCTCAACAAGGAGGGATCGGGATAATCCACCGTAACATGCCCATAGAAAAACAAGCTGAGGAAGTAGACAAAGTCAAACGTCATGAAAGTGGGATGATTGTCGATCCAATAACCATGAGACCGCGAAACAAGATTTTCGAGGCTAAAGAAGCCATGAAAAAATATAAAATTTCCGGTCTTCCTATTACTGATCAAAATAATAAACTCGTAGGCATACTGACAAACCGGGATATCAGGTTCGAAATCCGTTTGAACATCCCTATAGAAAAGGTTATGACAAAGGATCTCATTACTGTTCCATTAGGAACTTCTCTCGAAAAAGCAGAAAAACTCTTCCATAAACATAAAATAGAAAAAATCCTTATGGTCGACAAAGATTTTCATCTTAAAGGATTGATAACTTATAAAGATGTGCTTAAAAGAATTCAATACCCATATTCTTCCAAAGACAACTACGGCTGCTTGAGAGTCGGAGCAGCTATCGGAGTAGCCGAAGAAACACTGAATAGAGCAAAAGCTTTAATAAATGCAAAAGCAGATGTCTTGATAGTCGACACAGCTCACGGCCATTCCAAAAAAGTAATGGATACAATAAAGATGCTGAAAAAAGAATTCCCATCCCAGGAACTAATTGCAGGAAACATTGCAACAGTTGAAGCAGCTCAAGACCTTATCGAATTGGGTATAGATGCCGTAAAAGTTGGTGTAGGTCCAGGGTCAATCTGCACAACAAGAGTTATATCCGGAGCCGGAATGCCTCAAATTACAGCAATTGCAGATGTTTTTAAAGTAACTTGTAAAAAAAATATTCCTCTCATCGCAGATGGAGGAATAAAATACTCTGGAGACATAACTAAAGCCATCGTCGCTGGTGCAAGTTCTGTTATGCTCGGAAATCTCCTTGCAGGAACCGATGAATCCCCTGGAGAAGTAGTTATCTATCAGAGCCGTTCATATAAAACCTACCGGGGAATGGGGTCTATTGAAGCTATGCGTGAAGGAAGCAGGGATAGATATTTCCAGGATTCTCTTTCATCAGACGCCAAGCTTGTTCCTGAGGGAATAGTAGGAAGAGTTCCTTATAATGGAAGTGTTGTCAATATCTTACAGATGATGGTTGGAGGATTAAAAGCAGGAATGGGATATGCAGGATGTAAAACCATACAAAAATTACAAAAAAATGCGAAATTCATAAAAACCACTTCGGCTGGAGTCAAAGAAAGCCATGTCCATGATGTTATAATCACAAAAGAAGCCCCTAATTATCATGTAGAATAATGATTATTCTACGCTTTTAATCTTGTTATTCTCATCAATAATTACTATTTTCGGCATAAAAAACTCGATTTCTTCCTCATCCACCATAGCGTAAGATGCGATTATCAACTTGTCTCCCTTTCCAGCTTTATGGGCAGCTGCCCCATTTATTCCAACAACTCCAGAATCTTTTTCGCCTTTAATCAGGTAGGTTACAAACCTTTCCCCGTTAGAAATATTGTACACATGAACCTGTTCAAAAGGAAACATATCTGATTCTTTCATCAAGTTTTCATCCAGGGTTAAGCTACCTTCATAATTGATATTTGTTTCTGTTACCATCGCACGATGGATCTTTGCTTTTAACATTATTCTTTTCACTGCATTTTACTCCTTAATTCTAACAATAATATTATCAATAAGCCTGATTTTGCCTACAAATACAGCAATTGCAATCAAAACTTCTTTATCTATTCTATCAATCGGACTAAGCTCTTCTAAATCTACAATTTCAACATAATCTACTCTTGTAAAAGGCTCAGACTCTATGGTCAGTTTCATTTTTTGTATAATTTCTTCCGTTTTTCTCTTACCTGATTTTATCATCTGAAGCGCTTGCTTCAGACTCCTGGATAAAGAAAGTGCGGCATTTCTCTGCTCTTCAGTCAGGTGAGAGTTGCGTGAGCTTAAAGCTAATCCATTTTTATCCCTTATAATAGGAAGGACGTTAATTTTTACATCTAAATTAATATCCCGAACCATTTTTTTCAGGATAATGGCCTGCTGGGCATCTTTCTGGCCAAAAAAAGAAATATCTGGACTTATAATATTAAAGAGTTTCAAGACGACTGTACAAACTCCCCTGAAATGGCCATGTCTTGAAAAACCACATAGCCTATCCTGCAAATCATGAACCTCAATATAAGTCTTATATCCCAATGGATACATCTCGCTATCCCTGGGATAGAATATATAATCCACTCCTTCTTTTTCTAAAATTTCATAGTCCCTGTTCAAGTCCCTGGGGTACTCCTTGAAATCTTCTCTCGGTCCGAATTGAGCCGGGTTTACAAATATAGAAACTACAGTGCAGTCTGTCTTTCTTATAGACTCTCTAACCAAACTTAAATGTCCCTCATGTAAATATCCCATAGTAGGAACAAGGCCTATAATCTTTCCTTTATATTTTAAACTCTTTCCTTTATATTTTAAACTCTTTATCTCAGCCTTCATTTCGAAAATATCAGTTATAATTTTCATTTTTATATTTTTATTATTACAAATTTCTGTTTCAGATTTCTTATATTTTTCGACTCTTCATATTTCTTTTAACTGATTTTAACAGCTCATCCAGAATCTTATCCGACTTCAGATGATAAGAGTGAGGATCATCCGGGAATCTTTTTTTCCTTACATCATTAATATATTCCCTTACAGCTCCACTGATAATCTCATGAAGATTTGCATATTTTTTAACAAACTTAGGAAAATGTCCATCCGAATACCCAACAAGGTCATGGAAAACAAGAATCTGACCATCACAATAAGGCCCTGCGCCTATTCCAATTGTAGGAATGTTAATTTTTTCGGTAATAATTCTAGACAACTCTGCAGGGATACACTCTAAAACCAATGAAAAGGCCCCTGCTTTTTCAAGATCCTGAGCATTCATAATAATTTTTTTTGCTTCCTCGATAGTTTTTCCCCTCACGCTGAACTGTCCTAACCGATTGATTGATTGTGGGGTTAATCCGATATGCCCCATTACCGGGATTTCAGCTTCTACTAAACTCTCAACCAGTTTCAATCTTTTCTTTGTTGCTCCTTCGATCTTGACAGCTTTTGCTCCAGCCTCTTTAAGAAATCGAGAGGCATTACAAATAGATTCTTCAACAGACAAGTGGAAGGAAAAATAGGGCATATCTCCAACAAGCAAAGCTCTCCTAGAAGCCCTCGCCACAGCTTTGGTATGATGAATCATTTCGTCCATTGTCACAGGAATAGTGTTCTCATACCCAAGGACTACCATCCCCAATGAGTCTCCTATTAGGATTAAGTCTACTCCTTCTTCATCAACGATTTTCGCTGTTGGAAAATCATAGGCTGTGAGAGCGATAATTTTTTCTCCTCTTTTTTTCTTTTCCTTAAGAAAAGGAATGGTTATTTTTTGGATTTTTTTATCAGGCATTTTGTCCTCTCTCCCCATCTCACCTCTAATATTGAGATTGAGGTAAAGTCAATTTATGTTTATTTTCCAGTAACAGTCTATGATTTTTTCCTAAGTTCCTTATCTGATACTCCAAGGGGAACATAAAACAAGGGACTTTTCTTCATTTTTTTAATCTTGTCCACAAGGTCATCCATATGCTCTTCGTTATTAAAATCCAAGTCATCTGCTCTTATTAAAAGAAGAGGCACAGCCTTGTAGTTAAAGAAAAAATAGTCAAAGGCCTCAAGAATATCCTCTAAATATTTTTCTGAAATGTTTTTATCCATTAGGGAACCTTCTTTATCAATTCTTCTCAATAGAGCAGGTAAAGATATCTGGAGAAAAACAACTAAATCAGGTCTGGCAATTCTTTCGGAGAATATGCTGTATATTTTTTCATATACAGTAAGTTCCTCATCAGCAAGTGTTTGATATGCATATATTTTATCTTTTTCAAACAGATAATCGCATATTATTTTATCTTCAAATAAGCCTCTCTGTACAAGACTGGACTGCTGGTGATATCTGTTTACTAAAAAAACAAGCTGAGCAAGAAATGAGGCTCCTTCTTTTTCTTCATAGAAATCTTTAATATAAGGGTTTTCAACTCTATCTAGTATAACCTTTCCTCCTATTTTCTTAGATAAAATATTTGCAAACTTTGTCTTGCCAGCTTTCAATACTCCTTCAATTGCAATGTGTTTAAAAACTATTTCTTCTGTACTAGTCATTTTTAGCTCATAATTACCATTTTTTATTTAATATCAAAGCATAAAAATATCTAATAAAATATTATAAGTCAAATAAAAGAATCATAAACTGGCAGTCACATTGACATTAATATATATCTGTTACTATAATATTTTGGAATAGATTCAGAGAGGTATTCTTTTATGTCAATTCAGCCTGTTTTAATAGATGGAATATGGGAAAAAGTATCTTCCTTAGCAAAACTCTTTTCAGCAATAAATCCAGAGACAAAAAGCAAACTTGACAATCAATATCCTGTTTCTCTTCTTTCTGATATTGAGAAAGCACTCGAGGCTTCTCATAAGGTTATTGAGGAATTGCATTCAGAATCTTCTGATAATATTGCCAATTTTCTAGAAGCATTTGCTGATAATATTAATTTCCGTTCTGAAGAACTCGTCAAGACAGCAGCTCTGGAAGCAGCACTGCCTGCTGAATCCCGCTTAAGATCCGTAGAACTGCCAAGAACCATCGACCAGCTCCGCCAAGCCGCATACGCTGCTCGAGACAAATCCTGGTGTTCTGCAACAATCGACACAAAGGCTAAAATACGCTCAAAATTTGCCCCTTTACCAGGCCCAGTTGCCATATTTAGTCCTAACAACTTTCCTTTTGCTTTCAACTCTTGTGCTGGAGGAGATTTTGCGTCTGCGATTGCTGCTGGAAATCCAGTAATTGCAATTGCAAATCAAGGTCACCCAGAAACAACAAAAATCTTTGCAGAAGCTGCTCTAATGGCTTTAAAAACAAGCAGTTTACCTCAAGCATCAGTCCAGATGTTTTATCACTTGAGACAGGAAGACTGCATAAAACTGGTTTCTCACCCTCTAGTTGGAGCTACAGCCTTTACTGGCAGCAAAAACTTTGGACTTCGATTAAAAGAAGCAGCAGACAGAGCTGGCAAACCCATATATGTGGAGATGTCTAGTATCAATCCAGTCATAATATTACCTGGTGCCCTAAAAGAACGCCTCGAAGAAATTGCACTTGAATTTTATAATTCATGCACTCTAGGTGTGGGCCAGTTTTGTACCAAGCCCGGTCTTATTATTCTTCTTCAAGACGAAAAAGGAGAATCGTTTCTGCAAAAAACTATGGAATACTTCAAATCAGGTTTACCAGGCATTCTTCTAAATGAAAAAGTTCTTAATGAACTCATTTCATCGATTAGACGCATGCAACAATACGGTGCTAAAATCGTAACCGGTGCCAAAGAAGTTCCTGGTAAAGGCTATTGTTTCTTAAACACACTTTTACGCACCTCTGGAGAGAAATTTTTAAATCATCCAGAAGAACTCCAGATAGAAGCATTTGGACCTATTTCTCTTTTTGTATTCGCTAAAGATTTTAATCAGTTAAAAAAAATAACGACTCTCTTAAACGGCAATCTCACGGGAACTATTTACAGTCACAGTAAGGATCTGGACGATATCCTTTACAGTCAGGTCGAACTCATCCTCCGGGAAAAAGTAGGAAGGTTACTTAATGACAAAATGCCTACAGGAGTTGCGGTTTCCCCTGCCATGCACCATGGGGGTCCTTTTCCCTCAACTGGACATCCAGGATTTACATCAGTAGGTATCCCTGCTTCTCTTATACGATTTGCTTCCAGGGAATGCTATGATAATGTTCGTCAGCATAGACTTCCTCTTGAATTACAAAACATGAATCCTACAGGCAGAATGTGGCGTTTCATTGATGGAAAATGGTCACAAAAAGATATTTAGCAGCAGACTCTTCAGTTGGTATAGATATAATTAACTTCATTTTTCTAGATGGGGTTTAACAACTTCAATAAGCTCATGTAGATCCATTCCAAGTTCTTTCAAGTGCTCGATTCTAGGGATGCCATTCTTTGTCCAGCCTCTCCTTTTATAAACCGCATCAAGCAATTTTTCATAAACATTCTCTCTGTACTTTCTAGTAATGGCAATTTTTTCTTCAGTAGTTTTCCCTTCAGGGTCAACACCGATAATCTCTTCCATCTGTTTGTCATACCTATCTTTTCTTGATTCATATTCCTCAACAGTTACCGGACCTGCAGCCCTGTAAGGCTGAGAATCATTTTCCCTCTTCCCGAATCCCCTTCTCAAGTTAAATATCCTCTGGAAATTGTAAACCCGTTCTGACTGCCTGACCAATTCGTATTTGTCTATACTTTTACCGGTCACAGCATTGAAAATTGTCACATAATTATCTACATGTTCAGGAACCTTTGCAGGCTCATCTGTCTCTGCATTATTTGCAGGCTCTACATCATTCCAAGGCAGCTTGCATAATCCCATTAATCCGAACCATGTTCTAAACATTGGAAAATAATGTAGAGCTTCTGCTTTATCTTCAAACGTAGGGATCTGCTTATTGACCATATCCATGAATATCAGCCAGGCCTCATCATGCTGCGGACCTTTGTTAGTCATTGCAAAACCGCCCTGCTGTGCCAATGATTCCTTTGCCACATATTGAGAATATTCCAATCCCTTGTTCTCCATTCCAACATCCTGAAGAAATTTTGGATCTGCTCCATATTCTTTAATGAATTTTTCCTTCATCTTCCTGACTCCGGATCCCAAAACAACACCAAAACCCTCTCCCCTTGCCATCTGGTGAAGTGCTTCCATCACAGAATCGGCATTTCCGAAGTTGAATTTCAATCCCCCTGTTCTTTCCTTATTGAGAATTCCTTTTTCAAAACATTCCATTGCAAAAGCTGTTGATGTCCCGAACGAAATTGTATCAATTCCATATGTATCACAATAAAAATTGCATTCGATAACATGATCAGGATCAAATATTCCAGAGTTAGAGCCAAGGCCTCCAACGGTTTCATATTCAGGACCATCCACAATGACTTTTTGACCTTTATAAGGGCCTGTCTTTAATTCGAAACCATCAACCGCTTTACAGCATGACATCGTGCAGCCAAGCCAGCATCCATCAGGAAGACCATGAGTAAATTTTGCTTCCAATGCTTTTGAATCAATCTTCTTCGTTTCGGGATGAGAACCAAATTTAAAATTATACGTTGGCAATAGATCATAATCATTCATTATTTCAACAAGATGGGCAGTTCCTACTGTCCTCATCCGAGCTTGAGAATCATCAAGTTCCCTCATTTCCCTGCTGAAATTTCTTCCTCTTTCTCTAATCGCTTTCATATCAGCAACATGATTCATATCACCTTTTACTCCGCTCGATTTAGCGACAAGAGCTTTGATTTTTTTATTCCTGAATACTGTCCCAATGCCACCCCTTCCAGCCTGTTTCAACCTGCATTTTTTTCTTCTTACATCATACCAACTGAAATTCAGCATTCCTATTAATGCATACTCTGCTGCTTTTCCTGATGAAACTACAGCAACATTTCTTTTATCATTCTCATCATCAGCATACATATCAGTCAGATGTTTCGCTAAAACATGGCTGTCCACAGCCTCTTCAGGTGCTTCCTCTATTCTCACTGTTCCTTTCGTTCCATCAATAACAACAATGACATCTTTTTCAGCCTTTCCTTGAATTTCGAGTGCATCAAATCCTGCAAACTTTAAAAATGGCCCGAAATATCCGCCCACATTACAATCCATAATTGAATCAGTAGTAGGAGAGATTGAAACAACAAGAGATTTTCCACAACCTGAATATTGGGTAATACCTGCGATTGGGCCTGCAGCAATATTAATTTCATTTTCAGGGTCATCCCATTTAGTATCATCTTTTGTAGCATCCCATAACAAACGTAGGCCAAATCCTTTGCCGCCGATGAATTTTTCTTTCATCTCTTCTGAAACAGGTTTTTCTTTTATTGTATTATCGGAAAGGTTCACATAAAGCGTTCTATTAGCATAACCTCTGTACAATTCGCTTAATTCATAAGTATATTCTTTTAACAGCTTATGTTTGATTTTCATATTCTTGACAGACATGAATTGTCTCCCTTAATTTTGAATTATTACTTCCGATGCTCATTCTTTCTTCACAAGCATATACTTAAAAAATATTAAAGAAAATTTATAACATAGGAAAAATTCGTTGTCAAAATATTCCCCCTTAAAACCGTCCTAACCTACCCTGACACAGCCCAATTCAGGTTGACTCAGTTGGCTCACTATGCTAAAAATTCATTTTCAAGCAGAAGTGAAATAAAAGTATCTGTCTAAAAGAAACTTAACTAGTTCAGATTTATTTATTTAAAAACACTTAATGTTAAATTCTAATTCATTCAATATTAATAATAAAAACATCTATATTCTTACAGGAAAAATCCATTCAGGAAAAACCTCTTTCCTTCAGAAAATGTGCGACACATTAAAAACTAAAGGATTATTAATAAACGGACTATTAAGCCCTGCTTTTTATGAATTCAAAGATCATAAAGGATATAACGGGTTTAATATAAAATCAGAAGAATTATTTGCACTGGCAAGATTGGATGGAAAGCCTGAATGGGAAAAGGCGGGTCAATATTATTTTATCCCGGAAGGGTTGAAAAAAGCAGAAGAATCTATACTTGATTTTCAGAACTGCGATCTAACCATAATAGATGAAATTGGTCCGTTAGAAATGAAAGAGAAAGGACTATGGAAAGCTGCTTGCTTCCTTTTTAATCAGCATCAAAATATTCTTATTGTTCTAAGGGAAAGCATTCTCGATCAATTTCTTTCTAAAACTAAAGAAAAAGCGAATATTTTCTGGCTTAAAGACAATAATCTAATACAAAAAATGACAACAGCACTTGCCGGAAAGAAATAGAATATTTATCAGAAGCTAAGCAAAAACCATTCTGTTTACAATATATTTATTTTATGCTAGATTTATCGCTTTCTCCGAGTCAAGGGTACTAAAGCTCTTCAGCCATGGTCTTTGACCGATAGGGTAAAACGGGAAACAGTTTTGCCTTCCGTATTTGAAAAGGAGATATCATAATGAATAATTCATCAAATCACCCTCTCAAAAAAACCATTATTAATTTTGTCATTTGGGCACTAATTTTATTACCTTGTTTAACTTTTTCCCAAGAAAAACAAAAAGAAGATGAAAAGAAGACAAAATCAAAAAAGACACTAAAGATTACGGAAGAAATTCTTGTAGTAGCCGAAGCTCCTAGAGACCTCCCTATTTCAACGGTAACAAGACTGGGTCATACAAAGATTGAACACATGAAACCACTCGACCTTTCAGAAGCTATTAGATACGCTCCAGGAGTGATGGTGACTTTTGGAGATAAATCCACATACACGTTAAAGCTCAGGGGCATGGATTCAAAACGGATTGCATTGTTAATCGATGGGATTCCTGTTTATGAGCCTTACTACAGTACGTTTGATCTAAAAACAATATCCGCCTATGGGATTGATTCCCTTCAACTCACCAAAGGGCCATCATCTGTTCTATACGGTCCTAATACCCTAGGTGGAATAGTTAATGTTATAACAAGCAGACCTTCTGTCAAACCAACCCTATCGTTTCACACATCATATGGAGAAAAAAATACACGCAGCCTGGGTTTAAATTCAGTATTTCAACTGAAGCGCTTTGCCTTTGCAGGAAATATGCTTTATCAGGATTCAGATGGATTTTATTTCCCAGATCAAGATGAAAGGAATAGGATCGAAAGGTCAAACACAGAATATGAAAGAATAAATCTTAATACAAAAATTTACTATTACCCATCAAACAGCACTGAAATTCTCTTTAACGGAGGAATATACAAATCCAATTATGCTATGCCATCACAACTTGATGCTTATAAACCACGGTACTGGCGTTTTAAAAACTGGGACCGTTATACACTGAATGCAGGTGGTTATACTGCCCTGGGGGAAAAATCCACACTCCGCTTTCGAGGTTATTTTGTCCACTATGACAATACTCTCGACCAATTCAAAGATCCAAAAATGATTCAGCGCCTCTTCGAAAGCACTTTTGACAACTCTGTTTTAGGTCTCTTCACTCTTGCAGACCTTGCTATGAGTTCTTCTAACTCATTAAAATTCAGCATCAATTATAAGAGAGATGTAGCTCGAACTCAGGATGATGAGGGAGAATCCTGGGATAAATACAACCAAGCTACATTTTCAGCCGGGATCGAAGATCATATATCTTTTTTCAAGAGATGGAAACTTGTAGTGGGATTAAGTTATGATTATCTAGACAAGTTTATTGGAAAAAATGCATCAAAAGTAAATCCTCTTATCGGACTTAAATATTCCCCTTTGGAATATATAGAGCTCCATCTCTCCTTTTCCAAGAAATCAAAATTTCCCTCTATGCGTTCCATGTACTCGAGTTCATCAGGAAACCCAGACCTCCTGAGTGAATCAGGAAGTAACTGCGAATTAGGTTTTACATACAATAAAATATTCTTCCTTACAGGCTCTGTCTTTATGACCAGCTTCAAAGACATGATAGACAGCCTCCGTCTTCCGGAGTTCGATTTCCGCCGTAGATATTTTAATATCGCAGAAGCTTATATTAATGGATTTGAACTTCAATTTCAAAAAGCTTTTCCATGGCTTTCAACAACTATAAACTACACTTTCCTTGACCACAAGAACAAAAGTGACGACCGGCCACTAGATGCTCTCCCAAGGCACAGCTTAAATTTTGATTGTACTATCTACCCTTCCCAACGATTCAGGATTGTAATTATGGGCCTGGCAGCATCTTCATCATCCTGGCTCGATTATCAATCAAATGAACTGCTGGATATTCATTCTTATTTTAACCTGGATACAATTATTTCCTTCCAGTTTAAACGAACTGAATTGTTTATCAAAATCACTAATGTCTTTGACTATTATATTTATTCTGAACCCGGATTTCCATGGAGAGGGCGCTATATCGAGCTTGGGATAAAAACCAATATACTTAAATAGTAACTTACATACATTTCTTATTATTCATACAATTGACAGCCTCAAGACTGCAATGATAAACTTTAGAAATAACTTTTTTCTGGAAATCTTACCATGATTTAATTAAAACCTTAGTAAGATAAAAGAGGCATAAGCATGATTTATATATGCTGCATTACAAAAATATGGAGGTAAAATATGCGAGAAAAAGTGGAATCTGTTCTAGATCAGATCCGACCTTCTCTCCAAGCTGACGGAGGCGATGTTGAACTCGTAGATGTTACTGAGGGAATTGTAAAAGTAAAACTGAAAGGAATCTGCAGGGGCTGCCCCTTTTCAACACTAACTTTAAAACAAGTAATAGAACATGCCCTTAAAGAGAAATTACCAGAAATAAAAGAAGTGCTTTCTGTCTAACAACACCGATTAAATATAGCTTATCCCGGCAATCAGCAATCCGAAAACTTATGATAATATCCTTACTCTGGTAAGTAAATGCATACAAAAGATAAAACTAGCAAACTTGGTTTACCCATAAGCTTAGATTCTTTTAAGTATGGGAATTTCATTGTTCATTATAGTATTACGCTTCAGCATCATTTTTTATTGCTGTCTATACCACGATATTACCCATCCTCCGCTATTATTTAAATCGGACATCATCAATCTGGAGCGTGAATCCTCCTTTCTCCACAGCAATGTCGATAAAAATACCTATAATATCAGAGCCATTTGTTTTGAACTTACGATTTTCTCTGAATTTCATCAAATTTTCATCCTCTGAGTTGATTTATTCATGATAATACCTAGAAAATACACATCCAGTTAATAAAAAATTCTAAGGAGAGAGAATTTTCAGTGAATTAGTCTGTAAAAAGCGCCTACATAGTAGAGTTCACCATTAAATGCTGATTTAGGACTTCGCTTTTATAGATATTCAACTCTTTTCTCAGCTGCCATATTCAGTTGAGGCTGTTCAGGGGGTGGAGTACGTTCTGCCTTCATAAACTGCTATGAATCCATTTCAAACCCATTAGTACAATTTAAAAAATATAATTGAAAAATTCTTTTGATTGCTCTTTCTAAAAAATGTAAAATTGTTTTTCGGCTTATAAAAATAATTAATAATAAGCTTTTTGCACCAACAGAATTAAAATAAAAAAAGGGAGGATTGTAATGGACTCAAAAACAAGTGCATGTCTTTCAGATAAATCTCTCTATGTGCCGACTATGTGCAGCATAACCCACATATCCGAGCTAACCCCAACAGAAAATCTTTATCGTATTGAAATACCTGGAGGGAAAGATTTGGGACAAAAACCTGGGCAATTCGTTCAGGTCTCAATCATTGGAGTCGGAGAAGTTCCTATATCTGTTTGCAGTTCCCCCACACGTAAGGGATATTTTGAACTATCGGTTCGTAATGTTGGAAGCGTAACAAATGCTATGTACAAACTTAAAGTCAATGATAAGATCGGCATTCGCGGACCTTTTGGCAATTCTTTTGACACAGAAAAAATGAAAGGAAAGGAACTTATTCTTATTGCAGGAGGGCTAGGCCTGGCTCCTATGCGTTCTCTCATCCAGTACTGTGAAGACCACATTGAAGAATTCAAAAACGTCACGATTCTCTCTGGGGCCAAAACTCCTGAGTTTCAACTCTTCAAGCATGAAGTCGAACAATGGAAGCATTGTGAGGAACTAGCCTGTTTTTGCTGTGTGGACGCAGATCCGGAAAGCATCCGTTATGATGAAGTAGAGAAATGTCGCATCACAAAATTAATACCTCCTTTAACTATCAATATAGACAACACTATTGCTGTTATCGTTGGCCCACCTGTTATGTATAAATTTGTCATCCAAGAATTGAAGAAAAAAGGTCTGACAGAGGACAAAATCGTTGTTTCACTCGAGCGCTACATGAAATGTGGAGTTGGTAAGTGCGGACACTGCTCGATTGATAATCTTTATGTTTGTTTAGACGGTCCGGTTTTTTGGCTTAATGAAATCAGCAATCTGAGAGGTGCTATATGAAAAAGACACTTACTACATGCCCTTACTGCGGTACTGGCTGCATGTTTTATCTTCTATCTGATGAAAACGAGAATATTATAGGTGTAGAGCCAAGTCTTTCCCATCCTGTTTCCCAAGGAAGACTTTGTGTGAAGGGATGGAATGCATTTGATTTTGTAAACCACCCTGATCGACTCAAATTCCCGTTGATCCGTAGAAACGGGAATTTTGAGCGAGCATCCTGGGAAGAAGCATTAAATCTCATTGTAAGAAACCTAAAAAAAATTCAAGAAAAATATGGAAATGACTCAGTTATGTTTTTCTCTTCTGCCAAAACAACAAATGAAGAAAATTACTTAATGATGAAACTTGCCAGAGCCGTATTTAAAACTAATAATGTCGACCATTGTGCCAGGCTCTGCCATTCATCTACTGTAGCAGGCCTAGCCAGTACTTTTGGTTCAGGCGCCATGACAAATTCCATCTCCTGTATGGAAAAGTCTGATTGTTTCCTTGTTATCGGCTCAAATACCACTGAACAACACCCTCTTATCGGTACAAGAATAATGAATTCAGTAATTGAACGTGGGGCTAAATTAATTGTTGCAGATAATCGAAAGATCAGACTTGCTAGCTACTCCGATATTCATCTCCGCCATAAAAATGGAACCGATGTTGCTCTTCTAAATGGTATGATGCACGTCATCATAAAAGAAGGACTGGAAGATAAGCAATTTATCGCAAAACGGACTGAAAACTACGAAGAATTAAAGAATACCGTAGAAAATTTTCCACCTGCTATATCAGCGGAAATTACAGGCCTTAAGGCAGAAGATATTGTCAAAGCAGCGCGGATATTTTCAAAAGCTGATAGAGCAATGATTGTTTATTCTATGGGAATTACACAACACACCCATGGTGTCGATAATGTAAAATCTTGTGCCAATCTCGTCATGCTGACTGGGAATATAGGCCGACCAGGTACTGGTGTAAATCCGCTTCGCGGTCAAAACAATGTCCAGGGCGCTTGTGATTTAGGTGCTCTTCCTAATGTTTACAGCGGCTATCAAAAGGTTACCGATGAAAAGATTCGTACAAAATTTGAAAAAGCATGGAATATCAAAGATCTACCTGGTAATGTTGGCTTAACAGTGACAACTGCCATCAACGCTGCAGCAGAAGGAAATCTTAAAGCTTTGTACGTTATGGGAGAGAATCCTATGCTGTCCGATCCTGACCAAAATCACGTAAGAGGAGCACTAGAAAAGATTGATTTTTTGGTAGTTCAAGATATTTTCCACACACAGACTTCAGAATTAGCAGATGTTATTCTTCCTGCTTCCTGTTTTGCGGAAAAAAATGGTACTTTTACCTCAACCGAAAGGCGTGTTCAAAGAGTACGTAAAGCCATCGAACCTCCAGGAGAAAGTAGAACAGACTGGAAAATTCTGTGCGATATCGCCAAACGGGCAGGCTATGACGGCATGCAGTATGATTCTGCAAAGGAAATTATGGATGAAATAAATGAAGTTACTCCAAGTTATGCCGGCATTACATATGACCGAATAGATCAAGTTGGCCTGCAGTGGCCCTGCCCGGATAAGGGTCATCCCGGAACACCTATCCTTCATGTAGACAAGTTTGCCCGAGGACTGGGGCTGTTTTCTCCTGCAATTTACAAACCTCCAGCCGAACTGCCTGATGAGGAGTACCCTTTTGTACTTTCTACTGGACGATGTTACTTCCATTTTCATACCGGTACAATGACACGCCGTTCGAAATTACTAGACCGTGAAGAACGCTTCCCTTATGTTGAAATCAATCCGGAGGATGCCTCCCAGTTAAAAATCCATGATAGAGAGTATATTATGGTAGCGACTCGTCGAGGAGAAATAAAGGTAATGGCACGAGTTACTAATGTGGTTATTCCTGGCGTGATCTTTATGACCTTTCATTTTAGTGAAGGTGCGGCAAACATCCTAACAAATAACGCTCTTGACCCAGAAGCAAAAATACCTGAATACAAAGTATGTGCCGCAAAAATAAGGAGATTATTATGAAAGCTGCAACTCTGAAGGAATTAGAAATTTTTTTTAAAACTTGTGAATCAGAATACGATGTGCTTGTCCCCATCGAATTGCATGATGGAACACGATCACTTGGCAAAATCACTGATGGTCCGTTAGCTCTTGCTGGAGGATTTATACTTCAAAAAACAACCTCCGTCTTCTTTCCCCAACGTGAAACCATGTTTACTGTCGGAATAGATAAAAAGTTTACAGTCCCGGAACCTCCTGAAAAACCTATAATGGTAGTAGGCCTAACAGCAGAGGACGCAGAGTGTCTTGAATTTATCGATAAATTTTTTTCTACTGACTACCACGATGATATTTATTTCAAAAAAAGAGATAACTCTGTTGTCTTTGTTGTCTCGGGAAAATGCGGGAAAAACGGCGAATTTCTTAAAATATCAGGAGGTAAATGTGATATTGAGCTTGTGTATGACGGAGATAAATATATCGTTGTTCCATATACAGAAATAGGAACTGACCTGGAAAAGCTTCTTGTCTGCAGTACAGAAATTGCCTCTTTAGAAGCACTTCATAAAGAATCAGACGCCCTTCCCACTAATGATAAGGACATTTTAATGGAAGCTTCTAAACTTATTGCACAAAATAGAGTTACAGAAAAGTTTTGGGATGAAATCGCAAATCGCTGCATTGCCTGCACAGGCTGCAATCTTGTATGTCCAACATGCACTTGCTTTCATGTTGATGATTTGAATTTTGAAGAAATAGTCGTGCGTGAAAGGATATGGGACTCCTGTCAACTTGACGGGTTTATGCGTGAAGCAAGTGGTCACAATCCCATGGGGCTTGAGGGACAAAGGACACGCCGTAGAATCCATCATAAGTTGGTTGCCGACCTTGATAGATGGGGGCATGTTACTTGCTTCCTTTGTGGGAGGTGCGATGAAGTCTGTCCCAGCAATATAGGAATAAAAGCCGTCACAAAAGAAATAGTCGATCGGTTTGGAAAACAATAATTAATTTCGACACAAGTTTCAATTAAATTTCTAGAAACATGCAGAATATAAGCGGAGCGATACTCGCAGGGGGAAAAGCAACCCGCCTTGGCGGCATTGAAAAAGGCTTGCTCAAAATCAAAGGAGAAACGATTATCGAGCACACATTAAGAATGATCAACCCTCTGATGGATGAAGTTTTCATCATTACCAATGACTCAAAACCATACAGCTTTCTGAATATTCCAATCTTCCCGGACAAAATGCTAGGACTGGGTCCTCTTCAGGGAATTGCTACGGCTTTGAGTCAAAGCTCTTATAAACGCACCTTTATTGTCCCCTGCGACATGCCGTTTATCACAGAGCCTTCTATTCAAACACTGATTACCTACGATCAAGAAGCCGAAGCCATCATTCCACGATCACAAAAAGGTTTTGAGCCGCTATTTGCTATTTATTCCAAGTCCTGTCTTCCTAATATTATCGAAACACTCAGATCCAAAAAACGGAGAGTCATCGATATAATCCCGAACACTAAAATGGCATTTGTTCCAGCAGATTTTTTTGAAGATTCCCTTTGGTGCAATATAAATAAATCGGATGATCTTGATAAAATCAAAGCACACCTTTCCGGATCTAATAAGAAACGATGCTATTTCGATATAACAAAATATAAATTTTCTCTACAAAACAAAGGGTTAATCTCTCCATGTACTGAATAGAAAACTTAAAAATTACACTTTCTCTCTAACACAAATTTTCTAAGGAGGAAATGATAAAAAAAACAGCACTAGGAATTATTGTTCTGACAGTATTTTCACTGCTTATTTTTACGTTTCAGGGCAAGGCTTCTATCAGATTTGTAGATAATGAAAAATTCAAACTCGATTTTTATGGATTTCTAAAGCTTGATGGAACATACCAGGATAATCCCATGAACAGCCTAATTGCCTGCCGCTATGCTAAATTCGGAGAGGAAGGGAATACTAATTTAACTGCTATGAACAGTCGATTTGGTCTTAGATGGACAAAACTCTCTCTTGGAAATGGATGGACAGTTAAGGGTCATTTTGAATGGGATCTCTATGATGGAACTAGTAGGAATCAAATGAAATTCCGGATTCGCCATGCCTACTTCAGCCTTTCTAATAGAAATTCTTCTTTTCTTTTTGGGCAATATTGGGATGTATTTTCTCCATTGGGCCCCACTACTTTGTTGACCAACGGATATTTCTGGCAAACAGGAAACCTCGGTTTTAGAAGAGCTCAAATCCGCTACACCTGGTTATCTGATATGTTTGACTTTGCCGTAAGCCTCAATGATCCCACTTCTTCCGGTGCAACAAAGACATGCTTGCCTATCACTCAAGGACGTATTGGTATGAAATTCGGAAATAATGGAAATATAAAAATAGGCTTGTCCACAACTTTTGGCAGGGAGCACTATACAAATCCTCTAGAGGATTATGAAACAGATGTTGATATTGCTGGATTAAGTCTTGATTGCATCATCCCATTTGCTAGAAATCTCACATTCAAAGGAGAATTGGGCCAAGGACAAAATCTCTCTGTATTTCTTTCCCGTTCTAATGTTTATGACAACGTAAAAGCAGATAAATTTGAAGGTAAAAAAGCAACTGCGTTCTGGTCTGAAATTGTATATTCATTGAACAATTTCCAAAGTTGGCTTGGATACGCCTTGGAAGACCTTACAGATAAATCTCAATTATTATCAGGAAATCTCAAAAAAACCAGAGCCATTTTTTCAGGGCTCAAATACAATGTTATAAGCAGTGTTTCATTGGGTATTGAATATTGCAATTTCCTGAGTCAATATCTCAATCTTGACGATGAAGCAAAAACCAACCAAATTGTGATTAGTGCTATTTATACTTTTTAATAAGATCGCTCCGGCCATTTAAAGATAAATAATATTATTTTGCTTCTAGTTCTTTTTTACTCTTTCTTACATAGGCAATCCAGTAAAGAACTCCAACAAAAAACGCACCACCTACAATGTTGCCAAGAGTCACAGGGACTTCATTCCTAACAAGAAATCCAAAAAGGTCAAGATTCTGCAGCTTTTCAGCTGCTATACCCGAGGCGGCTACAATAGGCTGAATTTCTTTAAGCGCCATCCCCATAGGAATAAAAAACATATTGGCAACACTATGCTCAAACCCGGAAGCCACAAATGCCATTATGGGAAAAAATATAGCAAACACTTTTCCCACTGTATGACGAGCCGATAATGCCATCCACACTGCTAAACATACCAGCCAATTACATCCAATCCCTCTGAAAAACGCAGGCCAAAAAGTTAGATTAGCTTTTGCAGTTGCAATTTTTAAAGAAAAAACTCCTATAGCCTGGCCTCCTCCTTCCCACAATCTACTGTAGTACATGATAGCAACAAGAATAAGGGAACCTACAATATTGGCGACATATACAATACCCCAGTTTCTCAGTAAACCCCAGATAGAAACTTTTTTATCAAGAACCGCAAGAACTATAAGATTGTTTCCAGTAAAAAGTTCTGCTCCAGCAATAACCACTAATATCAGGCCTACACTAAAGACAGCACCCATCATAAACTTAGTTAATCCTACACCGACGAATTTGCCCATATCATGCCCAACAATGGTTGCAAGCTCTGCACCAAAACCAATAAATGCCCCTGCAAAAATTCCAAGGATAGAAAGATTAAGAAAATTCAAGTTGACTTTCTTCACACACACACTATCAGCAAGACTACTTGCGATGGTCGCTGGATTCTTACATTCAATTGCCATATCTAACTCCTTTCATATCATAATAATATAAAAATTATCCTACGAATCTTCCCAATGTCCACAGAAGAACTACTCCCATTAGAGTTCCTGCATAAGTCAATACAGGCCGCCGCTCAAATAAATTCTCACTATTTATTCCAATCCAGAACCCTAAAGGAACAAGCACCACAGCCCCTATTGCTGCTAAACTACCTCCAACAAATATATGTTCAAGCACCTTTGGCAATCCGCCAGCAATCCAGTATTTATATTGAACGATATAAGTAATGATAATGGCAAAAAGCGCATATCCACTATATGCACTCAATGCACCTGTTAGACTTAACCGAAAAGAAATTTTTCTCTCATTCTTCATTAATAAACTTGAAAAAACATCAAATGCTAAACCAAGGGCAAAAATCCCTAGAAGATGGCAGAAGAACGGGGCTGCATTTGCCAGCTTAAAAATGACTGCAACAATCCCAATAACGATCGATGAACCTGGTTTATTCACTATCCCTCTTGCAACAGCCATGACTATGAATGCCCAGGCTGCAAGGATTACAGAAACATGAAGCATATTATACTCAGATAAGACTCCCCCTCCAGCAACTTCTATTATCCCCCAAAGAGAGCCAAAAAGCAATAACCATGACCAGTTCTTAAATTTTCTCAATCTTCTTCTCCTTTCTTATTATAGATAAGGTTAAACATTCCGGATTTTCCGGGAGTCCATCTAGAGATTTAATCATCCCTAAAATAATGTTTTCTGTATTCTTTTTTACAAATGCATTCAGACGTACAGGCTTTCCATCAATCTCCAAATAAACACGAGGCCCTTCGTACTGAATGCTGCTCTCAATAAAATTTGAAATCTCAGTTATTTGATCATGATTAAATACAGGTTTATCTACAGCAACTTTCACATCAGAAACAACAGCAGCAAGTTCTTTCGGAAAACATTCTACTTTCTCGGCTATCCCCTTCCGTAGCACTTCTATTTTTCTCAGTTTTTTGTCCTTACTGCCGCCTTCTATAAAAACAAAGTCAATATTTTTAAAAAACTCTGTTGCTATCTCTGAAAAGCCCTTTTCATCCAATTTTTTTTTGAACACTGCTAATCGATCTTGGGATGCTACAACAACACCATCAGATCCTGACTCCAGGAACTGCCAGGAATCCTTTCCTTCAGAATCCAAGTCAAATCCCTGAGCACAGTGTTTGACAACAGCAACAGAATGTCCGCGTTTTTTCAATTCCACTAGAAGCAATTTTATCAACCGCGTCTTACCAGTTTTTGATTTACCAATAACCGCAAAAATTTTCATGAAACCCTCGACATTAAGTCTTGAAATTCTTCTTTTTTCAGGATAAGAATTTATAGCACATGAAATATTCGATGTCAAACATATCCATCCCAATGTCAAAGCAAAATGAAAATTTTAGCTTTTTATCTATCTTATGCGAATTATTTATGAATCGAACCTGCCTACACCAACATTACTTTGTAAAATTTTTTTAATCTTTCTACACTTATCAGAATCCAAGTTCTTTATCAATTCCCTGCATTGCTTCCAAACAAATTGTTATAAAGTCATCAAGATCAAGGCCTATATTTTTGATCTGTTCAATTTCTTCCCTTTTTGCACCCCTTGCAAAACTCTTTTCTTTGTATCTTCTTTTCACAAAACCAAGGTCTACCTCTTTTATTTTTTTACTTGGATGCATCAAAGTAGCAGCAACAATAAGACCTGTCAATGGGTCAATAGAAAAAATCGACCATTCCATTTCACTTTGACAGGGAACTTTTCCTGCATGGGCTTGAATAGTACGTAGAATTTCAGGTTCCACACCAAGCTCTTTTAAAATTTTTACAGTCTCAACTGTATGGAGATCAGGATCTTTTTCTGTTATCTCATAATCAAGATCATGTAAAAGTCCTGCAAGTCCCCATTTTCCCACATCTTTGTTGAGTCTGGCTGCCATTGCTTTCATACAAGCTTCAACTGATAACGAATGCTTTACGAGGTTTTTATTTTTGAGGTATTTTTTAACAAGTTCTAAAGCTTCATTTCTATTCATAATAAAATCTCCTTTCTGTTTATATCTTATCAGATTTCATACATTTGGAAAACGATTTACAATTTCTAGTTTCCCGTCTAACTTTAGAAAACCTGACTTTAATTCAATCCGATACTTACCAGGATTGACTATTTGAACCTTATTACCTTCTCTGTCTACAGTAAGATCCCACGTTATCAAATTAAATCCTGCATCACCATCTTCCTCTATTTCTTTTATCATTTCACCCGAATCATCGATAATAGAAACAGTTATCGTTCTACTTTCTCTTAAGTAATAATATATCTTCGCCTCAGGTTCTAACTCAGGGTAGTTTCTATCTATATAGACAGGTTTAATAGCAAAGAGATGGGCCTTCTTTTCCTTAATATCCAGGTTAAATTCTTGAATCGTTTCAACATTCATCACATAAACACCACGGCCTTTAGTAGCTATAATAATATCATTGTCCCTGGGATGAATTGCAATATCAGTTACATAAACAGCAGGAAGGCCTGATCCAAGAGTCGACCACGATGCTCCCCCATCAATGGAAACGTAAACTCCCATATCCGTTCCTACATAGAGTATTCTTTCATTTTTAGGATCTTCCTTGATAACACAAATAGGACCACAAGGTATGTTATTTGCTATTGAAACCCAAGTTTTTCCATAATCAACAGACTTATAAAGATATTTATTAAAATCATCATGGTAATATCCACTTAAAGAAACATACACAGTGCCTTCATCAAAATTCGAAGCCTCAACCCATGAAACCCACTTATTAGCAGAAAGTCCCTCTATTATTTTTTCCCATGTAACTCCCCCATTCTTAGTCACACAAACATTTCCATTATCTGTACCTACATATATCAGGCCAGGGACAACGGGTGATTCAGATATCGTAACAATACAGCCGTAAGTAATACTTCCATGTTCAGGGTTTGTCGTAAGATCTTGACTAATAGAAATCCAGTGCTCTCCCATGTCGTAGGATTTAAACAGCTTATTAGCACCTAGATAAATAATAAAGCGGTTGTGGGGCGAGATCAAAATCGGAGCCCTTCTGCTAAACCTTAAATGGGATTCATTAAATTCAGTCTTAGGACTGATATTCTTGTACGTTCCTTCCCGCCTTTCTATACGGAAAACATTACCTGATGGATATTCTGCATAAATAATGTTCGAGTCCTCGGGGTCGACCTGAACACAGACAACATCCCCTCCTAATATCTCCTTCCAAGCATTGGATATTCCTTGCACTCCTCTATGAGACCCACAATAAACTCCATTATCATGTACGGCACCGTATATATTATACGGTTCTTCCATATCATAGGCTATTGATTGGAGCTGGCCAACAGGAATGCTGTTAACTTCCTGCCAGGTATTCCCTCCATCATAGGAAAAATTTAATCCCCCATCATTACCTTCTATCAAGTGATTGTGATTATTTGAGTCAATCCAGAGAGCATGATGCCCTCTCTGAAGCCGGATTTTTCCAATAGATTCATATGTCTCTCCGCTGTTTCTAGAAATCATTAACGGAACACCAAGAATATATACTTTATTTTCATTTTTTGGATCGATTCTGATCTGGCCAAAAGAGTATCCACATGAATTATAAAAACCATCAATGTAATCTTTGTTGGTTTTTTTCCACGTTTCTCCATTATCGGAAGTCCTATATATTTCAGGCCCTATAATATTTTTCTCTTTTCCCTGATCTACAGCCGAATTCTTTACAGTAATTTTATGTTCTTCATCATCCGAATCTTGTTTTGCTCTTAAGGCCCGATTATCCAAAATCGCATAGATAATGCTGGAGTTAGAAGCAGCTATATCTAGTCCAATTCGGCCTACATGTTTTCCCTCAGGAAATCCTTTTGTCAATTTTTTCCAAGTCTCTCCGCCGTCTGTTGTTTTATATATACCGCTTCCTTCGACGCTTTCGATAAAATTCCATGCTTTGCGTTTCATTTCCCATGCGGCTGCATAAAGAATATCGGGATTATCAGGATCCATGACAGCATCCGTAATTCCTGTGTTATCATTTATAAAAAGTATTTTATTCCAAGTATTTCCTCCATCTTCTGTCTTGAATAATCCTCTTTCTTCATTTGGAGTAAAAAGATGGCCCATCACAGCAACATAAACGATGTCCGGGTTATCCGGATGTATGATAATACGACCTATATGATTGGAGTCATTTAAGCCTACATTTTGCCACGAGTTCCCACCGTCTATTGATTTAAAAACACCTGTTCCTGCGGTAGAGCCATTACTAGCATTGTTCTCGCCACTTCCTGCCCAGATAATATCCTGAGGTTCTTCACCTGTTAATTCCATATCTGCATCTAATCTTCCCGACCAAATAATATCAACATCTGAGGTTGTTACTGCAATGGCTCCAATACTCAGGCAAGATTCGTTATCAAATATTGGTTCCCAGCTTGTCCCGTTATTTACAGTTTTCCACACTCCTCCATACGCTGAAGAAACATAAATCACATAAGGGTTCCTTTTCGACACAGCAATATCTGTGATACGGCCGCTTATTTCCCAAGGCCCTACAGATCTCCATTTCAAATTCTTAACCAAAGAAGACTGTTTTAAATCTATATGGTTCTGCCACCATTCAATGCGAAAATTCTCTTTCTCCTCGATTATAAAAGGGATTTCTATTTCAGCTCTTTCTTTTTCATCAGTGACAACAACCCCTATTGCGTAAGCTCCTGCCTTATCAGGAAACCATGTCCATGTATTTTTATCTGACTTTTCCTGGACAATCACCTTCTCACCTTTCTCCTTCATGTAATGACATATGTCCGAACCAAAAGGCACATGCAAGTATCGAATTGTAAACTCATATTCCGGCATAAAAAAACCCGTTATTAAGGAAGAAAAAGCAATCTCTTCATTTATTTTTCTTGGATATTCCTCAGAAGGCTCCAATATAACATTGACTTCTTTCTTCATAAAGAGCAGTCTCCCGGTATTTCCCCAGTCATTATAAAGATTGATAAAAAGATAAGGGGCAATCCACAAAGGATTTGACTTTATCTCTATTGGAGCCTCAAAATAACCAACCTTTTTTCCAGTCTTTACATCGAAACAAACAAGAAGAGAAGAAAGAGATGATACTGTTATTCTGTCTTCTATGAGTTCAAGGCGAAAATTACTGCTGGAAGGGATTCCATTCCACCATAATATCGTTCCATTCTTCTTATTCAGGCAGTAAAGAACATTATTTCCGCTCAGAATATAAACTCTTTTCCTGTCATTAACAGAAGGAACGATTATTTTTCCGCCGGTTTTAACCTTCCATTTCTTCTTTTTCTTTTTTATGTCCACGCAGTAAAAATTTCGGTCCTCTGCGCCAAAATAAAGGCAATTGCCATCAACTGTGAGACCAGATCGAATCTTATCTCCAGCTTCAAATTCGCCCAACAATGAACCATTCTTACTTAAAAAATAAAGCTTCTGATCATCACAACCAAATATAATCACATCATTTGACCCAACCGGCTCAGACATTATTGATCCCCCCGCCTTGAAACGCCAGAGCTCTTTACCATCAGATGAATTAAAAGCAATGAAATTTCCTTCTTCGGTGCCCAAATAGACTTTGTCTTTGAATTCCACTACTCCGCTTGTAATTTCTTCATTTATCTTATTGCTCCATCGAACTTCCCCTCCCATGTTGAGACAGTAAAGACGATTTTTCCTGTCAAAAATATAGATACTTTCTTTTCCTAAAAAAGGATGGCTTTCAATCGGCTCGGAGGCTTTAAATTCCCAGCTTATTTTCTCATTTTCATAATCAATACAATAGATGAATCCTTCTCTCGTTGAAAAATAAAGATAACCTTCCTTTTTCTGGATGTTATCAATGACCATGCCTTTATAGGACATCTCTTTCGCTTTTTCTATTGGAAATATAATTCCGGTCGGGTAAGAAGGAATCTTTGATTTAAATAAAGAACAACAACTCAGAAAAAGAATAATAATAACTATGTATCCATGTTTTTTCATCTTCTCGAATAAGGCTATAATATCATTTTTTTCTCTTATCCCTCAATTCTTTACATAATAAAATGAAGCTAATATCATTTGAAAAAACATGAACAATGATAAATTATATTCTACTTTATAAAATCAGACTCCGGTCTTTTTGTCACTAATTTTTCCTTCTGTGATTTCCACCAGTCCATTCTCTTTTTAATCTCCTTTTCAAGGCCAAAATTCCCGGGACTATAATATTTCCTCCCGACAAACCTCTTTGGCAATGTCTCCATATCTGTTGTGCTGTATGCATAATCATGCGCATATTTATATCCCCTACCATAACCTATTTCTTTCATCAATGATGTTTCAGGATTCCTCATGTGGAGGGGGACAGGTTCATAAGGGCTCGTTTCAGCATCATTTCTGGCCTTTGAAAAAGCTGTATAGACCCGGTTGCTTTTGGGTGCAGACGCTAAGTAGATGACTGCTTGGGCAAGAGCAAGTTCTCCTTCTGGAGAGCCAATAAAAGCAAAGGATTCTTTCGCATCAAGAGCAATGGCAAGAGATCGTGGGTCTGCAAGCCCAATATCTTCCGAAGCAAAACGGACCAGCCTCCTGGCTATATACATCGGATCTTCTCCTGAAACAAGCATTCTTGCCAGCCAGTAAAGAGAAGCATCGACATCGCTGTTTCTAAGGCTTTTATGAAGTGCAGAAATCAGGTTAAAATGCTCCTCACCTTTTTTATCATAGAGGAGGATTCTCTTTTGTAGTGCTTCTTTTACTTCTTCTGGAGTAATCCTGCCCTTTTTTCTAAGATTCGCTGAAATCTCAAGAGTATTGAGAGCTCTCCGCGCATCACCATTAGCATAATCGATGATCATTTTGACAGCTCGATTTTCTATCTCTAATTTCAGATCTCCCAAACCTCTATCTTTATCAGTCAAGGCCTCTTTCAGAATTCGTTCCAATGTCTCCTCGGATAATGACTTGAGTACAAGAACCTTGGTCCTTGAAAGAAGAGGAGCAATCACCTCAAAAGAAGGATTTTCTGTTGTTGAACCGAAAAGAATTATATCTCCCTTTTCTACATATGGTAAAAATGCAGCTTGCTGAGCTTTATTAAAACGGTGAATTTCATCGATAAAAATAATCGTGGACTGGCTGTAAAGCTTTTTATGACTTTCAGATTTGGCCATGACCTCCTTGACTTCCTTGATTCCCGAAAGGACCGCACTAAAAAAAAGGCATGGGCAATTGAAATAGCGAGCCAGTAAATAACCCAGAGTTGTTTTCCCTGAACCAGGGGGACCCCAGAAGATGATGGAGACAAGACTGTCTGTTCTTACAAGTTGAGATAATATCTTCCCCTTTCCCACCAAATGTTCCTGACCGTAGAACTTATCCAGACTCTTAGGGCGCATTCTTTCAGCAAGAGGTGTATGTTTACCTGAATTATTCATAAAAACTTTCTATAACTTGAAACATTTAAATCAATTCAGCTCGTTCTCAATGAAAATCTTAGAACTATTTTAATCCAGTTCTTTATAAAAAATTAAAAAGAAATATATAAAATCCCTATTGCTACCATTAATGTTAATCTTTTCAATTTACCTGTATCCAATTCATCTCCTCCTTTCTGATTACATTATCACCTATGGGTGCTTTAAAAGATCAAATAAATATTAACATCCTAATATAATTAAATCTATCCTGAATTTGAGTGCATGTTTGCGCTCCACTAAGATTTTTAACGCCATTTCCTCCCCGATCTTCTCGGCTCTGCTGGAACTCCGCATGTCTATCTTAAGCACCACCACAATATACGCGAGCTATCATTAACACCGCCCCTTTGATTATACAGTGCTCACACATCCATCAGGCCCGACTTCCTCGGATTCCCTCGAAGATCGACTCAGAAAGGCTAAATCTTTTAATGTCGCTTTCCCCATCCCCTCAAATTCATATACTTTATGCTTTCTTGATCAATATTGATATGTTAATTAACCTGGATTATTCATAAAAATTACCAAAAGAATTGCAGCTTGACGAATTCTGTATTCCATGTTATTTTTACGATTGATATCTTAAAGCTAATTAACACTTTTAAAACATAATACTTTACAGGTAAAGCGGTTTAATGAAGGAACCAGGAAATTTAAAACCAAATAAAAAAAAGGATGGAATCCCAGACAAGCTTGTCTACAAGTTAAAAGAAATAAGCCGCATCACGAAAGTTGACCAAAAAACAATTGAAGATTGGGAAAAAGAATTCTATTTTCTTAATGCCGGGCAGACCGCTTCAGGGAAAAAAATCTTCAGGAAAAAAGACCTGTCAATTATTCTCAGATTAAAAGAACTTCTCGATAATAAAGGTCTTACTCTAGCAGGAGCAAAAAGAAAAATCGAACACGAGTTTGGGATAAAGAGCTCTAAGCAAGTTCATCCGGACCGCTTAAAAAAAGTTCTTTCAAATGTTCGTGAACAACTTCAAGAAATCTCCACTTCTCTGAACAAGTAACAACCATATTCCAAAACTCAAATACAACACGATTTTATGATTTGTCTTTATCAAAAATAGCCTATCTCTTTAAATTTAAAAATCGAGAATCGCACTGTATTCTGACTATATATTTGAACTCTGGAATTTTTTTTCTGGTATCCTGGCTTGTATTT
Organism: uncultured Eubacteriales bacterium; assembly: GCA_964648465.1. GTDB lineage: Bacteria > Acidobacteriota > Aminicenantia > Aminicenantales > Aminicenantaceae > Aminicenans. The sequence goes on along the minus strand of CAZYMU010000001.1, from coordinate 52,428 downwards.
TATTATTTTAAATAAATTGCTATAATGATTTTTCTTCTGGTCGGGACGTGGCGCAGCCTGGTAGCGCACACGCTTGGGGTGCGTGGGGTCAGCGGTTCAAATCCGCTCGTCCCGACCATTTTCCCCTTCTATGATTGTCCTCTTTATTCAATAATGTTGTTGTTCCATTAATATTTACCAAATGTTAAAATGCATATTTCAAAATAAAATGTTTGAGGTGAATCATAAAACAAAAAAATCCGCTTATTCTTTTAACAAATGATGACGGCTTTTATGCTGATGGTATAGAAGCTCTTTACCATGGTCTAAAAGACTTAGGAGAAATCTATATTGTTGCGCCAGACAGGGAAAGAAGTGCAACATCCCTTGCCCTTACTCTTCATCAACCTTTACGTGTAAAAACAATTAAAAAAAATGTTTACGCTGCAGACGGAACTCCTGCAGACTGCGTCTACCTTGCTATCCAAAAAATTCTTCCAAGAAAACCCGACTTACTCATTTCCGGAATTAATCCGGGCCCTAATCTTGGCCAGCAAGATATTTCTTATTCAGGAACTGTTGCCGGAGCCATCCAGGGAACTTTCCTACAGGTTCCTTCCATGGCAATTTCTCTTTTGCCTGATAAACTAGGTAAGTGTTCTTTCGATTTTGCTGCCAAAACTGCACACATGCTGGCAGAAACAATCATTGAAAATAACCTGCCAAATGGCATTACTCTTAACATCAATATCCCACGACCTCCTGTAAAAGGCATAAAATTGGCAAAGCTCGGTGAAAAAAGATACAACCCTGAAATTATCATTAAAAAAGATCCCAGGGACAGAATCTACTACTGGTTGGGAACTGGTAATCCAAAAGCCATTGGAGACTCCATGAGTGATGTCATGATAATCAAAGATGGGTATATCACTGTAACCCCTCTCCATAGGGATTTGACTGACTATAAAACAATCGAACTCAGTTCATTTCAAAATATTTTTTCCAGGATAAACCTTGGATTAAAATAGAGAAATAAAGGAACTTACAACAATTCCTGCAATAGTCACCCCTAATATTATCGCAGGAAAAGCATATCGTGGCTTAATATCAAATATAATTGCAGCAAGAGACCCAGTCCAGGCCCCTGTAACCGGAAGAGGTATTGCAACAAATAAAGTGAGGCCAAAAGCACCATATCTCATTACTTTTTTGCTTTTTTTATAGGTCCGTGCATATAACCAGGTAAAAAACTTATTTATTATTTCTATATGAGATAATGCTTTTCTAATAGGCTCCAGGAAATATATAATAGGCAAAACCGGTATTAAATTCCCAAACCATGAAATAAAATAAGCTTCTAATATCGGCATTTTAAAATGCAATACAGCCAACGGGATACCCCCTCTCAATTCGAATACAGGCATCATGCTAACTATAAGAGTTATAGCTTCTTTATTAAGATGGAGATGCTTTAAAAACTCGACAAAATCATTCAGCATAAAACCTACTATATTAAATAAAAAACGATTGTCAATGAGAAGGTGAATAATTGCTCTTCTTAACATTTGCCATTTATCATAGCAATCTGTAAAAATATAGACGATACTAATATGGCGGAAATAAAATCTCGAAAAAAGATTGAAAAGATTGAGCAAGCTCTCCATAACTTAGCCAATCACGAGATAAAATGCTGCTTATGCCCACGAGAATGTGAGGTAAACAGGCAGAATGGAGAAGAAGGCTTCTGTGAAAGCAGCAGAAGTGCATCAATATCTCATGCTACCCTCCATTTCGGTGAAGAACCATTGTTAAGCGGACATTACAATTACATAAAAAACAGATTCAAAGATCCAACAATTCATCATGGCTCAGGAACAATCTTTTTCACAGGCTGCAATTTAAAATGCGTATTTTGTCAAAACTTTCAATTAAGCTGGTATAAAGAGGGAAACACCGTCAGTTCTGAAAAACTGGCAGAAAAGATGCTTCTCCTCCAGGAACAAGGGGCTTTAAACATTAACCTTGTTTCTCCTTCCCACATGATTCTTCCTATCCTGAAAGCACTGAAAATAGCCTATTCGAAAGGACTAAGTCTTCCTCTCGTATACAATTCCAATGCTTATGAAAAAGTAGAAGTTTTGAGAAATCTTGAAGGGATTGTGGATATTTATCTTCCTGATTTTAAATATTTTTCTTCCCATGCTTCGGCAAAATATTCTGGAGCTTCTGACTACTTCCAGTATGCCAGCCAAGCCATCAAAGAAATGTATTGCCAGCAGCCAGTCCTAGTGCTCAACAGCAAAAAAGTGGCACAGAAAGGACTCATTATCAGGCACCTTGTTCTTCCAGGACAAACCGGCGATTCCATAATTCTCCTAGAATGGATTTCCAGAAACCTCTCACTCTCCGTCTGTTTAAGCATTATGAGCCAGTACTACCCCTGCTTCAAAGCCCCACCTGAAATTCAGAGAACCTTAACTCGAGAAGAATATGTAAATGTAGTATCTAAGGCTAAAGAACTTGGTTTCGAGAATATGCTTATCCAGCCTGAACCCTTCGCACGGAATGAACATCTAATCCCGGATTTCAAGATTAAAGACCCATTCAGATGGGGATAGGAGATTATTAAAGCCTGTTTATTTTATGAACGTGGCAACTTGCTTTCCGGAATTCCCAAATCCGAGGCCATTTCACGCAGTTTTGCCTGTATATTGCTGATATTCTCTGGCCCCATTCTGAAAAAGTGTTTCTGTGCTTGACTCATTTTTTCCAATTCGGGTTCAGCAATAACAAACGAAATTACTTTTTTCTCCAGTAGAATATCTTTTCTTATCACGGGCACTTCAAGGAGTTCGCGTATAGCCATTACAAGAGTATCTTGAAAATCCGCATCAGGATATCCTAAATCACTGTATGCTTCCCGGATTACTGGCTTTAACTGCCTGTAGAGTTTTACACAGGATTCTGAATCCAAAGATGAAAATACTTCTGCTACAATTGCATATCTTTTATACCCAATCGGATCCATATAATACTCATTATTTCTCTTAATAACTTTAAATTTTCCTCCAGGATTGAAAAAATCGATGTGAGCTCTCGGACTCTGTCCATTGGCTATATTATCTACCGCCGCAACAAATTTTAGAATAATATCATCGGTTGCCAGCCAGCCCTTAAGTTCAACACTAGAAGAAAACTCACCGATTAATTTGCGTATTAAATCATCACTTTTTCCTAGAGTAACATCAATATACTCCGGCATTTTTTCCTCTTCTTTGACAGCTTCTTCAGATGGAATCACAGCAGTTGTTTTCTCAGTAATTTCTGTAATCTCTTTTGATCTACCTCTTATAAGAAAAAAGTAAATACATATAGCAACTACCACAACTGCTATTATGACAAGAGCTGTCATAGTTACTTTTTTAGATTCCTCCATATTTCCCTCCACTTGCAATTTAAATAATAATTATTTAACCCATATTAATCACGAGTCAAGTGCTATTATTTTATCTTTTTAATTTCAATATTACCATTTAAAGTTGTAAGTGAAATAGAAGCTCCGTCTTTTCCAATCACAGTAGAAATCTTATCTGTCAGCATAGGATTCTCAACATCAAATTCACAAAATATATCTCCCTCCAGACTTGAAGCTTCTATCCGGCAATTTACTTCTGGCTGAAGATATACAACAATATCTCCCTGTTTTGTGGAAATTGTTAGTTCATCTTCATTTCTAAGGTCATACAAACTTACCTTGATTGAACCATTATCAACATAAGCCGTTAAAGAACCTGAAAAATTATCAACTCTTATATCGCCATCTTCCAATTCGATGTAAGCTTCCCCATACAAATCCGAAATAAATATATCTCCTTTAACTGAAGTGATATCTTTTAAATTTATGGAATGAGGAACTCTTACCTCATAATGGACTGTTTTTGCCTTATCTTCTCCTGAAGCAGCCTTGGTCTTGATTTTTACAAAATCTTCAAATTTATTAAAATCAATTTTAGGAACGGAATAATTCCAATGAAACATTCGAATCTTGCTATCATACAGGTTAGGCATAATTTTCTCTGCAAACACTTGTAACTCATTTCTATCCCAACCCTGAATTTCAATATCTCCATCTATATTTTCAAGAGAGAGAGTCCCCCCTTCATCTAAAGGCACATTTTTCTCAAATTCCTGCACTTCGGGAAAAGTTGCTTCATTAGGAAAGTCAACAACTGCTATAATACAGGAACTTATAAAAAGGAAAATCAGAAGTATACTAAAAACAAAAAACAATAATTTCTTCATATCCTCCTCCATTATTCTTAATTATACGATATTCTAATTGAGAAGTTCTATTTTTTTATATATATATTTGTTTTTCTCTTGAACAGAAATCTTTTTTGAGTAATATTAGTTCCTTAAGTACTTGGCATTGTATCCGCGGTAACCTTTTTGTAGATCGGGTCGGGGTAGGCTGGATCTGATTGTGAATAATCCAGTCCAGTAGAATTATCAATATACCAAGGAGGCCATAATGGGCGGTATGTTTGGATTGGTTTCAAAACATGATTGTGTAAACGACCTATTTTATGGAATTGACTATCACTCTCATTTAGGAACAAGTCGCGGTGGCCTTGCAGTAAAAAATACGGATGGATTCACAAGATTCATTCATAATATTGAGAATGCCCAATTCAGATCTAAATTCGAAGATGACATCACAAAGATACAAGGAAATAAAGGTATAGGAGTAATAAGCGATTATGAAGACCAGCCTCTCATTATACGTTCTCACCTTGGAAACTATGCAATTGTAACAGTGGGTGTAATAAACAATGTAGATGAAATTACAAAAAAAGCATTCAGTAAAAGCTCAATTCATTTTTCGGAAATGAGCGGTGGTGGGATCAATCCGACAGAGCTTGTTGCTGCATTGATAAACCAGGAGATGTCTTTTAAAGACGGCATCCAGAATGCTCAAGAGGCAATTCAGGGATCCTGTTCTTTACTATTATTAACCAAAGAAGGGGTTTATGTAGCACGAGATAGATTTGGAAGAACTCCTCTCGTCATAGGAGAAAAACAGGGAACTTATGCAGCAACATCGGAGACATGCGCCTTTCCCAACCTTAACCTTGAAATAAAAAAATATCTTGGCCCGGGTGAAATCGTCTTAATAAGCGAAGAAGGGATCGAGCAAAAAAGCCCGCCCGGGGATAAATTGCATATATGCAGTTTCCTCTGGGTTTATTATGGATACCCTGCTTCAAGTTATGAAGGCATAAATGTGGAAACTGTAAGAAACAAGTGCGGCGCCAAACTTGCCAGAAATGATAAAATCAAAATAGACCTTGTAGCTGGAATACCTGATTCAGGAATAGCTCATGGCTTAGGATATGCAAGTGAGACAGGAATTCCTTTTAAAAGACCTTTTGTTAAATATACACCTACATGGCCGAGAAGTTTTATGCCCCAGAATCAGGCCGTAAGAGACCTTGTAGCCAAAATGAAACTTATTCCAATAAAAGAATTGATTGAAGGTAAAAAATTACTTTTTTGTGAAGACTCAATAGTAAGGGGGACTCAATTGAAAGGCACAATACAAAGGCTATACGATTCAGGGGCTTTAGAAGTCCATATGCGTCCAGCCTGCCCTCCCCTTGTTTATGGATGCAAATTTCTTAATTTTTCGAGATCTAGGTCGGAATTGGACCTTGCTGCAAGAAAGGCTATAAAAGAGCTGGAAGGAGATGATCCCACCAACTTAGATGAATATTCAAGGGCTGGATCTGATAAATACAATGCAATGATAGAGAAAATCAGGTTGAGACTCGGATTAACATCACTAAAATATCAAAAGCTGGAAGATCTTATTTCAGCAATCGGTCTGCCTAAAAACAAGCTGTGTACTTATTGCTGGGATAAAACAGAGTAGACTTATTAACCTGAATTATTCACGAGCCAAGCTTGCTGCAGATGTAAGGCACAGCGCATGAAGTTGTGGTTCTTCACCACGAATGCGCTTTAATGAAGCAGATGCAGTAAGATCGGCTCGCCCAAAGGGTAAAAATCGCTGATAATAAATTTAAATTATATTATAGAGAATGTATAAGACAAGATGGTTATGAGGATTTTTAGAGGACGGATATAGCTGGTTTTAATTGTTATAATTTATCAGCAATTTTTATGAATAACCCAGGTTAATAGAGGGCAAGGAGAGCTTTTTCTTTTTCTCTCTTCATTAAATCCTTCAGGTTAATACCCGCATATTCAATTTTTAGTAATATTTCACTATTTCCACCTGAAAGATTAAGGAATATTTCCGTTTCAGGAGTTTCCCACTGAGAGATATATTCCAGATGACTTAAAGCCACCGCATATCCCCACTCAGAAGGACTATCTTTATATAAATTGTTCCGCCACAATACGTTATTCTGTTGTGGCGCGCCGTATTTTTTTATTAACAAATCCTTAATATTTTCATAATCTTTAATATGTTTATTTTCATTTTCATGTTGTTCTAAAAATATGTATTCTGCAGCTGTTAATTTATTTTTTGCAAATGTGTATCCAATAAAACAATCATTATCCATTACTCTTTTTTCGTATCCAATTATATCCAATCCCCTTGATTCTTCTTTTTTGTAAGGCTCACCTTCTAATTCTAAAACCTGTTCTTCTCTCATCCCCCAATAAGTATTTCTAAAATTTACAGCTGGTTTAACTGCTTTTTCCGGATTCTTTCTCCCAGCATGAATTGTGATCACCTTGGTGGACTGAAACAACCTTTTTACAAATGAGTCAAGTATGTAACCTGATTTGGTGCAGCCTGTATTTTTTGACGAATAATAAACATAATCAAATATTTTACGGAATTTTCTAGCACTGCTCAGAGAAAGAATAGATCCTTTTTCCAAAGTCTCAATAACAGGGCTGTTTATATCAGGTCTAAGATAAATATTGGCACTTTCTGCTATTACCTTTAGTTTCTTATCAAAGGAAAATAATAATACACTCTGAGAAAAGATAATTAAAAGAATTGCTGTCAATATTCCCCATTTTGCTTTCCAGCTCATTCTCATGCTTCCCTAATATAAACTTCTATAATATATTGCCAGTGAAATCACATAAATTCAATCCTCTTTAGAGATGATTTTGCAAGTGTTTTCTTCACCTCCAAAGATTATAATAACGATCATAATTATTACTCACGCTTTCTCTTATAACTTATTATTCATTGTGTTTTTCACTTGATAACTGTATTATTTCCTCTGAAAGATGCAAATTTAGATATAAAATGAACAGTCTCCATCTTCTTCTGCTTTTCGGCGTAGGTGCTGTTGCCGGTTTTATTAATGTTAATGCTGGAGGAGGATCCACTCTCACACTTCCAACTCTTATATTCATAGGACTTGATAGCGCTGTTGCAAATGGCACAAACCGAATAGCGTTAATCATTCAAAACATTCTTGCTGTTTCTTCTTTTCACAAAAACAGAGCTTATCAATTTAAAACCAGTCTAAAACTTGCTGCTTTTACACTGCCTGGTGCTGTGATCGGTGCTTTGATATCTACTAAAATTAGTAATATCCTGTTTCAGCAAATCCTGGGTGGAGTTTTGATTTTCATTGTTTTCTCCATGTTTTTTTCCCGTTCTTACAAAGATAATAATTCAAACATTTCATCCCACAAAAACTGGTTTATCTATCTAGCATTACTGGGTATCGGGTTTTATGGAGGTTTCATCCAAGCAGGAGTAGGATTCTTGCTCATGGCCGCTTTATATCACTTGTTGCGGCTCGACCTTGTATTAGTCAATATGCATAAAGTGTTTATCATTCTGATATACACCGTCCCTGCTTTACTTGTATTTGTACTTACTGAAAATGTGAACTGGATATGCGGAGCAGTCCTAGGTGCAGGAAACGCATTTGGAGCATGGTGGGGAGTTCATGCTGCTCTAAAGGGCGGCGAAAAAGCGATCCGCATTATTCTCACTGTTGCCATTACTATTATGGCTATTAAACTTTTCGGTCTCTTTTAATTAAGCTGAATTATTCATGAAGAATACTGGATAACTCAATCAATCCACAGATTTATATCTATGGATTTTAAAAGTTATTATTAAAATTATTTCAATAAGTTAAAAGCAAACCGATATATACTTTAAAAGATCATATATTGCTTATATAGCCAGCAAGAGTTTTCAGGCCAGCTTCAGCATCACGTCCAAGGTTTATTCGCAGTATACGGCGGCCTCTCTTTCTAAGGGCTTTAAAATCTCCAAGGGATTGAGTTTTGATCAGGCATTTAAAAGAAAAATTAGTCTCTGGCACAGGAAATTCTATCTGCGGCTCATCCACAAGCTGCAGGAATAATCCATTATTTGCCCCTCCCTTGTGAAGCTGCCCTGTGGAATGTAAAAAACGTGGGCCATACCCTAGGGTCGTGGCAAGTTCAAATCTTTTTAAAAGTTCAAGCCGGACTTTTTTTAAAGCATTATCTATTTCCAAATCATAAGAAAGATAGGCCTGGACAGCGAAATAATCGCCCTCTTTTGCTCCGAAGGCCCAACTTTTCAACGCTGATTCTGAATTTTCAACAAATATAGTTCCTTTATCTATTTCTTGTCGCTGCTTTTCTTCTCCCTTCTCTTCCATAAACTTCTTTGTAAACTGTTTAGTAAGGTCAACATCTGGCTGGTCAAAAGGATTTAGTTCAAGGGTTGCTCCTGCAGCTGCCACAGCCACCTCCCAGCGAAAAATTTCCATGCTTAAATCATTTCTATCTTTCATGTCAATACGTATAACAGGAATACCAGCATCCTCAAATTCTTTTTGACATCTTTCCAATCCACTGTTCTCATCCTCATTAAGGAAAATAAAAACAAACAAACGGTTTTTTCCATAGGAGTCTATTTCTAACAAAGGCTCTCTCACTACAGGTATTATCCCCTTTCCATCTTTGCCTGTACTTTCAGCAATGAGCTGTTCAATCCAGTCAGGAAAACTATTAAGGCTTGTGGATGTTATAAAAGTCAGTTTATCCCTTAATTTTGCCAATTCTCCAAGAACCGCACCCAGGATAAATCCTGAAGATTTGTCCTCCGGAGGATCCAAAACATCTTTAGCTGTTTCTTTAGCCCTTTTCATTAGTTCGTGTATATCGATTCCAATAAGAGCTGCTGGGAGCATTCCGAAAACAGAAAGTGCAGAGTAGCGCCCTCCAACATCAGCAGGTGACGAAAAAACAGCACGAAAATTCCTCATCTCGGCCAAATTTGCAAGGGGAGTTCCAGGATCAGTAATGCAGACAAAATAATGTCCCTGCTTATTACTTATATGACTCACTTTCTTCCAGAAATACTTGAAAAGGGAAAGAGTCTCAAGGGTAGTTCCGGATTTGCTACTTACGACAAAAATTGCATTTTGTATGTTTATTTCATGCTCGACACTTCGTATCGATTCAGGATGAGTGCTGTCAAGGACTATTAATTTTGGATACCCAGGAGCATTCAAGAAAGTCTTCTGGAATACAAAGGGAGCAAGACTCGATCCTCCCATTCCAAGAAGCACAACATGTTTTATTCCTTCTCCTTTTACTTCTTGCGCAAATTTTGTTATGGGTTCAAGTTCATCCTGCATCATTTCTGGAAGATCCAACCATCCCAAGTTATTTCTTATTTCAGAAGGCAAGACAGGAGACCATAACGTAGAATCTTTAGACTGAAACCTTCTGGAAAAATTAATATTCTTCCAAGAATTTAAACGCCTATCCACAAACTCCTGGTATTTTCCTATTTTCATTTCCTGATTGATTATTTTCATTTTGCTTCCTTTTAGGTTATAGCAAAAGAAAATTTGATGTCAAACATTGTATAATTGAAAATATGGACAGGCCATCAGAACTGATTAATAAATAAGAAGTTAGCTCTTTTTTCTTATAAAAAAATATTCTTACACTTGTTATATAACCATGCTTTCGAAATATTCAAAGGTCCTGTTAATAGCCATATGCTTCAGTTGTACCCTGCCAATGTCGTATGGAAGATCGATAGCCTCTATATTGTGGCCGGAATTAATAAGCTCAGTTACAATACGTGCTGAAAAAGGTGAATGCATCAAGCCATGTCCGCTAAATCCTGTCGCATGGATGAGGTTGTGAATGTTAAGATCATAACCAAACAAAGGATTTTGATCGGGAGTAGAATTATAAAATCCACTTGTAACTGCTACTAATCTTCCCATATCTTGAACAGCTGGCAAAAACTGTGTGACTTCCTTACGCACAGCAGCACCATATTCATCGAACCCAAGTCCGTAGCCTGGTTCGATATCGTCCTGGTTATCGAGCGTTGCTGCAACAGGATTAGGATGCTGCAGCCAGCCTATCATCAGTTGCTTATTATCAGGTCGGCAGTAAGCACCGTATGGTGTTACGGTCATCGAGAGTGACGGAAAATCTTCCATTTTGAATCCCCAGTCACTATCCCTCTTTAGTCCACTCAAAAAATATAGATACCGTCTCTCCGTAGTAATTGGTAAGTCTATACCGCCAAACAGCCGTGATATCCCTACTGCCCAGACATTTGCTGCATTTATAAAAAAATCAGCCTCAATCCTATTGCCCGATTCAAGGATTACGGCTGTGGCCCTATTACCGGAAACTTCAGCTTTAACAACCGGATCGTTCTGAATAATTTTGGCTCCAAGTTTCCTTGCTGCCTGTGAAGCATCCTGGTAGATGATGTTCGGAAATAGAAAGCCGTCTTTAGGACACCAAGTTGCGCCGATAATACCAACTGTATCGATATAAGGAAACTGTTCGCTTAATGCCGCTTCGTCAAGCCATCCCACTTCTTTGAGTCCTGCTTTCTGTTGTACAGCCACCTGCTTCTTTACTTCTTCAACGTCAGCCGTGTAATTTTTTAAAAATAAATAACCATTTTGGCAAATTGGAGATTGGCTGTCTTCTATGATGTCCGTCCAGTTTTCAAAAAAATTGATCGAATATATCATTCCCTTGACTGTGGATATTGTATCGAACTGAGCCCGAATGCATGCTGCTGAACGTGAGCTTGCACCACTTCCCAGATGACGTGCTTCAACCAGAATCACATTAGCTCCCATTCTGACCAATTCCCAGGCTGAAAGTATTCCTGTGACACCTCCTCCGATAACGAGAACATTTTTTCCAAAATCATTAGCAACAGGTTTAGGGATCATCTTTTTTTCTCCATACTATTATTTATACCTTTGCAATTTATTAAATAGTTCATTGCTGCAGAGTAGAAATTTTAAAAAAACAAAAAATTCATGTCAACAAATAATAAAAAATAAAAAAGGGGACGCCCATTCTGACTGGCTGATATAATTCTTATTGTTTCATGCCATCAGCAGTTTTCATGAATAACCCAGGTTAATAGGTGTCTCTCAAAGTCATTATTTTCAAATTCTCTTCAAAACGCTTAATATCAATTTTTTCATCTGTTAAGAAATCTATTCTGTATTTTTTCTCCGGTATCATATCAAAGAAATTATCTGAAAATCTCCCTTTATAAAAAGGAACCGAAAGATAAACATCCTTTGCGAAATGCTTGCTCTCCAGATAAATAATCACATTTTCGTTTTCAAATGATACTTTCCTGTCTATTTGAGGATGAATTAGCGAAACTTTTTTTAAAGGAGAAAAGTGGTATATATTTGAGCTCAGAATCTTATTTTGCCAGGTTATCTCACAGTAAAAATAAACATCTATATCATTAAAGTTTTTTTTCATTTCATCCAGAGGCTTTGTGAGAATTATCCGGCTCTTACTAGGTTCAATTTTCATTTCTGACATATGATTTTGAATTAATTTTCCTCCATAAGTGTAAACAGACCAGCGAAATTCTGCATCTACGGAGCGCCTGAGATCGGAAATACAGTAAACATTTAAAACCTTTCCATTATCCACAGGAACAACCAACACTGGGCTGTAAAACCTTTTAGCATAATAATGAAGAGCCTTCCATCTTCCTAAATAATCTATTCCTGACCAGGAAGCTACCTGCCAGCAGTTATTTATCTGCCAGTACAGGGAACCCATCACTCTTGGCATCTGGCTTCGAAAATGTTCGACAGCTAACTTCATCCCTTCTGCCTGAAGAACTTGGCTCACCCACAGGATGGATTCAAAATCCTTTGGAAGCCTGTAATGATCCAGCATATAATGCAGGATAAGCTTATTCCCTTGCGAACTCTTTTGATGATACTCCATTATTGGGGAGGAAATATTCCAGTCTCCGGGAATAGTGAATGTTTTTACAGTTTCTATCAAAGGAAATGACTGGAATCCAAACTCGCTCATGAAACGATGGAACTTTTTTCTGTACTCTTTAAAAGGCTCTCTCCCATGCCATATTCCCCAGTAGTGCATGTCTCCTGATTCTTCAGACCGTGGTTCTCCCACTTTTTCCGAATGAGGAGAGCTGGGCCAGTACTGGCGGCGGGAGTCATATTTTTCAACAGCCTTGGGGAGAATTTGATGAAATATCTTTTCATAATCCTTCCACACACTGTCTGGAAAGTGCTCTTTCCAGCCCCAGTGAAACCAACCTTCCTCACATTCATTGTTTCCACACCATAAAGCAATACTCGGGTGATGTCTCAATTCTTTTATCACATATTTTGCTTCCTCCCTGACATTCTCAAGGAAAGCATCATCACCAGGATACATCGCACAGGCAAACATAAAATCCTGCCACAATGTAATTCCTAGTTCATCACAAAGGTCATAGAATTCTGGGGCCTCGTATATTCCACCCCCCCAAACTCGAAGCATATTCATATTCGCCTCAACACAGTCTTTAAGAATCCTTTCATATTTTTTAGGCGATACCCTATTTGGAAACATATCTGCCGGAATCCAGTTTCCTCCCTTGGCAAAAAAAGGAATTCCATTGACAACGAATTTGAAACTCCGGCCCCACTGGTCCTTTTCCTGTTTAAGAACAAGCGATCTGATTCCAATCCGCTTGGAGACAAAATCCAGAAGCTGCTTTTCATAGAAAAGATGGACATCAACAGTATACAAGTTTTGATCTCCCATCCTTGCAGGCCACCATAGGTCTGGATTCATAATATCAATAATAATTTCTTTTGAATTCATTCCCTGCTGCAAACAAAACGACTCATATTTTGTATATGTTTTTCTTCCAGAAACCTTGATGCTGACTCCTATCTTCTCGCTGATATCAGACAATAGAGAAAGTTTTAAGTGGAGACTAACCTTATTTCTACCATGGAACTCCTGAATAATCTCAATATCTTCAATTCGAGCTTTGTCCCATGATTCTATATAAATAGGCCTCCATATTCCGCTGGTCACAAGCCTCGGCCCCCAGTCCCAGCCAAAATGATAAGGCGCTTTACGAACATGAGGACAGCCTCCAGGCAGTTTATAAGGCAGTTTTTCTTCCAGTATCCTGGCATGTCTTACAGGGGACTCAAACCTGACTCTCATATCGTTTTGACCGGTTTTTAAATAAGGTTTTATATTAAACCGATATTCACGGAACATGTTCTCTGTGTTTGCTATTTTTTCATTATTCAGAAAGATTGTTGCATATGTATCAAGGCCTTTACAGACCAGTTCGATATGCCCCCTGCACATTACATCCTTAGTGACTTCAAACATTCTTTTATATTCCCAGTCTTCTCTCTCTATCCCCTGAACTCTTGTTTCATTGTCCCTGAAGTAAGGATCCGGAATCAGCCCATTATCCATAAGGTCAGTATGCACACATCCAGGCACTTTTGCTTTGTACCATCTGGTTTCATTGATACTTCTAAACTCCCACTGTCCTTCAAGCGAATACCTGGCATAATTCGACTTATCCGGAATATCTCCGGAATAAAGGTATGCCTTCCCTATAAAAAGAATGCCCAAGGTCAATAATAAGGAGAAAACAATAGATCCGGTTGTCAAATTCCTTTTCATTTTAAAAGACAAATCCATCACCTTTTTTTATCTAATAATATACACATTCTCGGGTTATTCTTTTTTCGAAAAATGGCGATATAAATATACAGTCAATATAAAGGAAATAATTAATACAATTAATGGGATAAATATTCCTAACATTTCTTATCCTTTTTGACCTTATGCCTTTTCCGGTACGAAAAATATGCAAGCAGAAGCCCGAGAAAAGAAAAGAAATAAGCTATTGACATTCCTATGACTACAGAAAATCCTTGATTCATTTATTCCTCCCAGCGGGCAATTTTTTCTAGATCTTCAAGATACTCTCTCTGCTTTACCTCATAATCCTCTGAAACTGCCTTTAATTTAGGATCAATAATCTTAAGCATAATTACAAGAAGAACCATACCTACACATAAAATAACAAACCCATACCAGAGCAAAAGTAGGCTTAATGCCAGCCCTACGGCTAATAAAATATAAACCAGGGGAGAAATAATGAATATAATATAATCTTCTTTTGTCCACTGTTCTGCTTCTTCAGCAGTCCATTTTGTTTTTATCCAACTCATTAAATCCCTCCCTTGCTTTGAACAACACTAAATCCTTCCAGCCCCTTCCTTATGGCTTCCTCACGTACAGGCTTCCACCAGCCCAGAGGCCGTGACATGACATAATACTTTACAAGGCGGTTCATATCTTCCGGTGGGGTCAAAAAAGTCAGTGGTATATAGATTAAAGCTCCCAGGACCATCATTGTCCAAAACTGAAGATAGTCCGGCAGCACTGGAATAACATGAAACTCCGGCAGTACCCACACAACCAGCCAGCTTAATCCCAAATTGGCTATCCAGGAGGAAAGATATCCCCAGGAATTAAAACGCCACCAGACAACCTGCAGAATAGATGGAAGCCAGATACCGGCTGCCATTATCCAGAGCGCAAAAATGAGCCACTGGGTTATCTCCTGCATCATCATACCGTAAATAAACGATCCAAGAAGAAGAATAAGAGTAGATATTCTTCCAACCCAGATCAGCTCTTTTTCGCTCGCTTTAGGCCTGTAATAATGATTATAGAGATCCCTTGTCGCATAAGATGCCCCGAGGTTAAGATGAGTGGAGACAGTGGAAAGATGGATAGCGACTATCGCTGCGAAGAAAAAGCCTACCAATCCAACCGGCAAGAATTCAAATCCAAGACGATACCATGCCATTTCATACTCTACCGTCGAACTTATATGAGGATAAATTGTAAAAAAGGCAAGGATAGCAACAGCCCATAGCGAGTTGCGAATCACTATCAACGCAGAGCCTGCCCAAATGCTGTAACTGGCATCACGAATCGTTTTTGCTGACTGAATGCGTTGAGCTTCAGGATACCAGTCAATCGATGTTCCCATACCAAAACCACCTATAACAGCAATAACCAGCATGGTTAAAAACCAGACTAATGGGAAATCTCCCGAAGCCACTCCCGTAAAGGCAAAAGGATTCAGCCTCCAGCTCTGACCCAAAGAATTTATTTTTGCTATGATAGTATGAGGCCCGCCTGCTGTTGCAATCCCCCATATTGAAACAATTATAATTACTGCAAAGGCGATCACACCCTGCTGGAAATCAGCCATTACCACTCCCCAATAGCCTGAGGCCAGCACATAAACAGCACAGAGAGAAGAAAAAAGAATTAATCCCAGCCACTCGGGCCAATTAAAAAGATAATGACAGACTTTTCCCATGGCGATTCCAACCCATCCCAGGACAAACATATTCATGAACACCTGCCAGCCTGCAATCCATCCACGCAGCAGTTCAGCACCCAATCCTGAGAAACGAATGGTCTGCCATTCTGCCTGAGTGTATGCAAGAGAACGGCGGAAAATCTTGGTCGAGGCAAATGCAGAAATTGCACACCATGCAGAAAAAAATGTATACCAGATGCCCCTGAGGCCGTGCTGATATATAACCCCACTGATCCATATCGGAGTATCTGTTGCAGAGTGTGTGGCATAAACAGAAGCTGCAGGCAGCCACCATGGTAAACCTCGACCAGCAAGAAAAAAATCTGACATGGATCTTTTCCCCAGCCTGTAGAAAAGAACCCCGCAGATAATCATGAGGACTATAAACAGGAACAGCCAGAACCAATCTAAAAAACCAAACACGACCATGCTAACCTCTTTTTCTATTTATTGATTCGATTCTACATCAATTATTGAACTCGCTACAATGTTTGCCACTCTGCTTCTCAAGGAAACAATGGCACCTTTATCAAAAGGATGAACCCTGTTTGTGAGAAATACGACAAAACTTCTTGTATCGGGATCGATCCATATAGATGTCCCTGTATAACCAGTATGCCCATAAGAATTGGGCCCAAAAATATCGCCTCCATTAGACGCATAAGAGGAGTGAATGTCCCAACCGAGCCCGCGACCAGAAAAACTTACATCTGGATAAACAGAGGTCATTCTCTTGACAGTTAAAGGGCTTAGAATCCTCTTTTCATTAAATTGACCCTTATTCAACATCATTTGAGCAAAACTTGCCAGGTCATCTGCAGTAGAAAAAAGCCCTGCATTACCTGAAATTCCATTCAATAATCTTGCCAAAGGGTCATGCACAATTCCTATCAAAGGAGTCTCTTCAATTACCTCTGTTGGCACGCACAAATGATGGAACTTTTCAGGAGGCATAAAAAAAGTGTGATTCATCTTTAAAGGGCTGAATATGTTTCCTTCCGAAAATTCTGCAATCGACTGGCCGGATATTTTTTCAACAATATAGGCCAGAGTAATAAATCCAAGGCAGCTGTAATGAAACTCCTTCCCCGGTGGATCAGTTTTTTCAAGCACAGCAATATATCTGACCAAAGAGTCCAATGCACATGGGCTGCCGTATTCCTCCTCAACCTCGGCAGCATCCGTATATGGCGGAAGCCCGGATGTATGCGTCATTAAATGCCAGATACGCACATCTTCTCCTGGCTCACCCTTTTCATCAATATATGCTTTAAATTCCGGGACATAGTCTTTTACCTTGTCATGCAGACTTATACGTCCCTCCTGTACCAAAATCATTACTGACGTCGCTGTTGCCACTGGTTTTGTTAGAGATGCAAGATCAAATATCATAGATGCTTTCATTGGGTGATGTTCAGGTATCCACTGGCTTTCGCCAAAAGCTTCACGTAAAACGATTTTGTTTTTCCTGCCTACCAAAATAACAGCTCCTGGAAAATCCCCCTGGGCAATTGCTTCTTTTATGACAATTTTTAATCTATTCAGACTTGACGAGGACATCCCAACATCCTCAGGTTTTACTGTCTTCATAGGTTTAACTTTACAATTTACAACAAAAATAAACAGCATTAAAATCACAATAATTTTCCTATCAGTTTTCACTGTAACTACCTCTAATTTATTTCATGTTTTTTACTTAACATAATTCCAAAAAGGCTAAAAAAAGGGGTCGCGCCAAGAGAAACCATCATCCCTATGGTCCCGGCTTGAGGAGAAGGCATCCCTGTAGCATACAAAATAAGGCATGCAGATAGTCCAGTAATAGAAGAACAAATAGCTCCAAACTTGTTGATTCTCTTACTAAACAATCCCCATATAAAAGGCCCCAAAAAAACGGACCCGATAGCTCCCCAGGAAATTCCCAGAATTGCAACAATTGATGCCGGTTTAAAATAAGCTAAAATAACAGAGAGGATAACGAAAAATGCATTCATGACTCTCATTAAAAGTGTCAATTGTTTATCAGAAACTTTTTGATTTATAAATCCTCCATAAATATCTTTTGAAACTGATGAACTGGAGATTAAAACAAGTGCAGCCAGAGTGGACATCGAAGCTGATAATATCAATAATAATATTAATACAGACAGGGAATTCGGAATCACATTAGCAAGCAACTCCGGCATCAATGCATCAAAAACAGGTTTTCCATTACTAAATGCATTTGGAGTCGTTTCAGGAGATAAAAAATACCTCGTTAGAGATCCAGTAAAATAAGCCACGCCCACAACGAGAATCGAAAAAAGAGTGGATGCTCCCATCCCGATTTTAATTGCTCTTTTATCCTTGATCGCGTAGAATTTCTGTATTAATTGGGGCATGGCCAAAGGAGCCACACTTGTCAGAAAAACAAGGCAAAAAAGCGGCCATACTCCGGGGGGACCTACAACTGCGGTTAACCGGGGATTTATGTCAGAAAGAGCTGCAGTCATATTAGCAAGTCCATTTCCTTTGCTGATAGTACTCCATAACAGGATGACAACTCCTATACTCATAATAATGCCAAAAACCACATCAATCATTGTCATGGACTTGTACCCGCCTAATACAAGATATACTGCTGTAAAAGTTCCCATAAATACCAACGCAATTCCATATTCCATGTTAAAATTAGATTTGAAAAGATATGACAGACCCATAAAGACAGCGGCAGAATACGGCACAAAAAATATAAAAATAGCTAAGGAGGAGAAAAATTTAAGGAATTTGCTGTCATACCTCTTTTCAAAAAACTCAGGCATTGTGGATACTTTATATTCAAGCGACATCTTTTTGATTCTTGGTCCAAGCAGCCACCAGGCACCAAGCACTCCTATGAAGGCATTTCCGACCGCAATCCATAAACCTGAATATCCAAAACCCCATCCTATCTGTCCGGCAAAACCAATAAATAACACCGCTGAAAAATAGGCTGTTCCATATGTAAATGCAGTCATCCAAGGGCCTATGCTTCTGCCTCCCAAAAAGAAATCAGAAAAAGTCTTTGTTTTTCTTAACCCGATGATTCCAATAATAATAATCGTCAGGGCATAGACAGAAATAACACTAATTTTTACTAACATTTATTCTCCTCTAATAAGCCCCATTTTCTAATAGAGATTTTTAAATCCTGTATATTAACTCAAAGCGGAACCAATTATAGCAATCTGCACCCGGTCTATAAAAATCACCAGGAGAAAAAAACTCCCATAACACATGACTGGTAAGATGCTTGTTCAATTTAAACACAGATTTTGCAATTAACAAACCACCCCTGGTTTTCCCATTTCCACCAGGGAATTCGCTTAACAAATCTGAATTTTCTTCTGCCATCAGATGATGATATGAAAGATTTAAGTCTATATTCCTTGATATTTTAAATTTCAGTGTTCCATAGATCGAAATAAAATTACTCCAGTAAGCTACTTTTCCATTATACTCTGGAATCAGAGTGTAAATATACGATTCACTCCATTTCGGCCAGCGGCTGAAAAGCGGATCCCATCCTTCCCATCTTTCTGTTTCGGGGTCATCTCCAGCAAGATAAATTGTGCCCAGTGTCGCAGTTTGAAGGAGAGGAATTAATTGGTTGATCTTATAATCCAAATGCAGATATCCTCCAAAAGAAACACGGTCAAAATTTCCGTAGTCTCCAAACTGGACAGCTCCTTCACCAGTCAAGGAAAACCTTTCAAGCAGTTGATAAACAAACCTGCTTCCAGCAGTATTTATACAAGAACTCATGGGTTTTGTATCCGTACTGTGAATATTTTTCCTGATCATGTAAGAATCCAGATTTACTTCATTAAACTTCCCTGAAAAATAAATTCCAATTCCTTCTTCAGGCTGCTCGATCAATCTTTGATTTTTATTATTTATGACTGGAAGATAATTATCAGTTTCAGGTTGATATGTATAAAAAAGAATCAGTTTATTACTTTTATTGAGAAAAAGGTCCACCCTTACCGCATTAAAATATATTGAACGAGAGCCATCCAAAGGATGTCCATCCATTACCAAAAAACCCTCTCCTAACATGATATTCTGTCTCCCAATAATAAATGACAAAGGAAGATCCCAAAGCTTATTAGATTTCACATACAAGTTATCCACAAACACTTCATGCAGGTTGAAATCCATGCCTTCTGGTGCAAAATAGTAACGAAATTCATTGGCTAACTTAACTGCCAGTTCCAAACCAGGTTTGGGTATCCACTGAACCATCAAGCTTGTTCGATGCCTGGTAAAACTTCTTTCTTTAGCCTGCGTTCTGTCAAGGCTTGTTGCATTATCCCAGCTTACAAAACGAAACCGTTCTGAAAAACTCAACTTTAAAGTAGAATTTTTCGTATTTTGGGACTGCACATCGGCGTAAACACCTGTACCAAAAAATAAAATTGCCAATATATATATCAGAATAGTCTTTTTCATTTGCCTTTTATTTATCATTTTATGAACTAAATAGTAAAGATTTTAAAAAAAATTATTTCAACTCCTCTTCCAGTATTATAAAATCTAGAAGCATATTTTGCATTTTTTTAGATGCAGCCAACTCGATCCAATTGAACTAATTATTCTCTTGTGATAAAAGTTATAAATGAGATTGTCTTATGAAAATTAAACTAAGCAATGATAAAAAGGAGGGAATAATGTGTTTTAAGTCTTTTTTTACAATACTTTTACTGTGTATAAGTGTAGGAGTTTTTGCAGAAAGTTCTATTGTAACTCACCCGTTTTCGATTCATGACATGCTTGCCATGGAAAGAATATCCGATCCGCATGTTTCTCCCGATGGAGCATGGATCGTTTTCACCCTACGGACGACAGACCTTGAAGCCAATAAAGGCAGGACTGATCTCTGGCTTGTAAGCACAGACGGAAAAAATCTTCGACGTTTGACAACACACAAAGAAGGAGATTTCAATCCTCGCTGGTCTGCATGCGGAAAGTCAGTATGGTTCTTATCCACACGCTCGGGATCGTGCCAGGTATGGCGCATACAAATGAAAGGCGGAGAAGCTGAACAATTCACCAAAGAACCACTGGATGTGGGAAATCTTATTGTCTCACCCGATGGAAAATACATCGCGTTCACAATGGAAACTTTCCCTAATTGTAAGACTCCTGAATGTACAAAAAAGAAATTAGATAAGATCTCGAAAAAAAAGAGCACTGGACGTATCTATGAAAATATATATATCCGCCACTGGGATACTTGGTGCGATGGCCGACGATCCCATCTTTTCACAATCCCTACAGCAGGAGGCAAAACCATAGATATGATGCCTGGAATGGATGCCGATACTCCCTCTAAACCATTCGGGGGGCCAGAAGAACTAACATTTACACCTGATGGAAAGGGATTAGTTTTTTCAGCCAGAAACGCTGGAAAGGAAGAAGCCTGGTCCACGGATTTTGACCTCTATTATGTTCCTGCTGATGGTTCTGAAGCACCACGATGCCTTACAGAAAAAAATAGAGCCTGGGATACATGTCCTGTTTTTTCGCCTGACGGAAAAACTCTGGCCTATCTCGCCATGAACCGCCCTAAATATGAAGCCGACCGCTTCCGTGTCATACTGTATTCCTGGCCCGAAGGAAAAAAACTAATCCTGACTGAAAATTGGGCACTCTCTCCTTTTTCAATCTTATGGTCCGCAGATAGTAAAACTATTTATGCAACAGCTCCAAACACAGGCCAGAATTCTTTATTCGCTATCGACATAAAAACCGGAAAAATAAGCACCATAATCAAGGAAGGACATATGAGCTCTCCAGCCATTGCTGGAGAGAGAATCATCTATGGACTCAATAACCTTTGTTCACCTGTTGAGCTTTATTCAGCAATGCTTGATGGAAGCGATGCACACCCAATCACCAAGATCAACTCAGAAAAAGTCAGTGCTGCCCTCATGGGAGAATACGAACAATTTAAATTTAAAGGATGGAACAAGGAAGACGTCTACTGCTATGTAGTAAAACCAGTCGATTTTGACCCATTAAAAAAATACCCTATAGCTTTTCTAATTCACGGAGGTCCTCAAGGCTCTTTTGGAAACAATTTTCACTACCGATGGAATCCGCAGGCTTATACAGGAGCAGGCTATGCAGCAGTAATGGTGGATTTCCACGGCTCAGTGGGCTACGGTCAGAATTTTACTGATTCTATAAGAGGAGACTGGGGAGGGAAACCTCTTGAAGACCTGAAGAAAGGCCTTGCTGTTGCTCTTGTCCGGTATCCATGGATGGACGGAGAGCGGATTGCCGCGCTTGGCGCATCTTTCGGTGGATATATGATCAACTGGATTGCAGGAAACTGGCCCGACCGTTTTCGCTGCCTCATAAACCATGACGGAAATCTTGACGAGCGGATGGCCTATTATGATACAGAAGAACTTTGGTTCCCGGAATGGGACCACATTGGAACACCCTGGACCAATCCAAAAGGTTATGAGAAGCATAATCCTGTAAATTTTGTGAAAAACTGGAAAACACCCATGCTTGTCATTCACGGCGCACAGGATTTTAGGGTTGTAGAAACTCAGGGAATGGGTACATTTAATGCACTCCAGCGTCTGGGAATTCCAAGTAAATTACTGTACTTTCCGGATGAAAACCACTGGGTACTTAAACCTCACAACAGCATTCTGTGGCATGAAACAGTCATCAGTTGGATGGACAAGTGGTGCAAGCACCAATAACTTCTTCTTCGTTAAAAGGCTTTGGTTGCTGTAATATAAACACTAGTCACACACTAATATACTGAAACTTACATTCTAAACATGACCATCTATTTTTCTACATTTTTCTTCATGTGTTTTTGAAACCATGCCATAAGATAAAGCTGCTGCAGCAGCCTGTGTGAAGGTCTCCTCCAGCCGTGATATTCATTCGGCACCCGCACAAGAAGCGTGTCTTTTTTAAGAGTCTTCAATGCACGGTAGAATTCTTCGCTCTGGCCAATAGGACATCTTAAATCTTCCTCACCAGTCATGACCATGGTGGGCGTAGTGACATTTGCAACATAGTGAAGCGGGGAACGCAAAGCATATTCAACAGGATCTTCCCACGGATATTTTCTAAACCGCAAGTACCAGCTCGACCCATCCGTAGTTCCGACAAACGAATGCCAGTTTATGACTGGCCTCATTGAAACAGCGGCTGCAAAACGGTTTGTATGTCCGACAATCCATGCCGTCAAGACTCCTCCCCCGCTACCCCCAGCTACAAACAGGTTGTCTTCGTCAATAAAACCCTTAGCAACTGCCGCATCAACACCTGCCATCAAATCGTCATAATCTTTCCCTGGGTAAAGATAATTAATACCATTGACAAAATCCTGACCGTAGCCCGTACTTCCCCTCGGGTTCATGTACAAAACCGCATAGCCGTTTGCAGCAAAATTCTGCCATGCCCAGTTAAACCTAACTGTATACATCGATACCGGCCCGCCGTGTATATAAAGAAGCATCGGATATTTCATGTTCACTTTAATTTCGGCTGGTTTTATCAACCATCCCTGTAGGTCAAGGCCGTCAGGAGACTTGAACCACAATTCCTCAACCTTTCCAAGCTTCAGACCAGCAAGTATATCTTCATTGACATCCACAAGTTCTTTGAAGTTATCCGGATTTTTCAGATTGAATGTCACAAGGAAAGCCGGCTTGTAAAATGTCGAACATGTGGTAGCCACTTGACCTCCCTTTGCTATTGATAACCCGGACAGGTAATGCACACCTTTAGTAACTTTTTTAATCTTTCCGTTTAAAGAAACAAGACAAAGGTTCGAAACTCCTTTTTCCCCAATAAAATAATAGAGTCCAGAGCTGTCCTGAGACCATGTTATGCTCGATGGGGAATTAGGAAAGTTACCAGCCAGCAGACGCTTTTTCTTGCCATTTACATCCATCAGATAAAGATTCGAAATATTGCTGTAATTGTTATTTTCATCGTAACCTGTATAAGCAATCCACTTACCATCCGGAGAAAGACGTGCCCCGCGGTCAGGACCTTTCCTGTCCGTCAGTGTCTTTATCTCAAGAGTATCTAAATCGACCGAATAGATTTCAGAATTACCGCGCAGATATTCGGCTTCGGGTTTACGTATGGCGCTGAAACATATCAGCCTGCCGTCCATAGACCACTGAGGATCACTATGAGAATAATCTCCGGAAGTTATCTGATTGGGAGTACCTCCGAGTTCAGCATCAATGACAAAAATATGAGTATATCCTTTCGGGATAGGCCCCCTGCCATCTCTTCGCCAGGACAGCCTATCTATAAGAACAGCAGGTTTTGCCCATTTGGCTCCTTTCGGTTTTTTTACAAGTTTTACAGGCAGAATAGGTTTCTCGTCAGCTATAAAAGATGTAAATGCCAGTTTTTTCCCATCCGGAGACCATTTTAATCCTCCCGGCGTACGTTCAAGGTGAGTCAACTGGGCAACTTCTCGCGTATCAAGCCAAAGCACATGAATTTGAGTTGTCTCATCTCTGTCAGAAAGAAAAGCTATCTTCTTACCATCAGGAGACCAAACAGGAGAAAAATCTCTCCAGTTTCCGTGAGTTAATTCCCGGACCCTGGTCCCTTCAATATCCACAATCCAAAGGTTGCTCCTTGAATGGTCATTCATCTTATCGACCCATCCCCGCGAGAAAAGAATGTTTTTTCCATCCGGAGATATATTAGGACTGCTAACGGATTCCATTTCCATATAAGTCTCTTTACTAAGCAGCTTATAATTCTTCTCCATGCTGACTGCATTACCCAATCCAAAAATAAATAAAATTAAAGTGAAAAATGCGAACAATTCAATTGTTTTTTTCATAAAAACCTCCTCTTAGATAATTATTATGTTTTCATATTTTGAGGCAGGGGTTTTGACTTAATGACTGTCCTTTCTACCAGGCTATTCCGTAGTCTTCCCCGTAATTACTGGATCCTCCCCAGAAAGTCTTATGTTTCCAGTCAAAAAATATAGCGTTAATAGGACCTGATGTATATTTTCTATATCTTATTTTATACCCCATCACTTCAAGATTCTCTCCTATTTTCTTGCTAACTTTTTCATTAAGCTGGAGCTTTCCAGGAGTTGCGACATGCTTTCCAAAGGAACTCTGCATCTGATAACTCACGATATTCGGTGCTTCACATGCTTCCTGTACATTCATGCCAAACTCAACAACATCCAGGAAAAACTGCAGCATGTTCTGGTCTTGAGTATCTCCTCCCTGAACCGCAAAGGAAAGAAAAGGTTTTCCATCCTTTATTGCAAGGCTCGGTGTCAGAGTTGCACGGGGCCTCTTGCCAGGAAGGACCACATTAAATGGATTCTTTGCCTCATCAAGAACAAAGCTCTGCATACGCTGACTCAATCCTATACCTGTGTTACCTGCAATACAGGCTGGAATCCAGCCACCGGAAGGAGTCGCAGAAACAACCCATCCCTCTTCATCGGCAGCCTGGATTGAGGTTGTGCCTGCAAAAAAACTTTCCTCATAAGCTTCCATTTCTTCTGCGTCCCATTTCTCCGGTTCTTCAGAACCCACATTTGACCACTTCTCCAGTAAATTGAGAAATGGATTTTTCTTTCCTTCAAATGGATAAGGGTTACCGGGTTTAACATCGGGGTCATTAACATTCCAGTTCAATTTTTTAAGTCTTTCCTTTGCATACTCTTTGGACAGTAATCCCTTGATGGGCTCCTCGGGTGGAAAATAAGGATCACCGTAGTAAAAATCACGATCAGCATATGCCAGATTCATCACTTGATAGAGCGTGTGGATATAATTCACACTATTATATCCCATTGACTTTAGGTCAATACTTTCCAGCAAGTTTAACATCTGAAGAAGAACAGGACCCTGAACCCAGGTTGTAAGCTTATAGACCTCGATTCCCTTATATGTTGTAATTGCCGGCTCTTCGATATAAACCTTCCAATTCGCCATGTTTTCCATTGTAATAAGGCCGCCCTGTTCCTGGCAGCCACGGACAAATTCCCTGGCTACATCTCCCTTATAAAAA
Organism: uncultured Eubacteriales bacterium; assembly: GCA_964648465.1. Classification (GTDB taxonomy): domain Bacteria; phylum Acidobacteriota; class Aminicenantia; order Aminicenantales; family Aminicenantaceae; genus Aminicenans. The sequence goes on along the minus strand of CAZYMU010000001.1, from coordinate 26,684 downwards.
CGGTCGTATGCAGCATATATTGCCTCCTTGCGACTCTTTCCTTCAGAAAGCTCATTCTGTTCGGCCTCTACTAATTTATTCAATGTATCCATCAGTTCTGGCTGCTTGAAAATTTCTCCCGGATATGGAGCCTCATGCTCTTCACCAAGATGAGGAAGCAGAACTTTTTTGGAATATGGCCACTCTTTTATCCTCTTTTTCTGTCTTTCAATACTATTTGTAAGAGATTCTTCTATTGGATACCCTTCCGCCATCTGAATCGAGGGATCAAGTACCTCTTTCAGGCTCATTGTTCCATATTCGGCCAGCATAGTTATCAATCCTCCAGGAGTGCCAGGAGTCACGGCTGCCAACGGTCCGTACTCGGGCGGATATTCCAACCCTTTTTTCTTGAAAAACTCCGGAGTTGCTCCTGTTGGGGCCACCCCAAGTGCATTGATACCATATACTTTCTTTGTATGCGGATTATAGATCAGAACCTGGGTCTCCCCTCCCCAGCTTAAGACATCATACATGGTGCAGACAGCTCCCAACATAGCACATGCTGCATCCACAGCATTTCCTCCGCGCTCAAATATCTTGGCTCCTACAGTTGCACCCAGAGGCTTTCCTGTAATTGCAACCCAGTGTCTTCCATGAAGGACCGGTTTCTCGGTTCTGTCAGCACTCATGCCGCTCACCACAAAAAGAAAAACCGGCAGCAAGAAAACTACATTCCACTTCTTTAATTTTGCCTTTTTGCCTGAAAATATCATTTATCCTCCTCATTTGTGAGTAAAGTTTAACTTTAATATTAACTTAAATCAAGACTGCTTTTTTATCTTTCTCTCTTGCCATTTTCAACATCTTAAATAATAATTGTCCTGGAGAAAAAATGCAGCCTGATATTAAAAATATTTGCATGCTGAGCACACACGGATATTTTGATCCAGTCCCAAAACTGGGAAGAACCGATACAGGGGGACAGATTGTTTATGTCCTTCAACTTGCAAAGAGCCTCTCAAAACTAAATATCAAAGTTGATATATACACAAGATGGTTTGACTCTCAAATAAAACAGATCGAACATGTTCCTTACTATCCTGATGTAAGAATCATTCGGATACAGGCAGGACCATGGAAATTCATTCAGAAAGAAAAAATATACAGCGTTCTTCCGGACCTAGCAGAAAACATGACCAAATTTATTGATAAAGAGAATCTGTGCTATGACCTCTTCCACGGTCATTATGTTGATGCCGGCATTGTTGCCATAGATGCTGCGAACGCTTTTAATAAACCTTTCTTTTTTACTGCACATTCACTAGGAGCATGGAAAAGAAATCAAATGGGTGGAAACTCCAAAAAAATGGAGAAAAAATATAATTTCATTCATAGAATCAACGAAGAGCTTCAAATCTTCAAATCAGCCATGGCCCAAACCGTAACCAGCTCTCTGCAGTATGAGAAACTAAGAGAGCTTTATGGATTTACAGCTGATAATATCGCAGTCATTCCTCCTGGCACTGACATTCACCATTTCCACCCTCTTAGGCCAGATGAAAACAAGATAAAAACAAAACTGCCTGAAAGCTACATTTTCTGCCTAAGCCGCATCGATGCAAACAAAGGGCATGACCTCCTGCTTAATGCTTTCGATATCGTGTCGAAAAGAATTCCTGATGTCGATCTTGTCATCGGCGGTGGTTCCCAGAAGCCACAGCCTCGGGAAAAGGAAATTATAGCTAACATAGCTAGAATCATAAATGAAAAAGGGCTTAATAAAAGAGTCCATATAATCGGGTATGTCCCAGATGATCTCATGGCTCTCTATTACAGGCAGGCAAGATTATTTGTCCTTCCCTCACTTTTTGAGCCTTTCGGAATGACAGCTACTGAAGCAATGGCATGCGGCATTCCTGTTGTCGCTTCTAAGTTCGGAGGAATCAGTAATGTGATCACATCAGGAAAAAACGGGATTCTAATCGACCCTTCGAATCCGGAAGAATTTTCCGTATCAATGATCGAACTCCTTAAAAATCAGGAAATTGCCAGAAGAATCAGCCAGCAAGCAGCTGAAACTATCAGAAAACACTACGGCTAGGAAGCTATAGCAGAAAAATTCCTCAAATTTTATATAAATTATATGAGTATCTAACCTGGATTAATGAACATTGTATTAGTTTCTTTACAATTCGAAGAAACAGCTACAGGCGGCGGAGGTGTGCACGTCAAGAGTATTTGCGAGCAATTCTTAAAACATGGACACAGAGTCACTCTGCTGTCCATTCACAGCGAAAAAACACTTAACAGTGCTGACCTCCTTAATGAATGGTATGTTCCGTATAGTATCCAGGACAGAGGGAGACTATCCATTATCCGCTTCCTCATAGACAAAGACATCTCCCATCCTTATGAAGGTGATAAAGATACAGAATTAAACAGAATCCAGCGTTTTGCTGACGCTGTTATCAGATGGCTGAAGACCAGACAGGATGAATTTGATGTGGTTAATCTTCACGGACACCATATAATCCCGGGCCTCATCGCCAAGAAACTTCAGGGAAGCCGCCCAAAAATCGTCTCGACTATTCATGCACTGGAAAGTAGTTTTATATCAAAAAAAGGCGAGTCTTTTGCCCGGTTTAAAGCTTCAGATAAACTCCTAATATTATTAAGAAAATGGGAATCCATGTGCCGGTTTTCAGATTTCATCATTCTCAACAGCCCTGTTGTTTTTAATGACTTCAAGGAAATCCTCGACACACAGAATGTTGATTTCGATAAATTCAAAAGCAAAATCAAACTCATATCAAGCGGATGCAATGTAGATTTTCTCATGAGCGACAGCGATATCAGCCGGAAATTATTCCATATTCCTGACAAAATAAATCTTATTACTTTTTCCAGAATCGATCCGAGCAAAGGAATCGAGTATTCAATTAACGGAGCTAAATCAGCCGCCAGGAAGTGTTCTTATACTCTGTGCTTGACCATTGCAGGAATTGCAGAATCAAATGATTATCTTTCCAAGATAAGATCAGAAATAGGAAACCATCCGGAGAATTTGACAATAAAACTCAGGCTGTTTAATGCTATAAGCCCTCCTTCGGAGAAAAAAGAAATTCTTGACGATAAGCATATCTATATACTGCCAACCCTCAAAGAACCTTTTGGGATGTCTCTAATAGAAGCTTCTGCAAGAGGAAACATGCTTGTTTCAACAGATAACACAGGACCAAGATACATGATGGAAAGTGATCAGGCTGTAGATTTTGACTGGGGAGTTGTTACCCAATACGGAATACTCGCAAAAATTACAGAAGAGCATAAGAAAATTCTTCCGGAAAATATCGGCAGTGCAATAGTCTGGACTATTGATAATTGGAAGCACTGCTTCCAAAAAACACTCGCATTCAATAAGAAGATAAGGCAGAAGTGGACATGGGAAGGAATAGCCAGGCAGTACATGGAATTATTCAGGATTTAATTCTAAATAGAATAAATCATCAAGGGAATTAAATTACTCATTGAGCCATTGCTCGATCCGAGGGCTTGATTCCATGTTGAAGAATCGGCCCATGTTATTCATCTAAAACATCATTCCTCAACTGTATGGCAATTTACCGTTATTACCTTTTGATTTCCCGGGCATTCATCAATTCCTCATGGATAAGAGGCAGGATCTCGCCTGCTTTACCCCTGAAGGAAATATCGGCATAGGGAGTGAGAGATGTGGAGTCGGGATTTACCTCGATAATTTTTGCTCCGGCACCCGCCGCTGCCAGGGGAAGAGAAGCGGCCGGCTGGACTACGGCGGATGTACCGATAACGAACATCACTTCGCAGTTTGCACTATCGACTGAAGCATTCTGTAGAGTTTCCATATCAAGAGATTCCCCGAACCAGACTACGTGCGGCCTGAGTAGTGCACCGCAGGCCGGGCACAGCGGGGGGATTTCGCTGAGAGGGGATTCATAGTTTTCAATGATCGTTTTTTCTTTAGTACATCGCATTTTCCAGATATTACCGTGCAGTTCCAGGACCTCCCGTGATCCCGCTTTCTGATGTAGCCCGTCGATGTTCTGAGTGATAATAGTAAAAGCAGGAAAAAACGTCTCCCATTCGGCCAGCACCCGGTGAGCGGGGGTGGGTACTTTGGCAGCTATCAATCCTCGACGCCAGTCATACCATTCCCAAACGAGGGAAGGATTTCTGCGGAAGGCTTCCGGAGTAGCCAGTTCCTGGGCCCGGTACTGCTTCCAGATGCCCTCTTTTCCCCTAAATGTTGGAATGCCCGCTTCCGCTGAGATCCCCGATCCAGTCAGAACCGAGATCCGTTGCGCCCGGTCTAGAAACAGGACAAAAGCTGCTATTTCCTGCTTTAAATCCATTAAAATTTCCTATGGTCAACAGCATATCTAAATTTACTTTTAAACTCAAATTTAACAATTTGGAAATTATGAAGGCGGATTATGGACTGTTTTTTGAATCTTTATCCCTATTAGAGTCAGCGCTATCCGATGCTTCTATACGCATCGGGGATTTTATTTAACTCTTTCAGAAGCAATTTGGTTTCTTCTTCCTTTATACCACCCAAAAACAAGTATTTCTCCAGATGAAAAATGGCTTTCTCTCTGTTCCTTATTTTCTGATAGACCTTAGCTAACAAAAGATGCGGTTCAGCAGCGTTATTCTTAATTCGTATGGCAGTTTCAAGCTCAGTAACGGCTTGATTGAATTGCCTTTGTTTGAAGTATAGCCTTCCCAATGCGCAATGCACCAGAAAGAAGATCGACATCTTTCTGACGGTTATGGAATGTTCAAGTTTTTTTTGCGAATTCTCTACGGTTTTCACTTGGTTTTGAATCATTTTTTCTGATGTCAAGGCTTTTTTCCATTCCTTTTCAGCAGAGCTGAAATCTCCCATATTATAATATGTGATTCCTATATTGTAGAATGCATGTAAGTTCTCTTTATCTATCTCAAGAATCTTTTTGTATTCCTGAAGGGACTTATCATAGTCCATTTTGAGGGAGTAGATATTTCCCATAAGACCCAAACTACTGATGATGTCATCTTTATTGACTGTCTGGTAGTCTTTATACCATAAATCTCGAGCACAATATATTTCAGCCATTTCCAATTTCTCAATTTTGCTCTGGTCAAGCTGGTATTCATCGAAATAAAGCAAGGCCAAGTTGTGATTGATGACAAATGATTGCTCATTGATTAACATGGCTTCTTCCAGGGCAATATAGGCTTCCTCAATTTCTCCTTTTTTTAGCACTTCAAGGAATTTTTTAAGCTTACTGTCCAATAAACCAGAATCATGTTCTTTCAGTTGGTAATGAATTTGGGAAGACTGAAGTTCTGATCCCTCAAAACCTGCCTCAGAGGCGGCTTGAAACTTGCCTCGAGCCATTTTATGATCACTGATTTTTTGATAGGCAAGCCCTTGCATGAAATAGAAGACTGCTTCGTTTTTGTCATTAAAGGCGTCGATGTACAAAACGGTTTGACCTTTTGCATCAGTTTCTTTGGGCGTTTTATGTAGGTATATTCCCTTTTCCATTCGCAGTTTTTCCAGTGTATCTTGGGTAATTTGATCTCCATTTTCATTCACTACTGTAAGATTCTTAGCTTCATCATACCAGCTTTCATCAAAATAGATATTTTTTTCAATGTAGTCGAGCTCCTGTGAGGCTAGTTCAACTTTTCCTGTAAATAAGTAAGCCGCCGCTAAATACAACCTAGGATTGAAATTTTCGGGATGAGCATGAATAGCTTTTTTGAGATATGTGATGGCATCACTGTATTTTCCTCTTTGCAGATAGGCATACCCCAAATCGTCCCACACCTTGGCTATGTCTTTTTTATCGGCGTAGTTTATTCCTTTTAAATAATTGGAAATGGCTTCGTCGTAGTCTTTTTGAAGCAACGCCTGGTCTCCTATTTCGAAATAACGGTGATGTTTTCTCAGAAGCGAAGGAGTCGAAGCAACAGACAAGAAAATGAAGGTCAAAATCATAAAAAGTTTAAGAAGTGAATGTATCTTGATTTCTATCAACCTATTTTGTCCAATTTTCCCGTTCGCACGAGAGTTTCTCTGGATAAGTGGTGAAATAATAAAATTCAGAACGTCCGGTCTTAATAAAAGTCTTTTCGCTCAATATATTGAAAATAACATCATATGTGAACAGGCATCAAAAACGTCTTTTCAACTGCGAAGTAACTTAATTGTCTGTTGAGCAGATTTTCCGAGAAACAATGTGTCCACACCCACGGCAATCAGAGTATAACCCAAGTCAATATAAGGTCTTACATCATCAGCATCTACACCAAATATCCCCACAGGCAATTCAACATTCAAACAGGCCTTCTTCACGATTTCAACATTTTGCTGAACTTCAACATCAGATACATTTCCAAGCTTGCCCATGCTCCCTGATAGATCATAAGGGCCTATAACAATTGCCGAGACTCCAGGCACACTCACGATTGATTCGATATTATCTACTGCATCAATATGCTCAATTTGAGGAATCACAATCATGTTCCTGTTTGCATGATCGACATAATCTTGAAACTTCATTCCATATCCATGGGCACGTGAAATCCCAACGCTCCGTGCTCCCTCAGGAGGATACTTACTAAATTTAAGAATTTTTTGTACTTCTTCGGATGAATTCACGTGTGGAATAATGATTCCAGCAGGATCAATATCGAGCACTTTTTTTATCCATACCTCATCATTTGAAGGAACACGGACAATACATGGACATTTATCGCCTACTGCTTGAAGAACTCTCTGAACATCATTTATCTCCAGTGAACTATGTTCCATATCAACCCAAAGCCAGTCGAATCCCGCTTCGGACAAAATTTCGGCAATTTCCGGGGAAGGCAGCGTAAATAAAGTTCCAATAAGTAGATCTCTTCTCTCGAGTCTCTGTCGAAAAGTATCCATCATTGTTTACTCCTTACATTCCTAAATTCTGGCATAATTTATGAATAATTCAGGTTATATAACACAAATGTACAAAAACCAAGTATTATTTCTAAAGGTAAAAATTTAGCAAATACAAAAGGGTACCTGGTACTGCATTACTTAGCAACAACACCTCAGTAAAAAAGGCACTTGGTAGTGGTAGCGCTTGCAAGGCAGAAATGGATATGGAAAGGAACAGCCAGGCAGTGTCTGTAATTATTCAGAATTTAATTCAAAATAGAAAAAATAAGTTTGGCAATTTCTGTATTGTCCAGATATTTTCCCCTGACCTGATCGTACTCATCGGCATATAAATAGAATTTATCGCTACAAACTCCCTTGGCATAAAGAGGGATCAAGGAATTCGTGTGCCTGCTGCAGTGCCATTCCATACCAGGCAAATTTCCTTTCCCATTATTTACAAGCGGCTTCCAGACATCTTCAGTCTTTATCTCTTCACCAGGCTCAAAAACGCCAGATCCAGGCCCGTAAATATACCCTGTCTCATGATCAGCGGTTACAATCACAAGCGTCTCGTCCCATGTACTATGTTTCTCTACCCAATCGACCACTGCTTCAACTGCCTTATTGAAGTCAATTTGCTCTTCGATTATTCTTCCGGCCTCCATGTCATGTCCGGCCCAGTCAACAGCCCCGCCTTCAACCATCAGGAAAAATCCATCTTTATCTTCATCTAAAATATTCAATGCTGCTGAAGTCATTTCTTCAAGAGTTGGCATTGATTTGATTAAAGGTACTGCATAAGGGGCCGCATTCACATCCCCTTCTCTTTCCTCCTGTAATGTATGATAGGCATACGGTATCCCAATTACTCTCTTAGGAGTCGGGTCTGCCATCAACGATCTAAACTCAGCCCGGCTTTGAATAAACATCCAGGGATCCGAAATACCATCACCGTCAGCATCACCTCCAGCATTACCACTGAGAAGCGCATTCCAGGTATTCTCGCCTCCAACATATTTAAAAACAGGTTTTTCAACAGGATGTCCCTCTTTATCATAATAAGGATGCCCACAGCCCATGATCACATCTACGGGGCTTTCAAAGATCATTTCCCTGGCGATTTCAATAAAATTGCTGCGTTTCTCATTGTGTGCCACAAAACAAGCAGGCGTAGCATGAGCAAACATTACGGTTGTCACAACACCACTTGCCTTCCCCAATTTCTCTGCTCTCTCCAGAACAGTTTCCAATCTGGCCTTGTTAGTATCCACGTTTATTGCTCCGCTGTAGGTTTTTACCCCTGTTGCCATAGCCGTTGCCGAAGCCGCAGAATCTGTTGGTGCTTTTTTTACAAAATCAAACGATTTCCAAGCTTCATCAGGATCATATTTATTTCCGTCTGCAGAGTAAGTACTCACAGCATATTTGACCGGAAAGTTTTCATAAACCTGTTCTCCTGTTTTTCCATACTGATATAGACTAGCAGCATCAAAACAACTATATCCACAACCATCAGAAATAAACAGGATAATATTTTTTGGGTTTGCCGGCTTTTTGCTGCATGAAAAAATCCCGCAAAGAGAGCATACAGCTACAATTATCAAAATAATTTTATATAAATATTTCATTTTCTCTTCGAAAAATTCTTTTCGCTTCATATCTGTAATGATTCTATCACTTTCTTTAAAAACTTAAAAGAATTAATTAATATCATATGTAAAAAATACATATCAACTGTCCATCACGAAAAAGGTACCTGGTGCTTTTTTTCTTCTTTAAAGCATTTCACTGTCAGTGGCAGAACTCAAATAATTATTTTATCTTGCATATATCTTTAAAGAAGTATTATTATTTCTTTTTCCACATTAGAATTAATAATAATTAATACAAAAATTGGAGGATAGGATGAAAAAATCCATAGTTACATGCTTCTTAATTCTTTGTACTGTCACCTTTATTATGGCAGAAGAAAAGGGGAAACGTCCGATGACCACAGATGATGCACTCAATATGGTGCGCTTAAGTCAAGCATTGATATCGCCCGACGGCAAATGTGTATTCTTTTCTAAATCCGAACTGGACTGGAATAAAAACAAGAGAAATACAAAATATTACATGATTTCATCAGAAGGCGGCAAATCTTTTCAATACATCGGTGAAGCTGGCGGCAGTTCATTTCAATTCTCACCCGATGGAAAATATTTCTCTTTCAAACGAACAGTCGAAAAAAAGAGCCAGGTTTTTCTCATGCCCACAACAGGCGGCGAAGCTGTTCAACTTACAGAGCACAAAAACAGTGTTGTATCCTATAAATGGTCACAAGACTCCTCAAAGATCTTTTTTACAGCTAGCGAACCGCGTAGCAAAAAAGAAGAAAAAGAATACAAAGCAGGTTACGATGTGATATTTGTCGATGAAGGACCAAACGGTCAAAAAGAAGACCGCTGGAGAAACCTTTGGATGTTTGACGTAAGCACAAAAAAAGAATCCAAAATCACAGATGAAAATTTTCTTATCGGGAATTTCGATATTTCTCCTGATGGAAAGCGAATAATTTTTACTGCTCAATATTCCAACCGACGCAATGACGCATATAAAATTGAAATTTACATTCTAAATCTCCAGGATAAGAAGAAAATACGTCTAACAAATAATATTGTTCCTGAGGGATCTTTAACCTGGGCACCGGACGGCAAAAGTTTTGCATATACATCCGTAGATGATAAAAAATGGCTAAACCGAAATTCAAAAATCTTTATAATGAATCCAGACACAAAAAAATATCGCATGCTTTCAGGAAAATACGAAGGCAGCATCCGCGGTATCACTTGGATGCCAAACTCAAGTTCAATCCTTTTCACCGGACAGCAAGGAACGAATTCCAATCTTTTTAAAATAGATGTTGCTTCAGGCAATTATCAGAAACTTACAAATGTGACTGGCATACTCAGAGCAAATTCATTCTCTAAAAACAAAAAGAAAATGGTTTATTCTTTTACAGATTTTGACTCACCTGCTGACCTCTATGTTTCCTCAGTAGATGATTTTAATCCTGTCCTGCTGACAAATGCAAACCCTTGGATTGAAAAAGAGATTTTTCTCGCCAAAATGAAAAACATCAAGTGGAAAAGCAAAAATGGCTTTGAAATCGAGGGGCTGCTTCACCTCCCTCCTGGATATAAAGAAGGGTCGAGTGTGCCTCTTATCCTGAACATTCATGGCGGGCCAGCAGGGTGTTTCACCAACAGCTTCCGTGCGAGCTACCATATTTATGCAGGACTTGGCTATGCTTCGCTCTCACCAAATGTCCGGGGAAGCAGCGGCTATACTGATAAACTCCGCGAAGGCAACACAGTCCAAGCCAACGACGGCATAGGCCTTGGCGATTATTGGGATCTTATGAATGGTTTGGATTATGTCATAAAGAGAGGATATGTTGATGGAGACCGTATGGGACTTAGAGGCTGGAGTTATGGCGGCATTCTAGGCGGCTGGACAATCACCCAGACCAACCGCTTCAAAGCAGCTTCTATCGGTGCAGGTGTCTATAACTGGTCATCAGAATATGGACCCGGCTTCAACCATGATGTCCACCTCTGGCACATAGGAGGAACACCCTGGGATAACCCAAAGGCATACACAAATCAGTCAGCCTATACACACGTTAAAAACGTTACAACCCCCACCATTCTCATACACGGCATGAAGGATACAACAGACACAGAACCACAGAGCATGATGTTTTTCACCGCACTCAAGGACATCGGCAAAGCACCTGTTCGCTATCTCCGTGTCCCACGCGAACCTCACGGTTTCCGCGAACCTCGTCATCAGCGTACAAGGGACATTGAAGAGATCAAATGGATGCAGAAATATATCATGGGAATCGACTGGAAACCCTGGGAACGCAAAGAAGAAAAAAAAGAGAAGCCTGAAGAAGAGACAAAATAAAATAAAAAGGTACCAGTTAGCTTTTTATTTTATTTTACTAACATTTAACCTGTAACTTTTTTCCTTTCTTTCAAATTTCGATATCTCGTCCAGTGCATTTTTATCCCAGTCTCCAGCAGCCATGACTTTGACCAGCGTATAAATATCAAGCTCAGCAACTTCATCGAATTTTCCGATTTTCTTCAGTGTCTCTATAAGCTTCGTCCTATCTTTTGTATTCTTTTGCGGAAACTTGATGGATTCATACTCATTTACAGAAATCTTATTCTCCGAGCCAAAAACAACTGATGCGTCCTTTTTTTCACAAAATTCTATCAATGCTTCCCTTAGTTTTTCCAGTTTTTCTCCTGCTTCTTTCTTATGCGTATCAAGCTCTCCCTTTATTTTCACATATTCATTGACAAGTTTAACTCCAGGGTCATTGAGAAACTCATTTTCAGGCTTAGCTTCAAGTTCCTGACCGTGCTTCCACATCGGGCAGATCCCGCGGTACAGGCACCAATTACACAGCCTTGTAACTTTAGCCGGAAATTCTTCTGTTTGCTCGATTTCATGTATTTTTGCTATAACATTCTTCCTCAGTTCTTCAAGCTGTTTTTCTGTCCTGTAAGAATCCATTTCTTTATCAAACGCCACAAAATGCCATACAAGCCTGACTTTCTTAAAATCTTTAAATTCATTCCTCACCCATAGAGAATACATGGCAAGCTGCCGGTCCGTATCCAAGTCTTCCTGCTTGGGGAGCGTTGTATTGGTCTTATAATCATGCACTTCATACAAACCGTTTCCCATATCCATAAGTCTATCAATCCTGATATAAAACTTGTATTTTCCTTCATCATCCAGCGGCAATAAATCAGTCGTTTCCAAACCAATAACCTTCCCCTCTTTGAAAGGTCTGTATCTCTTATAATAATCCTTAATATACCTCTCTCCCATTTTACGGTAATTCTCTTTAGAGTACTCCTTCTTTACAATGATTATTGTATCTTTCCAGCTCTTTTCCCACTCTCTGTTAAAGAAATCCAATAACTCTTTAAGTGACATTAATTTTTCAAACTGCAAATTCCTGTAGACCTTTTCCAGGGCCTCGTGTACCCTTGACCCCAGATAAGTTTCAATAGTATCCTCTGCCTCAACTTTAATTCTATCTATATATGCAAACTTATATTTTAAGGGACAGATTTCAAAAGATGATAATCTTGAATGGCTGAATGATGTCATTTTAACCTCTCCTTATAAAAATTATTCTACCAAAAGTTAAAGATTTTTTTTACAAATATTTATCTGTCCTTGACTTTGTACTCTATTAACACTTATCATGCTATTTAAATTTTAATTAACATCAACCGCAGCAATATGAAAAATACAACTAAAAGAGAATGGGTTTATCAATAGACTTACTCACCTGCGTAATGGCCTTTGGTATTGCAACACTGGGCGCAACCCTTCAGGGCTCAATCGGATTCGGCCTTGGCCTAATCGGAGTCCCTCTCCTCGTCATGATTAACCCTGTTTTCGTTCCAGGACCTATACTTTTAGCTGCATTAGGTTTGACAACCTTAATATCCCGCAGAGAACACCGCTCAATCAAAATAAAGGAGATAAAATGGGCAATAGTAGGTAGGCTCGCAGGAACGGGCATTGGAGCTGTAATACTTACCATCATTGCTAAAAACAGCCTTTCCATGCTTTTCGGAACAATGGTCCTGATTGCAGTCGCTATCAGTATTTCAGGTATTAAACTCAAGCTTACTCCAGAAAATCTCCTTGTATCCGGAACATTCTCAGGCATCATGTCAATAACTGCTGCTATCGGAGGAGCACCGATGGCCCTGGCTTATCAACACCAGAAAGGACCGAAGCTGAGGGGATCACTGTCAAGTATCTTCATTTTCGGCACTATTATTTCCATCTCGACCTTGGTATTTATCCGTCGCTTCGGCCTTATCGAGATCAAAGCTGCCCTAATACTGGTTCCCGGAGTACTGCTAGGATATTTTATTTCATGCCATACAGCAAAATTACTTGACAGAGGGTTTATCAGGCCTGTAATTCTTACAGCATCAGCCATATCTGGAATTATCGTGATAATCCGAAGCCTAACCTAAAAAAAAGGAGGAAAATATAATGGGAACTAAAGGCATGAAAAGAAGGGATTTTATAGGAAAAGCCACTTTTGGCCTGTTATCCACTGGCCTTTCCATTCCTCTTCTCAGGGGGGAAATAACTGACCAGAATCAACCGCATAAAATAATTTACAGGACTCTTGGCAGAACAAATCTGCGTATTCCTATTGTAAGCTTCGGTGTAATGAATTCAGACAGCCCCGACTTAATCAATAGAGCCATTGAAATGGGTATCAAGCACCTTGATACAGCCAATGGCTATTTAAGAGGTAACAGCGAGAGAGTAATTGGAGAAGTACTTGAAAATACAGGGAAGAGAGATAAAGTTTACGTCGCAACAAAAATGTGGCTTGCCAGGGACAACAAGAAAGGCATCTTCACGACAGGAGGAAGTACACGTGAACCCGCAGCAACCAAAGAAAATTTATTCAAGCAGCTCGAGATAAGCCTCAAGCGGCTGCGCACAGACTATATAGACATTCTGTATCTGCACAGCTGCACAACATCTCAAATGGTAAATTTTGAGCCGCTTATGAATGCACTCGTTAAAGCCAAAAAACAGGGAAAAGCAAGGTTCATCGGAATATCAACACACGCTAATGATCCGGATGTAATTAGAGCTGCAGTAGATGCTGGAGTTTATGATGTTGTCCTTACAACTTACAATTTTGTACAGGAACACAAGGAAGAAATCAAAAAAGCTATTCAGTATGCCGTAGAAAACCACATTGGAGTCATTGCCATGAAGACGCAGGGAGGCAGGCGATATCAGCAGAGAAGCAAGACCGAAGTCAATCACGAAGCCGCTCTTAAATGGGTTCTTAATGATGAAAATGTGTGTACAACTATCCCTGGCATGACATCATTTAAACAACTGGAGCAAAACCTCAAAGTCATGAGCAGCTTGGCGTTATCAGGAAAAGAAAAAGAAGAACTTCAATATGTCTCTAAGCGCAGGGGAATTCTTTTTTGCCAGAACTGCCGTTCCTGTATTTCTACATGTACTAATGGAGTTGAAATTCCAAGTTTAATGAGAGCTTACATGTATGCTGAAGGATATGGAAATTTTGTTCAGGCAAAAATGACAATGGAAAAACTGGACAAAAATCAAGGCCTTAGCATATGCGAGGATTGTTCTTCATGCACAGCATCATGCCGAAATGGAATAGACATATCATCAAGACTGAACGCTCTCATAACAGAGGGATTATATCTCTAATTGTCACTTCGATGTTATCGATTCCTGCACCAGGATAGATTTTGCTTATCTCTTAAAATATTTTTCCATTCTGTCAAATGCTATATTAATCGTGGCTTCGGGCACACAGAAAGACATTCGCACATGCCCCTCTCCTTTGAAAGCTATTCCAGGCGTGGTGGACACACGTGCATTCCTCAACAACCTTTTCGAAAAAGCCATTGAATCTTTTCCTTCTTTAATCTTGATTTTTGGGAACATTAGATAAGAACCTTTAGGCTTTTGATATTCAAAGATTTGATTGAGACCATCAAGCCGTTCGCACATCAGATCTCTTGTAACTTGATAATGCTCACGGAAGGCTCTTACGCAGGCCTGCGAACCCTTTAAAGCTTCAAGAGCCGCATACTGCGAAACAACAGGTGTACATATACATAAAGGGATATGTGCCTTGCTAATCTGAGCCACCCAATCCTTTGCCGCATGCAGATAGCCGATACGCCAGCCGGTCATGGCATAGGTTTTTGTAAAAGTAAAGGCGCTTATAACATGATCTTTCATTCCATCCATGGATGCAATACTTAAGTGCTTATAGCCGTCAAAAGTAAAATATTCATAAGCTTCGTCAGTAATAATTAAAATGTTATTCTCGAGAGCAATACCTGCCAGCGCTTTTAAATCTTCCTCGCTGTAAACCGAACCTGTTGGATTGTTGGGAGAACTAAACAAAATAGCCTTAGTTCTTGATGTGATCGACTCCTTTATCCTCTCAACATCAAGACGAAATCCATTTTCCTCTATAGTCGGAATCAGGACCGATTTTCCAGAGGCAAGTACAACCTGCCGGATGTGTGTTGAATAACCAGGGATAGGAATTATGACTTCATCTCCCGGATCCACAACCGCCATCACAGCCGCCGATAGGCCCTCAATTGCACCCACTGTTATCAATATTTCTGAGGGGTCGGCTTCAATATGATTATCGCGCTCCAGCTTCCGGACTATTTCTTCCCTTAACTCATATAAACCACCTGCTTCGGAATACCCACCTGTCTTATCTTCCTGAATTGCTCTAATCGCAGCCCTGTTTATATGCTCCGGTGTTCCTGAAGTTGGTTTGGCCCAAGATAGAAAAGCAACATCCTCAATTTCTTTAGACAGCCTTGTCATTTCATGAATTGCTGACTTCGGTATTTGAGCTATTTTTTTTGAAATTAACTCATTTGTTAACATAATAAACTCCTTTTATTTTAATTTTTTGTATTTTCTTTTCATTCTTTAATCTTCTTTCATCATTTTTAAATGTTCCATAGAGCCGTATAGCGAAATGAGTTTCTGAAATTCCTTTTCATCGTAAAAGGAACATTTCCTCTCACCAAAGGCCTTTGCCACCTCAACTACAAATCTGACTGCCATTTCTATATCCAGTGATTGATTAGTGCCAGTGGCGCATCCCGGGACAGGAACTTCAGTCGTGATCGCGACTCCAACCACTGGAGCATGGGTTGCAGTAGCAGGCTGCATGATACTGTTAAGATGATAAATCTCATTCCCGTATGGAGTTATATCCTGGGATGTAATTGGAAAAACTACAGGCAGTTTCCCTGTCACTACCTGCATGATGTCTAATAAATCTTCACTTACTCTCAGGATATATCCATCTTTAACCGTGGGAGAAATGGCAAATCCACGGCAATTGATGATACGGTTCCCTTTTGTTGCATCAATAGAAAGAACAGCATCCATTTTCTCACTTACTTCATATTTATTCATAATCTCCATTGAAACAGGTGCTCCCATGAAAGGAACCGGTTCATGAGGAATAACTGGTGAGCAGGTACATAGATGGGTGGTTACACATACGTCACCTTTAAGTTCATCCTCCTTATCTCTCATATCTGTCAATTTTGCTGCAGCGGCTAAAGCTGTTATTGCTCCATCAGCATCGGATACGAGGCCAATTTTATTAGGTCTTGCTCCTATCCCTCCCAGGCAGCCGATAACGCCCAGAGTTGGAGCCGGACCTCCCATCATTTTTCCTTCCTTACCTTTAATATTAATCTTTACAAATTTCGTTTCTCCTTCACCTTCCATTATTGTTTGAACCTGAATTTCTGATTCAGCTAAGCCTCGAGTAAGAAAGAATTCTTTAATTTGAGTTTCTTTGATTATCGGACTTTCTAATAATTCACAAATCTCTATTACCTGTTTTAAGACCATGATTCTTCTCCTTATCTGGAAAAAGTTTCATAACCCCATAATAAAGTATTATTGAGGATATTATTCCATTGAATGCAAATATAGAAAATGGGAAAATTTTGATCGTGAATAGATGTCCAGAAGTCGTCCACCCTATTAAAAAAGAAATAAAATATACACCCAAAGCTTTGTAATTAATTCTTGAAAAATTCTTTTCTTTAAAGTTATATTTTTTTAATCTTTTCAGGAGATAATAATCACAAATAAAAATCCCCCCTATCGGTCCAATACTCACTGTTAAGATAACTAAAAAAAGTTCAAGTCTTTCTAAGATACCCAAAGCAGCAAATAAAGAAGCAAACACACCTGCTACAATCGTTATTATCCATCTTTTCGTTCGAAAGATATTATTCAATGCCAATACAGAGGAATAAATGTTGCTGTCATTTGTGGTCCATTGAGCTAAAAGAAGAACGAGAAATCCGATGAAACCCAATCCGAGGTATTGGTTGCCGATTATGATTTCCGGAAGTCTTTCATGGTATATCCCGGTATTCATGGCCAGGACAGAACCAACAAGATGAAGAAAAGCACTGACCACCATGGCCAGAGTTGCTGCTGAGAAGATATCAGCCCATCGAGGACGAGCATATCGAAATATATCGGCGCTTGTTGTTGCTCCAACAATAAACCCTCCTGCAACTATCGAAGCAGCAGCCCCAATAGTTAAAGGGTAAGGATCAGGTTGATGATTGACAGCCAATAACATTAAAGTTTCAGAAGGCAAAAAGTGAAAACCAACTTTTATTATTCCCCACAAAAAAATTATGATCATAAATGGTGAAGCAGTCCAGCTCAGAGCACTTAGACCTCGAATTCCAAAGATAGCAGGAATCATCATGAAGATTCCACAGATAAAGGAGAAGAGTAGTAAGGGAAAATTTGTTCCGAAGTAAAACTGAACGGTCCGAGCAAAAAAAGCCGCCTGAACTCCAAACCAACCGATAAGAGACAAAGCAATAGAGAAAGAAATTATAATGGCTCCTATTCTTCCGAAAGAAAAATTGGCTATAAGGGGAGTCGAAAATCCTGTTTTTGCTCCTATATATCCTGTAAGTCCCATCACCAGTATGAGGATAATCTCTCCAAGAAGATAAGAAATCACTACACTTGAGATTTTCCCTAAACCTATACCAATCATCATCCCTCTAAAAATGGCTGACATAACAACAGCCACCCCGATCCAGATAACAGCCAGGTTTAACCAGGTCTTTCTATTGCTTAAAGGGACAGATTCTAGAGAGAAATCTTCTAAAAGTTGAGAATCTTTGCTGGTTTTTTTCATCATCAAAGTAAATAACTAAGAGGGAATGGCGTTAAAAATCTTAGTGGAGCACAAACATGCCCTCAAATTTATTTATTATATGCAAAAAGAACCATCAAGTCATGTTAAAAATAGCGGTATAACAATCAAATGAGATCAAACACTACATAAATTAAGATATTTCCTAGCCGAACAGAAGTTTTGACGCTTCCTTGCAGCTATGCTAGATTGACTCGTTGTTTTATCAAGCTAACGAATGATATAATATGGAATTCTTATAATAAGATCCGAGGCTAAAAATATGACAATGAAGAGAATTATAGTTTTCTCAGTGCTTTTTTTTGTTTCCTTTGCCCTATTCTTTTCTCAAGAAGTGGATGAAGTAATTGCAGTAAAAGTTGTCAGTTCCATAAGTAAGTTCAAAGCGGGACAAAGTTTTCCCATTACTCTGGAGCTTCGCATTAAAGACCTTTTCCATATCAATTCGGAACAGCCGAGCCAAGAATTTTTATTACCAACTATTGTTACTTTTAATGACAATGATAACCTAGCCTTTGGGACACCTAGTTTTCCACTAGCAACTCTAAAAGTCCTAGGACTTTCAGAAACACCGCTAGCTGTATATGAAGGGAAATTCTATGTTTTCAGTACAGTGACTCTAGGACGGTCCTTTCAAGCTTCTGAGTTAGAAATTTCCGGCATCATCGAATATCAAGCCTGCAATAATAACACCTGTTTCCCTCCCGATGTCCTGCATTTCAGCCAGACATTTCCTGTAGCCGAGGAGGACGAATCAGTCATGCTAATCAACCAGGAGATCTTCTCTTCACATTCTACCTCTATAAAAAGCGAGGAGGACCAGAACATTAAAGAAGGATACTTTGCCAGCACCATAGGAAGGCATGGATTATTCTTAACCTTCGTTCTTATTTTTCTGGGAGGTCTAGCCTTGAACCTTACGCCTTGCGTTTATCCCCTCATACCCATAACCATCGGCTATTTTGGAGGCCAGACACACAGCAAAAAAGGCGGCACTATAACGCATGCCTTGCTCTACATTCTAGGCATGTCGATAACATATTCAACACTGGGAGTCATAGCCGCCCTGACAGGCGGCCTCTTTGGCGCGGCCCTTCAAAATCCCTTTGTCTTGATTGGGATTGCCGTCATCCTTGTGGCCTTAGCATTAAGTATGTTCAATCTGTATGAATTTCGCCTCCCCTCTTTCCTGACCAATTTGGCTGGAGGCAGAAAGTCTGGATTTTTTGGCACCTTTTTAATGGGACTGACTGTGGGCTTTGTGGCAGCTCCATGCATTGGCCCCTTTGTCATAGGGCTTTTGACTTATGTCGGTGAAAAAGGCAATGTATTCCTGGGCTTCTGGATGTTTTTCGCCCTTGCTTTGGGATTGGGGATTCCCTTTCTTTTCCTGGCCATCTTTTCAGGGAGTATTGATCGCTTGCCCCGTTCCGGAGCCTGGATGGTCTGGGTCCGATCCATCTTTGGATTTATCTTATTGAGTATGGCTATCTATTTCTTACATCCGCTCTTTCCCAATGATTTCTTTTATAATATGACACTTGCCTTAGCTATGTGCCTAGCAGGAGTCTATATGGCCTGGATCGAACCAACAAAAATTAAGGGAAAACTCTTCTTCGTAATCCGCAATTTGATTGGAGTTGCTTTATTCGTGGTGGCTCTCATTATTGGCGTCAACGGCATTCAGACCTATATGCATAAAATGATGGTCGAATCCGATCTTCAGGCAGGAATCTCCCATCTAGAGAGGGAAATTCAATGGTTTGCTTTCTCCGAGGATAAACTTAATGAAGCAAAGGCACAATCTAAGCCTGTATTGATTGATTTTCATGCCGATTGGTGTATTCCATGTAAAGAGCTAGATAAATTCACGTTTTCAGAACCCGAAGTCATTGAAATGTCACGGAATTTTATGATGCTCAAAATGGATATGACCACAAGGGGTAACCCAAACTATAAGAATATTAAAAAAAAGTTTCAGATTATTGGAGTACCCACTCTGGTGTTTCTGCTTCCTGACGGGAAAGAAGCCAAAGAGCTAAGGATAACCGAGTTCGTCAAAAAAGACATACTCCTGGACAAGATGAATAACTATAAATTTAAATTGGTAAATTGGGGTCAGGCCATACTAACTAACTCACATTAAAGTAATTAACCTACAATTTTGCCAAAAATAAATCCTTAAATCCAGCTTTTTGGGGGCAAAATTGCTATTCTAAGCAAAAATGTTACCAGGTACCAATAATTCAACTCGTGAATAATTCATGTCAAGTAATGTATCCCTATAATTCCAGAATTTTATTGCTTTACGGACCTTCTTTAAACCGCTAAAATAAATGTTTCAATTAAAATCAGGATATTGCCATGCGAAGTCAAAATATCATGCTTTTTCTCTCTGTTACATTTCTTCTCCTGGCTTCTTCTTGCACAGTAATATTAAATAAAGAGACCAAAATATCCGAACAACAAAAGGCCCAGATTAACCAAGTTACAGACTCGATTAAAGATGAAACTTTACTAGGGTATATAAAAAAACTCTCCTCCGATAATTATGCAGGACGTCTTACAGGCTTACCAGAATATAAAACTTGTGCCAAGTGGCTAGCATCTCACTTTAAAAAATGGGGAATTTCACCTGCTGCACACAACAACTCATATCTTCAATCATATCCTAATCCTTATACTATCGTGTTTGTGGGTGGAGAACTTTCCTATAACTACAAGTCAAAAGGACGTTCAAAGAAAAGGAAATACATCTATGAGAAAGAATATTACCCAGGTTCCCAATCCGCAAATGGCCACTTAACTGCAGAGGTCGTTTATGTTGGATACGGAATCACCGCACCTGAAATGAACTATGACGACTATGCCACTGTGAATGTCAAGAGGAAAATCGTGCTGGTCGAACCTGGTGTGCCAGTCGATCCTGAAGAGAATCCGGAGGTCTATAAAGAATGGCAGGTATATTCTTCTTTTCGCTACAAGATCAAAATGGCAGTAGCACATGGTGCTAAAGGCATGCTCTGTAATGAATTGAGGGTTAATCCAAACATCGATTATATCGAAAATTTCATGGTTGCCCAGGTAGGAGATACTATTGTTAAAGACATCTTTGCAAGAACTGGAAAAAAGCACAAAGACACCAAAGAAAAAATTAAAAAAACACTAAAACCCCAATCTTTCAGAACCCGCAAGGTTTTTACCATAGAAAATTTTACCAGACATTTTTCCAAAGCTACCGGATACAATGTGATCGGCCAGATCGAAGGAACAGATCCCCTGCTCAAAAACGAGGTTATTATACTTGGCGCTCACCTTGACAATGTTGGCTTCTGCTACGAAACTATGCCAGGAGCCAACAGTAATGCCTCTGGTGTAGCGGTAATGATGGAAGTGGCAGAAGCTCTGGCAAAAAGCCCTATAAAACCTAAACGTTCAGTATTGTTTATCGGTCTCGGATCGTCAGAACAGGGATTCAAAGGCACACAGACCTATCTTGACAAACCGACCTTTCCCAAGAAAAAGACCGTGGTTTTCCTCAACCTGGATATGGTAGGATGCGGCAATAAACTTCAAGCTCTTGCAGCATTGAATTATCCGTCACTCTGGGAATTTATCCTCAAGGCAAATAACAAATCCGTAAGACGGCCTATAGAGCCTCTTCCCTATTCGAACCTCGGTATACCACAGCTTGATGCAACACTATTCATAAACAAGCACATACCCAGCATATCCTTCAGTGCATACGGCACCCCCACTTACCCTCGCACGACAAAGGATACAATCAAAACAATAACTCCCGGCATCATGGAAGACCTGGCAAAAATTCTGTACCAGGCTGTCCTCAACATAGCCAACACAAGCCAGAATTTCTTCGATCAAAAAAGGGGAAATAAACAAAAACATTAAAGTTGCATTGTCGCAGCTGCCGTGGTAATTTGGCGCAGAGAATCAGTCAATTCGGATGGAGGAATTTCAGCATGAGCAAAGATAAAAAGAAAGGCAGTGCTATAAGATCTTTTCCCCCTACATTCTGGATGGCAAACCTGATGGAGCTTTTCGAACGGGGAGCATATTACGGGATGAACTCCGTCCTGGCTATTTATCTGGTTAAAGAGTTAAAATTCACTGAGGAATCGGTCGGATTTCTCCAGGGTTTTGTTTATGCCCTGACCTATATCATGCCAATTGTCGGCGGCGCCCTGGCAGAGAGACTTGGGTATCGCAAGATGCTGATGGTTGCGTTCTCCCTGCTGTCCATAGGTTATTTTGCTACCGGAAACTTCACCTCATACGGTCTGATCTTTCTCTTTCTGCTGGTTATGGCCACAGGCAGTGGCCTATTCAAGCCCATCATCACCGGTACAGTTGCCAGAACGACAACTAAGGAAAACAGTGGATTCGGATTCGGAGTCTATTACTGGAGCATTAACCTTGGTGCATTCTTAGCACCTTTCTTTGTCAGCTGGATCAAAGGATTTAACTGGAAATACGTCTTTTTCTCTTCCGCTGTCTGGTGTTTCCTCATGCTGTTTCCGGCAGCTTTTCTTTATAAAGACCCGGATAAACCCAAGAGCAAAAAGTCTGCACGCCAGGTGACCAGAGAGGCACTCCTGGTGCTCAGTGATTCACGCTTCATGCTAATGATCTTGGTTTATTCCTGTTTCTGGATATTGTATTTCCAGATGTTCGGCTCTATCCTCTGGTACTTGCGCGATTTTATCAACCGAACTCCGGTAACAGAATTCATGTCAAAGATCCCTCTGCTTAAAATATTTGAATTCGATGCGGAATTCGTTACCATCATCAATGCCGGGACTATAATTCTGCTGGTTCTAATCGTCAGTCGGATCTGTAAAAACATGAAACCACTGCCAGTAATGGCGGCTGGTATCATTATCGGATCCACTGGTTTTGTCATCCTGGCATTTTCCCATGGCGCCTGGATGTTCATCCTTGGAATAGCTGTGTTTTCCATAGGTGAGATGACAGCCCATCCTAAGTATTACAGTTATGTCGGCCTAGTGGCATCTAAGGATAAAGTGGCGGTTTATATGGGCTATGCTTTCCTTTACGGAGTTATAGGCAGCCTTTTCGGCAGCAATTTCGGGGCAATCATGTATGAAAAAATCCTCAAGCCAGTGGCCCCTAATCCTGACGCTCTGGCAGCCGGAGCAGTACTTTCACCCCAAGTCCTGAGCCAGACAAGATATTTCTGGATGATATTTGCGATTTTGGGGATCGTTTGCCTGATCGGCATGCTTCTTTACAACCGGTTCTTCTCCCAGGATACGCCTGAAACGAACCTCCGGGCCCAGATTGTTATGCTTGTCGTCTATCTTGTTCTGGTAGGAGCAGGAGGCTATTTCCTCATTGAATCACTTTTTCTCGCCCCCCAGATCCAGTGGAAAACCTTAGTGCAAGCACTGATCATGCTTCTCTTAGGAGGTGGAGGTCTTGTTATCAGACGAAGCAAGAAGCAATAAATTCACTGACTGAAGGGTCAGCCGCAGTGATTCCGCCAGTACTTTTTTGCATCAAAAATCTCGAAACACGATTTGAAACCGCTTCAGCCTACAAACACAATGACCTCTGTGCTAAGAAACACATGAAGCGGCAGGCAGGTCTTTCATGAGTTTGATTCCGGGTGCAGCTTGGACAGCTCTGAGAACTGTGTTTATTGTCATTGCCACTGTTCCCACATCTCCGTGGACTCCACCGATTACCCGTTCGTGAATCCTGGGAAGACCTTCGATAATCACTTCATCATACTCCTCTTCCACGCCGACAAAAGCAAAGAATTCGAGAGTAATGACTTTCTCGCCCCCCATTTCCCCGTAGGCGATGCTTTTCAGACCAATAACATTTCCAGGTTCTACCAGTCCTAATCCCGTCTCAATCGGTTTTTCCGTTATGACTGCTTCAGACGGCAGCTCGACAGTTTTATCCAGCTCCCAACTAAGCCCAGCAGCAATCATATTGATCGATTCCAACAACCCTACATGACCAGTGATAACCTTATCATTGATTTTTTGTCGGAATTCAACAGGCATCATTCCTGTACCTATCTTTTTCTGAAACGGAATCCGGCGCCGACCTGAGTTCATCATTCGTGTAACTCTAACCGAATCCACTCTTAGACAGGGAGATGTTAATGTAAGTGGTAAAAAATCCATTAAATAACCAGGATTGATGCCAGTTCCCACAATAGTAACCCCAGCTTCCTTGGCCATTTTATCGATTTTATCAGCCAGATCAGGACTTCGCTTCCATGGATAGGAAAGTTCTTCGCAGGTTGACACAACATTTAACCCGGCATTTATACATTGGACTATTTGAGGTTCAATGCTTTTGAGATGGGAAGTGGTAGTCAGGATTACGGCATCTGAGTTAACTCTAGAGAAAAGGGTGTCTGCATCTTCCTCAATTGTCACTCCGATCCGAATGGGGTGGTCAAGAATCTCTCCCAAATCCTTACCCGCAATTTCAGGATCAATATCAACAGCACCGACAACCTCAATGCTCGTCTTATCCAACAAGGCTTCGACAACCTTACGTCCCATCACCCCGCAGCCATAGATTACAACTTTTATTTTTGCCATTATTTCTATCTCCTTTTTTCAGCCATTATGAATGATTAAAGTGTAAATATATCCAAGTAGAAAATTATTGCAATAAAAATCTATTGAGGAAATGCACTTCATATTTTAATATATTGACAGCCCTGAAAAATGCTTATCTGAATTTCTGCCATTTCTTAGCGATTCTTTCCACTGCGTCGAGAGATTCCTGAATTTCCTCATCACTATGGGCCAAAGAAATAGCTCCATAGCCATCTATAACATGGAAGCCTTCCTCGAGCATGGCCAGCTTGAATATCTTTACTCGCATCTCAATATCAGATTCTTCTGGATTCAACGCAATCTCTGGAGAATAAACAGCGTCAATGTCTTGATTGAGAAAATGCACGCCTACTAGCGAGCTGTTTTTTGCAATTGAGCCTCCATTTCCTGAGCATCGGACATTAAATCCGCAGGAGTTAAATATATCTTCAATGCCTTTCCTTACTTTTTCGCCAAGCTGTCCAATCCTGGGATATATTTCATCCTCATGTTCGGAGAGATATTTTATAAAGGTTATTCCAGCCAGCATCGAAGAAGGATGAGCAGAAAAAGTTCCTCCTTCAAATTTGACTCTCCTGCTCTCTTCTGCATCCGGACTACACAATGCCATCAATTCTTCTTTTCCAGCCACCGCACTTAGAGGCATTCCTCCTCCAATCACTTTACCAAGCAAAGTCAGATCTGGCTTTATGTCGTAGAGAGCATGTAGAGCCCCGGCATGGAAGCGAAATCCAGAAATAATTTCGTCGAATATAAGAACAACACCGTATCTGTCACATAATTCTCTCACCTTTGAAAGGTACTCAGGCAGCCCAAAAATTAAACCTCCAGCTCCGATGAAAGGCTCAACTATCAGACAGGAGGCTTGTTCTCCGAATTTATTGAATTTCTCCTCCAAGTCAGCAATGTCATTAAACTTAGTCATAATGATGGTTGAATCGATTCCCATGGGAAGGCCTGCAGACTCTACATGGTTCAGCCCCATGTCATATATAGATATTCCTTTCAATGCGAAAGGCTGGGATCCATGCCATCCCCCTCCTATTTTAAACACAAGATCTCTCTGGGTGTAAGCTTTTGAAAGCATGACGGCATACATCGATGCCAAGGTTCCGCTTGTGGTGAATCGTATCTTATCTGTATTCAGCTTAGTTAGGATTAACTCAGCCAGTTCCTTCTGAAGAGTTCCTGGAAAGCCCGTTTGCAATCCCTGCCCTTTTTGGAAACAGTCCAGCAAAGCGTTAATGACAACTGGCGGGTTGTGTCCTAACACATTAGCAAAGTGACCCTGCCAGAAATCGACATAGGTGTTTCCATCAATATCTGTTACCCTGGAGCCAGAACTGCATATATCATAAAAAGGAAATGGGGCAAACAGCCGCAGGTTGTGACTGCCTCCCCTAATCTCATATTGAACCGCTTTTTGGAAGAATTCTTCGGATTTTTTATGCGTCTGGCGGTAATTCTTAATCAGTTTTTCTAGCAAACTTTTTTTATCCATACCTAATTCCTTTCTAATGGGAGTTTTATTCTTCCCCTTCTTCTGAAAACCAACCCTCCGCTTTCATGACCTTCATTGAGGCGTTACTGCTAGGGCCATCTCCTCTAGCTACGCAAACACCGACGTTCTCCCCTACCGCTTCTGCTATTTCTGCAATATCTTTGTGTTTAAATCCTGGACAGAGAAGGATTGAGTGAATCCCTTCATCTCTGACTAGATTTTTACACACTTCAACGGCCCCCTTTTGGTCCCTGACAATCCTTACGAAGAGTTTGTATTTGGGAGTTTCAATCAAACACCTGTGTGTATCTGACTCTGCATCAGGAGCATGAGCAATGAAGACTGCTTTAAATGACATTATCTTTACCTACTATAGTATAAAATGAATCATTATGTTCACATCTGGATATTTAACATAAAACAGAATGAAGTTTCTTACAAGTAAATTTTTAAGAGCAAAATTGGTGGTTTAAGCGCAAATATGGAAATATAGGGGGCTGGCCATGCTAACTTATTGATTATATAGGAATTAATCCGTAAAATTATTGGATTTTTGGCCTTAGAATGCTTATTTTATGGTTCATCACGGTAATCCGTACTTTTTAGTATGCAGGTTGTATATTTTCAGCATAAAGTAATCCAGGTCACGGTAACCATAGGCCATGCGTTTGATAACTTTGATGCGGTTATTAATTCCCTCGACCTTGGCAGTGGAGATGGGGAAGTAGAAATAGTTAAGTATACCGGCTATATGCCTGCGCATCTTTCTGGCGAAACGGACCAGCT